>JBGAUW010000026.1:0-60860 GCA_044228435.1 Chitinophagales bacterium
AATGTTCCCCATGAGGGTTGTGATTTGCTTTCAAAATGTATTTTCCGTTCTTTACAACACAGCGGAAAGAGAACCAATACTAACTTATTACCAGTTGTGATTTGCTTTCAAAATGTATTTTCCGTTCTTTACAACACAGCGTCTTTAGTTTCAAGTTCCCCTAATCGCTTGTTGTGATTTGCTTTCAAAATGTATTTTCCGTTCTTTACAACACAGCGACTTCAATCCAAATACCCCACCCCTCTAAGTTGTGATTTGCTTTCAAAATGTATTTTCCGTTCTTTACAACACAGCTAAAATCAACTGCTCTCATGCAATCTTCTAGTTGTGATTTGCTTTCAAAATGTATTTTCCGTTCTTTACAACACAGCTCCACCGGCACCGGCAGAACGCATAACCTTGTTGTGATTTGCTTTCAAAATGTATTTTCCGTTCTTTACAACACAGCAAAGCGGTATAGCCACCCTTACCGATAGCGGTTGTGATTTGCTTTCAAAATGTATTTTCCGTTCTTTACAACACAGCTGGCTACGTTTTAACCAGCGATGCAAATGGGTTGTGATTTGCTTTCAAAATGTATTTTCCGTTCTTTACAACACAGCAAAATTGCACATCGCTTTCGCGGTGCTGGGGTTGTGATTTGCTTTCAAAATGTATTTTCCGTTCTTTACAACACAGCGTATAGCGGTATGGTTATCGGGAAAGCCTTGTTGTGATTTGCTTTCAAAATGTATTTTCCGTTCTTTACAACACAGCGCAATAGCCATGCTGGCCTACACCATTGAAGTTGTGATTTGCTTTCAAAATGTATTTTCCGTTCTTTACAACACAGCGTGCCGTGATTTAACCCCCAAATGCCAATGGTTGTGATTTGCTTTCAAAATGTATTTTCCGTTCTTTACAACACAGCCCCGGATGAGCAATTATCCGGGCTACTCATGTTGTGATTTGCTTTCAAAATGTATTTTCGCTTGTGCATGGTCATAGCGCCCAGCTCTACTAGTTGTGATTTGCTTTCAAAATGTATTTTCCGTTCTTTACAACACAGCTTAAATGAGTTTTTACAACCGGAAGCAACCGTTGTGATTTGCTTTCAAAATGTATTTTCCGTTCTTTACAACACAGCATACCCCCTCTCAAACTCAATATGGGCGCGGGTTTACTGGTAAAAATAGGATTGGAAAAACCGGAAAATTAAAGCCCTGCTTAGTTACTAAGCAGGGCTTTTCTACATCCAAAAGAAAAAGTCGAATTGGCTGTTCAGCGCCCTTCAGGGGATTTACGGGTCTAAAACATCTCTAATTGCTGGGGTATTTTCTGCGGGTCTGCCTCTTTTTTGCCATCAAATATCTCCATCATACCAAATTGCTTATCAGTAATGTTCATAATTACCACCTTGCCCTTAGGCGGTAAAATGTTTTTTACCCTTTTTTGGTGTACCTCCATATTTTCGCGGCTGGCGCAATGCCTTACGTAAATACTATACTGAAACATGGTAAAGCCATCATCCATTATCTTATCTCTGAATTTGGCATAGTTTTTCTTATCCTGCTTGGTTTCTGTGGGCAGGTCGAAGAATACAAGTATCCACATAATGCGATATTCATTTAGGCGAACAGACATAAGGAATAGTAAGTAGTAAATAGAGTAATACAGAAAATGCAGTTAACACTATCACTCCAAATCCGGGTATATCATCTTCCTGGTTTCGCCTTCAAAGCATTTCATAAGCCCGCTGGTAGTACGCTGCAGGCCCACCATTAGCGGGCTTTTTTCTCCATCTATTATTATATCCAGGGCGGGTATTTCTAAAAACTGCTTTTTTATAGCAGGTGTAAGCTGTTGCCAATCTTCGCCGCTGGTAATAATGCGGTAAACTATCCTGTCTACATAAGGGCGGTAGGGTTCCATTATATCATCGGCCAGGCAGTAGGCGTTGTATTTATTGCGGTGGAAAATGCCCAGCGTAGGCAGGGCACCGCTACCCACCAGCCCACGGGCTACCACAGCCCTTAGTATGGCGTAGCCATAGTTAAGCAGGTTGTTGGGCGGCTCGCCAAAGCGTTCGCGCCTAAATTCCATCTCTGGCGCAAAAATATTTTGCCAATAAATGGCCGCCCCTCTGGCCTCGTGGTTATCGCCATCGCCGCTTTTTACATCGCGGGCAAAGGCCACTAGCCAGCCCGCCGCATCTAATAGCTGCTCTTTTCTTTTCGCTGTCATGCTAAGTGAGGTCGAAGCATTGGCTAAACTCTTTAACAGCCGCCCCTGGTTGCTTAGCTTAGCGCTAACCGTTTGCTGCCATAGTTGTTTTTTTAGCGGCTCGCTGGCATCTATCTGGGCTTTAAACTTTTCGGTTTGGGTGTGGTGCACAGCCAGCGGAAACAGCAGACCGCTGGGCATGTGGCTATCATCGCAGGTTACAAGCGCCGCGTTGTTTTGCAGCAGGGCATCTATCAGCGCATGGCTTAGGGTTATTTGCTTATTATCCAGCACCACCACGCCTATATCCTCTATGGGTATGGTTAACACCATCTTTTCATCATCGGTTTCGCTCGCTTTGTTCATGCTAATGCAAAGCTGCTCGCTCCTTTTATAAAGGTGCGCCGGGTTACTGAAAAACAGGGTGCGTTTAATCATTTCAGATAATTTATTCGCCTATCTTAGTTATCTCTCCAAGGTTGTTCACTCTAACTTTTGTAAAATCTTTTAGCTTGCTTACACTCCGTATATTAATAAACCGAAGAGCCTTTTTTGAAAGTTCATCATCTACATATTTCGTTTCAAGATGATGGCGGAACCATATATCAGTTTCGCCGCTACCTTTTTTTGACATCTTCTGAACCCGGTATAAATGATTTGCAATAAGTGCGCGGTTATTTACGTCCATAAAATCAACTTCGCCTGGTTTCAATTTATAAACGAATAGTTCATTTTGTTGCAAACTCATTATGAAAGTATAACCTTGTTCATGCTCCTTAACTATAAGTGAAGCACCTTGCATTTTTCTTGTTACGGCTGTTTGAAAGGTTGTCATTATGTCATATAACTTACCTTGTTCATCTTCAAATACCGAAAGGTGGTGGTTGTTTCCTGATTTTACAAAATCGACTAATTTCGCTTGAGGAAATGTATCCTTTTTATTAAGCGGATAGGTTACCCCATCAATGCTACAGTGAAGTGCTTCTAACTTACTAAGGCCGGTAAAGCATCGTACGCTTTTTATTTGTATCTTTTTTTCTTTGTTAATCCAAACCGGGTTGTTTTCTAAGTCTTTAAAGGCCTCTTTGTGATTACCGCTAAAAGTTTCCAGCCTTTGCTTTACAACCTCTTTTACTTTTCCATCTACAATAAAGGCTATATCTTTTGTGGTAATATTTTGTATTGGGTATTTAATCACATGCTCATACACTTCATTCGCTATTTTTACCGATGTTATTGCTTTTGTTTTCTCCGCATCTGCCCAAATCGAATTTTTTGCTAACCCTTTAAAAGCCTTAGCCGGTTCATTATTATACTCAAGCAAACGTTGCTCAATTATTTCTCGTTCTTTTTTGTTTACTATTTTTTCGGCGCTGTTAAAGGATGGAGATAGCTTTACATCGCTAATTACTTGCTGTTTAATTTTTCCGTAGACACTTTCCTCGCTCAATGCTCCTCGCGGAACAATTATTTTTGTTTGAACAATTTCTTTCTTTCCGCCTTTTTCAATTATCCGTTTGCCATAAGTGGCCACCTTTTTTCCTGGCTTAAATGAAATAAAAATGCTTTCGGCTGCTTTGCTTACTTGTGCGGTTGTAAATGGTTTTAAATCATCTACAAATTTGCGCAAGCCTTCGCCGCCTTTTTCTTTCATATCTTCTTTGCGGCTAAGCTCTTTTTTAGCTTCGGCCAATTGGTTTAAGCTATTCAAGCGCTGTATCACGCTTTGCTTTGTGCTGGCAATCACTAATGCATCTATAGCGTGGTGGCGGTGGTCATCGCGTTTGGTCCAGCCGGTAATTACTTCTTTTTGGTGTTTCTGCCCGTTGTGGTTAACTTCTTTAACTTCTGTAAGGCCTTGTTCCTTATACTTAGGCAACTGTAAGTTCATGGTAACATCATCCCAGCCCCATTCGTGCCGCAGGTAATCGGTAACACTGCCGCTGGTTGCGTGTACATTGGTACAAACTTGCATTAAAACTTCACGCGCTTTCCGGGCTATGTATTGTGTTTCGCGTAACTGGCGGGCTATAAAATCTTGCGGTATTTCAGTAACCGACATTAACATTTTATCGCGTTTAGATTTGCTAAGGCGGTTTTCTGTTCGTTTATAAGCTTCGTCAATAATATTTAGATAGCGCTCAAATAAATCACCGTCCTTTTGCTTCATAAAATCAAATGCAGTCATTTGATTTTTAGCAAATTCCCCGCTATTCAAGTGGCGGGGGCAAATCGTTTTGTTGCTAAAGCTGTCATCAAACAAACGCGACTTAGGTATAATATGTTCAATATCATAACTGCCCGAAAAAAGTTCCCCCAAACTAATTTGCTTGGTAGGCTCATAGGGGGAGCGGCCGCCAAATTCTTCCCAAAGTTTGTAGCGTTCAATATCCCTACGCGAAACTTTCTTTTTTCTAAACACCTCGTGCGTTAACAATTCCTTCTCTATTGTCTTATGCCGCTTGTCCTGATCGTTATTGCGTTTGTAGGCATCATACCTTTCATCGCGGCTTTGTTTTAATTCACGCGCTAACTCTATTCTTATTTCATCCGGTCGGCCATATCGTGCATCGGCCAAAATGGTGTTGATTAGGTTTACTAACTGGCTTAATATTTTCTCTACTGTCGGTTGCCTAAGCGAGTTCTTCTTGATTTGTGGCAGTTGGTCTAATAGCTTTCTTGCCTTATTCTGTTCAGTAGTTAAAGAGTTGGAATGGTTGTAGCCGGCGATAGTACAGGCATCGCTGTATTTGGCTCCGGCCATTAGGTGCGGTAGTATTTTGCGGATAGCCTTGGCGCTTTTGTTACCAAACCCACCTTTTGTAAAATCTATTTTAGTTAACGTTTCGGCTATGCCACTTGGTATTCCAAACTTGCCTGTTAAGGTTTTAAGCAGCTGTTCGTCATCGGCAATTGAATAGATGGCGTGCCATAGCTGATATAAAGGCTGTTGCTCGCAATTAGGGTCAACCTGTTTTACAACAGATATTTCGCCGCTTGTTACATCCACTTTTTCTTTCTCAGTTGTGGTTATATTAAACTCCAGCCATTTCTGTAACTCTTCATTTCCTTTTAAAGCACTTGCAATGGCAAATCGGGTTAGGTTACCCTGCAAACCTTTTTTGCGGATTAGGGTATCTGAATAATAGCCACTCCCTTTTTCAATACCCAGTATTTTAAATAGTTTATCCTCGCTTAACTTTTCATTTTCCTCTAAATAGCTAATAATTGTGTTGCGCTTGCTCTGGCTTATGTCAAATTTTTCGCCACGTTTATTTTTAATGGTAATGTTGTTTACGCTTTCCCAAATTTTAGCCTGCTGAAATAGGGGAGAACTTTTAGGCGCAACTTTAGGCCCGCTAAAAATATCTTTACCATCCTTACTTTTGTAAAGCTTCCCTTCAAACTCACATACATTCACCAGGTCTTTCTGCGATTTAAGAGGGCGCTGGTAAAAAATTATTTCATCGCGTATTTCTTTTTTGAATGTATCGGTTAGTAGGTGGGGGTAGTGTTTTTTCTGTTCATTCCAGATGGCATCAAATTCTTCAATATAGGCCGCGCGGGGAAATACTTTTTCCTTTATCCTAAATAGAGGGTCTTTTTTTAATTCATCATAAAAGTATTGGCCCACAGTAAAGTCTTTTTGCTTTATTTCTAAATGCCTGCCCACAATCTTTTGCTCATAATCGGTAATTTTCTTATCCCCGCCATCGTCTTTCCGGCTGCTTTTATAACCCCTTTTTTGGTTTAAGTGTAGCCATAATCTGCCTAGCTCTTTTAATTCTATTTTTTGCTTTACCCCATTATCTCTTAATCCATATAGTTGCAATGCCGATAATCCAAACAGTTCTTTTTCTGGCAGCATTTTTTCACGGCTGAGAGCATTGCGCAAGTCTGCCTTACGCAATTGGTACCTGTCCATCCCCTTTCTCAAAGTTCTTTTAAGGGTTCTCTGTTGGTTTTTGGTAGCGGTTAACCCTTGCGCAAACTCATCTTTTTCATCTACACTTAATTGTATAATACGCGAGCCTAATCCAAGTATTTCATTTTGCTTGTCGTTTTCATCAATATAAGCCCAGCCAATGGAGGTTACGCCTAAATCCAATCCTAAAATTTTTGCCATTTTATTTTCTTTTATATATTCGTATTACATTTTGAAAGCAAATCACAATAAGGATTATTCCGTTGTGAAAACATTTAAGGCGGGGCAACTCGCCTTTTTTTATTCAAATCAGTCTCTGTAATCAATCAAGCCTCTACTGGATGCTTTGTGCCTAAACAAGTTTAATGAAATATTCATTTATATGCAATGTTTCAATATTCTTTTTTGGATAGTGCCTTCAAAGGCCGGTTCCGGTTTACCGGTACCGGGTAATCGGTATAAATGTTGGGTATATTGTAGGGGGATAGAAAAACGAAGTAAATGCTTTTATTTCTCAAAAAACCAACCTTACGGCTTCTTTAATTAGCCATTATTTCATATCTTTGTATGAGGCCAATGTTCTTTGATTTAGTGGTTTGCATCCTCCGGGGCTTTAGCCCTTTGGTATTTCATAACTCCCATTTGTAGCAACTCAGATTTGACAACTTTTTCCTCAAGTGTATAATCCTAAAATAGGTTTACAAAAAAATGTTACACTGTTACACAAAGGTTTCGTAGTAAGTATTTAATTTTTAATGTAATAACTTAAATAATACACAAAAAAATGTAACAGTAACAGTAGTGGGTTTTGCCCATCCCATTAATTCACAACAATTCAAAAAGTATTAAAAAATAGTTTCCAAAACACTTACAAAGTGCTGAATTTAAGTTGGTTATGAGGCATTTATGGTAGGCAGAAAAGTAGGCAGAAGATAGGAGAATCGCTGGGCGATAGGGTATTGAAGTATGGCTATTTAAGCTGTTGTCAGTCGCCCGCTTCTAAATTCGATAGCACCCTGTGAGCCGTTAAACTGAATGAATTTTTATTGAATTGTTTAAACCCGTTTGTTATATAATTATTTGATAAACAACATTATATACGCTAAATAAGCCCTAAAAAAGGTAGGCAGAAAAGTAGGCAGAAAATAAGAGAATTGCTGGGCAATAAAGTGGTAGACGTAAGGCTGTTTAAGCGGTCGTCAATCGTCTGCCGTCAATGGTCTTCCCCCCCCTTTACATTTTTTACAAACTGCGCCCTTACAAATTTTCTGCCAATTATTTGGAAACGTGGCCCCGCGGAGTATCTTTGCGCTCCGTTTTGCAAAACCGGTTCCTAAATACAAGTATAAGAATGTTGATTTACCTTTTGTTTTAGTTCGAATTTAAGAGCAAAAACTTAAGGTATTTATGCATTTATATACATTGATGTTTAGGAGATTAGTTAACTAAAGCAATAACTGCCATGGCCGAAACTCTCAAAAAACTAGCTGACCGAATTAACTTTGGTAAAATTAAATTACCTGACGAGCAGCCCGATTTGCTTGATATTCAGTTAGAGACATTTAAAGAGTTTATTCAACTCGAAACCACTCCCGAAAACCGTAAACACGAAGGTTTACATACTGTTTTCAGAGAGAATTTTCCAATTAGCGATACCCGAAACATCTTCGTATTGGAATTCATCGATTATTTTGTTGATCCACCAAGATATTCTATTGAAGAGTGCATTGAAAGAGGTTTAACTTATTGCGTGCCTTTAAAGGCTAAGCTTAAGCTAAGCTGTAACGACCCTGAGCACATCGACTTTAAAACCATCGTACAAGATGTGTTTTTAGGTAACATACCTTACATGACTCCGAAAGGAACATTTATTGTAAACGGTGCCGAGCGTGTAATCGTTTCGCAACTACACCGTAGCCCGGGTGTATTCTTTGGCCAGTCGTTCCACCCGAACGGTACCAAAATTTACTCTGCCCGCGTTATCCCTTTCAAGGGCGCCTGGATGGAGTTTGCTACCGACATTAACAATGTAATGTATGCTTACATTGACCGTAAAAAGAAATTCCCTGTAACCATGTTGCTTCGCGCAGTAGGTTACGATAGCGATAAAGATATTTTGACCCTGTTTAACCTTGCCGACGAAATTGAAATTAGCAAGAAGAACGCAAGCAAAGCCATTGGAAGAAGATTGGCTGCGCGGGTGCTTAAAACATGGATGGAAGATTTTGTGGATGAGGATACCGGTGAGGTGGTTTCTATCGAACGTAACGAGGTAATGCTTGAGCGCGATACCGTTATAGACGATGAGAACATTGAACTGATTATCGAGTCGGGTAACAAGAGCATCTTTGCACACAAAGATACTGCCGGTGCCGATTACTCTATCATCTTCAATACCCTTAACAAAGATACTTCTAACTCAGAAATTGAGGCCCTTAACCACATCTATAAACAACTACGTGGTAGCGAACCACCTGATGAAGAAACTGCACGTGGAATTATCGAGAAGTTGTTCTTCTCAGATAAGCGTTACGATTTGGGCGAAGTAGGCCGTTACAAAATCAACAAGAAGCTGGAATTGGATATCAATATGGATACCAAGGTGCTTACTAAAACCGATATTATCGCGATAGTAAAATACCTGGTAAACTTAAGTAACCAGAAGGCTGAAATTGATGACATCGATCACTTGAGCAACCGTCGTGTTCGTACTGTAGGTGAGCAACTTTACACCCAATTCGGTGTTGGTCTTGCCCGTATGGCGCGCACTATCCGCGAGCGTATGAACGTGCGCGATAATGAGGTGTTCACCCCGGTTGATTTGATTAATGCAAGAACCCTATCATCGGTAATTAACTCTTTCTTCGGAACCTCGCAGTTATCGCAGTTCCTTGATCAGACTAACCCGCTGGCAGAAATTACCAATAAACGCCGTGTATCGGCCTTAGGACCCGGCGGTCTATCGCGTGAGCGCGCCGGCTTTGAGGTTCGTGACGTTCACTACTCTCACTACGGCCGTCTTTGCACCATCGAAACACCGGAAGGACCGAACATCGGTCTTATCTCTACCCTTTGCGTACACGCCAAGGTAAACGCTATGGGCTTTATCGAAACTCCATACCGTAAAGTAGATAAGAGCCGTGTTAACCTTAAAGGTAAAGTAGAGTTCCTGAGCGCTGAAGAAGAAGACTTAGTGAAGATTGCGCAAAGCAATGTAGAGTTGGATGAGAAAGGTAACTTTACTACCGATAAAGTTAAGTCACGTTTCCAGGGCGATTTCCCTATTCTTCCGCCAGAGGATGTGCAATACATGGACGTTGCCCCTAACCAAATTGTGGGTGTATCGGCCTCGTTGATTCCTTTCCTTGAGCATGATGATGCTAACCGTGCCTTGATGGGTTCGAACATGCAACGTCAGGCCGTGCCATTGTTGAAGCCACAAGCGCCAATAGTAGGTACCGGTTTGGAAGCTAAGGTAGCAGTTGACTCGCGTAACTTGATTAATGCTGAAAAAGACGGCGTGATTGAATACGTAGATGCTAACCAGATAACTATTAAATACGAAAGAACAGAAGAAGAGAAGCTGGTATCTTTCCGTGATGATAAAGTAACATACAACTTACCTAAGTTCCTTAAAACCAACCAGAGCACCTGTATTAACCTTAAGCCAATCGTTAAGAAAGGCCAGAAGGTGAAGAAAGGCGAAATACTTTGCGAAGGTTTTGCAACACAAGGCGGCGAGTTGGCCCTGGGAGCTAACTTAAAAGTGGCGTTCATGCCATGGAAGGGTTATAACTTTGAGGATGCGATTGTAATTTCTGAGCGTGTTGTTCGTGATGATGTTTTCACTTCTATACACGTAGAAGAGTTTGAAATGGAAGTGCGCGATACCAAGCTTGGAGAAGAAGAATTGACCCCGGATATACCTAACGTAAGTGAAGAAGCAACTAAGGATTTGGATGATAACGGTATTATCCGCGTAGGTGCCCGTGTTAAAGAAGGCGATATCCTGATTGGTAAAATTACCCCTAAAGGTGAAAGCGACCCTACACCGGAAGAGAAACTACTTCGCGCTATCTTCGGTGATAAAGCCGGCGATGTGAAGGATGCTTCTATGAAGGTTCCACCTTCAATTGAAGGAACAGTTATCAGCAAGCGCTTGTTTGGCCGTGCCAAGAAAGACAAGACCAGCAAGGTGAAAGAAAAGACCTTATTGGAAAAACTTGACAAGGATTTTGACAAGAAGTTTGCCGATATTAAAAATACGCTGATTGATAAATTGATGAGCGTATTGAATACTAAGGTAACTACCGGTATACAAACTATCTACCGCGAGGAGCTGGTAAGCAAAGGTTCTAAGTTCAGCGCCAAGCTACTGCAAGATTTAGATTATGCAGTGGTTGACGGTAACAACTGGACGAAGGACGAAGACAGCAACCAGTTAGTGAAAATGATGCTGCACAACTACAACATGCGCGTTAACGAGGAGATGGGTAAATACAAGCGTGAGAAATTCAACATATCAATTGGTGATGAGTTGCCAAGTGGTGTATTGAAATTGGCTAAGGTTTACATTGCCAAGAAACGTAAGTTGAAAGTGGGAGATAAGATGGCGGGCCGCCACGGTAACAAGGGTATTGTAGCGCGTATTGTGCGTGCAGAAGATATGCCTTTCCTTGAAGATGGAACACCGGTTGATATAGTATTGAATCCGCTAGGGGTACCTTCGCGTATGAACTTAGGACAGATTTACGAGACCGTTCTTGCATGGGCAGGCCAAAAATTAGGCGTTCGCTTTAGCACTCCTATCTTCGACGGTGCATCGCTTAAGGAAATAGACCAATACATTAAGGATGCTGGTTTGCCAGAATTCGGTTCTACTTACTTATACGACGGCGAAACCGGCGAGCGTTTCCACCAATCTACTACAGTAGGTATCATATACATGCTTAAGCTGATACACATGGTAGATGATAAGATGCACGCACGTTCTATCGGACCTTACTCGCTTATTACACAGCAGCCGTTGGGTGGTAAAGCACAGTTCGGGGGCCAGCGTTTTGGAGAAATGGAGGTTTGGGCTATCGAGGCATACGGTGCATCAAACATTCTTCAGGAGTTGCTTACCGTTAAGTCGGATGATATCATCGGCCGTGCTAAAACATACGAAGCGATTGTTAAGGGCGATAACCTGCCGGAAGCAGGTATACCTGAATCATTCAACGTATTAATGCACGAGTTGAGAGGCTTAGCCTTAGACTTGAAGTTTGACTAAATAACCTCACCTTGTAAAAGGTAGAAAATACAAAGCCGCTTTGCATACGCAGAGCGGCTTTTTTGTTTTAGGCTTCAGCCAGTTATTTATTCTAAACTGGCGCGAGCGTCTGCTCGTGCCAAGAAGTCGGGCTAAAGGCGGGTCCGAGCGGACGCTCGAAACAGTTTTTCTTTTTTGGTATTTATTTATCAAACGGATTATAGTAATGCGACACAACTGTTTCACTACTGTATACAATGGCCTCTGTGCCTCTTTGTTTTCTTACTACCTGCTGTATATACTTAATGGCTTCGTCGTTAGTCGCAAATATGGTATAAAGGCTTTTCGACTTGTCATCAAAGGTGTTGAAGTCTTCATCCAGCAAAATACCGGTTTCAGCATCTGCCCGCATTAGTGCCACTTGTTCTCCGGTTAGGGTAGGGAATTTGTATTTCATATTGTCTAACTCAAGCTTTAACTAATTCCTCAAACAACCGCTCCAGCATTTCCTTTCCATCGGTACACAAGCCCGGATGCACGCAGGATGTTTGCACAATAGTGCTGCGGCTGGCAGTTAACCACCTAAACCTTTCGGCGGGGCTATACAGGCCAATAGGGCCTGCCTCTTTGCCTCCATGGCAAATCTGCTTAAATGAGTTTAAAGAGGCTTCTATTACGGCTATATCCAGCTTAGGGGCAAAGGCGGCAAGCCTTTGGTGGTTTACATCAAAAAGTATTTGCAAAAACTGCTTATCAGCACAATACAGTATTACGCCCACGTTCATAAACTCTTCGCGCTCTACCCTTGGTACCACGCGTACCACCGCATATTCAAACAAGTGTTTAGCGTGCATGGTTGGCGTTGTTTACCAGGTTATCTAAATGGGTAAGGCGCTCGGTTAAAAAACGGGTGTAGGCAGCCCGATGTTCCTCAACACTATTAAAAAAGCGTTCATCGGCAAGCCACTCTTCGGGTATTAAATCAACTATGGCTTTAATCCGGTCGGCAGTTAATAGTTTGCGAAAAAGGCCGGCAGCATCTTCCAGCGCAGTAGCATAGCGCAATAACACATGGTCTTTTATCTGTGTAAAATCAACACTGGTTTTGCTCTCCCAGTTCTGCCAGTTGTGGTGAAAGTATAGCGCAGCGCCATGGTCTATCAGCCAAAGTTCTTTGTTCCACCATAGCATATTGGTGTTGCGGGCCGTGCGGTCTACATTTAGCAACAGGCTATCCAGCAACACCACTTTACTAGCCATGGCGGCATCGGCTGTATGTATAGCTGCATCAAACGATATAGCACCCGATAAATAGTGCAGCGCTAGGTTAAGTCCGGTGCTTGCCTTTAGCAGGTCCTGTATCTCTTCATCGCCCTCCATGCGACCAAAGGCTTCATCTAAATTGGCAAAAACAATTTCGGGTATGCGCAAGCCAATAGCACGGGCAATTTCGCCGCCAATCAATTCTGCAATAAGGGCCCTTTTACCCTGGCCGGCACCTTTAAATTTAAGTGCGTATAAAAAGTTATCGTCGCCCTCTACTATGGCAGGCATGCTGCCGCCTTCGCGTAGCGGCGTAACATAGCGGGCAACATTAATAGTGCGTAGGGGCGGGGTTTGCATTTTAAAGGCTAAAGTAGTTAAACGCTATAAACATTATGCTATGTCTCAAATGGTTTTTAGTTATTTTCAAACGAAGGATATTTAAAATAAACAGATGGCAAGAACTACAGGCTCAGAAGATCTATATTCCCTTATACATTCATTAACTAAAGAAGAGAAGGGGTACTTTAAAAAATTTGCTACCAGGCATACCGTTAAAGGCAATAACTACTTAAAACTATTTGATGCTATTAACCGGCAAACGGAATTCGAAGAAGAATCGCTAAAGAAAACATTTAAGGGCTATGCGGGAATGAAGGTATACCTGTTTGAAGAAATTATGCGTAGCCTGATAGTTTATTTGCAGGAAACGGATGTGCAGGTAGACCTGCTTCAAAAAGCGGTTTATTGCTCTGTACTACAAAAAAAGGGGTTGGAGCGGCGGGCCATCCAGTTGAATAAATCAAATTTGAAAACCGCCGAAAGCCACGAGTTGTTTTTGCTGCAGGAGTTTTTTTTAAGGAACGATGTAATCTATGCCGAAAGAAACTGGAAACACACTGAAAGAATGGCTGCACACCAACAGGCTTTTAATGAGCTACAGCAACTTAGAGCTAAACAGGATAACAAGGATCAGTATTCTTTTATAGCAAATTTTATATTGAATTATGGTTATGAAAGAACCATGTTAAAGGATAGCACGGTTGATTTTGAAACTGTAGCGAATGTTGATTTTTTACGTGATAAAGAGAGGACACTTAGCAAAAGCAATAATCGTAGCAGATTATATGCGCTGGGCCAGTATTACAAGGCAAAAGAGGATTACACTGCAGCAAACCACATAAGCAGAGAGCTATTTGCGTTTGAAGAATCGCTTTTAAAAAACAAGTGCCCTCTTTATAATGGCGTTTATTACGCCATAGCTCTGCAAAGCCTCATCTCATCGGAAATTATGATGAAGAATTTTGAGAACCTGCCGGCTTTGCTGGAAAAATTGCTGCAGCAAACCCACCGCGAAAAGCGAGTTACGGTAAGAGACCAATATTTTTATTGCCTGCGCTCGCTGGATTATTACTGGCGCACAGGCAGACATAAAGCAGGCCTGGATTTTTTTATAAAAGCTAAGCGCATGTTAGAAACTCTTAAAAAAGAGAACCGAAACTTTACCTATGCCCTGTTTTTATTGGCGCGAAAAATTATGTTTGATTATAGCGCCGGCAACTATACACAGGCTATACTCGGCATTGCCGATATGCACGCTATGGATATAAAGCAGCATGCTCCGCAGTTTGTAAAACAGGCGCGGTGGATTGAACTGCTGATACATTTTAATACAAGCGACTATAATGCGGTAAAAGAAACTGCTCAAAAGCTTTTGAAAAAAGAAGGTGCTCAATTAGCAGAGGTGGAACGTATGCTCTGTAAGTTGTTTATGCGTATAAATGATAATAATGGAATAGAAATTTTAGAAAGTGCAAAAAATACATATAGCAATACTGCGGTACCTATCCATTTGTTTGAGAGTATAGAACTTATTAGCGGCTTTGAAGCGGCACTTACAGGAAAAAAATTAGCTGAGGTAGTAAAGGGTTATTTTAAAAAGTAATAGTAGGGGCTAGCCGGCGCAAAAAGCAGATCAACAAAAAGCCCCCGCATTTCTGCAAGGGCTAAAGGCTTACAAGGCTTAATTACAATTACATTTTTATCCATCGCTTCATTATCACAGCGTGTTGGGTTTTTATTTCGGCTATGTAAATACCCGGTGCAAGTTTACTTACATTAATGGCCGAATTACCGGTAACACCGGTGTTTAATACCACGCTTCCGGTAGTGTTGTAAATATTAACTTCACTTATAACCACACCGTTAGCTGTAATGAACAGTGTTTCGGTAGTAGGGTTGGGGTAAATAGTTATGGCCGATGCGTAGTCTGCATCATTTATACCGTTCGGTAATTCCATCACACAATTAATCTGAATTATTTCTGCCTCGTTTTTGTAAATGTAGGTAGATGAATCGCAGTAGGTATCAGTACAGCCGTTTGCATCGGCTATGCTAAGGCACACATTGTAGTTACCCGCCGAAGCGTAAGTATGCGACGGTGTTGCACCGGCAGTAGAAGTGCTGTCGCCCCAACTCCACAAATAAGTAACTGGTTGTGCGCCGGTAGCCTGGTTTAAAGCAAACCAATTATGTGGTGTGGTAGTATCGGGGTAAAGCGTGTAAAGTGAGTGGCAGTTTGTATCCTGGCAAGCGGTAACTATTATGGTATCGGTTATAGTATTGCTACAGGTATTGCTATCGGTGTAACTATAAGCAATGTAGTTAGCCCCGTTGGTGGCAGTAGCCGGGTCAAATGTATTTCCGCTAATACCTGTGCCGGTATAAGTGCCACCGATAGGTAGCCCCGGTAAGGTTATTGCAGTTGCATTGTTGCAAATGCTATCGGGTAAATTAAAGGTAAGCACCGGTAAAGGATTAATTGTAAGCGTTAAGGTTAATAAGCTGTCGCAGCCCTGGGTATTAATAAGCGTATCGCCATAAGTGCCGGCAGCGGTTAATAGCTGCCCGTTAAAGGAATAAGAAGCGCCTGCGCAAATAGAAGCTGTAATGTTTGAGCCCGACAGAGGAAGTACGGTAAGCTGGGTAACTATTATGGAATCGCAACCGGTAGCGGTAGCCAGGGTATCGTAATATGTGCCAGAGCTTGCCTGCAGGGCGCCGCCGGCAAAATAACTGCTACCGCTACAAACCAGGGACGTTACAGTATCTAAAAACGAAGTGCGAACCTGCAGCATTATAGTATCGCGGGTAATGCAGGTATTAGTATCGGTAACCGAAACTGTGAATTGTAAATCGGCAGGCGGGAATATTACCTGCCCGTTTGCGTAGTTATTGTTCCATTGCACAGTGTTAGTGCCTGGTATATTAAAGCTAATGCCACTACCGCTGCAAATAGTAGTATCGGCAATATGCGGTATTACAGGCAGGCTTAAAACGGTTAGCGCAAAAGTATCTGTTAGCGTACAACTAAGGGTGAAAGGGGCATAGCTGAAGTTGTAATTGTTTGAACCGCGCAGCGCATAAGTAATACTTGTATCGGCTGTAACCACAGTAGAATCTGCAAGCCCATTCCATAAATTTGTTTGCGCATCGGAGCTTGCCAATAGTTGAATAGGAGTGCCATAGCAAAGCGAAGTATCGTTAAGGGCAGTTACGTAAGTAGGGCTTATTAGCACATGCACAAAAACCGAGTCGGAATTATGGCATTGATTGCTATCTGTAATGTTAACTACAACTAACAGCGATGAATCGGGCTGATAGATGCTGGTGTAGGTGGTTGAGCTAATTATGTTTGGCAAGGCCCATTGTAAGTTACCAGTACCGGTGTTGGCCGAATCTATAATAAATAGCGCGGGTTGGTTGTTGCATAACAAGGTGTCGGTATTTTGCAAATCAATTAAAACTACCGGTAACGCTTTTACTTCTACCAATACACTATCAGTGGCTTTGCAACCATTTACATCGGTTATAAGGCAGGCAAAGTTTTTAGTAGTAGCGGGAAATGCTAATGGATTACTTGATGTGGCGTTGCTTAATAACCCTGTATTGTTCCAAAGGTAGGTGCCACCACCGGTGGCATTTAACTGAACGGTGTCGCCAAAGCATACAAAGGTATCTACCCCCGCGCTTACTACCGGTAAAGGATAAATGTATAACTGCAGGGTATCGAAAAGTTGCAGGCAGGTAAATGAATCAACAAAATAAGCGCCTATGGTAACAGTGGTATTGGGCGTTATGGCAATAGCCTTTGTGTTGCTAATTTGCTGCAAACCCTGAACCGGATTTAAGAAAACATCATAACCATCGCCAAAGGTAATGGTATCGCCTACGCATACCGAGTCTTTATCGAAACGCCCGTGAGCTGTTGTAATCAGTTTGGCAGCACCCTTTGCTACTTCGGCATTATACACAGTAAAACCTGGTACGCTACCACTCGTGCTGGTCATGTCAAAGCTATTATTGGCTGAGTTGAAAAACACAGATCGGTCAGTAAATACGGAATCTACATCGGCGTTAAAGTGGTACAGCGCTACTATGTTAGTATCCAGCGCAGTAATATTATTTGGATTGGGGGTAAAGTTGGTTTTGTTGTATTTCATTCCCCTGGTAACTACAAACTCGTCTAAATACATACTGGGATATATATTTAAACTCATAGAGCTTAAATCGGCACACATGCCATTAACAGAAGAAGTTGTCGTATAAACACCATCGTAATAAAAGTTTGCGCGGCCGTAACCACCGGTTCCTCCGCCGCAACTAGGGCTGTTTGGGATTTTAAATATCTCTACGGCCAAGTGGTGCCATGCATTATTATGTAAATTAGGTAAGCTGCGTTGGCCTCCCGGGCCCGCACTTGGATGGTCGGAAGAAAAAGTTACTTCATTAAGGTCGGTAGAACTGCCGCCATCATAGGTTTTGCCTACACCAAAAAAAGGAGTGGGGTTATTGGTACGGAAAATACCAGCGGTTTGTTGAAGTTGTTCGCAGTTGAAGTACCAAAACTCATACGTAGCCGCCAATTCGGGCAATGCGGTGGGTGGAAACCTCGGTTGCTGCAGTGGAGCGCCCATTGAATCGTATTTTAAATAACCATCGTTAATAGTATTAAGTCCATTTTGATTGGCCGGATAACCGTGGCTGCTAATAGTTACCGGCCTTATAACCGTATCGGCGCAATGAAGGTAATCGGGGTACGAAATGATGTAAGTAACGGTATAGGTTGCAAGAAAAGGATACGTATGGATGGTGTCGCGGCTTTTGCCAATAAGGCCATCACCAAAATCCCAATAATAAGTAGGTGGCTGCGATGCCTGGGTAGAGGTATTGGTAAAAGTTACGTTGTTGTTATCTATCGTTTCGGTGTATGATGCGCTAACCGAATCGCAACGCTCGTAACCGGTAATAGTTACCTGCCCGCTAAGGTTATATAGGCAAGCCGAAGAGCCGGTGCGAATGGCTGTTACGCTGGCAGTAGGGATGAAGGTGCCGTTAGTAGGGTAATCGTATGTGGCGAAAGGTAAAACATATACCGATGTAGCAGTATCATAAATGGTATTTGGGTCGCCAAAGTCCCAGGTGGCGTTAAGTGTGGTAAAGCCTACGCTGGCGGTGTTTAGCATAAAGCGTATGTGTGCGCCGGTTTGAATATTTACCTGTATTTGTGGGTTAAGTAAAGCGCACCAGTCTTTAGCTGTAAGGGTGTAAGATTGCGAGTCTACACAAACAACATTATTGTCTACTGTATTGGTAGCGGTTTGTATTAGCTTAACGGTATAGGTGCCATCGGCTGTATAGGTATAAACAGGGCTGCGCAGTGTGGATGTATTACCATCGCCAAACCGCCATAGATATGAATAGGTAAACTGGCTGTTTTCTAACGATGTATTTACAAAGGTAGCCGTGCGGTGGTTTTCGGTATGGGTGTAATCGGCATTATTAACCGTGCAGGGGTAGGTGGCAATGGTTATCTGTTTTATAACCGTATCGTAGCAGTAGTCGGTGTTTGGGAACAAACCATTTACACGATTAACCATTCTTACACTGTAGGTGCCGGGTGTGGTGTATGTATGTGTGGTGGTGGTAGTTGTAGCAGTTCCTCCGTCGCCAAAGTTCCAGGCTGTGGCAAAGGTATAGCCGGTGCCTGTCCACTGGGTGGTATTGGTAAAAGTTACCGTTGCTCCGTTTTGGGTATACGAATAATCATCGCCCACGGTATAAGTGCACAGCAAGGGGTTAACAGTAGGTAGTTGTGCGTGGCTTAATAATATACCAAGCGTAATAAACAGGAAGAGTGTAAACGTATACTTCATATATACCGGTTAGTTCAGTTGCAGCCAAATGTAGGTTTTTGTTATAAGAGCAACGAATCCTTTTTGGCCAAAAATTGGAAGTCGCTCGGGCCGGTTATTAAAAAAGGGAATGGAATACGGTTAGTAGTATGTAAATACCTGTGAATCGTTGCGGGTAACATACGCAGCTACTCTATCCATATCATCAAAATAATACCGGGGCGTAAATACGGCTGGCGCACCACCGCCACTATATTTACTTTCAGTGCTAATAAGGTTAACGGAGCTATTGCCCAAAAATAATATACCCAAATTTTTATTTGCCCCTGTATTTATCTTATCGGTGTAGTATGTGTAGGTAGTAGTTTTAAAACCCTCTTGCTTTGATATTAAATTTCCATTTTGATAAATGTAAATTATGGAATCAGAAGAATAGCCATCTGTGTAATACTCTTTGATTAACCGGTCGTCAGCATCGTAGGTGTAAGTTTTTACATAACCAGGGCTTTGCAGATTCTTTGAACTATCGGCAAGGCCACGGGCGTTTAAATAATAAGTAGTGTTATTTTCCCTTACCTGACCAGTAGAATACTGATAAATAGTTGAGTCGTTATTACCCAGCAGCCAAAAGTTTATGCGGCCATCATTGTGATAATACAATTCATAACTAAAATCGAGGTTATTGCTGCCCGAAGGACTATATCTTTTGTAGGTTTTTATTTTGGAGTTGCTTATATCAGTCTTTGTCGTGCTGTTATCCTTTTTACAACCGAATAAAAAGCAGGCTAGTAAAATGGCAATTATGGCTTTGATTGAAGACGGATTAGAGAGTAAACTATTCATGCGTTTAGCTAATATAACAAAGCCCTCTCGCTTTCGCAAGAGGGCTTTGTGTTTTAAGACGACCTATAGAGCCGGTTGTCAACGGCATGGAATAAATAAATCTTCGAGCTATTTAATAGAGCGTATGTAAATTCTATATTCCTCTAAAACTTTTTTTGAGGCGGAAATCAAGTCGCTTTTTTCCGCCCGCATTATATCTCTTTGCGGATTGGCCGGAAAAGAAATAAAAACGGTATAATGGTTTTTCTCTCTTCCTCCATCCAATTTCATAACCGCCACATCGCCATACTCCTTTACACTATCAAAAGCTGCTATCATTTGTTCCGTGGTAGCGTGCTCATTTTCTAAAAAAATATCTAATGCATTCATAATTGGTATTTAATTTCTGGATATAAGCTTGAATGGTTATATCCTTTTATAAATATAACCCATTAGCCTCAATCATCCCGCAGAGTCCGTGGGGTGCGAGACTACTGAGGAGGTAGGCGGGCATTAAAAAAGCCCTCTCGCTTTCGCAAGAGGGCTCTGTATTTTCAGTCGTCCGTTGCCGGCCGTCTGTGATCAATGTTATCCTAACAATTCAACGCCGCCTTCTACTTTCTTTACTTCGGTGCGGTTTAAATCTTCGGTGTTAGCTACAATCAATTTTTTGAAACGACGTAAGCCTGTTCCTGCCGGTATACGGTGGCCCACAATTACGTTTTCTTTCAAGCCTTCCAGGTAATCTTGTTTAGCCTGGATAGATGCAGTGCTTAGTACCTTGGTGGTTTCCTGGAACGATGCCGCCGAAATCCATGAGTAGGTAGAAAGTGATGCACGGGTAATACCCTGTAATTGCGGAGAAGCTGTAGCCGGTATAGCATCGCGGAACTGAACCAGTTTCTTATCGGCACGGCGCAGGATAGAGTTCTCTTCGCGGATAGCGCGCAGAGTTACCATTTGGCCGGCTTTTAAGTTCTGAGACTCTTCAGCTTCGGTTACTACCTTCTTATCAAACATCTCGTCGTTTACGCGCAGTAGTTCAAATTTCTCAACTGAAGTACCTTCAAGGAAACGAGTATCGCCCGGATCGTCGATAATCATCTTACCCATCATTTGGCGAACAATCACCTCAATGTGCTTATCGTTGATTTTGATACCCTGTAAGCGGTATACTTCCTGTATCTCATTCACTAAGTACTCTTGCACAGCAAATGGTCCCTTAATGTGTAGAATATCAGAAGGCGTTGTTGCACCATCCGATAGGGAAGTACCTGCGCGAACAAAATCCTGCTCTTGAACCAATATGTGCTTGCTCAACGGAACTAAGTATTTTGTTACTTCTCCGTCGCGGCTTTCGATAATGATTTCGCGGTTACCACGCTTAACACCACCAAAACGTACCACACCATCAATCTCAGCTACAGTAGCCGGGTTGCTTGGGTTACGGGCTTCAAAAAGCTCGGTTACACGCGGAAGACCTCCCGTGATATCCTTCACCTTACCCATTACCCGCGGTATTTTGGCAATAATCTGACCTTGTTTAACGTTCTCGCCGTTATCAACTACTATGTGTGCACCTACCGGGAAGTTATAAACCTTACCGTCTTTTCCGTGCTCTACAATAATTGAAGGGATTTTGGTTTTATCCTTGCTTTCAATAATTACCTTCTCGCGGTGGCCTGTTTGCTCATCCATCTCATCGCGGTAAGTAACGTTTTCAATAACCTGTTCGAACTTAACCTTACCGGCTTGTTCGCTAATGATTACGTTGTTGAACGGATCCCACTTGCAAATTACATCGCCTTTTTTAACCAGCTTACCATCTTTTGCAAACATGATAGCACCGTAAGGAATGTGGTTGCTGATAAGAGTTTTATCAGGGTTATCTTCTTTTACAATACGCATTTCACCGGTACGGCCAATTACAACTTGTATTTTTTCGCCGCCTTCATCCTGCGATGTAGTTAAACGCACACCGTCAAATTGAAGCACACCATCAAACTTAGCACGAAGCTCGCTTTCGGTAGCACTTAAGCTGGCAATACCCCCTACGTGGAAGGTACGAAGTGTAAGCTGCGTACCAGGCTCACCAATTGATTGAGCTGCTATGATACCTACTGCATCGCCTTCTTCGGCAGTACGGTTGGTAGCCAGGTTACGTCCGTAGCACTTAACGCAAACACCCTTGGTGCTTTCGCAGGTTAATACCGAACGAATCTCTACCGACTCAACACCGCTGGCTTCAATTTTACGGGCAGTAGCCTCGTTAATTTCCTGGCCGCTTTCTGCCAATACTTCATCTGTTTCCGGGTGTGTAACATCCAGTAACGAAGTACGGCCCAGTATACGGTCGAATAACGGTTCAACTACATCTTCATTATCTTTTAATGCACTGATGGTAATACCGCGTAGTGTTCCGCAATCGGTATCGTTAATTACCACATCCTGTGCAACATCCACTAACCTACGTGTAAGGTAACCCGCATCGGCCGTTTTCAAAGCCGTATCCGAAAGACCCTTACGTGCACCGTGGGTAGAGATGAAGTACTCTAATACCGAAAGACCTTCCTTAAAGTTTGCAAGGATTGGGTTCTCGATTACCTCGCTACCGGTTGAACCAGATTTACGTGGTTTAGCCATCAGACCCCGCATACCCGAAAGCTGCTTAATCTGCTGTTTAGAACCCCGCGCTCCAGAATCCAACATCATAAAGATAGAGTTGAACCCTTGCTTATCTTCGCTAATCTGCTTCATCAACTGTATAGTCAATTGGCTATCGGCGTGCGTCCAGATATCAACTACCTGGTTAAAGCGCTCTTTATCGGTAATAAAGCCCTGTTGGTAGCTTTCGTAAATTTCATCTACTTTTTCAGTAGCTGTTTTTACCAGCTTATCCTTGCCACTTGGTACTACCACGTCGCGCAGGTTAAAGCTCAATCCGCCACGGAACGAGTAGAAGAATCCTAATTTCTTAATATCATCAAGGAACTTAGCAGTAGTTGGGATATTAGACTCAGCCAATATATTACCAATTACATCCTTCAGCTGTTTTTTACCCAGCATACGGTTTACAAAGCCTACTGCATCCGGCATTACCTGGTTAAGGATAATACGGCCTACGGTAGTTTCCATCAACTTCATACCAAATGTTCCATCGGCATTTTTAACGCGCACTTTGCAATGTACCGGTGCGTGTAATTCTACTTTACCTTCGTTGTAAGCAATAATTGCTTCTTCGGCACCGTAGAACTTAAGGCCCTGGCCTTTTACTACCACATCGCCCATCGAACGTTTCTCTTTGGTCATATAGTATAGACCAAGCACCATATCCTGAGAAGGAAGGGTGATAGGAGTACCGTTTTGCGGGTTCAAAATGTTGTGCGAACCTAACATCAGCAATTGTGCTTCAAGTATTGAAGCGTTGCTAAGCGGAACGTGCACGGCCATTTGGTCACCGTCAAAATCGGCGTTAAACGCGGTACAAACCAGCGGGTGTAACTGAATCGCTTTACCTTCAATCAACTTAGGCAAAAAGGCCTGAATTGATAAACGGTGAAGTGTTGGGGCACGGTTCAACATAATAGGGTGTCCTTTCAATATGTTTTCAAGGATATCCCAAATAACCGGCTCTTTTTTATCTACTAATTTCTTAGCGCTCTTTACTGTTTTTACTATACCTCTTTCAATCAGTTTACGAATAATAAACGGTTTGAAAAGCTCGGCAGCCATATCCTTAGGTAAACCACACTCGTGCAGTTTCAACTCAGGGCCTACAACGATAACCGAACGACCAGAGTAGTCAACACGCTTACCTAACAAGTTCTGACGGAAACGGCCTTGTTTACCTTTTAATACATCGCTCAACGATTTCAACTGGCGTCCACCTTCTGCTTTTACAGCATTCGATTTACGGCTGTTATCGAACAACGAGTCGATAGCCTCTTGTAACATACGTTTTTCGTTACGTAAAATTACCTCTGGGGCTTTAATTTCTAACAACCTCTTAAGACGGTTGTTACGGATAATTACACGGCGGTATAAGTCGTTCAAATCCGAAGATGCGAAACGGCCACCATCCAATGGAACTAACGGACGTAACTCAGGCGGAATAACAGGCAAAAACTGCACTACCATCCACTCTGGTTTGTTCTCGATATGCGCATTAGCATCGCGGAACATTTCCACTACGCTCAAACGCTTAAGGGCTTCTGCCTTACGCTGGCGGCTGGTTTCGTTAGCTGCATCGTGACGAAGCTTGAACGATAAGTCATCCAGGTTAATGCGCGAAAGCAATTCTTTAATTGCATCGGCACCCATTTTGGCAATAAATTTATTAGGGTCGGTATCTTCCAGCATGTAGTTGTTCTTCATGCTTTCGTTTTCAAATACCGATAAGTATTCTTCTTCGCTTAACAGTTCCAGGTAAGCCAGGTTCTTTTCTTCCTCGCCCTTCTCTGTCATTACGGTAACGCCTTCAGCGGCACGGCCCGGCTGAATAACTACGTAGCGCTCGTAATAAATTACGCTCTCCAGTTTCTTGCTCGATACGCCCAACAGGTAACCAATTTTGTTAGGTAGCGATTTAAAGTACCAAATGTGAACGATAGGCACAGTCAATTTGATGTGGCCCATGCGCTCGCGGCGAACTTTCTTTTCAGTAACTTCTACACCGCAACGGTCGCACACAATACCTTTGTAGCGAATACGCTTGTACTTGCCGCAGTAGCATTCGTAATCCTTGGTAGGGCCGAATACGCGCTCGCAGAACAAACCTTCCATTTCGGGCTTGTAAGTACGGTAGTTAATGGTTTCGGGCTTTTTAATTTCCCCGTTCGAACGACCTAAGATTGCATCGGGCGATGCAAGCATAATGGTGATCTTGGTGAAATCTACCCGTTTTGGTTGGTCTCTTTTAAATGCCATAGTTTAAAAACAGTTTGTTTGAATAAAAAAGAAATACCCGGGGTAAATACCCCGAAAGCGTAACTAAAATTTTAAAAAAGTTGATATACTGTAGTTCGGTTTCGCGCCTGCCGGCTTGCATACTAACGAACAAAGGTGTCAGCCACTTTTTCAAAACGAGGGGCAAAAGTAGTGTTTTTTACTTATAAAACAAGGGGTTAGGAGATAGTTTTAATATCCTCCGTTCTATGGTTAACCAAGGTTAACATATTTCGACTTTTAAAAGCTTAGATGATTGATTATCAAATGTTTGATTTGACGATGTTAACCATAGAACGGTTTGCAGCGCAGCTATCTTAAAATTATTAGGGGCTGTACCACATTTTTAGTTATCCATAAAACCAAACAATCGCTGCCCTGTGCCAAAAGCAAAACGTAGCGGTTGTTTGTTTTATCTCATTATCAACTACCACATTTCTTTTATAAACAGCCTGCCGCCATAGCCACCAGAGTCTAAACCAACATTGGTAGAGGTGCCTGCATTGGTCTTGGCAAATACAGTAATGGTGTGTACGCCTGCCGATAAATTTGTGAAAACCGATTTTAGGTTAATGAACTCGGTTGTATTTGAACTAAAAATAAAATACATGTTTTGATTGATAGACTCTACCCCATCTACCTTTATTTGATAACGTATATTAGTAGCGCCCCCGGTAAAAGTGCCGGATGCGGCCCTGGAGTTTACCTCAACTACTAATTCGGTGTTGCTTTGTAGTTTGGTATATGTAACCGTGCCTATGTTTAAATCAACACCGGTGCTGTTAACAGTAACCGTTCCTCCGTTAACGCCTGTTGCATAAGCGGGGCCAACCTTTTGCCATGTTGCAAAACCATTACCATCCGATACCAGTTGTTTTCCAAAGCCGGGCGTACTGCCTGTAATTTTAAGTTTACCATCTACAGTAGTTATAGAGTCCTTTAAATTTACAGTAACCTGGGGCCAGGCATCACTTTGAAAAACTACTTCATCGCTAAACCCTCTGTATAATATGCCTGTATTTGGGCGCGCCAAAGAATGAGTAACAATAGGCTTATTGCTAAAGCCACCAGCCGGTGGATATAAGGTAACTGTATTAGCATCGTCGGCATGTTTGGCATACGGCACACTGATTAATTGCGCTGTGCCCATTTCTGTATATGCCGTACCACCTGCCGCATCAAGTTCTACCTGTAAATACATATCTCCGTCGTTCCAGCTAATGTTGTCTATTGAACCACCCCCAACGGCATTGCCGTCACCTATTCTAGCGGTAAAAAGCCCCTGGGCATTGGTTGTAATACTGTGCGTTTCCTGGTATAGCGTAGTGCCCGAATCGGTTAAATGGTGTATGGTAAAACGTACCGAAATATTTTGATTGGCAAGTGCATTACCTACGGCATTTCGTGCAACAGCCTGGTAGTTAAACTTTGACGGGGCCTGTGCAAACAAGGTATTGCTTGCAATAAACAAAGCCATAAAAAACATTAAGTGTAGCGCTCTTTTCATGCTGAGTATATTTTATTAATCAAATATATAAAAACAAATGCTTCTTGCATTCCAAAGCAACACTACAATACAGTGCTTATTCGGCATTTTTGGTGGGGGTTTGTATTTTGGGGCATTGCTTCTGTTATTGCCGCTTAGGTATATACAATTACTGCTTTACCCCGCTATAACTATATACCACTCCGCCCTGCGTTAGGCTCATGCTTAGGTTATTAGGTGTAAAGGTGCCGCTACCTACATATACCACGCCACCTACGGTTTGGCTGCTTACGCTAAAGGTGTTGTATGCGGTATAGCTGGCTTGTAAGGTAGCGCCGGGTATGGTAATGCTTAAGCCGCTTGCACCGGTAGTAAAGGTAACTACTACATTGGCCGTACTGTTGTTGCCTACGCGCAGGGCGTTATAGCTGCCCAGGCTGCTAAACTGGCAGCTATCGCCGGTGTAACCACTGCCGCAGCTGCAACCGCAAATAGTATCGGTTTTGGTAACCGTGCCGCCGTTTTGGCATTTCGTGTTTGGGCAATCGGCGCTGGCATCTTGCTGCTTGGCGCAACCGGCTACAATTAAAAGGCCCGATATAAGGAGCGATAGAAATAGCTTGCTTTTCATAACCGTTTGTTTTATGGTAAATACAATACAACTACCGGCACTTATAACGATAGCTGCACAAAATAGTATGTATAGCTACTAAGTATTTTATTTTGATAATACTTAACAGCTAAGGTATGTGCTGATAAAGGTAGCCACAAAAATTGCAGCTGTATTTTTTTTATTTTGCCCTATACAAAAAGTGAGGAGAAGTAGCATGTATACATTTTTAAGAACCGATTCCACTAATGCAGATTTTGTAAAACTGGTGGCCCTGCTGGATGCTGATCTGAAAATACGCGATGGGGAGGACCACGATTTTTACCACCAGTTTAATAAGATAGATATGATACGCAATGCGGTGGTGTGTTATGCTGATGGCACACCGGTTGCCTGCGGCGCCTTTAAACCGTATGCCGATAAAGCGGTTGAAATAAAGCGCATGTTTGTGTTGCCGCAGCACCGCGGCCAGGGCCTTGGCCATTTAGTGCTTACCGAATTGGAAAAGTGGGCAGGCGAGCTGACCTACACGCAATGTATTTTAGAAACCGGTAAAATGCAGCCAGAGGCAATTGCCCTGTATACTAAAGCCGGTTACCATATTATACCTAATTACGGCCAGTACGAAGGCGTAGAGAATAGTGTGTGCATGGCAAAAAAAATAGAAGCTGTTTAGATTTAGCTAAACAGCTTCTAAGGCGAAGGTTATTAAGGCGCGCTTTACTGCTTAACAATGGTTATATGCAGGTTGCTGCTTTTGCTTTGTAGTTGCACTATATAAGTGCCTGCCGCCGGTAATAGTTGGCCCAGCGTGTAGGTATGCTTACCAGCGTTGTGCAACTTGTTTTCAAACAAGGTGGCAATGAGTTTGCCTTGTATATCTGTTACCGTGGCGCTTAGCAGTTCATTTTCGTTTAATTCAAACTGCAGCGTACTGGTGGCTTGTATAGGGTTAGGATATACCACCATACTGCTAAGGCCCGAATTTAAATTCAGCAAGCCCAGGTTAACATCCCTTACAATTTGCACCACTCCAAATTCCTTATCGGGTGTTCTTACCGGTTCTTGCAGGGCCAGTATTTTGCCATTGGGCAGCAAGGCTATTTGCCGCGCACCTACGTAGCTATCGGTAATGTCCAGTATGGCCGCATCGGTGCCATTAAAGCTGTTATCTACAGTGCCGTCGTTGTTAAACCGTATCAATGCTATCCCTTCGTTGCGCTCGGCGGTAAGTGCTACGCCACCTGCCAATATTTTACCATCGGGCATGGGCACCACCGAAGTTATTTTGTCTTTTCTTATACCTA
Source organism: Chitinophagales bacterium (assembly GCA_044228435.1). Taxonomy (GTDB): domain Bacteria; phylum Bacteroidota; class Bacteroidia; order Chitinophagales; family LD1; genus Bog-950. The sequence goes on from JBGAUW010000026.1 coordinate 28,008, forward strand.
ACTGGCTGTTCGATGCCAAAGTAAGCATACCATCGTTGCTAAAGGTGCTATCGGGTGTGCCATCGGTCTTTAGTCTCAACAGACCAAAGAAATCTTTTGCAGGGAAAGTGCCGCTTTTGCCCATACCACCGGCCAGTATCTTACCATCCGCTTGTAGTGCCAGTGCGTAAAGTTCATCGCGCAGCTTACTAAATCCGGATTGGGTAAACCCGTTAGTGCCAAAGGCAGAGTCGATACTACCATTGGCAGTTAATCTCATCACGGCCACCCCGGGTATATTATCGCCGGCTATTACTATTTTATCATCGGGCTGCACTACCAGTTTATAAAGGCCCAGGTTGGGAATGTCGGTTATACCGTTGGTGCCAAAAGTACTGTCAAGCGTGCCGTTAGCATTCATTCTTGCTACCAGGCAGTTGGGCAGCGCACCCTTTTGGTAACTTGCCGATACTACAATTTTACCGTTTGATTGTAATGCCACTGCGCCTACATTTTCACCTACACTATCCAGCAGTGTAAATTCGGCAAAGCCGGTGCCGTTAAAAGTTGTATCCAGTAAGCCACCGGTGGTATACCTTACCAGCATTATTTTATCGTTAGTTGTTGCATATTCTCCGCCGGCCAGTATTATTTTTCCATCGGGCTGTAAAACAAGATCGGAAGGACCGCTTGTTGCTGAAAATATAGTAAGGGTAACGCCCTGGTAGCCAAAAGTATTATCGGGTGTACCATTAGTGTTGTAGCGCAGCACGGCTGTTTGGCAGCCTGATCCCTGTATAACGCCGCATAGTACCGCTTTGCCATCGGGCTGCACCCGCATAGCCGCTGCTGAGCCATAGAATGGGTAAATGCGTGAATGCGGAATAGAAGCAACTCCATTAAGGCCGTAGGAGGAGTCTATTTTAATCAGTTGGCCAAAGGTGGCTGTGGTAATGGCCAATAAAACAAATGCGAGTAGAGTTTTCATAAGGTTTAGTGTTTAAAGGTTAATAATTTAGTGTTACCGGTGTAAAGTTACAGCGATTAATTACCGGTACATAACGCTGCCGGTAATTTGACAGAAATATGACATTAGTGGCCCGGGTTACGGCACTTAGTTTTGCCTAAGAGCATTTTGCTATATTTAAATTTAATAAGGCTATACCTGTTGCACAGTAGCAATTAAGATTGCCTAAAACCAGTACCCCATGGATAAAAAACAAAGCCCACCTAAGCAGGATAATGCATTTTCTTTTGCTATACCGGGAACCTGGTGGCAACTGCTTAAAGAGAATGGTGGGGTAGACCGGGAATACATTGGTAAGTTGCTCGGCCTGCTTTGGATAAGCTTTCTTACCACCGGTTTAAGAATATACGAGCGGCTGCGCTACGGTAAATTGATAAGCGAAGTAAAAATTCATCCCTCGCCCATTTTTATAATAGGCCACCACCGCAGCGGCACTACCTACCTGCATAACCTGATAAGCCAGGACCCGGACCTTGGTTTTGTAAGCACCTTTCAGGCAACGGCCGCGCCGTTTTCTATTATGGGCAACAGCAAAATAAAAGATGAGCTTAGTAAAGGGCTGGCTAAAACGCGCAGTATGGATAATGTGGAGGCATCGCTGGATGCGCCGCAGGAAGAAGAGATTGCGGTAGCCAACTTATCGCCCTACTCATTTATGCACCACATGAGTTTTCCGCGCAAAACCATTGAGTATTTAGAAAAATACCTTTTGCTCGAAACCATCTCGCCGGCCGATTTAGCTAAGCGCACCGCGGTTTACTTGCAGGTGCTTAAAAAGGCAACCTACCTTGCCAACGGCAAGCGCCTGGTGCTTAAGGGGCCTATAAGCACCGGGCAGATAAAGTATTTGCTTAGCCTGTTCCCCGATGCTAAGTTTATACATATACACCGCAATCCTTACCAGCTATTTCCGTCGGTAGGTAACCTGGGCCGAAAGTTGCAGGAGGCGCATATATTGCAAAGCTTTACCAATGAGGAAGGCGTTGAAAATATTTTTACCATCTATAAAAGGATGATGAAAAAGTATTTGGCCGAGCGCCACCTGGTACCGGCTGGTAACCTGATTGAAGTAAGGTATGATGTGCTAGACCAAAACCCTTTGGCAACGCTTAAAGAGATTTATACGCAGCTAAGCTTGCCTGGCTTTGAAGCTAAAGCGCCCATTTTTGAAAGCTACATTAAAACCCTGGGCCATTACGAAAAGAACGACCTGCCGCTAAGCGATGCCGACAGAGCCCGCATTACCCGCGAGTGCGCTTTTGCTTTTGAAGAGTGGAAGTACCCCGCAGAAGTGGTTAATGCATAAGTGCGACGCTAAGCCCGTTTAACTTATTAGACGGTTGTTACAAGAAACTTTATTGTAATTCATTTGTTATTGATTTGATACAAGCAACCCAAATAATAACTTTTGAACACAATTATGAGAAAACATGTACGCCGCGCGTTTGTATGGTCGCCTTTTATTTTGTTTATGGTTTATGTATTTAATTTTCAACCGGCAAAATCAAGCAGCGGTACATCGCCCGCCGGCGCAGTACAAGACCCTGTTATAAATTCAACATGCGCGCGCAGTGGCTGCCACGATACTTATTCGCCTTTTACTACCAGCCGAGCCGATGTTACCATTGGCACCACTTCGGGCAACCAGGTGCCGCTGAACGGGTTTCAGTATGCGGGCAACACCCAATACATTATCAATTTTTCGGTTATTGCACCCACTAACCGGTCGGGGTTTTCTATGTCGGCCCTTACGCCCACTAATACCAGTGCCGGTACCTTTGCAAGAACCAATACCACTAATACTACGCTACAAACTGCCAGCACTATTCAGTACATAGGCCACCGAAACGCCAATAGCACCAGCAGCTGGAGCTTTAACTGGACCTCGCCGGCTACTACTACCGGCAACATTACCTTTTACAGCGCCGTAAATAAAAGTAACAGCAGTAATAGCGATAGCGGCGATTCAATCTTCCATCAAACATTTGTTATTAGCCCGGCGGCGGTGGCTTTAACGGTAGATGCCGGCAATAATGTTTCTGTTTGCCCCAACACTACAACGCAATTGCAGGCAGTAGCTTCAAACACTTCTGGTACTACTTACGCGTGGTCGCCGGGCACTGGCCTTAGTTGCACTACCTGCGCTAACCCTATTGCTACCCCGGGCTCAACTACGGTATACACCGTAACCGCTACTAACGGTGCACAAACCGCTACCGACAATGTAACTGTAGCAACCTTTACAACCACAGTACCCACTATAACCAGCGCAGCCAACTTGGTATGCCCCGGCAGCAGTTTAAGTTTGTCCTCAACGGGCTTTAGTAGTTATGTTTGGAGCACCGGCAGTAATACAGCTACAGCTACGGTTAACACGGGTGGTACCTATACCCTTACCGTTACCGATGCTAACGGTTGCAGCACTACGGCATCTAAAGCCATACAGCCAGGGCAAACTCCGGCACCGGTAATTGCCTCTACCCGTCCGTTTTTATGCGGCAATAACAGCACTGTGCTATCAGTCGGCAGTTTTTCTACTTACCAATGGAGCAATAACGCTACAACTGCAACCACCACTGTATCGCAAACGGGTAATTATACCGTAACGGTTACCAATGCCACGGGTTGCAGCGCTACAGCCACTTATAATTTAACCGGTTATGCTCTTCCGGTAGCTAACGTAACGGCCAGCGGACCTTTAACTTTTTGCAGCGGAGGTAGTGTAGTGCTTACTGCAAATAGCGGTACAGGCTATACTTATAAGTGGAGCACCGGTGCCACTACAGCAGGCATTACCGTTAGCCAGAGCGGAGCCTACGGTGTAACGGTTTATAACCCCTGCGATAGTGCCGTTTCGCAAACGCAAAACGTAGTGGTTAATGCCGTGCCGGTAGCGCAGCTATCGCCGGCTGGTTCCATATTGCTTTGCAATGGTATTTCGCAAACCCTGCATGCAAGCCCAACAGGCCTATCGTATGCATGGCTTAAAGATGGTAGCGTACTAAGCGGTCAGCAAACGGATTCATTGGTTGTAAATGCAGCCGGTAGCTACGCAGTAGTTGTTAGCCAGGGTATTTGCAGCGATACCTCTTTGCCCGTATCGGTTTCTACCTCCGGCGCAGGCAATGCGGCGGTTGATATTACGGCCACCCAAACCCAACTATGTGCCGGCGATGTGGTAACGTTAGATGCCGGAGCGGGCTTTACCAGTTATAGTTGGCTACCAGGCAATAGCACCTCGCAAACCCTGCAGGTTACTACGGCGGGCACTTATATAGTAAATGTAACAGCCAGCAACGGGCAGTGCACCAGTTCGGGTGCCGATACGCTGGTTATAACCGATGGACTGCCTGTAACCGTGCCCGTACTTTCCTACGACTCTGCAACTTGTAGTGGCGATAGCATAACAGTATTGACTTCACCTTCTAGTTACACAAGTTATTCATGGTCTAATGGGGCAACAACCGCATCGGCTGTGGGGCCTACGGGTGTTTATAGTGTTACCGTTACCAATAATGGCTTTTGTGGTACCGCCACCGCTACTATTGATGCCGCAGGTGTTGCCCTGCCCGATGCCGGCTTTACAGCGGTTAATGCTTTGCTTACAGCTAATACCACAGGCGCTACTTACCAATGGTATTTAGATAATGCAACCATTGATAATGCCACTGCAAACACTTATACGGTATTACAAACCGGTAGCTATACTTTGCAGGTTACGGTTAATGGCTGTAGCAGTACTTCGGCGCCACAACAAATTACCATAAGTGGTGTGGAGGATATAAAGAATGATATTGGCTTTATGGTTTATCCTAACCCGGTTAATGATGTAGTTAAAATTAAGTGTAACACGGTTATACCGGTACATATGGAACTAAGCTTACAAAGCTTAGAGGGGCGCGCTATGCAGCCCACCAAACATATTGGTTTGAACGCAGGAGAAAACGCGCTGCACCACGATTTGCAGGCGCTGGCACCCGGCATTTATTTAATGCAGGTTAAAGTTGATGGCGTAAGCACCAACATTAAAATAGTTAAGCAATAGTTTACGGCCGGTTACGGAGCTTAGCCCACCAGTTTTTAATTTTTAGGGTAATGCTACTTTCGGTTTTGCCGTTATCAACTGCGCCTATAAGAAAGCCGTAAGGCTTTAATGATTCTACATGGTCGAACACAATTTTTAGCATACCGGTTAATGGTATCGCTAAGGCCATACCTGCTATGCCCCATACCATTTCGCCAATAACTAAAACTATAATTGTAAACAGCGGGTTTATCTTAACCTGCGGGCCTACTATAATAGGCTCCAACACCCAACCCTGGAAAAACTGCACAAAGCCATAGGTAACCACAATACCGGCAATGTTGGCTATTTGGGCACCCTGCGCTACCGATATAAGCACCGTTATAAGGGAACCGGTAAGGTTGCCTATAAAAGGAACAATTTCGAGTATGCCGCACAGAAAGGCAAAAAACAAGGGGTTTTTAACCCCGGCTATAGTAAAGCCAATTGCATACAGTATCCATAGGCATGCAATCATTTTAGCCAGGCCGGTAAGGTATTGTTGCGATACATGGGCGGCCTTTGTCATTATCTCTTTTACTTCGCTTTTTTTATCGGCAGGTGCCAGGCGCAGAACAAAGTTTTTAAGATGGTCTCTGTAGTGTAATATCAGCGTAACATACACTAATGCCAACAGGCAGTCTACCAGGGTATAGCCTATTGAGCCAATTATGCCGGTTACGTTTGATGCCATCCCTGTTTGCTGTTCTTTCAGCATTTCGGTTTGTCTGGCATCGGATATACCCAGCCGGCTGGATATAAATGCGGTTATTTTGGAACTCATTTCGGTAGCCTGCTTTTTAATGTGAGGGGCATCTTTAGCCAGTTCGGATAACTGCCAACTCAACATGGCCCCTATACCTGCGCATACCAGCAATATAACTGCAATACAAAGCAGTGCCGCTACTACTTTTGGCACCTTGTGGCCTTCCAGCCACCGACACAAGGGTATAAACAAAAGGGCCAGTACAATGCCAATGGTAAGGGGTATCAGAAATTTTTTGGCAAAAAACAACCCCGCAAATACCAGGAAGAGGATAAGCAGCGCCTTAAGCAGTTTCAAAAAATTGATAGCCATAATGGGACGGTTACATTGAAGATAAGTATAAAAAATAGATGCTGCTAGAGTATCACTATTTGCACTGCAAAAGTAGTGCCTGCGGGAATTACGCCTTTGGATGCGCCTGTTTGTAAATGTTCTTCAGCTTGTCGATGGTATTATGGGTGTACACCTGCGTTGCTGCCAGGCTGGTGTGGCCCAGCAGTTCCTTAACGGCATTTATGTCGGCACCGTTATTCATTAAGTGGGTGGCAAAGGTATGGCGCAGGGTATGCGGGCTGCGTTTATCTACCGTGGTTACCAGGTTAAGGTATTTGTTTACGCATTTGTATACCGTGGCGGGTTCCAGCTTTTTACCGTTTACGTTTACCACTAAAAAGTTACCCTGCTGCACGGGCACTGCTTTGCGCTTTTCTTCAATAAAGTTTTTAATGCTTATGGTAAGCTGATTGTGCACAGGTATAATGCGCTCTTTATTGCCTTTGCCTAGCACTTTTACCTGCGAGTTATACGAGTCGAAATCAGTTTCTTTCAGGTTCATTAATTCGCTGCGGCGCATACCCGTGCCATAGAGCAACTCAATTATCATTTTATCGCGCAGGCCCTCGTAGCCTTCGGCAAACTCGGTGTCCTTCAATAGTTTTTCAATGCCGGGTAGTTCTACAAATACAGGCAGGCGTTTGCTGGTTTTAGGCGTTTGCACTTTGGCCAGGGGGCTTTTTTTAATGTCGCCTTTGCGCATTAAAAACTTATAAAACGATTGTAGGGTAGATATTTTTCGGTTGATGGAACGGGGCGTTATTTTCTGCTCCATCATGCTTACCATCCAGTTGCGTACATCAATATGCAGGGCCTGGGCAATTTCTTTTTCGTAGGGCTTTAAAAAGGCATCAAACTGCAGCAAATCGTTGGTATACGATTCCAGCGTGTGTTTGCTGTATCGTCGCTCAAATTCAATGAAATTAAGAAAGGATTGTATTTGCGCCTGCATGTGTTGCCGAAGTAATAACGTAAAAACCAGTATACCATTATAAACACAAAAACAATGTAAACAGTAGGCGAGGGGCTGAATACAATTTAAACCACTGAGAACACAAAGGAGTGCAGAGAATGATTTTTATTAATGTTAGCGAACGCGATAAAATCTCTTTATAATTCTCAGTGTTCTGCGTGTTCTTAGTGGTTTAAACTTACCGAGTATATAAAAAGCAAAACCTCATCACGTTGCCGCAATGAGGTTTTGTATATAAAATACAAAGGAATTTAACCTTCTAATTCTCTCTTTAAACCTTCGATATAACCAGCGCGCAGAACCGTTTGACGGCGACGGATGCTTGGTTTGGTAAAAGTTTGGCGTTCGCGAAGCTGACGTAAAATGCCTGCTTTTTCGAATTTCTTCTTGTACTTCTTAAGTGCTCTATCAATTGATTCTGACTCTCTTGCGTCTACTATTAGCATGTTTTTAATAAATTTTGGACTGCAAAAATAAAAAGTACTTCCTAAAAACCAAACTTAAATGCTACTGAACCACCAATTTGCCGCGGGCTTTAATGCCTTCGTCGTTCCGCAGGTCGAAATTGTATACCCCTTTGGCCAATTTATCGTTCTGGTAAGTGTAATAGGGCGTGGTTACATTTTTTATTTCATCCAACGTGCGCCCCGTAATATCTGTAATACGCAGGGTTAAGTTTTGCTCTAATGAGTTGATACTGAAATTTGTTTGTCCGCTAAATGGATTAGGGAACACCTGTACGCCAATGGCATCTTTGGCTATGTTGTTTAGCCCCAGGTAAAAATCTACCAGGTTGCTGGTGGTATTAGTAACCACGGCGGCGTTAAAATCGAAATAGATAAAAGCCGTATTTTCTATAACCGAAAGGTGGGTAATAGTCGATTTAGGGCGTATGGAATACTGTATAAAGCCGTGGCTTCCCGGTTCGTTGGCATTACTATCGGGCAGCATAATTTTATTAAAGCGCCAGATTATCACATTACCCTCTTTGGTATACGTGTAAGTATGGCTGGCGTTAATCATTTTAAAGGTGCTCATATCCATATCATCATCTATAGTATCCGCTACCGATACATTTTCGGCATAGAAGGTACCTGTGTTTTGAAAGCGGATGGTATAAGTTAATTCTTTACCCGGTAAAATGCTGTTGGTTACACCAACGCCTGCAGGAGAAACGGCTTTGTCGTTAGGGTCGTAGCTGCCAACAACAATCAGGTCGAGTGTATAAGTGTTATCAAACGTATCAATGTCATTAAATCCTGCATCGGGGGTAACGGTAGCGGTTTCGTAAAGTAAGGTCCCCAACGTTGTGGTTTGAGGGGCTAGCAATTCAATATCCATAACAACGCCACTACCGGCGGCTAATGAAACATTCCAGCTTAAAGTACGGGTGGCCAGGTTAATATTATCGGGCGCAGGCACAGCTTGTGTAAACGATTGAACAGAATCATACTGAAGGGTAACCGCACCTGTAAATGGCGAACCGAGGGTGTTTTCGCAGTATAACTGGTAGTAACTACTAAAGCCGGGCCGTGGGGGAATGGAATAGTTTACCATAGTAATACGAACGTTATTGGAATCGGGCGAAACGTGAATACCAAAGTTTATATCACTGTAGTTGCTATCGGAAGGCAAATTATAATAGCCTGTAGCAGGTTCGGTAAGCCAACTATAGTACAAATAACTATTGAAGTAAACCGAGTGTGAGCCTTGTTGCGAAACGATGGCGCTGTAATTACCCAGCGAATCGGTTGAAACATAAACATTACCCACGGCTATATAAGCATTACTATAAGGTGCTTCGCCGTTATCCTTTTGTCCATTATTGTTTGTATCGAAATAAACGCTGCCGGATACGGTATCGATAGGATTGCAGGTCGATCTGTCGGGTGTAACATACACAGAAGCTGTGGCCGTAGCGCTGGTAGCATCGGTTACGGTTACGGTATATACTACAGGACTTACCAGCGCAGACGCATCAACATAAACGTCGGCATCGGTAGTAGATGATAGCCCTACAGCAGGTGACCAGGAATAAGTAACAGGATTTGCCTGGCCATGGACTTCGGCTTCCAGGTAAGAGGACCCCAGGCATAATACGAGCGAATCGTTGAGAATGCTGGTGCCAAATTCAACATTGGCTGTAACATTGGCGAAAAACATAAAATTTTGGAGGTAAAAGTATTCGCAGCCACTATTGGTAAATGATCCGCTTTGGTCGCAATCGAAATAAGGGGCTTGTACACCCGAGTATGGAGGGTAGCTGCTATTACCACTGGTGTATGAAAGGTAATAAAGTGAATTGCCCGGCGAGGAAGACAGAGTAGCGGCGCATGAACTATTACAATCATCGCGTTGACCCACAACTATGTAAAACTTATTTGCAGTATCACCTTTAAAGTCTACACGTATAGCAAAGGTTTCGCCTGCTGCCAGTGATAGATTTGGATAAAAATTGCGGACTTCTGGGTTATAATAGTTTGTTGAGTCGTGGGTTAATGAGGTATCTGTAACAATACTCTCTGACCATAACACGGTGCCCACGTGGTGTGCATTAGCTCCGGTATCAACTATGGCAATGCTTGAGCTTTGGATAATTGAAACAGTCAGCGTATCGTAGTTGCCGGTGTAATTGTGATGTGAAAACACTATCCCAAAGCTATCAAGGTGCATTTGTATATCGGCTAAAGGGATACGGTGGATATTGCTGGCGGAATCGAGATACTTGTTTGAATTGAAATTTACAATTGCGTAACGCAATGGTATATCGCCTGAGGGCTGTGCGTTGGCGTTTAGGCTCCATATATACCGGTAATATTGGGCTCCTTCATTGTAAGTTATTTGCTCATCAATAGCATCATAATCTAAAGTGAAGTTTTGTACGGCACTTCTTGAGGCTGAGTTGCCGGACATTTTTGCACGCCCCGGAGCATTTACTTTACGGCTTTGTAAGTTGTTTTTTAGTTGGGTGTTGTTAAACTGCTGTTGTGCCATACAGTTTATTACCAGCAATAATGCTGCTGCAAATAGTGTGGTTTTCATAGGTAGTTTGGTTTAGGTAGCCCTAATGTAAAAAGGGTTTTTAATAAACACGAATTTTTTACATATAAAATACCTGCAATAAAAAAGGGGCCTAAGCCCCTTTTTTATTTTTTAGATATTGCCTTTCATTATTTCGCGGCTTATAACCAGTTTTTGTATTTCGCTGGTGCCTTCGCCTATGGTGCAAAGCTTACTATCGCGGTAGAATTTTTCAACGGGGAAATCTTTAGTATAACCGTAACCACCAAAAATTTGCACGGCATCGGTAGAAACCTGCACAGCTACCTCGCTGGTATAATACTTAGCAAAAGCCGACTCTTTAGTCATTTTCTTATGCTCGTTTTTAAGGTAAGCAGCCTGCATGGTCAATAATTCACCGGCTTCAATTTTGGTAGCCATATCGGCTAATTTAAAGGCAATAGCCTGAAAGTTAGCAATAGGCTGGCCAAACTGCTCACGCTCTTTAGCATACTTAACCGATGCCTCGTAAGCGCCTTTGGCAATACCCAAACCTAAAGCAGCGATAGATATACGTCCACCATCTAATATTTGCATAGCCTGCTGGAAACCGGTGCCCACTTTAGCGTCGCCACCAACTACGTTCTCATCGGGCACAAAGCAATCTTCAAAAATAACTTCGGCAGTTTCGCTGGCGCGCATGCCTAGTTTGTTTTCTTTTTTGCCGGCTTTTAAGCCTTTGGTGCCGCGCTCTATAATAAAGGCGGTCATACCTTTTGTGTCTAACAGTTCGCCGGTGCGTACAATAGCTACTACCACATCGCCGGTTGCTCCGTGGGTAATCCAGTTTTTGTTTCCGTTTAATATCCAGCCACCGTCTACTTTTTTAGCGGTTACCTTCATACGCATTGCATCGCTGCCGGTGTTGGCTTCGGTTAATGCCCAGGCGCCAATCCATTCGCCGGTAGCCAGTTTAGGTAAGTATTTTTTCTTTTGTTCTTCGGTGCCGTGGTAGTAAATGTGCCCGGTGCAAAGCGAGTTGTGCGCAGCTACCGATAAGCCGATAGAGCCGCATACTTTTGCAATTTCAGAAACTACGGTTACATACTCAAAGTAACTTAAGCCCGAGCCGCTATATTTTTCGGGTACATAAACGCCCAAAAATCCAAGCTCGCCCATTTTGTAAAATAAGTCGCGCGGAAAGGTTTGTGCTTCATCCCACAACATAATGTTTGGGCGTATTTCGCGCTCGGCAAAATCTTTAATGGTTTGCGCAATCATGATCTGATTTTCGCTGTATTCAAAATTCATTCCTGTGTTGGTAGTTTCACCGGTAGCTGTAGCGCCCATGTTGTTCTGTTTTTAGTTTCTGTTTAAGCAGAGGCGAATATATACATTTTGCGCCTGCTACATAGGGTTGGTAGGGCAATTTTTGCAGGCGGTTTTGCGACGGAAAATATGCTTTTACTGTAGGCTAATGCCTGAATACTAAAACTTTGTAAAAGCAGCGGAACTAAAGCGTCCGGGTACAATTAATAGTTAATTGCGGATACAATATTGCTTGAATAGGGGGCAATTCGCTCGCGGCCCTTTAAAAAGTCCAGCTCGGCTATAAATGAAAAGCCGGCCACATGGCCACCTTCGCCCTTAACCAGTTCGGCTGCCGCCATGGCGGTACCCCCCGTAGCCAGCATATCGTCGTGTATCATTACGTTCCATTCCGGTTTTACCACCCCTGTATGAATTTCGAGGGTTGCAGTGCCGTATTCCAAATCGTAGGTATATGATTTGGTTGCGGATGGCAGTTTGCCCTTTTTGCGCACCGGAAAAAGCGGCACCCCCAACTTTTGAGCAATTAATATTCCAATAAAAAAACCACGGCTTTCGATAGCGCAAACGGCATTTATTTTGCCATGATTATGTAAAAAGCTGTTGATGATATTATCAGCCAGATCGTCGCACAATTTGGCATCTAAAAAAATAGGGGTAATATCTTTAAACTGTATGCCCGGTTTGGGAAAATCGGGAACGTTGCGGATGGCGGAGTCGAGACGGTCTTTTAAGGTCATTAGAGGTGCTGTTTTTAATTGAAAATAATGGCTTAATCCATTTTAATAAAACGGACACATAGCGTATTACGGTTCACTTTTAGTTTGGCAATATAAATACCTGCGGTAAGATTATTAATTAAAAGCTTGTTGTTAGGCGGTAATACTATTGTTTGTACCAATTGCCCCTGGGGTGTATAAATTGCGGCCTCTTGTATTGTTTGATCGCCTATACTAATATTTAACTCGCTGGTAGCAGGGTTAGGATAGGCCATTACCTGGGCCAGGGGTAAGTAGGAAGTTGAAGTTGTTACTACCGGAGTAATAACCGGACAAATTTGTTGTTGGCAATTGCGCGACTCCGGATCGTATTTTAAAAACCAATTACGGTACGATTGCGAGTTAAGCGGTGTGTTTTTAATTTTACAATTGCCGGTTGAACTACCAAGGCAGTATAAAGTGCTTTCGCAGTTTTTGGCCATATATTGTATGGATTCGGTACCTGTGCTGCCAATTGTTTCAATCCATTTAAAATCGCCGGCCGAATCGTATGCTGCTATATATGAATCTTGTAAACGCATGCTCATATTGCCTTTTACAGGACCATTAACCGAGTTAAATCCTACCATTTTAAAATAGTCGCCGGCTAAAAAAACATTTGTTCCATCGTTAGATACTGCCAAAGCATTTATAAAGTCGGTATTTACTTTTACTGCAAAACTTAAATGACCGGAAGTATCGTAGCGCATTAATACGCAACCACCAGTGGTATCTGTAAAGGTTATTGAACGTTGCAATTCAATAGTGCTGGCTTTAAACGTTTCGTACAATATGCGCCGCGTAATATAAAGGTTGCCATCGGCGTCAATGGTTGATATACTGGTCTTATCTTTAAAATCGGAACTTGAAGGTGATTTATCGCTACTATAGGTTAAAAACGATTTTTCCCAACCGCTATATGGATTTAATGTGGCGGCAAACCCTCCCACTTTTTCAGTTAAAGGAATGAGCGTGGGTTGCTGGCCAAATTTTATGCTATCGCTAAAATTGCCGGTTACAATTATTTTTCCATCGTTGCGCAGGCGCATTTTAGGATCTACGCAGGCCATCCATGCAGGAATAATCATATCGGAGTTTGGGCAATAAGCACCCAGTATTAAATTGTCGGTACCAGTGCCTTTTGTAACCGGATAAGCACCCTGATACCATCCATCGCTGTTTAACTGTAAAACCATTGTGCCGGACGTGAACGTGTTTGTAAGGGCCAGCGAATCGTTTGGCAGTATTAATCCGTAACTGCTGTAGGTGCCCGATACCATCACCATCAAATGGTTAGAGTCGATATACAATAAATCGCTGGCTCCGAATATTTGGCCTAAACCGGTATTGCCGCTGCGTGTCATCCACTTAAATGTGCCCGACGAATCGAATTTGGCTATGTAATAATTATTATAATGATCACTTTGATATAGGCTAATAGTGTCAAATATGATTTGCTCGCCACCAAAGCTTCCACATACATACAGGTTGCCTTCGGGGTCGGTAGTTATACCTGTAATGTGTGAGGCGTAAAAATCGTTGCGCCAAAAGTTGCTATACGAAAAGGGCGTAGTAAATTTTTCCCATACCAACTGGCCGTTATTGTCGAATTTTTGTAAAAAGAAATGATACGAGCCGTTATAGTTGCTGCCATAATATTGCCAGGTGTTGAACCCACCGACATATTGATTGCCGAAACGATCCACATGATGCGCCAAAACCGTTGCTACCGGCCCTTTCAACTGAATAGTATCGAACAGACATACCTGTGAAGGCGTAATGGTATCGGCCTGAATAGCTACTCTTATTCTGTGCGCAGCAGAATCCTCGCAGCCTTCGGTGGCAGTTGCTTTTAAGTATACTACTTTTTCGCCGGTGGTGCTATAAAATACAGGTGCAGGTCGTGTGGTGGTATCAGATAAAACATTGCACGTTGAATCAAACAGCCACGTGTAATTATCGCCGTTTGAATAATTTACCAGGTTTATATTTTGTCCTACAAAAACATCCTCTATTCTGGCGAATTCTACATTTAGTTTTTTTACAGTGAACGTAGCTACGTTTGCAACCGTGGTGGTACAGCCCAGGTAATTAACCATGCTCAACCCAAACGTAATATCGTTAGTAATGTTAGGAGCCGTTACAGAAATGGTTGAACCGTTTCCCACGGCGGTATAAGATAATTGCGAAAATCCATTCATTAAAAAATAATTGGTGCCAGGTACTGACTGTTGTATAATAACAGCTGCTGTATCGTGCCAGCATAGCGCATTTGGCCCTGTTGTAATAGTGGGTGTATCGGGCATAACTACTTCTATTAACTGGCTTTTAACTGCCTGAAAGCTTCCACAGATGGTAGAAGAGCGTGTTGCTGTAACCACATAAGTGGTAGTGCTATTTACAGATGGTAAAGTAAAGCTGATGGTGTGTCCGTTACCGTTTAAAGAATTACCAATGTTTAGCCCGTTTGCGCTTAAACGGTAAGTCGCGTTTGTAACAGAGGAATCGATATAAATTATAGTGCTTTGCCCCCTGCACAGTGAATCTGTACCCACCCGCAGCGGCTGCATGGTAAAACGAAGATCCCCATCGGTATTAAATAATTTGTTTGCTGTATCGCTTAATATACCATTCGATACAATAAGCGATAAGGTATCGCCAGAGTATGTGCCCTGCATAATAGATGAGTCGGCTACATTGGTTGAGATGGTTTGATGATTAAATTGCCATTGGTAGGAGTAGGAAGGGTCGTAAAAGGTTGAATAGGTGTATAAAGAATCAGTACAACGATATTGGCCGCCTAAGGTAATGACTGCCATCGGCTTCCATTGGTTTGCCCCGCCATTGGTGGTACGATACAAAAAGCCATCGGTGCTGCCGCAAAAACCCAGGTCGGCGCTATAGAAATAAACAAAATTTCCTTCGGCGGTGTTTTGGTATTGCCATGCCACACCCCCATTCGTAGTTTTGTATACTTTGTCGCCACAAGCATACCCGGTATCGGCGCTAACAAAAAAAATATCATTTACACCAGTAAGGGTAGTAGCGGGCAATTGCCAGGTAGCCCCACCATCGGTTGATTTATATAATTGCTGCAAATAGCTAATGCCGTAGGCTATGCCGGGCGCGGCAAAGTTTACTGATTTTATCCAGCCGGCAGTAGAAGGAACTACATACCATGAAGCTCCGCTATCAATAGTTCTTAGTACACCACTTTGCGAAGCTATTAATCCAACTGCAGGGTCAGATGGGTCGAATGCTACTGCATATAGGGGCGCATTTACCGGAGAAGAAACTGGCGCCCAATTTAATCCTCCGTCGGTGGTTCTTACAATAAGCCCGCTGTTACCCACAGCAATACCGGTGGTGGAATCGCAAAAGGTTACATCATTTAGTCGCGTTGCTGTAGGGGCTGTATATTTTGTCGTCCATACAGTTCCACCGTTACCAGTGCGGGTAATAACACCCGCATTACTGAAAAATGAATAGGCTACAGCAACACCTGTATTTGCATTTATAAACTTTAAAGAATTATAATTTAAACTTTTGTAAAGCGCAGAATCGGGCTGGTTGTAGTATACCGGCGACCAATTTACTCCTCCATCATTGGTTGTAAATAGATTTTCCTGGCTGGCTAAAAATCCTTTGCTGGCCGAAATCATTTGCATGTTACCCAAATCGTATGAGGTGTTTGAGTTAACCCGGGACCATTGAGCCTGGCAATAATATATAAGTATTATAAGTAAGCCAGTAAGTATGGTTTTTGTCATGGCTATTCTAACTTAGGGTAACAAAGATTTTTGTTTTCCTTTCCAATAGTAAAACACCGGCACACCAATAGCAACTATAAGCAAGCCCGGCCAGCAGGCAGAGAATTTTACAACTAAGAGATTTACGCAAAATGCTACTGCCAATATAATATAAAGCGCAGGAACAAAAGGATAACCAAAGGCTTTATAAGGCCGTTCTTCATCGGGCATTTTTTTGCGTAGGATAAATATGCCGGCTATGGTAAGGATGTAGAACAGCATTACCGAGAACATGACATAGTCAAGCAGGTCTCCGTATTTTCCGCTAAGACAAAGTAATGAAGCCCAGATGAACTGAATCCATAACGCGAAACCGGGCACACCATTTTTGTTGTTGTGTTGCATTTTTTCGAAAAAGAGGCCGTCTTTAGCCATAGCCTGGTAAACGCGCACGCTTGAAAGGATGATGCCGTTGTTGCAGCCAAAAGTAGAAACCATAATAAGCACGGCCATTATAACCACGGCATTAGCGCCAAACATCATTTCGGTTGCTGCGGTAGCCACCCGGTCGTTTTGGGCAAACTGAATACCGCGTGCAACCGTGCCGGTAGCGTTAGGGTCGCCTGCCAAAGGCAATAAAAACAGGTAAGCAATATTTACAAGCAGGTATAACGATATTACTATAAACGTACCTGCTGCCAGGCTTAGCGGAATGTTGCGCTTGGGGTTTTCAATGTCGCCGGATATAAAGGTTACGTTGTTCCAGGCATCGCTGCTGAAGAGAGAACCTACCATGCCCACCCCAATGGCCGATAAGAGAGCGATAGACGACAGATTGCTTTGTATCCAGTTGCCGGCACTATCTTTATCCCAATGGGTAGTACTAAAAGCATCGGCCCAGTTAAGGCTGAATGTGTGGGTAGAGCCATAAACAAGCAACCCGAGCACTATTATACCAAACAAGGCAACCAGTTTAGCTGAGGTAAAAACGCGCACTACTATTTTACCGTAATCAATACCGCGGCTATTAATAAGGGTTAAAATAAAAATGGAGAAGATGCCAAGCAGTTGAGCTGCTGAAATTTTAAAGTTGCCTGCTTCCAGTAATATATTGTTTTCGCTAAGCGAGGGAACAAGCACCCCGGTGTACTTTGCAAATGCTACGGCTACTGCTGCAATGGTGCCGCATTGCACTACCAAAAAGATGGTCCAGCCGTATAAAAAACCAATTAAGGGGTTGTAAGCTTTTTTAAGATAAACATACTGCCCGCCTGCGTGCGGAAACATACCTGCCAACTCGCCGTAGCTAAGCGCTGCAAACAGGGTAATAATACCCGAAATAATCCACGACAGAAGGAGCCAACCTGCCCCGCCGGTTTGGCGGCTAATATCGGCGCTTACTATAAATATGCCCGAGCCTATCATGCTACCCGAAACAATCAGCGTTGCATCGAGCAGGTTGAGTGATTTTTTTTCTGCCATTCCTGAATTTGGGTTAGGTATATAAATAGCAATCCCTCTCGGTAGGAGAGGGATTGCTGCTAAAAATTATTTCTGTGGGTTTCTAAGTTTGCTGCGTTTAGCGCTATAGCCAAAATAAACAGCCATGCCAAGTGCCATCCAAACTACTAAACGCAACCATGTATCGCCGGGTAAAAAGGCCATCATACCAAAGCATACTATTATGCCCAATATAGGCACTACCGGTACAAAAGGTGTTTTAAATACCCGTGGCGCATCGGGCATTTTATAGCGCATATAAAGTACACCTGCACATACTATTATAAAGGCCAATAAGGTTCCTATACTTGTCATTTCGCCTACCACACGGGCCGGAACAAATGCTGCAAACAAGCTTACAAAAAGCATGAATAACAGGTTTGATTTAAAAGGCGTTTTAAATTTAGGGTGCACATCGGAAAAGATTTTTGGCAGCAAGCCATCTTTGCTCATGCTATAAAACACGCGGCTTTGGCCCATTAGCATTACCATAATAACCGAAGAGTAACCGGCAAGTATGGCAATGATAACCGCCTGCTGTAACCAGATATAAGGCGTGTGCCTGATTGCTACTGCTACCGGTGCAATACCATCCTGCCCCTGAAACTCTTTATAGTTGGCAAGGCCGGTCATTACATGTGCAAACAAAATATAAAGCACCGTACAAATAGCCAGCGAAACTAAAATGCCTATTGGCATACCCTTAGCCGGGTTTTTAGCTTCCTGTGCGGCCGTACTTACAGCATCAAAACCGATGTAGGCAAAAAAGATAATACCTGCAGCGCGGATAATACCGCTCCAGCCAAACTCACCAAACTTACCTATGTTTTCGGGTATATAAGGGGTGTAGTTAGCCGTATTTATATAGGCCCAGCCTAAACCAATAAATACCAGCACTACGGTTACCTTTAAAGCTACTATAATATTATTTACAAAGGCAGATTCGCGGGTGCCGCGTATAAGCAGCAACGACATTAAAATTACAATAAACACCGCCGGTATGTTAATCATACCATGGGTTATAGAGCCATCGCCTGCAGTTACGGAATCAAAGGGCGACATAACCATTTGTACCGGTAAATAAATTTCATAATACTCCAATAGCTTGATAAGGTACCGCGACCAGCTAATAGAAACTGTTGCTGCACCTACAGCATACTCTAATACTAAATCCCAACCAATTACCCATGCAATAAATTCGCCCATGGTTGCATAAGCATAGGTATAGGCGCTTCCCGCAACCGGTATCATACTGGCAAACTCGGCGTAACACAGGCCCGCAAAAGCACAACCCAGGGCCGCTATTACAAACGATATGGTAACTGCCGGGCCCGCATTATTTGCCGCTGCGCCGCCCGTTATAGAAAATAGCCCTGCGCCAATAATAGCCCCAATACCCAGCGTAACCAGGTTAAATGAAGTAAGTGTGCGGTGAAGTGTGTGGCTGCCTTCTTCCGACTCGCTTATAAGTTGAGGAATGGATTTGCTTTTAAAGTAATCTGCCATAAAGTGGTTTATAGTTAGGTGTCAATTATAATTAAATGTAGAATATTAAACGGTAAAAATTATACATTAATCTTCAACCCGTCATAGGCCACCTTTACGTTAGCAGGCAGTTTTGTTTCGGTTTCGGCATGCAAGCCAAACTGATGGCTCATGTGTGTAAAGTAAGCCAGCTCGGGTTTTACATCGGCAATAAGTTCCAGCGCCTCGCCAATAGTAAAATGGCTGTAGTGCTCTTCATAGCGCAGGGCATTTACCACCAACACTTTGCAACCTCGTATTTTATCCCGCTCTGCCGCAGCAATTGTTTTAGCATCGGTTATGTAGGTAAAATCAGCTATACGAAAGCCCATTACAGGCATAGGGCCGTGCATTACTTCAATGGGTAAAACATCTAAACCATTTACGTTAAATTTTTCATTTTTAAGCCTGAAAAAATTCATCTTAGGCAGATAAGGATAGTCTGTTTCGCTAAATACATAAGCGTATTGCTCCTTAATCCCTAATTCGGTAGGGTAATCGCAATAAATATCCAGCGGTTTTTTATTTATAAAGTTAAAGGCCCGAACATCGTCCAGTCCACCGGTGTGGTCTTTATGCTGGTGAGTCATTAAAATGGCATCCAGGTTGCGCACATCTTCGCGCAGCATTTGTTGCCTAAAGTCGGGCCCGCAATCCACCGTAAGCGTTAGGCCTTTTGTTTTTATAAGTATAGAAGTGCGCAGCCGTTTATCGCGGATATCGGTGCTTTTACAAACCCTGCATTGGCAGCCAATAAGCGGAACGCCGCCAGAGGTGCCTGTGCCAAGGAAGGTAACTTCCATAAGTGTAATTAATAGGATTGATTAAAAAGGAAAGCTAATACTAACAGGCTACTTTTCAAAAAGAGTTTCTTTTTCGGCTTTTATTTGCTGAAAAAGCTGCATGCTTTCACTGGATAAGTGCTCAAGTTCAAGGTCGCTCAGGCTTGTTAAAATCTCAATCATTGAGTTTATCTTAGCCTCCGGTTCGTGAAATTTGTTTATTACTACCACCCGGCGCTTTTCGAGCACGCAATATCCGTTTTGAAAGTTACCGCGCTCATACCTAACCGTATATCCTCCTTCTTTAAATATATCTTCAACCTTCTTTAGTAAGTTCGCGTTGTATTTAAGCATATCTGTATTATTGTTAACGGGCGCACATGCGCCATGAAATTTTATTTGCTTTGCTTAATTAAATCTGCACGAAATTATTTTTCAGAAACTGGTTTGTATGAAGAAGAAACTAACACTGTTGATATTGTTGTTCCCTGCTCTTGTTTTTTGTCAAACGGAGTACAAAAACAACACTTTATCCATCGATTTTGGCAAAAAACAGAGGCAACCCGAGGTAATTTCGAAAGATACAGTAGTGCCCGAAAAATTTGTATACCCCAGCGATGAGGAAGAGGCTGAACAAAACGAAACCCCTAAACAGCGTCGCGCAAAGAACAAAAAGACAACCAACCCCAACCAGGAAGATTTCGATTTTAAGCGGGATGGATTATTTAAGGGCCTGTTTAGTGTGGGCCTGAACGCGTGCCAGGTAGATGGCGACAGGCAAGCGGGGTACAACCGTTTAGGCTTTGATGGAGGTGTGGGTGTAATGATTCGTTACCACAAGTTCCTTTCTACCAGTTTAGAAATACACTATTCTATGAAAGGCGCTAAAAGCCGAATTGTTCCAAATCAAAACCCTTTAGCCCTTCAACTATATAGCCTTCAGCTAGATTATATAGATATACCTGTATCGTTATTGAATGTGCACGACAAAAAACTTGTAATGTTTAGTGTTGGATTAACCCCTTCTATTTTGGTAAGGGTTAAAGAGTATAACGAGTCGGGCCTTGATGCAACGGTACAACCTAATTATATCGACCGCAGGCGGTTTGATTTAAGCGGCTTTGCAGCGTTTGGTTTTGTTATTAAGCAACAGTTCTATATAGGTGCAAAATTTTCTTATTCATTTATTAGTCAAAGGCCTGCTGAATCAGGTACCAAAACTAACGGGCAGTATAATAACGTTATAAATTTCCGGTTTATGTATATACTTGGGCGTTTAAGTAAAAAGAAATAACCTTACAGGCGTTGAATACTGCTTTATTTCCTAAAACCAACGACGAGAAATTTTACAACTGGCTTTTTGCCGGGCTGGTAGTTGTTTTTATTGGTTTAAAATTTAGCGATCTCTTTTTGCCGTATTTTTGGGATGAGCTGGGGGTGTATTCGCAATGCGCCGTTTACCAGTTTCAGAATGGTATCAGCTTAATGCCGAGTTCTTTACCGCCCGAGCTTTCCCGCGGACATCCATTGTTTTTTACTTTTTGCAATGCTATTAATATGCAGCTATTTGGCTCTAAGGTAGTGGCCGCGCACGCATTCAATTTGTTTGTAGCGGTATTGTTGCTTTGTGTGGTATATACATATATAGGCAAGCATTTTAACCGACTGGTTGCCTTTGTAAGTGTTTTACTTTTGGCCGCACAGCCGCTTTTCATTGCGCAGTCGGCACTGGTAGTACCCGAGGTGATGTTATCGCTGCTTTTGGTGTTAAGCTTGTTTAATTACTATGAGGAGAGGTATTTACTATCCGGAATATTTGGGGTGTTAGGCTTGCTTACCAAAGAAAGTGCTATTGTTTTGCCTGTAGTGCTGATTACATACTCGGTATTTCAATTTTTATTTTTTAAAAACCGGCAAGCAGCTTTTCGGCCTTTTAACCTGTTTTTTACTGTAATTCCCTATATCGTATTTGGTATTTTTTTACTTATTCAAAAACAACAAAATGGTTGGTATTTTTTTCCATACCATATATCCGGAATGTCGTTTGATATAAAGGAAACCCTGGAATGTTTTAATGATTTTTTCGGCTTTGTTACCTGGAGCCAAGGACGTTATTGGTGGATGAAGTTTATGCTTATAGCGCCTGTAATAGCGTTGCTTACAAACCGGTTCACTATTAGAAGTTTAAATAATAGCCTGGTGCTTTTAATGTTGCTTTTCTGCATTGCTTTTTTGCTGTTTAGCGCTTTAAATTTTTATATGGAAAGATATGTGGTAGTGGTAGTTGTTCTTGTAGCGTCACTTACCGCAATATCGATAGTAGAGATTTTTAAGAAAAAGTATTTTGTAGCCATAGTTGCTGTTTTTTTAGTAGTTGTGGCTATGGGACACTACGAGGAAGGTAAGTTCAATAACGATTTTGATATGGGTTACAGGCATAACGTAATTGCCTTAAAAAAGGCAGTTGATTACTGTAACGAACGATTAGGTAATGATGAATTAATGTATGGGAATTTTCCGACGTATTTTGCAATCACCTTTTTAGAGGGCGGCTACTATAAGCCAAACCAAAAACAGATAATGGGCGCAATGAATTTTAAAGATAATACAAGGTATTTTATATGTTCTGAACCTGGCAGTTTCTGCGAAGTTGACCAAGCCCGGTTTGGCGATACACTTGTGGCAACTTTTACAAGCGGCTATGCAAGGGCATACGTACACCGGTTAAGTACTAAGCAGGTTATTTTAAACTAATATGCTGTGCACGGATATTCTCAATCATATCCGTTGTCATTTTTGCCAAATCAAACTCAGGTTGCCACCCCCAATCGCGGTGGGCTACGCTATCATCTATGCTTTGCGGCCAACTATCGGCTATGGGCTGACGAAAATCTGGTTTATAAGTGATACTAAAATCGGGGATTGATTTTTTAATTTCGGCAGCTAAGTCTTTAGGCGCAAAGCTAAAGCCTGAAAAATTGTAGCCCGAGCGCACCGAAATTTTTTCGGCAGGGGCTTCCATTAAAGCTATAGTACCCCTTATAGCATCGGGCATATACATCATAGGCAGGGTAGTATCTTCCCGCAAAAAGCACTCATATTTTTTGTTGGCAACGGCTTCAAAAAATATATCTACCGCATAGTCGGTGGTGCCGCCGCCGGCCTTGGTTTTATAGCTAATAAGCCCGGGGTAGCGCAGGCTGCGCACATCTAACCCCCGTTTTTGAAAATACCAATCGCACCAGCGCTCGCCTGCCTGCTTGCTAATGCCGTAAATAGTATTAGGCTCCATTACAGTATATTGTGGTGTATTTACACGGGGTGTGGTAGGTCCAAATACAGCAATAGTAGAAGGGAAGAAGAGTTTTCTTACGTTATTCTCTACACACACATCTAACACGTTACGCAGGCCCTTCATATTTATGCGCCAGGCCATTTCGGGGTTTTTTTCGCCGGTAGCCGAAAGTATAGCTGCCAGGTGGTACACCTGCGTAACGTTAAAGCGCTTAACGCAATCAGAAAGGCCGTTTTTGTAAAGCACATCCAGCCGTACAAATTCTCCGCCTTCTTTTAATTCTGCCGAACCTTCTTTTAAATCAGAGGCAATAACGTTTTTATAAATTTTGCGGAGCGCCAGCACCAATTCCGTTCCTATCTGGCCCCCGGCACCTGTTACAAGTATCGTGTCATTCATGTTTGAGTAATCTGGTATTTTGAGCGTAATGTGCTACGAAAGTAAAAAGATTAGCTTTTGTGCTTGTTAGAATATTCTAACACCGTGCGGTTGCCACATTCGCTAATTGAATTATTTTCGTCCGCATCAAATACCACCAATGCAGAAAAGAATTTTGCCCCACGTAGCAGCAGTGCTTACTTTCGCCCTACTTACAATTATTTATTTCTATCCCTATTATAAGGGGATGACCCTTGGCGCGCACGATACCACCCAGTGGAAAGCTATGGCCCAGGAAACCATAGCCTGGAAAGAAAAAACCGGCGAGCAGGCCCTTTGGACCAACAGCATGTTTGGCGGTATGCCAACTTTCCAAATTTCGGTATTGTATCCCGGCAACTGGGTTAATTACATTCCTAAAATCTTCCAAAAGGTTTTTCCCGAAGCCTCGGTTATTATGTTTTTCATGTTTACGGGCTTTTATATTATGCTGTTGTGTTTTGGCGTAAACACATGGCTGGCACTTGCGGGGGCTTTAGCGTATGGGCTGGCCTCGTTTAACCTTATAAGCCTGGAGGCCGGGCACAACACCAAAGTAATGGCCATGGCGCTAATGGCACCGGCTATAGGGGGTATGGTGTTGGCCTACCGCGGTAAAATTTTATTGGGCGGAGCCATAGCGGCCCTGTTTTTATCGCTTAATATAGATGCTAACCACTTTCAAATTACTTTTTACCTATTGCTTACTATGGGCTTTTTAGGCGTTTACTTTTTAGTAGAAAGTATACTACAAAAAACCTTACCTGCGTTTGCCAAAGCAACCGGTGTGCTAATAGTGGCCGCCGGCCTTGCATTTATACCTAACGTAGCTAACCTGTGGAGCACCTGGGAGTATGGTAAGCAGACCATGCGCGGAGGTGGTAGCCAGTTGGCTGAAAAGAAAAAGGCCAACACCGGTGGTGGTTTAGACATTGAATATGCTACGCGATGGAGCGAAGGCGCGAGCGATTTTGAGTTCCTTTCTATTTTAATACCTAACATTAAAGGTGGTGCCAGTGGGAGCGAACTTTCTACCAGCTCTGCCAGTTATAAAGCGCTAAGCGAAAAGGGTATTCAATCGGCCGATAACATTATTAAACGTATGCCAACATACTGGGGAGATCAGCCCTTTACATCAGGCCCGGTTTACTTTGGTGCCGCTATATTTTTTCTGTTTGTGTTGGGTATGTTTATAGTGCAATCGCCTATTAAATGGGCCTTGTTGGGTATATCTATTTTCTTCTTGTTGCTGTCTTTCGGGCATAATACGCCGTTCTTCCAGTTCTTTTTCGAACACTTGCCCATGTTCAATAAATTCCGCACACCTACTATGGCTTTGGTTATTCCGCAGTTGTGTTTCCCGCTGCTGGCTATACTGGCTTTAAACGAAATGCTTAAAGGCAATATTGATACTGATGAGTTTAAAAAGAAGCTGTATATAGCAGGAGGTATCACCGGTGGCCTTATTTTAATATTTGGCCTGTTTGGCATAGGTGCCAGCTATAGCAGCAAAAACGATTTAGAAATTGCCAAGCAGTTTCCGGATTGGTTAATGGCTGCCTTAAAAGCCGACCGTGCAAGTATGCTGCATACCGATGCCATCCGCTCATTGTTTTTTGCGGGTGCCGCCTTTGGTGCCATTTGGTTGTATATGCGCAAAACCATTACCGCTAATGTATTTGCAATTGTGTTAGCCGTTGTTTTTCTGCTGGATGGTTGGTTGGTTGCTAACCGGTATTTAAATGCCGACGATTTTCAGGAGGATACTCAGTTTGCGCAAAACTTTCAGCCGTCGCAAAGCGATTTGCAAATACTACAGGATAAAGACCAGAACTATCGCGTTTACGATCAAACGGTAGACCCTTTTAATACCGCATCACCGGCATACTTCCATAAATTAGTGGGTGGGTATAGCCCTGCTAAGCTGCAGATATACCAGGATTTAATTGAACGCCAAATTAGCCAGCGCAACCCTAAGGTTTTTGATATGCTTAATACCAAATATTTTAAGGTACAGGACGATAAAGGCGCGGAAAGAGTAATACCTAACCCCGGTGCTTTGGGTAATGCCTGGTTTGTAAGCAATATATTACACGTTGCCAATGCCGACCAAGAAGTAGACACCCTAAGTGCTGTAAATTTCGACCCACGCACAACCGCCGTTATTAATAAAGAGTTTGATGCGCTGGTTAACGATAACTCGTTAGGCGCTGATTCATTGGCGGCAATTAAGTTAGATACATACACACCCAACAAACTTACTTACTCATATAATTCTGCCACACCACAGGTAGCTGTGTTTTCGGAAATTTATTATGCCGGCGAGCATGGCTGGAAAGCTTATGTGGATGATAAAGAGCAGCCTCATTTTAGAGCCAACTATGTATTACGTGCTATGGCTTTGCCTGCCGGGCAGCATAAGGTAGAGTTTAGATTTGAGCCAAAATCGTATTATCTGGGTAATAAAGTAGCTTATGCCGGTTCGTTCATTCTTTTAGCTTTTGTGTTTGGCACGCTGGGTTTTGCAGGTTACAAGCGCATGAAAGAAATTGAAACCGAACCCGTGGAAGTTAAAAAAGCAGCACCGGTAGCTAAACCGGCAAAGAAAAAGTGAGTAAGAAGGTAATCATCTTTACCTACTATTTTCCACCGGCGGGAGGAGTGGCGGTGCAGCGCTTTTTAAAATTTTCGAAGTTTTTACCTGAGTTTGGTTGGGAGCCTGTTATTGTAACCGTTAATAATGGTAGCTACCCTTACTATGATGAATCGCTTCTAAAAGAGATTTCGCCCTCGCTGCGCGTTTACCGCACCAAAATATTCGAGCCATTTGAGTTATATAATTTATTGCGGGGCAAAAAAGGTAAGGCCATGCCGGTGGTATCGGTAGGCTCACACCAAAAACGTACGGTGTTTCAAAAAATTTCGGAGTATGTAAGGGCTAACTTTTTTGTGCCCGATGCCCGTGTTGGCTGGGTAAGCTATGCAGTAAAGCAGGCTGAAGAAATTTTGAAAAATGAAAAGATAGATGCCATTATAACCACTGGCCCGCCGCACTCAACCCACCTGATAGGTTTACAACTAAAACAAAAATACGGAGTAAAGTGGTTAGCCGATTTTCGCGACCCATGGACAGGCATTTTTTATAATAACCTGCTGCCAAGAACCGAAGCTACCAAACAAAAAGATAAAGCGCTTGAGACGAAGGTACTGCAAACCGCTGATTATGTAACCGTAATAAGCCCGGGTATGAAACAGGAATTTGAAGCAAGGGCCAGGAGAATAGATGTGTTGTTTAACGGGTTTGATGAAGACGATTTTAGTAATTTAAATACAAGCAAGGCAAGTGCAGCACCTTTTACCATCCGCTATGTGGGCAACCTTATGGCCAGCCAAAATGCAGAAGCTTTATGGAAAGTTATTGCCGGTTTAAAGACGCCAGTGAGAATAGAATTTATAGGCAGGGTAGATGAGGCGGTAAAGGCATCTATAGAAGCAAATGGTCTTGCTAAAATTGTCAGTTATCTCGATTTTGTAGACCACAAAAAAGCCATTGGCTTAATGCAGCAAGCTGATATGGTGTTGTTTGTAATACCCGATGTAAAAGACGGCGCACTAATACTTACCGGCAAGCTGTTTGAGTATTTGGCCAGCTGCACCGAAATGCTTTCTATAGGCCATGTAAATGGAAATGCTGCCGAAATTTTAAAGCAAACCGGCAGAAAGCCAATAATAGCCTTTGCTGATGGCGAGGAGTTAAAGAATCAATTAGAGGCTGCCATTAATTATTATAATCAAATGAATGGCGCTTATAAGTATAAACCCGGTAAAGAGCAGGTATTTAGCCGCCGAAACCAAACCAGCCTGCTGGCCGAGAAGCTGGATTCGATTTAAGTTTTAATCAGCTTATTTATGTTATATTTTGTCATGTATTTTTAACTTAGCTGAAACAAAAACAAGCGCATGCGAAAATTTTGTACTCTTTTATTGCTGTTGCCAGTTGTTTTGAATGCTCAACTACTTCAGTTAGGCAAAGCTATTGTTACCAGCGAAGGGGTTAATTCTGCTGACTATACTGTGCATATACTCGAAACACGAAAACCTGAAAATGCTGTGTTAGGCTATGATTGGCCAACTACCCGCTCCACGCACCCCGATTGGGTAAGAGGTAGTAATACCAATGCTAATGGATGCCAGGGTTGCACGGGTATTGGAAATGTCTTTGGGATAACTTACGACAAAAGTAACCCGCCGAATGTTTTTGTTGCTGCTACAAATATGTATAACAGTATTTTTTACGGTTCAGGTGGTGCTGGCGCTATATATAAACTAGATAAGTTAAATGGAGCTGCTACCAAATTAACCACCACATCTTCCACATTTATAAATCACGATTCGGTAGTAGTGCGTAGTATTTGGAATACCGGTTCGGGGTTAGGTAATATTTGTTACGGCGGAGGTGATAATATAATGTTTGCCACAAACTTTGAAGACGGTAAAATTTACATGATTAATCCCACAACGGGTAGTGTGCGCTCTACCTACGATCCTTTTGAGGATGACGATAAAGTGCCGGGTTATGCACCTTTGGGTGAGCGTATATGGGGCATTGCTTATTATAACAACAAGTTATACTTTTCGCGATGGGTAGAAGATGCCACCCGAACAACACAGGGGCTAAAAAATGGTATTTACTCAATAGAACTCAATACGGGAAACCTTACTTTCCCAGGCACGGTAAATGCAGATGGTAGTTTTCATGATGGAAATGAAACATTAGAAATAGTTGCCGGTACCGCCCTTATTCCAAATTACCCTCACAATCTTTCTTCTTACGCCGGTACAACGGCTAACTATCCAAATTTGAATAATATAACGGCACCTGTTTCGGATATTGAATTTTCATCGGATGGAAAAATGCTTGTGGCAGAAAGGAGCATGGCGGGGGATAAAGTGATATCTAATTTTGATTTTAATTCGGCTCACTTTTCGCGTGTATTCGAGTTTGAAAAAAGTAGTGGTCAGTGGCAAAGCACGCACAGTTTTTATGTGGGTAATATTTACGCTAATACAAATAGCGCCGGGGGCGTTGATTATGGTTATGGTATAGCAGGTTGTGATAGTATTGCCAAAAACATTTTTGCCGATAGTAGTTTTTTAGTGTATCAGCAAAGTGGGTTAAATCACTTAAGTAATTGCGAACAGTTAGTATGGTCTACAGGTGATGCTCTACGTTATCCCAATTATAATCCGGTTGGTATTATCAGTAATTATGACAATACAATTTATGGCATTGCCGGTATTTCTATAAATGGTAACTCAACGCGACCTAACACTAGCGATTGGGTTAAAACGGCGAGTATTTATGTTGACCTGGACAGCGTATTTAATGTTTCGAAAGCCCGTTTAGGCGATGTAGATGTTTACCGGTTAAGCTGTAGTGTAGATAATTGCACAGCGACCGTTATGCAAAATGACGAACAGCAAATTGCCAGCTCTGTATATCCCAATCCCGCCATAAATCAGGTGGTTATTGAGCAAAAAGAAAGTAATAGCTTGCCATTAAATGTTCACATATACAATGCATCCGGCCAGTTGGTTAAGCAGGAGCAGAAAAATGAACGTATTACCACCATTTCATTAACAGGAATAGCTTCGGGTATGTATTTTATGAAATTAATTCAGGGTGCAAAAACAACCACAGTTAAGCTATCAGTTATTAATTAGGTTATTACAGAGGTTTAGTAACTTCTGTTTGCGTATTTGTAGCGTGTAGTTTTCGGTTATTCGCAGGCGCGCATGCTTTTTAAGTGTTTGCCTATCGCTGTTTATAGCCAGTTCAATTGCCTGCTTTAGCTGCTCAGTATTTCTGCTTTGTAATACAAAGCCGCTATTGCCAATTATTTCGGGTATAGAAAATACTGCTGAGCCGATAGGAATACATTCGCAAAGCATAGCTTCGCATAGCGCATTAGGAAAACCTTCGGCCATTGAAAGCTGCAGGTAAAATTCACATCCGCTAAAAATGTTTATTAGTTCTTCATTTTTTACTCCGGGTAGTATTTTTATATTGGGTAGGTTAGTTTTAATGCGGTTTTCATTGTCTACACCCAATATAATAAACTCACAATCGGGAAATGAAGGTGCTACCTGTAATATTAAATCAATACCCTTTAGCTGCTGTTGAAAGTGATACTCCCACGCACCGCTAACGGTTATGAATGTGTTTTTCTTTTTTGGGGAAGTACAATGCCATTTCACAGCATCGTAACCGTTAGTTATTTCGGTATAAGGTGTTTTTAATTGGTGTAATCTGGCAAAAATACCCTGATGGTTAGGCTCGGAAGGGTCGTAGCTGTAAGTTGAATTAATTAAAGAAGTATGCTTGGGCGCTATATGCGTGCATAGCCGGAAGCTAAACGCTGTAAATGTTTTTAAAACTTTTTTTTGCCAGTTGCCATAACCAATACCCGGAAAGTAATGAGCATCAGTCCCGCCCACTACTATTAAACAAGGTACCCCAAAAACTTTGCCCAGCAAAGCAGGTAGTAAGGAGTGGTAGCCCGCAAACTGCACTATAAGCAAATCGGTTTTAGTAATATTCGATAGCAGAAATAGTAGCTGAGATACAAAAGAAAACGGAGTATGCAATTTACTCTTAGGCAAAAAATCGTGCCCATTAACGTCGAACTCTTCTGTAAGTATTTCAATGTCCTTTTTTATAAAGGAGGAAAGGTGGTTATAGAAAAGAAGGATGTTCTTTTTCTTTTTCAGGTTGTTGGGGTTTTACTTTTTGGTTTTTTGGGCAGCGGTAATTATACCTGCCGAAAATAGTTTGCCTTCCGGTAACGAGCCAACTATTTCTTCAAACATCCATATTAGTTTAGAGAAATAACGAATGCTTTTAAGCAAAACCTTTTTAGGCAGGTAAAAGGGGATTTTTGCCTCTTTACCTTCCAATGTAACCGCAAAACTTACACTTACAAAATAACGGCTTTGTAATAAAGTAAGGCCTGCTTTGCGGTTAGCTTCTTCCAGGTATGGCTTATCCATGGGTACGTGGATGTCGTAAACAGGGCGGTTCATATACTTTTGTAAAAAACCAGTAGCACCTGCAAGATTTGGCACTGAGGTAATTAATATACCTCCGGGTTTTAAAAATGCGGCGAAAGCCTCCAGTGCTTTTGCAGTATCGGTAAAATGCTCGGCCACACCGAAAGAACAGACTACATCATATTTTTCTCTAAGCTCAACCGGCGGGTTAAAGGCATCCACTAACAATATATCCCCATCCACACCATCGCGTTTTAATATTTGGCGCGATTGTTCACAGCCTAGTTCCGAATAATCGATACCCGAAACTTTAAAGCCAAACTGCTTCGCAAAATAGGTCATAAACACGGAGTTGCCACAACCTATTTCTACTAAAGTCTGATTTTTAGTGTCTTGATTTTTAAAAACCTCTGAGTAAAACTTATGGAGTATCCTGTAAGGGTAGTCGTTTAAAGCCTTGCTATTTACGTCTACCGGGGGCGATAATTGCGATTCCGCCCAAACTTTGGTCCAATATTCTTCTCCGGCCTTGTCAATTATTTCTGCCATTTTATAACTGTAGTTATTTAGTGCAGCGGGCTTCTACACCATTGCCGTCTGTGTTTATCCAAATGTTTTTTCCGCCGAGTTTCTCTAATTCCTTTTTTATTTCAGTTGGGGTTCTAAGGTGTTTATAATAGTCAGTAAGAGAATCGTACGTATCTAATCTGGCCCATTCAAATTGTTCCTCTTTGCCTACTTCCGGATGCGGTTTCATGAATGTAATTAAAGGCGATACACGCTTAAGCAACCATTCAAGAGGTGGGGTGTTTCTAAAAGCCCAATGTAGCGGAAAGAAGAAATTCACCAATCCATCAACCCGTTTTTTTGAAACCTCTGGTTTCATTTCCTTAAGCACTAACCTAAAATAGGTTGCAGGATTAAAATAGTAGTTAATCCTCCAAATGTAGTGGTCAATTACAAGTAGACCACCTGGTTTTACCATTTGCCAAAGAGCCTCGACAGTTTTTTCGCTGGAAGGTGTGTGTTGTATTACTCCCAGGCAAACTACAATATCAAAACTCTGTTTTGGAAAGGGTAGTTCATAAACACTGGCTTGCGCAATCCGGTAATTAGCGGCATCGCCTATATTTTCCTTATTAACCTCTACCGCTACACTTAAATCAACAGTATGCACATTTGCACCACCTTTTACCAGTAATTCGGTAAAACGTCCGGCACCGCTACCTACCTCTAAAAGATTTTTACCTTTCAGTTGTTCAATTTTAAAACCAAGACAACGCTCTAATCTGTCCTGAGATATTTTGGTGCCATTAAAGCTGTCTAGCTGGGTTTTGGCAAAGTTTTTCCATTGCAGGCCAAATGCATTGGCATAATTGTCAGGCGGTACAAATCGGGGTATGCCCTTAACTATGGGATAAGATGTTCCGGCACTACCTCTTAGTTCGTTGCCTTGTTCTGTAAGCTTTTCGCCGGTTGTTGGCGAAACAAAGTCTATCATTTCTTAAAAATAAAGCCCGAAAATAAAATTATTCCCCTTGTTTCATTTGTAAGTAGCTTAAATCTCTACATTCGCCCGTATGTGCGGTATAGCAGGATTTATTGATTTTGGAAAGAACGACGGTTTAGAAGTGCTGCAAAAAATGAGCAGTTGCATTATTCACCGTGGGCCCGATGATAGCGGGCACGAGGTTTTTAACACACCTTTTGCCAATATTGGCCTGGGTTTTCGCCGTCTTTCTATAATCGAGCTTACGGCACTGGGGCACCAGCCTATGCGGTTTGAGGAGGCAGGCCTTACTATAATTTTTAATGGCGAAGTATACAATTACCTTGAAATACGAAAGGAGCTTGAACGGTTGGGTTATTCGTTTAAATCGCACTCCGATACAGAGGTTATACTAAAAAGCTATGCCCAGTGGGGTAATAAATGTGTAACCCGGTTTATAGGCATGTTTGCTATTGCCATTTACGATGCAAATAATAAAAAGGTAGTTCTTTTTCGCGATAGGGCAGGTGTTAAGCCTGTATTTTATTATAAGGGAAACAATTTGCTGCTGTTTGGTTCGGAACTTAAGGTTTTTCATGCCCATCCCGGTTTTGAAAAGCAAATTGACTTTAATGCCTTGTCACTTTATTTTCAAAGGGGGTATATTTCTGCACCCCATACTATCTTTCAAAACGCATTTAAACTATTACCCGGTCACTACTTAGAAATAGATCTTGCGACACAAAAAACAGTGGAGCATAAATATTGGGATGTGGTAGATTGCTATAATCAACCAAAACTGGATATTACTTTTGAGGA
>JBGAUW010000007.1:0-226088 GCA_044228435.1 Chitinophagales bacterium
GCCCTATGGTTTTGGTTACCCTCAATTAACGAAGCTCCAAGAAAGTGACATTCTTGCTAGCTTGTTTGAACAACTATTGATTTTTGATAGGGTAACTATAAGCACTAATCGTTTAAATTTTGCCTTGGCCTTTTTGATTAGTAAACTTGGAATTAACTTAGTAGAAAAATTAATAGAGTTAAACTACATAAGGTTAATGATATGGACACCAATGATTTTTACTGGAACAGGAAGCCAAAGAGAAGATGGTTCTATCGATGAAAGTTCAATTTATGGCCAACCACCTATTGCTGCGGGTACTCTATCAAATGAAGACATGGACCCTGAGCATAATATTATTGTAGCGCTTTCTAATTTTCAATTACATCGGGACCGAAAAAGAATATTCACAAAAAAAGCCCTAAAAAGTTATGTTGTTCCCGACGGAATGGAGTTTTCTACAGATTCTTCTAAGTTAGTGATTGATGCTTACAATAAAAATAACCTTGAAAAGCTGGGATTGCCTTTCGATCTGGAGGCGGATCAGTTGCAAAAGGAAGAGAGAGTAATATTGTTGGAACTAAGTCACAAGGTAATAGAAACAGCGCTCTTGTCAAAGTTTCAACTTAAGAGTTTTGAAAATTATGAGCATTACGCAATTTGTGACCAAAATTTAAAAAATATTGGTAAAGCTTATAATGTGGCTGCAAATACTTCAACTTTATTCAAATTGGAAGAATTACCTAATATTAAAGAGTTGTATTTGAGTGAAAAACTAAAATTTGATGATGTTTTTCATTTACGAAACCTATCTAATGCTAAATATTATAGAAAATGGATAAATAATATTGGAGAGAATGCTAACGCGAAAGAAATTACTAAAGAATATCTAAATGAGTTAAAAGATAATACTAAATTTTTCGACAGCACGAAAGGGAAATTTTTTAAAAACTTAGCTCTTTTTGGTGTCGGAACAGCATTGGGTGGCGCGATATCTAACCCAATAGTAGGTGGTGCCGTCGGTTACGGATTAGGATTGCTCGATGAGTTCTGGCTAGATAGTATTTTAAAAGGTAAAAATCCATCTATGTTTATTACTGATATAAAACAGAATATCTAGTAATAAATCAATTAAACCCCTAAATGTCGTTCTGACATTTCGAAAAACAATGAAAAATCATAACGTATAGAGGTTTAAAAAAGTATTTTACCTATGTATTTGAAATTAACATCATGCCCTTTAAGTTCTCTTTTACTCAGAGAAATTGTTTGACATTTTAGTGGGATATTGAACTCTTTTCCAATCCCCATATAAGTGACTTCAGCAGCAATCAAGGATTCAAAAGCCAGTATTATTTTTCTTTCAATCGTATCTAGGTAAGGAGCATGGCTTACCATACTTACTTTTTGCAGGGGACGCAGTTTTTCTATAGCTTTTTTTGCGCTACTATCTGCAACACTATAGGCCTCATTTACTTCTGCTTTCACTTTATAATAAGGAATTTTTTTAACTATTTCTTTAGTTTGGGGAACCTCATCCGGTGCAATAAACGTGTCGCCTAGAAAGTCCTTAAATTGTATGTCGAGTTCAATTTGCTTGCCTTCTAAATCGAACATGGATTTGTGAATTAGTGGATTATGGATTGTCTGAATGCCATCTATTATGAAGTTAAAGTATATTTCGAACTGGTTTCGATGTTTGTTGTAATCTAGCTTTATCCAATAATCACTGAATCCATTGCTGTAAAACATTACAGCTCCATCTTCTACCCCTATTCTTTGCTCTTGTATTTCTTTGAATATTATTAAATCTGTAGAGTCGTCTTTTATTTTAGCAGATACATGCAATCCATTTAAAAGGCTATTTAAAAATCTTTCCTCATCTTTAGGTTTAGGAAATTGCCAAAAACCGTATGTTATTTTATCTTCTTTATTATTGAATTCAAGCCAATCAGTTGGTATGCCATTTGACCACAAGAAATCTTCAAATGGCTTTTCTTTAAGTTCAATAATAAAGTGTGTTTGGACCAAAATTGGAGAAAGTGGGGCAAATGATGCCATTGTTTCTTTTCTAATTTCATTTAATCCATAATATATTTTTCTTATTGAGTCAATAGTTGTGCTAAACTGCTTATTGTTTGTTTTATTCGTAGAATCTAGTACATGTAAAGTGTTATTAAGTTGCCCAATTATACCTTGCTGTGCCAAATAATTAAGGTATTGAGCTGTAGTCAAGTTCGTGTTCAAATTGTGTAAACTATCAATTACGGTCAAAAGATTAAGCGTAAGACTGTGTTGAGTTGAAGCTATTTTTTTGCTTTCATTTATTGTTTGCAAATGCCTTTCATTTTGTTTTTTACTTTCTACTGCTTGTTCTTCATATTGGTTGAATTCTATTGTGATGGCTCCCAAGACAGATATTAATATTACAATTAATGCTGTTACTCCTATTATAGTAAATTTTCCATCTTTTCTATATTCAAATAAATCTCCCAGTATAGTAATTATACCCGCAAGAATTAATAGAAATATTTTTAATGCAATCATGCGTATAAAGATTGTCTTTGTTCGATTGCTTAAAGAAACAAATTTTTAACTGTTCACAACACTAAATTGCGTTCATCTATCGAAGGCATCCAGGGGACTATTTTAATAACTTAATAAGCAGGGGATGTTAATAGATATACAGGCTTGTCCGATTTTTATCACATTGTCTTTTCCATATTATACAGAGACTTGCATCTTAAAATAATACTGCCAATTTATCATGCACGTTATAGCCCGGATAATTCAAAATAAGAATTAGATTAATGTTTTAATTCTTCTTCCCAATATCACACAACATATCTGAATGTATATTCAAACCTATATTGGTGATATTGTACACATGCTCGCTGGCTACTAAATACACTATCTCACATATCTGCCGCTCGTTAAAATGTTTGGCTAGTTTGTCGAAAGTTTGCTGACTCATTTGTTTAGTGCGGGTTAACTCGGTAGTATAATCCAAAGCTGCTTTTTCGGCAGGCGTAAATAAATTGCTGGTGGTGTAGTTAGTAAGGGCATCAAACTTTGCTGGGTTAAGCGATGCTTTAATGGCTTCACTACGGGCTATGTCTATGCAAAACTCGCAAATGTTTATTTGGGCTACCTGTTGGCGGATAAGAAATATAAGTTCGATGTTTAGTGTAAGCTTTTGATCCAGTTCGGCAATTTTTCCCTGGAACATGCCAAAAGCCAGGGGCATACGTGCTGCATATACTTTTAGTGGTGTAATTACTTTGCCAAACCGTTTGCGCGTAAAGTAATAAACCAGTTTCATTATAGGGCTGGTTGGGTTTTCGATAGGAGCGAGGTAAGTTTCCATATTTATTCTGATTTACTTATTGATTTACTTAACGATTTTAATTTTAAAGGATCCAGCATTACGCTTATTTGCATTACCTTACCGCTAACAGGATGCAGATCGAAGACCTGGCATCCCGTTAGGTATTTGCCTACATAAGTTACTAAGGCAGGCTGGTGGTTAATGGTAACATACTCCAACCGCGCTTTGGTAAGGAATTTATGGTAAGCCAGTATTTGCAGGGCAATTACATTTTCGGCACCCGCCATATAAGTAGCGGCCAATGGTATTTTGCCACCGCCATCGCCATAGTAAAGTATATCGCTGGCTACCAAATGTTGTAGTTTATCGGTATCGCGCGCGCGTATGGCTTCTACTAATTGTTGTAGTATTTCTTTATCGCGGTTGCTGGGTTGGGCCTGTTTATATTCGGCGGGTTTAAACAGCGCTTGTTTGGCACGGCTTAATAGCTTGCGCGAGTTCTCTATGGTAATACCTAAAACCTCTGCAATTTCGCTATGTGTATAATCAAAGCTTTCGCTTAGTATAAACACGGCCCGCTCTTTGGCATTTAGCTTTTCCATTAACACCAAAAGCGAATAATTAAGCACATCCTGCATTTCCAACTCATCGCCGGGCTGGTTGCCGGTGGCTACCGGTTCAGGCAGCCAGGGAGCATCATCTTTTACTATGCGCTGTTGTCGTTCTTTTAAAGTGATAGCAGCATTGATTACAGATTTTATCAGGTAGTTTTTGTGTTCATTACCGGTTGGGTCAAAGTTGCCGATGCCTTTGTCAAGCATGGTAAGCAACACCTGTTGCACTACATCTTTAGCGTCTTCTACCGTTCCCAATATGTTATAAGCATAAGCAAAAAGCCATTTGCCGGTTTGCGTTGTTTGCATTTTAAATGTCGTTTATCACAAAATAACTGTGCTTTCTGTATAATACAATTAAGGTGTGCGAAACGTGACACGGGGTAGCAGTTATTTCGAAACATTATACTAACTACCTGCAGTAAGAAGTACTGGAGCGACTTCTAATTTTTGAAGCAAATGGTTTTGTTTTACTGATACCGGTAGCCTATTTTCGGGTAATAATTGTTCAATCGCCACGCATGAAAATATTTTACACCGCTACAGCTATACTTACCTGTGTTCTATTTGCTATTGGCACCAATTTTAGCTACGCACAATGCGATAGCAGTATATTGCTATCCAGTGGAATTGCGTACTGCAGTGGCGATACTCTGCGGTTAAGTACGCCTATAGTGCCTCAAAAAATTACCTGGTACCGCAATGGTATTGTTGTAGATACTGCCCGCAGCACGCTTAGCACCAGTAGTGTGGTATTTGCCGGCACTTATGATGCCAGCGCGGCACTTACAGATATGAATGAGCCATTTTCGATAGCTCGTGACCGCGCAGGATATATTTATGTATCAGATTCGCGTAATAACCGCGTTATCAAATTTCCGCCCAATAGCACCCAGGGCACCGCCGGGGTAGTAGTTGCCGGCGGAACTGTAGGTAGTGCACTTAATCAACTAAACTACCCGGCCGGCATTTTTATAGATAAAAACGATTACCTGTATGTAGCCGATGAATATAATAACCGGGTGCTAAGGTTCCCGCCAAATGCTACTACCGATAGTTTAGGAACCATAGTTGCCGGCGGTAACGGTGCGGGCAATGCATTAAACCAAATAGACCCCATTGGCATATTTGTAGATTCCGCCGGTTACATCTTTATAGCAGATTATAATGGTGCAAGGGTTTTAAAATTTGCCCCGGGCAGTACGCAAAGCAGCAATGGAGCAGTGGCTGCCCAAAGTGGCCTGGGTAACCCCATGGATGTGTTTATTGATAAGGCGGGTTATTTGTATGTTTCAGAGGGTGGGCAGATGGATAAGGTAACCAAATTTGCCCCCAACAGCAATGGTAGTACCGGGGGCACGATAGTGGCTGGCAGCAACAGTTTTTTTGGTTTTTATTTCGATTCGCCATGGGGTATTTATGTGGCCGATAGTGGCGACCTATATGTTGCCGATGCCAATAACAGCCAAATTTTAAAGTTCTACCCGGGGCAGCCAGCCGGCACTAATGGTCAATCGGTTAGCTCAGGCCACGCCTATCCAACCGATGTGATGTTTGATGCCGGTGGGAGCATGTATATATGCGACTTAAGTGCGCAAGTTATAGTTAAATACCCGCGGCTGATAAAAAACTATTACGCAACCCAGGATACAGGTACCTACACAGCAGTAGCCACATATGCTAACGGTTGTAGTATAAATAGTAACGCAGTGGTTTTAAATGCACCGGCAACTGCTGCTTTAAGCGTAGCTGCATTGCAAAATAATGTATGCTACGGAACGCCGGTTTCCTTTGCTGCTTCGTTATCGCCATCAGCTGCAAGCGTTAAGTATCAATGGAAAGTAAATGGGTTAAACGCAGGTACCGATACCGCGGTATTTATAACCAGCACTTTAAATAACAACGATTCGGTATGGTGTGTGGCCACTGTAACAGGTGCTTGTGTAACCAGCAATGTAGTTACCAGCAATAAGGTAAAAATGATCATTAGTCTGCCAACGGCGGTTACTATTTCTACCACTAAAACAACTATATGCGAGGGAGAGCCTGTTACCTTTACAGCTACTGCACAAAATACAGGTGCTACACCGGTTTATACCTGGTATAAAAACAGTGCCGTGGTAAGCAGTGCCGCAGGTACCTATACTGCTACAAATGTAGCTGATATGGATACCTTTTGGGTTAGCCTGCAAAGCAGCGCCACCTGCCTTGTGCCGGCCGATACTTTTTCAAACCGCATTTTAATAGGGGTAAACCCTGTGCCCCAACTATCGCTTTCTACTTTGGGCAACCGCTGTAGCGATACGCTGGCTTTAACCGGTGCCGCGTGGATGAAAGAAATTGTATGGCAATACAATGGAAATAATGTTGATACAGTTTATAACAGGCCCCATAGTAATGTTTTAACACCAGGCGTAGTAGTTGCAGGCGGAAACGGCCAAGGCTTTAATAACAACCAATTTTATTCACCATTTAAAATAACCTTTGATAAAGACGATAATTTTTACGTAACCGACCGGAGGCGGGTGTTAAAGTTCGGCCCCCGCAGCACCAGAGCAACCTACGGGCATACCTTTGTTATTGATACTGCTGTTGGGCCATATCCTGCGCAGCTTTTATTTACCCGTGGGGGAGCTTTTGATACGGCCGGTAATTATTATGTATGCGACCAAAACAACGATTATGTGCTAAAGTTTCCTCCCAATAGCGGGCCCACAACAAAAGCCGAAATTATTGTAGATGGATCAATATATAACGTACCGCTGCAGCAATGGGTTTACCAACTGGATAACCCGAACGATGTTTGTCTGGATAAGCAAGGTAATATATACGTATCTGACCAGGGTGGAAAACGGATTATGAAATTCCCCCCTAACTCTACGGCCTCCACTTATGGTACTGTGTTTGCCGGAGGGAACGGCACTGGCTCGGCGTTAAACCAGTTTAGCGATAACATGGCAGTTACCATTGATAACATTGGTAATATATATGTGGCCGATGAAACCAATCACCGGATACTAAGGTTTCCGCCAAACAGCACTAAAGATACTTTAGGAACTATAGTTGCAGGGGGCAACGGGCAAGGCTCTGCTTTGAACCAAACATCAAGCGTATGGGGTATTTATGTAGATACCAGCGGTATATATGCGGGTAACAGTGTGAATTGTGGAGTAGGTAAGTTTCCGCTTAATGGTTCGCAGGCCAGTGTATCAACCACTATAGCGGGTTACACATGTGGTAACGATTCAATAAGGTTTGGATTTGTTACCGGCCTGGCCTTTGATTCGAAAAATAATTTGTATGTAGTAGATATTAATAACTACCGTATACTAAAATTCTATACAGAAATAGATACCCTTTACCCACATGCTGCCGCTGGTAACTGGCAGGCTATTGCCACTACGCAGGAAGGCTGCAGGGCAGTATCGAATACATTTAATTTAAACTTAACACCTTTAACGCCTTCAATAACTATAAGCGCCAATACACCCGATACTATATGTAATGGAACACCGGTTACTTTTACCGC
The DNA here is from genome assembly GCA_044228435.1 of Chitinophagales bacterium. GTDB lineage: Bacteria > Bacteroidota > Bacteroidia > Chitinophagales > LD1 > Bog-950. The sequence goes on from JBGAUW010000007.1 coordinate 7,451, forward strand.
CACTGGGCTAAATGGTGGAGCAGGTGCTGCTTATACCTGGTATAAAAACGGTTCGCAGGTTGGTACCGGCCCCGTTTATGCCGATAACCTGATAACAGATAAAGATAGTGTATGGGCTACTATGATTAGCAGTTTGCCTTGCGCACAACCTAAAACTGTTACGAGCAACAAAATAAAGTTTACGGTTGATACTATACCAACCGTTGTGGTTCTTGTAAATCCATCTAAAACGGTTGTTTGCTCTAATGAGTTGGTTACCTTTAATTTATCGGTGTTTAACGAAGGTAACAACCCTCTTTTCCAATGGTATAAAAATGGGGTTGCAGTGGGTACCAATTCAATCGTCTATACCGATAGTGTATTTACCGATAACGATTCGATCTGGGCAACCTTAATAAGTAATATGGGTTGTGCCGTACAGTTACCGGCTACAAGTAATGTTGTTACTATGCAGGTAACCCCACCGCTAGCACCTTCAGTGGTGGTTATATCACCCTACACATCATCCTGTGCGGGTTCCGGGCATGTTTTTATAGCCAGCCCTGGCAATGGCGGCAATAGCCCATCTTATCAATGGTTTAAAAATGGCAGCCCTGTAGGGGCAGATGCGGATATGTATACCGATAGCGTGTTTGCCAATGGCGACTCGGTGTGGGTAATACTTACCAGTAACCAACTCTGCGCTTCACCTTTAAACGCAACAAGCAATTCGGTTAAAGTGTTTGTAAAGGATATGCCGGAGCAGCAGTTATGCTTGGTAACTACCGATACTGCGTTGAATAAAAATATAGTGGTATGGGAGAAAAATGATAAACCCTCGATTGATAGCTACTTTGTTTACCGCGCCATAGTACCCGGTGGAAGTTATGACTTGATTGCAGGCCTTAACCGGGATTCGCTCAGCGCGTGGGCCGATATTTCTTCTGCGCCGGATAGCACGGCTTACCGCTATAAAATACAGGCTAAAGATACTTGTGGGAATACCAGTGTTTTAAGCAATTACCACCAAACAATATACCTCTATTATTCGGGGGCTAACAGGTTCGACTGGACGGCTTATGAGATTGAAAATACCGCCAGCCCTGTTACAGTCTACAATCTTTACCGCGATGATAACGCAACTGGTAACTGGCAGCTAATTAATACCATGAGCGGGGGGCAACTATTTGCTACTGATACGGATTATCAACTTTACCCTGCAGCACGTTACAAAATAGTTGTTCAGCTAAGTAATAACTGCCAACCTGAGCGGTCTATAAATGTTATTGAATCCAACATTGTATCAAAAACGGTAACTACTGTTTTGCTAACAACGCCTAATAGCGTAAAATTATATCCTAACCCTAACGAAGGGAACATGATAATTGAAACTGTTGGTGCCACGGGGGCGCAATATTTTATATATGATTTACCGGGTAACCTGATAGCACTGGATATTATTAACTCCAATAAGCAGCTAATTCACCTGCCCGGTATTGCAAACGGGGTTTACCTGCTAAACATAAAAAGTAAAAACAACAGCAATATTACCCGCTTTACAATTGCACGGTAATAGAATAGAACTATGTAGGCTACTAATCACTTGACTTAGCCTGTTTTTTACTTCGCATGTGTTTGGTTATTATTATCTCATGCAATGGCGCCAACTGTTTTTGGGTTTTTCTTTCTACTACTTAATGGTGGTTGATGTTATTGTGGTTCTGTATATGGTTTTTGATGGGACTAGCTTTTTTTTGACGTGCGATAGTTGCTTTGCGCCAGATTTAACGGAGCAATTGTTATTGGTGTTAGTTTATACTACAATAGGTTTGTTTATTGCCCGTTATTTAAAACAAAAGGCGCCCGGCATTAATAAAATCTGGGTCTCATTGTTTTATACAATTCATTTTATTGTATTTGTGATTCCTATTTCATTGGCGCTTACACTGCTTTTTAATCTTTTGCCAAAAATTATTTAAGGTCATATTTTTATAATGCCCGCATACAAGCGTTGCAACCTTTATTCGGCTGCTTTTTATATTATTACTCCATGCAATGGCGCCAACTGCTTTTGGGCTTTTCTTTCTATTACCTGATGGTGTTATCTGTGCTGGCCATCTGGCTGTTTGCTTCAACGGTAGATTTAAACACCGCCTCCAGCATTCATAAAGGCAAAGCATACGGTTTTTTCAAAATTGTGGATGCGCAATTACTATCGGTGTTGGTATATGCCTTTGTTGGATTATTTCTATCCATTTTACTTAAGCGTAAATCACCCTACCTAAGTAAAGTATGGTTTACAGTTTTGTATGTTATTCATTTTGCAGTTTTTATTTTGCCTTCGCTTACTTATCTGGCTATAATGTTTGGTGTTTTTTTAGACCCAACTTACACTCCCGGCAATGCTTAACAGAAAGATTTTCAGAGGCTTTTTTATAGGCTGGCTGTTAGTTCAGTTTATATGGTTTTTAGTTCTGTTTTTCAGTAAAAGTCTTTATCGGTTCGATGGCAATTTTAATGTTCTGCTTTTAATTACCGTATGCCACACTATCGCCGGCCTGTTATTGCTAAGCATTGTAAAAGATTATGTGGCAAAGCTTTCGGCGGCAATCGTATTTTTTCTGTGCCTCGCTTTCTCAGTGGCGTTTATTGTTCCTCCTATTGTATTGTCAATAATTATGTTGTTTTTTCAGGTAATTGATAAATGAGCCAAACTCCCTTTCGTTTTAAACAATTTGCTGTAGCGCACGATAAATGCGCCATGAAGGTTAATACCGATGGGGTGCTGTTAGGTGCATGGGCAGACGTGAGCAACGCCAGTCGCATTTTAGATATAGGTACCGGCACCGGCGTTATAGCCCTTATGATGGCTCAACGAAACACAGAAGCCCTGATTGATGCTATTGATATTGATGAAGGCGCTTACCACCAGGCAAGCGAGAACTTTGAACAAAGCCCCTGGGCAGATAGGCTACAGGCCATACATACCCCTTTACAGCAGTTTATGTTTGTGCAACGACCAGCAGCCGGTGCACAGGTAGGGACTTTTGCAACAGAAGGTTACGACCTCATTATTTCCAACCCCCCTTATTTTGTTGATGATTTTAAAAGCGGTAAACCGCTAAAAGATATAGCCCGGCATGGCCTTACATTAAACTATGTGGATTTGTTGGCGGGTATAGATAAGCTTTTGGCACCTACGGGTATAGCTTGCGTAGTATTGCCAGTTTTTAATTTTGGCTTGTTACAGGATGTAGCAGCAAGGCATAAATTGTTTGTAAACCGGCTGACCGAAGTAACAGCTGTCGATGGTAAGCCACCATACCTGGCATTAATTCAGTTACAAAGAGGAGAGAAGCCCATAGAAAAAACAACTCTATGCATTCAAAACGTGCAGGGCGGGTTTACTGAGCATTATAAAACCTTAACCAGGGAATTTTATCTGAAGTTTTAGTACTCCTGGCTTACTAAGCCGTTAATCAGCGTGGCCCACTGGCTGCGTGCAATACCCAACCACGACATAAAACCCACCACCAGGTTACGTACCTGGCTGTAAAAATCTTCTGCTTCGGCAGTGTTTATTATTTCGTTGCGCGGGTGTATTCCCACAATTAAAGTATGCTCACTTACTTCGGCTGTAAACGTGTTGGTAGTTTCGGCGGTATAAAAGTGGGCGGTGCTGTTTTCATTTCGGGTAGGGTCGGCCGCCGGGCGAACGCGCATACCAAAGGCATATTTATCCTCCGTGGTCTTAACATTGCGTATCCTTTCAATGCGTACCCAATCGTAAACGCTGCTTACCGTGCCCCGTGGTGCAGGTAAATCAAAGCGGATGTAGTCGCCCTCTTGCGCAAAGCCTGTTTTGGGTAAGCCAAGGTTATTGCAAAGTTGGTATTGCTTTTTCTTTATCCCGTTCAATTCGTTCCAGCCGTTTATATCCAGTAGCCTTTCGCACACTTGCCGGTATAACTGTAAAGCATCGCCGTAGTTTTCAAAGTGGATGATTTTTCTTACATCCATATCGCGCCCGGTCTTCTGTGCCTGCGCCCTGCTCGTTCCAATGGTTCCTGTTGTAATCATAATAACCTGCATATGCAACAGGTATGCCACACAGGTTATTGCTTGTTTTTTTGTTATAATGGGTAAATAATGCAGCTAACCAGCGGTATTGAAGAGGCCTGCACTTAACACAAGCGGAAACCAGACCGATACAAAAAACTAAAACGGCAACCGGTAAAAGAATGTTCTTTTACCAATTGCCGTTAACACAGCTATATAAATAGCTTAAAATCTCTCTAAACCGCTAAAGTGGAAGCTGGCCTCAATGGCAGCGTTCTCATCGCTATCACTTCCGTGCATGGCGTTGCGCTCAATGCCGGTAGCATATAAACGACGGATAGTTCCTTCGGCAGCTTTTTTAGGGTCGGTAGAACCAATCAGCGTGCGGAAATCATCAACGGCGTTATCTTTTTCCAAAATGGCAGCCACTATAGGGCCTTCGGTCATAAAGGTAATCAGCTCACCAAAAAAAGAGCGCTCTTTGTGGATAGCGTAAAACTCTTCTGCTTTCTCTTTGGATAAGCGGGTAAGTTTCATAGCCTGTATCTTAAAACCGGCTTTAATAATGTGGTCAATAATTTTTCCGGTGTGGCCATCAGCTACTGCATCGGGCTTAAGCATTGTAAGGGTTATTCTTCCTGCCATTTTTATCTGTTTAATTTTTAAGCGTTTTTAAAATCGCCGCGAATGTAATGTGCTGGGCGGTTTTTCCAAAATAAACTTGTAACAAGCTAAAAAATAGGCGGTATATCACTTTCTGATATTTATCGGGTGGGTATAACCTGTTTTATAGTTCCATCAGCATTATAGTATAGCTTATCTACGCAAATAGACCGCCTGTACCACTTCTTTAAGCCATTCTTTTTGGCTTTGGGGTTGTTGCTAAAAAACAGGTCGCTGGTATGGTAAAACAAATACCACTGCCCCTTATATTCGGTTATAGAGGCATGATTGGTGCCGCTGTTTACCTTATCCAGCACTACCCCTTTATAGGTAAATGGGCCATAAGGGCTATCGGCTATGCCATACAGTATTTTGCCCTGGCCGGAATAAGAGATGTAATACTTGCCCTGGTATTTATGCATCCAAACGGCTTCAAAAAAGTGATTAACCCCTTTAATCTGCCGCACGGTATCTTTAAACGAAACCATGTCGCTATTCAGTTTAACAATGTTCACATCGTTTTGTCCGAAAATTAGGTAGGGTGTTTTGTCATCGTCAATAAAAATGGTAGGGTCAATAAGGCCCCGGTTGGCCACTACTCCGGGCGTTTGGCGGCTAACAAGCGGTTTGCCCAAAGGGTCTTTAAAAGGGCCGGTGGGCCGGTCAGATATGGCTACCCCTATATAAGCCTTATCGGTAGGGTAGTAGAAATAATACTTACCATTATAAAAGGCGCAATCGGGTGCCCAGGCCCATTTGTTAGCCCACTTTAAACTGTCTAAAGCTAAGGCTACACCGTGGTCCGTCCATGTTTTCATATCAGTGGTCGAAAACACGTGCCAATCGCTCATGTTAAACCAATGGGCATCGGCTTTATCGTGGGAAGGGTACACGTAAAGGGTATCGTTAAACACATGGGCCGAAGGGTCGGCTGTATACATATGTGTTATAAACGGGTTTTGGCTATTACTGTTCAGCCATAGGGTTACAACAAAAAGCAAAGCGGGCCATCTTCTCATCGGGTTATTTTATTGCAACACATACCTTAAACCAATAAACCCTTTTATGCCTTCGGTAGAAGTAAAGCCGTAAGTAGTATCGAAGCGGTAGTTGTTGGGGTTATCTACGGTCGTATTACGGTTAAAAGGATCGAAGGGCCTAAGTATGGGGTCTTTTTGCACAAAGTTGAAAAGGTTTTTTACCCCAAAGTAAATTTGCAGCCCGTTGTTGAATTTTTTGGTAACCTGTATGTTTTGGATGGTATGCCAGGAGGAATGAGTGGGTCTGAAATCTTCGGGCACAGTGCTTAGCAGCATAGGACTTACCATATTGCCCGTCCAGTCAATAGATAGTTGGGGGGCAGGAAAGTTGTAGCTTAAGTAAAAGTTGGCCACAAAAGGCGGAACGTGCGCGGGTATCTCTTTTACTTTTTCGCCGTCCTCATCTTCCTCTAATTCAAATACATTGGTATAGGTAAATCCAACGCCAATTTTTAAAGGGTAATTAAATGTAAAATCGGTTTGCATGCTAAAGCCGCTGGCCATGGCCCCGCCTTTGCTGTTACTGTATTCTATCAGAGTAGGGTCCTCGTTGTAATCAGGGTTAACCATATTGAAAAAGTAGGTATAAAACACCGATGCATCTATATTAAACAAGCCTCCTTTTATTGGTTGCACCCGGGTATAGTTGGCGTTAGCATTAATAGTAAATTCCGGCTTTAAAGGTTCCTCTACAAACACCTGCCGCGAGCCGTTAAGCGCAGCAAAGCCCTCGTTCATTAAGTTGGGCACGCGGTAACCAGTACCTACCCCCATGCGCAAAATATTTTTTTCGTCTTGCGAGTTCCATTTATAGTTTGCCCTTGGCGTAAACACAGGGCCATTTAAGGTGCTGTAATCAAAGCGCGCACCCAACAGCAATTTATGCAGTTTCTTTATGGTTATCTCATCCTGCAAAAACACACCGGCTATATGGTTAAAGTTGCTGCCGGTATTAGCAAGGGCCGATAACCCTGTGTTATCGGTGTAGTAATTTATACGGTAAGCTGCGCCCAATAAAAGCTCGTTGGTGCCATCTACATTTTTGCCCCAGGTAAGCTGTGAAAAACCGGTGCGTTGAAGCCCTTTAAATTCATACTGGGCAAAAAAGGCCGTTTGACGGTGTTCGCTAAAATCGGCCATTAGTAAAAATTTTTCGCGCCCAGGCAGTTGATACTGAAAGCCTGTTTGCCATTGGTGGGTGGTTATAGCTTCGCCATACAGCACATCGCTTCCCCGCCATTTGGGTTTCATGTTCAGTTCGCCTCCAAACCTATCTTCAAACAGGTAGCGCCCATAAATAAAAGCCACCTTGTTCTCGGGCCTAACAAAGCTCCACTTATTGTAAAAGTTGGCCCGGTTGGTTAAGGGTATATCTGTAAAGTTATTCCCGTCTATATCCCATTTATAGTTTAATGCAAACCCGCTTAACGAAAACAGGGTACTTACTTTTTTTAGTTTAACCGCGGCTGTAATATCAAGGTTGGCCGCCAGTTTAGAATCGAAATAGGTATTAAGCGAAAGGGTGGGAGCCGTGGCCGGATTAATGGTTTTAATATTAATTACCCCGGCTATAGCCTCCGAGCCATACAAGGTAGATGAGGCACCCTTTACTACTTCAATTTTATCCAGCATACCCATTGGCAGGGCGTTAAGCGCATATATACCGGCCAGGCCGTTCATGGCCGGCACCCCATCTATTAAAAACATGGTGTAGTTGCCTTCCAGGCCGTTTATCTGCACATCGGTAGTATTTGAAACGCCATTATCTACATCCGGAAAAACACCGTTTATGTTTGCAAGGGCATCGTGCAGGTTGGTGGCAGGGTTGCGCTGAAAATACTTAGCGGTGTAAACCTCTACGGGCGTGGCACTTTGCAGTTTCAATTCCTCTTTAAGTGTACCGGTAATTACAATTTCTTTAAAACGGGCGCTAAGTGGTATAAGCTCCGGTTTAATTACGGTAATTTCGGCATTGCTTATGCTTATTTCTTCCTGAAAATTTTCGAACCCCACATAGCTTATGCGCAGCTGGTATTTGCCGGTTGGTACACCTGTAATTGTAAAAAGGCCATTGCTATCGGTAGTAGCCGCAAATTCGGTTTTAAGCAGGGCCACGGCTGCCAGTTCCAACGGCTTGTCCTCGCCCGAAATTTTACCTTTTAAAATTCCGGTGCTAACCTGTCCAATGCAACAAAATTCAGCTATACACAAACAAACAAGTAAAACATGCTTCATCTCTGCCTATAAAAGTAATAAAAGCACTTAAACGGCGAACTTTAAGCTTGAACGTGTAAGATACGCGGTACGGTTCTATGGTTAACATGTTGTTTTTAATTACTTGATAATCAATTAATTATTTTTTTAAAGGTCGAAATATATTAACCTTGGTTAACCATAGAACGGCCCTTGAAATAGTGGAGCCTGTGTAGCTGTTAATACTATACCCCTTAAAGCTTTTAAGCCATTTGTTTGCTTTTATTATCGTATTTCGCACCGCTATGCAACATCAATATACCAACCAGCTAATAAACGAAACCAGCCCCTATCTTTTACAACATGCTCACAACCCTGTAAACTGGCAGGCATGGAATGAAGATAGCTGGAAAAAGGCGAGGGAAGATGACAAACTTGTCATTATCTCCATTGGCTACTCAGCCTGCCACTGGTGCCATGTAATGGAACATGAAAGCTTTGAAGATGCTGCCGTGGCTGAGCTAATGAACCAGCATTTTGTTTGTATAAAAGTAGATAGGGAAGAGCGCCCAGATGTGGACCAGATATATATGGATGCGGTGCAACTAATAAGCGGCCGCGGAGGCTGGCCCTTAAATGCTATTGCCCTGCCTGATGGGCGGCCTGTATATGCAGGCACATACTTTCAAACAGAAAACTGGAAGCAGGTGCTGCTTTATTTTGCCAATTATTGGAAGAACCAACGCGATGATGCTTTTGTGCGTGCCACCCAAATAACTGAAGGCATAAGGCAAATGGATACAATAGCTAAACCGGCAGATAGTAATACCGCCCTGGCTATCGACCGTAACGCAATTTTTGAAAAGTTTGATTCCGTTTGGGATTACCGCAAAGGTGGCAGGGCAGGTGCACCCAAGTTTCCTATGCCGGTAAACCTGCAGTATTTGCTGCGCAATTATAGAAGCACCCGCAACCCTAAAACCTTGCAGGCTGTAACAGTAACGCTTGATAATATGATGAACGGCGGTATTTACGACCAGGCCGGAGGAGGCTTTGCCCGCTATAGTGTAGACGAATATTGGGAGATACCACACTTTGAAAAAATGTTGTATGATAACGCACAATTGGTTTCGCTTTACAGCGAGGCTTACGTGGTTACAAAAAACGAACGTTATAAGGAAACCGTGTATCAAACATTAGAGTTTATCGGTCGGGAACTAAGTGATACTGCCGGAGGTTTTTATTCTGCCTTAGATGCCGATAGCGAAGGAGAAGAAGGTAAGTTTTATGTTTGGGCATACGAGGAGTTGGCAAACATTTTAGGTAAAGATTTTGAGAAGTTTAAAGCTGTTTACGAAATATCGGAACACGGAAATTTTGAGGGGAAAATTAACCTGGTAAGAAAGCCAGATGTAGTTGTTGCATGGGAAGAGTTACAGGCATGGAGTGATAAACTAATGGCGATACGGGCTAATAGAATCCGGCCTTCGCTGGATGATAAGGTGCTTACTGCCTGGAACGCCCTAATGCTAAAAGGATATGCAGATGCCTATAAGGCTTTTGGAGAAAAGAAGTTTTTAGGAAAAGCTTTAGGCTGTGCTGGCTTTTTAAAAGCAAATATGATAAGTAGTGATTTTAGCATAAAGCGGAACTATAAAAACGGTAGGGTAACTATTAACGGATTCTTAGATGATTATAGTTTTACCTGCGAGGCTTTCCTGGCTTTATATGATGCTACTTTTGATGAGGCATGGCTTACATTGGCTAAAAACATAACCGACCATGTAGTGCAGCACTTTTACAATGCTAATACGGGCATGTTCTTTTATACCTCTGTAACCGATGAGCCTTTAATTGCACGTAAAACGGAGAGTTCGGATAATGTTATTCCGGCTTCTAACTCAAGTATGGCTAAGGTTTTATTTACGCTTGGCACCATTTACGACAATAAGGCCTACCTTGATATGAGCAAACGCGCTCTTTTAAATATGCGCGAAAATGTTGCCGGCTATCCTTCGTTTTATGCTAACTGGGCTATGCTAGCCGATTGGTTTGTAAAAGAGCCGTACGAAATAGCGATAACCGGCCCCGATGCCTTAATCTTAAAGCAAACTTTTGATAAGCACTTTTTGCCTAACTGTATTTTTGTTGGCTCGGTAACGGAATCAGCTTTACCGCTATTGCAACAAAAGCTAAAGCCAAGTGAAACATTCATTTACGTGTGCAAGGATAAGACCTGTCAACTACCTGTAACTTCAGTATATGAAGCACTAAAGCAAATTGTGTAGCGCAAAAAATTGAATGGATTACTCTACCAAATCTTCTTCTGTAAACTTGTAACCAACGCCGCGTACCGAGTGAAAGTGGCGGGGGGCAGAGGCATCTTTTTCAAAGTATTTACGAAAGGTCATAATAAAGTTATCGATGGTGCGGGTTGATGGGTTTACATCGTAACCCCAAACAAAGTGCAAAATTTGATTACGCGATACCACCGAATTTTTACGCTCAATTAATATCTTAAGCAGGGCAATTTCTTTTTTGGTAAGCTCAATTTCTTTACCGGCTGCCGTTTTTGCCCGGTAGGTTACAAAGTTAATTTCGTTGCCGGCAAATTTATAGGTTTTAACGTCTTGTTGCGTACCGCGTTGACTATGTTTTACCAATACTTTTACGCGCATTAAAAGTTCTTCAAGGTTAAATGGTTTGGTCAGGTAATCATCGCCACCCAGTTTAAAGCCGCGTACTTTATCTTCGCTACTATCTTTAGCTGTAAGAAACAAAACCGGAGTATCGCTATCTGTTAGCCGTATGTTTTCGCAAACTTCAAACCCATCAATTTCCGGCATCATTACATCCAGTATAAACAGGTTATAGCGCTGGCCCACAATCTTCTTAAGGGCCTTCTTTCCATTTTCGGCTACTTCAACATCATAGCCTTCTAATTCAAGGTTTAGCTTTATAGCCTCGCGTAAATTTTCTTCATCTTCTACCAGTAGTATTCGTTGGGTCATAGGTTGGGGCTTGTAGGTTAGTTAATTGTGTTTGCGGTATAAGTTTACAAACTAATAAAATAGCAAGTGTCACGGAATTGTAAAAAAAGTAACCGGTAATATAAAATAGATTTTAGTCTAAGCCGCTTTAGGAAAGCGCAGATTAAAAATGCTGCCATGCGGCTGGTTATCCTCAATATTTATTTCGCCATTGCATATTTCTACCACTCGCTTTACAATATATAAACCAAGGCCTGTGCCTTTAGTTTTTCGGGTGTCTTCATTCCCAACTCTGTAGAATTTATCAAATACCTTTTTCTTTTCAGTATCGCTTATTCCTGCACCGGTATCGGCAACTACCAGGTAAACGTTTTGTGCATCTTCCTGTAAATTCACTTTAACCGTACTCCCCTCAGCAGAGTACTTAATAGCATTTTCAATCAGGTTAATAACTACCGATGTAAAGCCAAGCGGGTCGGCGTGCAGGTATATGTTTTGCTTAATCTCGGGGTCAATTACTATATCTTTTTTATTGTGCGAAAATCTGTCGGCTACCGAGCGCACAATTTCAGAAATGTTCAGTTCATCACTGCCCAGGCCAGGCTCTTCACGCTCAATTTTAGCGGCAAACAATATGTTATCTACCAGCGATTCAAGTCTGTCTAAGTCAATTAGCGAATTGTTGATGAGTTTGTTCGATTGCCCGGGCTCCAGTTTGTGCCTCGTCATGGTTTGAAGCGAAAGCTTGATGGTAGATAGTGGTGATTTTAATTCGTGCGTAATGGATAAAAGAAAGTTGCGCTGTTGCGAGGCAAGTGCCAACTCGTGCAAAAAAACTTTTCTAACACCCCATAGTCCTATCAATAAAAGAACTATAAACACTCCACCCTCGGTAACTATCATAAACCGTTGCCGGTTATACTTGGTGCTTATTTCCTGGTAATCCTGCGACTTTGAATAATCCTGCCCGGGCAAACTTTTTTCGTATGTAATTCGGTGCAGCTCAATTTTTTCGTTGTAGGCAGTTTCGTTTTTGGCATACAACAAATAAGCCCACCACAGCGCAAAAGCTATTATATACGCAAACACAAAGTAAAATGTGTTGAATGGTTTTGAAGAGAATGATTTTTTAAACATGCGATAAAGATATGGGGAATTGGTGAAATGGAATTCTGAATTTTACTATTTTCAAGTTATGGCTAAAAAGAAGAGAAATAAGAAGTCGTTAGAAGAACTGGGGACGGAGAATGAATTGCTGAAACTTAAAATGATGGCGGAGTTTGGTGGTGATTTTATGGGTGGCGAAGATTTGCCGGCCGATATAGAGAATCAGTTTTTAAAGCAGGTAATAAATTTTCATAAGCAGCACGATCCAAATAAAGTTACTACTGTTTACAAATATATAGGCGAACCGGAATACAACCACGTTAACGACCTTGGGGATAAAGAAGTAGCAAAAGAGTTAAAGAAGCTTCTTAAAGTAATGGATAAAAGTGGCGTAGGGTTAAGCTATCTGCCAGAAACCTCCGTTCGCGAAATTTACCGGTTTATTACCGAAGAACTATTTAAGCACGAGATTGAAGATGTGAAGATAAAGGGTTGGGTAAACCAGTTTATTTATGAGGAGTTTCACCCTAATCCGGAGCATGATGTGCGCAGTGCTGTTTACTTTTGCCTGCAATCGATTTTTGATAAAGGGCATGCTTTGTTTGAAGAACATTATAGCGAAGAAATGAAAGATAGCATTGGCCTATCAATGGAGTTAGAAGAGTTTCAGGCTAAAATTGAAGCTTTTTGGAACAGGTTTAATAATATAAAACTGGAAACGCACACATTTGAAAAAATAGTGGTTGATAAAGAGGCGGGTACCGCCCATGCTGTATGTAATGTAGCGTATAAGACGCAAACACAAAAGGGTAGAAAGTTTAAAAAGGAGCAAACTATAGTAGAGGTTAGCCTGGGCCGTAGCAAATTTTTGGATAGCTGGTGGGAGATAAGGCAGGTAGTTACTGATGTGCTGTAGGCTAATTTAGTTTTAAAAGGAATTACCCCTAATCACTTAAATTTTACCCATGGGCAACACCAGACCATTGCTGATAAGTTTCGCAGCTTTTATATTAACCCTCGCCGGCATGCTATGGAGCGAGCAACAGGCTGGTTGCGGAACCATAATAATACCCTTAGAGCTGGTGCCTGATATTGCTACGTTTAAGCACATGATTTTGGGCTGTAGTGTGGATTGGATTAAGCGCAATACCCTGCTCGATTTCGTTTTTCTTGCCACGTATTCAGCTACACTATTTTACGGATTAAAAAGCCTTTCGGCCCGGTTAGCACCCTATGCCTGGCTTACGCTGTTACCAGCTGCGTTTGATTGCGTGGAAAACGTATTGCTGATAAAGTTTTTATACGCCGATGTAGCCGATGTAAGCCCTTTAGCTTTCAGTACCTATTATTATTGCGTACACATTAAGTTTGTGCTACTGGTAATTATACTAATAACCATGCTTGTATTGGCGCTGAAACTTTTATTTGGCAAATTGGCCAAATAAAAAAAATGAATTATATATCTCTGTTGGTATCAAAGTTTTCCAGGTAGTCGGCCACCCGGCGAACAAAAGTTCCCCCTAATGCTCCATCAATAATACGGTGGTCGTAGCTATGTGAAAGGAACATCATGTGGCGGATACCAATAGTATCCCCTTGTTCGGTTTCAATTACCACAGGTTTCTTTTTAATAGCGCCGGTTGCCAGTATGGCTACCTGCGGCTGCATAATTACCGGTGTGCCCATTACATTGCCAAAGGTGCCCACGTTAGATACGGTGTACGTTCCACCGTCAATCTCTTCCGGTTTTAGTTTGCCAAGGCGTGCGCGGCCTGCAAGGTCGTTCACCTTTTTAGCTATGCCTACAATGTTTAGCAGGTCGGCATTTTTAATTACCGGCACTATTAAATTGCCCGAAGGCAAAGCGGCAGCCATACCAACGTTTATATCTTTTTTTACTACTATGTTGGTACCATCTACCGATGAGTTTACCAGCGGAAAATCGCGTAGTGCTTTTACAACAGCCTCTATGAAAATAGGAGTGAAGGTTAAGTTTTCTCCATACAGGTCATTAAACTTCTTCTTCATTTTATTGCGCCATAGCACAATATTGGTTACGTCGGCTTCTACAAAGCTTGTAACGTGGGCCGATGTTCGCTTGCTCTTAACCATGTTATCGGCTATAAGGCGGCGCATACGGTCCATTTCAATAATCTCTACATTTCCACTATACGATTTTGCAGCTACTACCTTTGTTTCTTCAGGTTTGGCTTCTGCCACAGGGGCTACCCGTAATTCTGCAGGTTTACTTGCTTCTGCATTACCGGTGGTGCGGTTTTGCACATAGGTCAGTACATCCTTTTTAGTAACGCGGCCTTCGGCACCGGTCCCCGGCAGGGCCTCTAATTCTGCCATAGATATTCCTTCCTGGCGGGCTATATTCAGTACCAGTGGCGAGTAAAATCTATCAGATGCGATGGGCACAGACGTTGTTTCTGCCTTCGGAGCCTTTATTTCGGTTTTTACAACTTTGTTTTCTGCCTTTGGGGCAGGGGCTGCGGTTGCTGCTGCATCTGTTTCTAAAACGGCTACCGCTTTACCCACGGCAACCACCTCTCCCTCCTTATACAATAGCTTTTGAAGTACACCACCTACTGGAGAAGGAACTTCAGAGTCTACCTTATCAGTTGCAATTTCTAAAACAGCCTCGTCCAGCTTTACCACGTCACCTTCTTTCTTTAGCCATTTAAGAATTGTAGCCTCAGTAATACTTTCGCCCATTTTGGGCATTATTAATTCAAATTGTGCCATTTGTATTGTTTACGCGGGGCTAAAATACACGGATTGACGAAATTGAGAAGCGAAGCCTTTTTAACAATTAAAATTGCGCTATCTTATTTAACTCTCTCCACAGGCTATACACAATTGCAACTGGGTAAAGGTTGTTTATTTTGCCGTTGCCTGTTTAGGGTTAAATTTGCTCCAATTTTTAAAAGAAAAACATCCATGATCAAAAGAATTTTAGTATTGGCCATTTTAATTGGCGTGTTCGCAACAGGGTTTTCTCAGGCATACCGAACCTGCTTTGCTACTGAGGCTACCGAAAAACTGAGAACACAGAATCCTAATTACAATATCCAAATGGAGCGAACTATAAATATGCTTCGCAAGTTTGTAGCTACCGGCCAACAAGACCCAAACTATGCATCGCGGGCAGTGCGCACCATTCCAGTAATATTTCACGTGCTTTATAACAGCAATACCCCTGCTCAAAATGTTTCCGATGCCATTATTCAACAAACATTTGCGCAGCTTAACCGCGATTACAGTAAAACTAATACGGAGTTGAATTCGGCCCGCTCTGTTGTTCAGCCCATAGCTGTAAATACCGAAATTCAGTTTTGCCTGGCGCAGCGAGACCCTAACGGAGCAACCCTCGCTACCCCTGGTATAACAAGAAAAGCTACCACTAAAAGCTGCTGGGATCGTAATACAGAAGCAGATGATATGAAATACAATTCTACCGGCGGAGATAATGCCTGGAATCCACTTAACTACCTGAATATATGGATAGTTTCAATTTGTGGTACCAATCCACAAACGGGCGGCGTGGCCGGGTACTCATATATCGCCTCGGTAGGTAATGGCCTGCACGGTCAATCTTACGATGGTATAGTAATAGATTATTCTATTGGATTAGGAAATGGTAACTCAACACTAACTCATGAAGTTGGACACTACCTTGGATTATATCACACCTGGGGTACACAGGCAACCAATGCATGTGGTACTACTGTGCCTACACTTGATGATGGCTTTAGCGATACCCCGGATAGCAGGCAGCCACATACCAATTGTACGGCATCTGCTTCCTGCACCGGCAATTCGGCTTATGGTGATTTGCATGAAGATTTTATGGATTATAGTAGCTGCCCGGCTTTGTTTACTACCCAGCAGGCTAACTACATGAATAATATCCTTACAAACGAGCGCACCAGTTTAATTAATAGTACCGTTTGTAGTTCCACAGGCGCGCCGGTTGCAAACTTTACCGGTACACCTACTACTGTATGTAGCGGACAATCAGTTACTTTTACCAATACCTCTACCGGCACCGGCAACACTTATAGCTGGACTTTTGCCGGCGGAACCCCGGGCACATCCACAGCCACTAACCCTACTGTAACTTATAATACCCCGGGCACCTACACGGTTACGCTGGTAGCTACCAACACTAATGGCAATAACACAAAAACACAAACTAATTATATTACCGTATCGGGAACAAATGCGTTACCTTTAGCCGAAGGTTTTGATGGAACTACTTTTCCTCCCACCGGCTGGGCGGTAAATAATCCCGATGCAGCCACTACCTGGGCGCGAACTACCTCTGCCAGCGGTTTTGGAACTTCTACCGCTTGTGCTTACGTTTATAACTTTAATTATAATGCCCCGGGTCAAAAAGATTGGCTTATTACACCATCGTATAATTTTACGGGGGTAACCAGCGGAAGGATTAAATGGGATTATGCTTACCGCCCGTATAATCAGGCTGGCTATGAAGATTCACTGGAGGTTTTGTATTCTACCAATTGCGGGGCTACCTGGATTTCGCTATGGCGCCGAGGCGGGGCTCAATTAGGAACCGCTACTGCTACAGATAGTAACTTTGTGGCAAGAGCTAACCAATGGAGGCAGGATTCAGTTTCGTTGGCTGCCTTAAGTGGCCAAAGCAATGTACGCTTTGCTTTTAAAAATGCATGCGAGTATGGCAATAACATATTTTTAGATAATGTAAATATTTACAATGCCAACGCACAAGGCGGTTTAGCACCGGTTGCTGATTTTGTGGGCACGCCAACTACTGTAGTAGTGGGTAATACAGTTGCTTTTACCGATTTATCTACCAACAGCCCTACCAGCCGCAGCTGGTCTTTTACTGGTGGCACACCCAACAGCTCTACTGCGCAAAATCCAACTATTACGTATAATACAGTAGGAACTTATAACGTATCGCTAACGGCTACAAACGGCAATGGTAGCAATACAGCCACCAAAACAAACTATATTACGGTAATAGCTGCAGGTGGCGGACAAACCTGCGATACTTTGCAAAATACAACTGCGCTTGATACGCTGGCCTTATATACGTTAGGCGCTAATGGTTATTTATCGGGTAACAACAGTTACGGCGATTTAGCCAAGGCAGAGTTTTATACCAACACCCAAAGCATTAATGTAAATGGCGCATTTTTTCTTTTTGGCCGTGGGGTAGTTAATGGCGCAGGTAGTATAACAGCTAATGTTTGGGATGCCAGCGGGGCCGGCGGCACGCCGGGCGCAGTACCTGTAGCTACCAGTGCGGCCGTTAACATAAGCACTATTATACAAGCAGTAAATAATAACTTCCAATATATATACATTCCGTTTACTACGCCGCCTACCATTACCGGTAATTTTTATGTAGGTTTTACACTACCCACCGGCACAGGCGATAGCGTAGCAATTTTTACCACATCGGTAAATTCGCCATCCGTTGGGCAGGGCTGGGAGCAATGGAGCGACGGAACATGGCACAACTATAACGATGCCTGGGATCAGGTAATTCCGGGTTTTGAGGTAAGCAATATTATATACCCTGCAATTTGTACCACCACTGGTGGTGGCGGCCCTGTAGCTTCATTCACCGCTAACAATACTTCGGTTTGTGCGGGTTCTACCGTTAGCTTTACCAGCACCTCTACAGGTAGCCCAACTTCTTACAGCTGGTCGTTTACCGGCGGCTCACCTACAGCATCTTCTCTGCAAAATCCTTCGGTAGTTTATAATACACCGGGCACTTATGCTGTTTCGTTAACTGCATCAAATGCCAATGGCAGCAACACTTCGCCACAAGGCACCATTACAGTTTATGCTAAACCAACGGTAACATCTTCTTCAGTATCCGTATTGTGCTATGGTGGCTCCACGGGTTCAGCTACCGTAATACCATCGGGTGGTACCCCGGGCTATACTTATAATTGGAGTGGTGGCGGAACTTTAGCTACAATCAGTA
This sequence comes from Chitinophagales bacterium, assembly GCA_044228435.1. Classification (GTDB taxonomy): domain Bacteria; phylum Bacteroidota; class Bacteroidia; order Chitinophagales; family LD1; genus Bog-950. Next base: position 25,477 of record JBGAUW010000007.1, read on the forward strand.
ATAAGATCGCAAACACTTATACCGTTACAGTAACCGATTCACGCTCTTGCTCTGTTACTACCTCGGTAAATATTGGGCAGCCACTGGCTGCGCTTACGGCTGTAGCGAGCGCAAATAATGCTGCTTGTAATCAGGCAAATGGTAGTGCCAGTGTTATAGCTTCGGGTGGCTCGGGTAATAACACCTATATCTGGAGCAACCAGGCAACCACGGCTAATGTGCCAAACTTAGTGCCGGGCACGTATAGTGTTACAGTAACCGATGGTAACGGTTGCAGTGCTACTGCCTCTGCTACGGTAGGTAATGCGGTTAATAATTTTGCTGTAAGTATTAGTTCTCAAAATGCTACCTGTGGCCTAAATAATGGTTCAGCCTCGGCAATACCTAACGACCCTAATGGTGTTACTTACCAATGGAACAATACTTCTACCAACGGGTCTATAGCGAGTCTTGATGCGGGCACTTATTCTGTTACCGTTACCAACCCTGCCGGTTGCACGGCCTCATCGGTTGCTATTATCAGTAGCACGCCCAATAACTTAAGTGTAAGCTTTACCACTACACAAACAGCATGTGGCCAGTCTAACGGCGGCGCAACAGTTAATGCCACCGGCGGCGTAACCCCATATACCTACAACTGGGGTACGGGCTCTACCACCAGCAGTATTACTAACGTAGCTGCAGGTGCATACCCTGTAACGGTTACCGATAATGCAGGTTGCACTATTTTAGGTAATGCGTCGGTAAGCAATACAGGTGGGCCTTCTATTACTATCACCCCTACCTCGCCAACCTGTTTTGGAGGGCAAAACGGTGGTGCTACGGCCTCGGTTAGTGGCGGTAACGGTCCGTTTAATTATAACTGGAGCAGCGGTGGTTCATCTAACTCTATTACTGGTGTAGGAGCAGGAACGTATGTGGTTAGTGTTACTGATAATTCGCAATGCGTTGCAGTGCAGTCTGTAACGGTTACTAACCCGGCGGCTATCAATGTAAGTGTGGTTACTACCGGAGCACTTTGCGGGCAGCAAAACGGAACGGCCTTAGTTTCGGCCACCGGCGGAACAGGCTCTTACACTTACAACTGGAACAATTCTACAACTACTGCAAATAACAGCAACCTTGCTGGCGGAAGCGTAAGCGTTACTGTAACCGATGGTAATAGCTGCACCGCAACAGCCGCAGGGCAGGTTGGTTCAACCCTTGGCCCAACATCTACCTTAAATGCTATTAACGGTACCTGCCAAATTGCTCCACAGATTAATGCCAGCGTGGCGGGTGGTACATTGCCTTACACTTACTTATGGAGCAATGGCGCTACTACTCAAAATATTCAGGGTATAGCTGCCGGTTCTTATACTATAACAATTACCGATGCCAACGGGTGCAGAAGTATTACTTCGGCAACGGTTACTGATAATTCAACCGTTAACGTAACCTTCAATTCGCAAAACCCAAGTGTGGCTAATAACGATGGGTCTATTACTGCCAGCCCAAGTGGCGGCCAGTCTCCATACAGCTTTAGCTGGAGCACCGGCGCAACTACAGCGCAGGTTACAAACCTGGCTGCAGGCACTTACTCGGTAACTATTACCGATGCAAACAGTTGTGTAAAAACAGCCAGCGTTACACTTACGGCACCTGCCACCGGTATTTCGAATGTTGCCGATATTACTTCTATAAAACTTTACCCTAACCCGGCTAAAGATGTTTGCAACCTGCAAATTGAATTAGCCCGTGCACAGGCTATTGATATAAGAATGTATAACAGCATTGGCCAACAGGTTTACAGCAAGCACGAAACCAACTTTAAAAACGGTATTGTGGTAATGGATATTAGCGAGCTGGCAGCGGCAGTGTATACTATCCGTATACAAGCTAGCGGAAGCAATGAAACACTTCGATTTGTGAAAGAATAATTAAATCTTTAGATGGTAAAACAGGAAAGCCGTTTCTTTTTAGGAACGGCTTTTCTTTTTAATGCATGATGTCCCTTCATTTAGCGGCAATAAAAAAAGCCCTGCAGCTATATGCAACAGGGCCTTATATGTGTTTTAAAAGGTAGTTTACTTCACCTTTTTATAGATGTCCTTGTATCCAAAAAAATCGATGTAATGTTGGGTGCGCAGATAGATCTCCTTAATCTCTTCTTTGCTCAGCTCTTTAGCTGTTTTAATGTTCACCTCTTCGGTAGGTATGCGGATAGTGCCCCATGGGTAAACTTCTTTTAAAGGTTCACCGTTCCAGCTTGGCGATTTTAACGTATCGGCATATTTTAGGCCAACGCTTTTGAATAAAGGTGCAAGGGCTTTCTTTCTATCAGCCAAAATATCTTCGTAGCGAACTATAAAACACTTCTCGGGGAACTTTTGCTGATAAATATTCATGTAATACTGGCACATAACCCAGCCCGTTATATAGTGGTTAAGCGAAAGTGGCACCGCACGCTTCTTTGTATCGGCATAGGCCGAGAATGGATTGCGGATAATGTGTAACACAAATCCCTTACCTTCCATATCCGCTACAATTTTTTCAGCATCTACACCTATTATTGGGCTGTATCCTACATATGCTTTCTCTTTACCGGTGCGGTTGTAGTTTTTCCAGGCAGCAAAAGTTGCATGGTAAAAAGCCGACATTAAATTACCCTTGGTAACCGGGCGGCCCTTCATAAAGGCTACAAATTCCTTCTTGCGGTCTTTATCGCTAAGGTTAAATTCTGCTGTGCGGAATTTACTTACATATGGGGTTTTTGAACGCACCTTACCTTCTTCGTCAATTATCATTTCATAAGCATCTTCTACACTGGTGCCCATTGGAAAAACCGGCCAACGGTATTTAAGCGGAAACATGCTGCTTAGGTGGTCGTTTACAAATTTGGTTCCGGGCTGGCTTTCGAAAGGATACACCATTAATTCCGGGTGGCCGTCAAGTATGCGGTGGGTAGTGTTGCCCCCGTTTTCATACATTGCCGAAATCATAATTAGCGATAAATCGGATTTCATTTTGTTTTATTGGTTTAGGTGACTAATGTGTTACAATACTATAAAGTTCTTTAATTATATGAATTGGTTTTAAATAAGATGCCTGAAAAAAAACTCTTGCTGCTCTGCGTTACTGGCAACAGGCTGGGTAAAAATAAAGCCCGACGATACTTTTGCCGGCAGCCATTCTATGCCATATATCTGGTTGGCAAGTGGCCACTCAATACTACCTAATATCTTTTGCGTTTTTATATCTATGGCATAAATACCGCATTTTTGAATATCGGAATTAAGGCCCGGGGCATACATTTTAAACTTGGGTATAATTTTAGAAATGCCAACAAACGCTATGTCGTTAAAGAACGATAGCCCCCTTGTCCAACCCGGTAAATCCATAAACGGTGCAAAATCGCCTTTCTCTATATATCCAAGCTGGCCATAGCCGCTATTATTTACCCATAGTTTACCTTTATGCAACTTTGCCGAATGAGGGCGGGTAAGATTACGGGCTACCACTTTCCTGGTTTTACCCGAAAAAATAACTCCCATTTTGTCAACCGGAAAGCGAACATCGCCGGGCTTATAGCCGCCGGGTTTTTCAGCCGAGGCCGAGAAAAAAGAATTGCGTATTGTGTTTCCCGCAGCAATTGAATTTAACTGCAGGTGGTTGGCATTTTGCTTACTGGCCGGCAAAGGCGACCATACTGTATCTTCTGACTTTGAAGAGTTAAAGTCAATTTCTATAATCCCATTTTTGCCAACCGAATTGGCATATAGTTTATCGCCTATAAAAGCAAGGTCGTGGAAGTAATAAGCGCCGGCGTAATATTTAACGCGCGAGGGGGTAAGGTAGTTTTCGCTGGTTTTCTTTTTATCGTAACCGGCCCTGTCCATTAATTTATTAGCAGGGCAAAGCTCTATTATTTTGTTTGGGCTTCGGGTACTGGCTATATAAACTTTATTGGTTTTTCGGTTTACGGCTATACCATTAGGGTGGGGCAGGTGCAAAAACGATTGGCGCAGGTTGCCCTTTTTTACATTAAGGGCTAATACCAAGTGTTCGTATTCACGGGTTACCAGCAAGGTTATTTTAAGCTTTTCGAGCACCTGCAAAAAGCTGCCTTCAATTACATAATCTAACGATTGCGATACAATGCCATTCGCTTCATAATCTCCGCCAATAACTTTGGCAGGGTCGCGCAAGGCATTATTTTGGGTATCTCTTAACTGTTCAAAATTAACCCCTGTGCTCATAGCTTATTTCTAAGTTCAAACAATCCTTTATACATTTTCCAGGCCGATTTAAAGCTTGTAGTGCTGCGTCCGCCTATGCGCTTGGTCGATAAAATCAATATCTCCACTATCTGCACCTGGTTGCGGTAAATGCGGGCCATCAATTCGGCATCAATCAAATCGCCGTCCGATATCAGGTTTATATCTTTAAGATATTTGGCCGGCACTACTTTAGGTGTTCCGTTTACATCCCATAAAGGTGTGCCCAGCAGCATCCGGTTTTCGTAGTTGTATAAAATAGAGCCTATTTTGCGTGTAAAGCTTTCCCGTATAACTCTTGTGGTTTTAATAACAGTTTTATCGTTTGCCAGTCCGTAGGTAAGTATCAGCATTAAATCATCAATGGTAGTGCGGGCAGAGTTGGTATAGCATACCAGTTCGCCTTTTGCCTGAGCCAGGCCAAACTTAACAGCCCTACCCCAGCCGCCTAATTGCAGATTATGCACTATTACATTAGGGTTTTTGGCAGCCAGCCGCTGTGCTTTTTCGTAGCTATCATCTTTACTGCCGTTTACTATAAAAAGCAGCTCCCACGCAACATTTAATTCAGGTAACCGGGTGGTGTATTGCTCAAACAAAAAATCAAGTTGCTCGCTTTGGTTGTAAATGGGAAGTATAACCGAAATACGTGGCAGCATATATTAATAGCCTTGTTAATGATTTTGTATCTGAATAGTTCAAATATAAAAAGGCAAGCCACTATTTAACCACCTTAGCCACTTATCTTTTCAAAAAAATGTGTTTAATTGTATGCAAATGAAAACACCGGGGCTTGTGGGGATACTCCTTCATGGCATAAAAGTTGTAGCTGACTAAACTATGAGCCACGCATTTGTAAAAGAAGATGACCCGCAATGGTTACATGAGGTTGCCCCAACCTTAAAAGCGTTGGCGCATTACCTTAGTGCAGAGCATAATGGCCGGCCAATGTACGAAAAGCGAAACTGGTTTGATGCAGAACGAAAGCTGGAGTTTCATGAAATGACAGATGGGCTAACCTACTTTATTAACGAAGCGGGCACCTGGGATGTATTTTTAGATTAATTACTTAAAGGGGCGGAAAATGTAAAACTTAAGCCCCAGGCCCCGTTTGGAGACAAACACAGATGCATTACCTAAATTTATACGAATAGGATGGCTAAGCAGTTCCTTAAAACCTTCCGCTGTATTGTTGCCCGAGGGCTTTAACTGTGCTACAATTCTATTTTTATCCTTTTCGTTTGTTTGTTGTTGGTTAAGTGTGGCGGAATAAAAACCGGGCTGCTGGGTGGCAACTGTATTATTAATAATTATAGGTATAGGCGCAACTTCTTCTGTTTTGTTTTGCTTTACAGCAGGCACAACATCCATTGGCGGAAGTAATTTTATTTTTAAGGCAACTGCATTGTTTGTTGCAGCAAACCGCTGTTGCGAATTTGCAGCTGCGGCAAAGCCAATTACCATAAATAAAATAATAGCATAACGCATATTTATTATACGTAAGTGCGGTAATAGTGTTTACTTATTTCAGGTATTTAAAGTGGATTGTTTTACGTTGCCTTACCCTATTAAATAACAACTGCCGGCTTCTCAGTCCGGCAGTTTTTGTTATAGTAAAAAAGTTGTGGTTATCGGGTTACACCATTAGGTTTGGCAACAGGTAGTTTTTGTTCACCCTGTGCCGGTTGGGCAGATGGTGCGCCAATAGTAGTTGGTTGCTCTTTGGCTACTACCTCGCCTATAAATTCATTCGAAAAATCGGCAGACATTTTCGCTACCCTTTCTGCCTCCTTTAGTATGTATGCAAATGATGTCATGGTTATATATACGCCTGCATGGCTTTGGTGTTTCAACTATAGCGGGTAAAATAACAATGTGCAAATTGTTCCTTTTGCACTTGTATGCCAATTACCTTTATAAAACAAAATTCAGCATCCAATTGTTAGTTTATAATGTCTAAACTTAACGGCCCCCAAAAGCGCATTTAACAACCCGAACGAACCGGGGCTATCTATTAACGTATAATTATAAATTTGCAGTAGCAGAAAAATAAAATCAAAATGGCAAAATTCTCCCGGTTAGTTGTTTTAGTGTTTGTATTTATGGCCCAGGTGGTAATGGCTAAGGTTATCCCGGGCAAGTATTCTTCTATTCCTCAATACCTTCCCCTCGATAAAAATACGGTGGTTACTATTGAAGAATTGCCGGATTTTATGGCCCGCAATTACAAACTGCCTGCAGGCAATGGTTTTAAATTGCTGAATAAAGAAACTGACCAGCTGGGAATTACGCACTACCGTTATCAGCAAACCGTAAATAGCATTCCTGTTGAGGGCACTATGTATATTGCACATGTACGCAACGGTGTTATACAAAGCCTTAACGGCGATTTAATGGATGGTCTGCAGGCTGCAACTTTGCCTGTTATTGACGCAAAAACAGCAATTGAGAAAGCCCTATTATATACAGCGGCCCAACAGTATAAGTGGGAATCAGCTGAGGCGGAACTGGCTTTAAAAGAATTGGCAGGCAATACCAACGCCACCTACTATCCAAATCCAACATTGGTATACGTAGCTAAGGCAGGTAAACTAAGTACCAAGGAGTTTGTGTTGGCTTATAAAATGGATATATACGCTGTTAAGCCTTTATCGCGCAATTATGTATTTGTAAATGCAACTACCGGAGATGTTGTACATACTAAAAACAGGATTGAAAATGTAGATGTGGTAGCCACCGCCCAAACACAATACAGCGGGCTACAGGCTATTACCACCGATAGCTATAACGGCAGTTACCGTTTACGCGAAGCAGCGCGTGGCAACGGAATACGAACTTACAATGCCCAGCAGTCTACCAACCCCGGAAACACCGATTTTACCAATGCTACAACTACCTGGAACAACGTAAACGCCAATAAGGACCAGTATGCTACCGATGCACACTTTGCCAGCGAGATGACCTATGATTTTTACCGAAATAATTTCAATCGCAATAGTCTTGATGATAACGGTTTAACCCTGGTATCCTACGTGCACTACGACCAGGATTTGGATAATGCATTTTGGGACGGAGGTGCCATGTATTATGGCGATGGTGATGCTGTATTAAATGGTACCACGCCATACACAACCCTTGATATTGGAGGCCACGAAATAACACACGGATTAACCCAGTTTACTGCCGATTTGAATTACCAGGATGAGAGTGGTGCCTTAAATGAATCGTTTAGTGATTGTATGGGTATTGCTATCCGGCAGTTTGTTAAGCAGTCGGCTAATGTTGATTATCGTATTGGGAACGATAATGGGAATACATTTCGGTCTTTACAAAATCCCAAATCTTATCAGCAGCCGGATACTTATTTAGGGCAATATTGGTACGCAGGCGCGCAGGATAATGGAGGGGTGCATACCAATAGCGGTGTACAAAACCACTGGTTTTATGTGTTGGCTAAGGGCGAAACCGGCACTAATGATAATAGCGACGCATACAATGTAACTGGTATTACTATAGAAAAAGCGCAAGCCATTACTTACCGCAACCTGGCATTTTATTTAACCCCATCATCGGAGTATGCCGATGCCCGTACTTATTCAATATTAGCGGCCGAGGATTTATATGGTTCTTGCTCGCCTGAAGTAATTGCCACAACTAATGCCTGGTATGCGGTAGGGGTAGGAGCGGCTTTTGTAGCCGGCGTTACCACCGACTTTGTGGCGCCTGTTACCACAGCCTGCGGTACCCCTGCTGCCATTACCTTTGCCGATGCCAGTATAAATGCCAACACTTATGTATGGGATTTTGGCGATGGTGGCACCAGCGCCGATGCTAACCCCACACACACTTACACCACTTTTGGCACGTTTTCGGTTAAGCTAAAAAGCTATAGTACAGCCTGTGGTGCAGATTCAGTTACGAAAACCCAATACATTACCATTAATGATAACCGCCCTTCGGTTACAGGCGATGTAACTATTTGCCCCGGCAGCACCGCTACGCTAAGTGCTGATGGTAACGGCGATATTGCCTGGTACGATGCTCCCACCAACGGTAACCAGGTATTTAGCGGAGGTTCTTTTACTACACCGGTGCTTACCCAGTCGATTACTTATTTCGCTTCGAGCCTGCTAAACGGCGCTGCGGGAACAGCCGGCCCTGCCTCGCAAAATTTTGGCAATGGCAGCTATAATAACTTTGCCCACTACATGGAGTTTAATAATACCAAGCCTCAAAAGTTAATTTCGGTATTAACTGATGCTGCCGGTGCGGGCAACAGGCTTATTGAACTGCGCGATGCAACTAATAATGTATTGAGTTCGGCCACAGTTAATTTAGCTGCAGGCACCCAGACCATTACTTTAAACTTTGATTTGCCCGTTGCCAATGGCCTGCGCTTAGGTATATGGACTGGCACTACTGCTTTGTATCGTAATAGCAGCGGCTCAAACTATCCTTATAATTCAACCGATGGCAGCCTGAGCATTGTGGGTAACGATGCCGGCGACCTTGGCCGTTATTATTTCTTTTACAACTGGCAGTTGCAGCAGCCGCCATGTGCATCTAACCGCGTGCCGGTTAATGTAACGGTGCTTGGCCCCGGTTGTGTTAATGGTATAGAGGAGCAATCGGCTATTGGCAGTTTATCTTTATTGCCTAACCCTGCAAATACTGTATTGAACGTAACATTAAACGCCACTCAATCAAACGCTAATAGTAAACTGCTTATACAAAACATGTTAGGCGAAACCCTACTTACTCAGCCTATGGTAATAAACAATGGCATTAATAACCAGGCGGTAGATTTAAGCACGTATGCGCCGGGCGTTTACCTACTTACTATACAGAGCGATAAAACTTCGGTTACGAAAAGGTTTGTGAAGAACCCCTAGATCCCCTTCCCTATAAATCGGGATCTAAAAAAAGGGGAATTTAAAAAGACCAAAACGAACATAGCTTCATAGGTAAACTAATGAGGGTGTTTACCCTTACACGGGTTAACAACAAGCTTTTTCATTTTACCTACGTCTTCCGGTGTGTCGTATCCATCGGTTGGATATGGGAGGTAAACCCAATTTTTGTTTTCCTTTATAAGGTATTCCGGTATTTCTTGAAAAATAGGGCAGGTATCTCCTATGAAATCAAAGGCTCCTTCATGCACTCCAAATTCGTTTAGCATTTGCCACTTATGGTTGCAAAGGCTAAATATCTGGCAACTATTTACCTGGCTGTAATCGCAGTAATCCGGAACGAAAGCAATTTCGTCTTTACCATCTTTATTGTTGTCGCCAATGTTTATTAAACAATATAGGCCCTGCGCAATACCGAGATGTAAGGTGTCGTAACCGGCTGTGCCTAAAGCAAGATATACATCAGCTTGTTGATTGTAAAACCAATTAGTAACTGTATTGTCCCAATCTTCCCTGTAAGGGTCGGCAGCGCTATCTATTTCGCTTTTTGTGAGCCTTGAATAATTGTGCTGATAAAGGGTCTCAGATTTTCCATCGCCATCAAAATCGCCAGAGATCGATAGCTTCCGCAATTTTCTCAATATAACGGTTGTATCTTCCGCTATAGCAGGTTGCGCTAAGTCGGGGTTGGCGCCCAAACTTTTACATGGCTTATCGCGGTTGCAACAGGTAAACACAAGCAAGCCAATTAGCACTGAAAATTTAAGAATCTGGAGTTTGGATACCATTAATATACTGGGTTTTAAAAAAAGGGTATTGGTATAACGCAAACAGCCGGAAGATTATTTCCGGCTGTTTGCGTTTATCCTAGTTTTTTATCAGGTTATTAGTTCAAATACCTTGGTGAGGTATAGAATACCTTTTTCTCCTTAGGGCCGTTAATGCGGTAAATAAGCTGTATTTCGTGCGAGCCTGTTTGGTAGCGGCTTAGTTTGCCAAAGTCGAAATCGTAGGCGTAGCTGGCCATAAGGCTTTTGGTAATATGCACACCCAGCATAGCCCCGGCTGCATCTTTGCTGCGGTAAAGCAAGCCCACCACAATGCGTTTGTTCCAGGTTAGACTAAGGTTTACTTCGGCCTGTGCTATAAAATCTATACTGCGAACAAACACTGCAGGGGTTAAGTTAATCTTAGAGTTTATATCCCAGCTGTATTTGGCGTAGCCAAAGTAGTGGCGAGGAACACGGAATGGTGTAGCGCTTTTCATGCCCTGGTCTAAATTAGATACCGAAAAACCAATGGTAGTGTTATAGCCGCTAAATTCTATACCAGCCGATAGAAATGCCTTAAACTTATTGGTATTGGTAAGCAGGGCGCTCTGGTCAACATTTTGCTGATCCTGGTAGCGCAATTCTTCGCCCTTTACAAAGGTATTAAACAAGCCTACGCCCAAGCCTATCGAAAGTCTGGCGCGATCGTTCAAGCGCTGCGAATAAGCATACGATGCACGAACCGTTGTGAAGCGTTGCTTACCCAACATATCGTTGCTTACCACTAAACCAACACCACCTTTAATTTTGGCAATACCCGCATAGGCATTGAACAAAAAAGTGCTTGGGGCCTCTTTAAAACCTACCCATTGTTGGCGGTATAAAGCGCTTATATAAATATCGCGTGTGTTGCCGCTAACTGCCGGGTTAAACACGTTGGTATTATAAGCAAAGTGCGCAATTACCGGTTCGTTTTGGGCTTTCACCTGAAACGCCGCGGTTACGATTGCTAATACGGTAAAGAGTTTTTTCATAATCAATACTTATTTGAATTTCTTATTTCTTTCTATCACTTTGTGCCTTACTAAGACGCGACTCATCACATCCCAATGGGCCATTTATTTTTGAATAACCTGGAACGCCGTTCTTCTGTTTTGCTGGTGTTCCTCTTCTGTTTTTGCTCCTTTAATTACCGGGTCGCTAAAGCCAAAGCCTTTGGCCGTTAAGCGGGCAGGATTAATGCCTTTGCTTACCAGGTAATCTACCACGCTTTTAGCCCGGTTTTGCGATAGGGTAGTGTTGTATTCTACTTTACCACGCTCATCGGTATGCGAGTTTATCTGCACAAAAGCATCCGGTGTGTCATCCAATATCTTTACCAGCTTATCAAGGCTTGGTTTCGATTCTTCGCGCAGCACAAAACTGTCCAGGTCGTAGTAAATGTTATCAATCTTGATTTCTGTTTTCGGTATCTTCTTAATGGCAAAGTCGTAGTTGTAGCCAGTGTTTTTGCTAAACTCTTTCGAGAATTTCTCGCCTTGTGTAGTCAGTTTCTTGCTATCGCCAAAGTAGCCGGGGTTAAGCACATTTATCTTGTAGTCCTGGTCTTGCTTTAAAGTAAAGGTGTATTCGCCGTTGGCGTTGGTAGTGGTGGTATCGGTAGTTCCGTCGGCCGCAGTTAATACTACAGTCGCACCTACTACGGGTTGGTTATTATCTACATCAATTATTCTGCCTTTAACTATCAGGTTAACCGGTGTAAGCATAAAGCTATAAATATCATCATCACCTAATCCGCCGCTGCGGTTAGATGACAGGTAGCCGCTTTTTCCATCGGTATTGTAAACCAGGTAAAAATCATCGCCGCTGCTGTTGAAAGGTGCTTTTAAATTTTGCGGTTTGCTAAAGGTTCCGTTAGCCAATACCGATACGAACAGGTCTAAACCGCCAAAGCCGGGCAGGCCTTCGGTGGAATAAATCAATGCTGAATCGCGTACGGTAGGGAAAGCTTCATCAAACTCTGTATTGATAACGCTGCCTGCGTTAACAGGTTCGCTCCAGCTATCGCCGCTCTTTTTTAGCATCCAAATGTCGTAACCACCCAGACCGCCATCCATTTTGGCCGCAAAGTATAAGGTGTTGCCATCTGCCGAAATGGCCGGTTGCTTCATGGTGGTTTTTTGAGTAAACGATAGGGCTACCGGTTTTGGGGTTCCGAAGGTTGAGTTAGACTCGTCATAGCTAACCTCGTAAATACGGCAAAAATCATCTTTGCTTTTTGCATCGTTGCACCGGTTAAAGTAAGCAGTCTTGCTTTTTTCGCTATAGCTTAAGAAGCCTTCGTTTACTGCCGTATTTAAAGCAATTGCTTTTTGTGCCTTGCTCCAGGTTTTATTTTCCTTGCTGTAAGTAGTCTGGTAAATGTCAGAGAAAGCCTGCCCGTCGAAAGAGTAAACTTTCTCATCTTTTTCCTCCAGCCTTGCTGATGTAAATACTACTGCATTTTTAAGAGGCACGGCTGCATACTCTCCAAACGGAGTGTTTAGTCCACTTTCATTTTTAAAGGTAAACACCGAAGAGTCTTTCGGTAGGTTCATGATATAGTTAGTGTTGTTCAGTTGCAGGGTGGCTTCTTTATCTCCGGGCACAAGGGCTAAAAAGGCATCAAACTTTTCCTTAGCCAACTGGTATTTACCCTGCTTTAAATAGATAGAGCCCTGGTGGAACAGGTAGTTTGGATTGTTGTATCCCGAGCCTTTCGCTTTATCGTACCAGCTAATGGCCTCATCCAGTTTGCCGGTGTAGCGATAGCTTTCGGCTACTTTAAAACGGATATCGCCCAAATCATCTTTCTTAGAAGGCTTGTTTAAAACCTTTTGATACAGGCCCAGCGCAGTGGTATACTCGCGGGCTGCAAAGGCCTCGTTAGCCATTTCGAGATTGGTTTGTGCCGAAGCTATTTTTAGCACAAACAACAATAAAAGTATGATAGAATATTTTTTCATGGTCGGTTTGGGTTCTTTCTTAATTAGGGTTGCAGCTTTATTAAAACGAACTATAGTTAATCTTCAATTAGCAATACCGTTCCTTTAATAGCGTTCTTTCTATCGGTTATGTTATCCAGCATTACTACATAGTAATAAGTGCCCGGCGAAACCTTATCGCCTTTATAGCGGCCATCCCATCCATCGCGGCCCTGGTAAAGGGTTTGGCCCCAGCGGTTGGTTATTACTAAATCGTAGTTTTTAAGAAATACATCGTTTACCCCATCGGTGTTAGGTGTAAAGGCATTTGGAAAGTCTATAACATGTACTGCGCTATCTACTTTTTCGGCAGCACAGCCTTTAAATACTGCGCTAACGCTTACCACATCGAGGTCGTTCAGTTTGCTGCTGCCCCAGGTATTACCGGGTCCGTTTTGTACCGAACTACCATTAAGGAAAAATTCGTAGCTGTCAAACGAATCGGGCACTGCTGTAAAGTTGATAAGCTCGTTAGGGAAAATAATGTTGTAAGGCTTATCGCTGGTTAGGTATACTACCGGTTGCGCATTAACTACAACGGTAGCTGCAACGCGGCCCTGCAGGTTGGTGCAACCGCCGGCTGAGGTAGCCTGTGCATAGTATGTAGTATTGGCGATTAAATTGCCCGTAGTGTAAGTAATGCCCGAATCGATAGGGGAGCCTCCGGTAGCAACATCGTACCACTTAACCGATGTGCCTTGCGGTGAAACATTGGCAGTAAGGGTGGTAGATGTATTAAAGCAAATAGTATCGTTTGTAGCAATAATACCTACCACAGTAGGTGCACCGGTAACATTTACGGTTATTGGTAAGCGGTTGCTACTGTTGGTGCAACCAAACTCATTAATAACTTCTAAGTAATAAACCGTGGTAGTTGAAGGCGTAACCGTTAGGGGCGAAGTGCCCACCAGATTACCGCCGGCGGCAGCATCGTAAAAATTGTAGTTTACTACACCGCCGGTTGAGTTGGTGGCGGTAATTGTAGCACTAAGTCCTTCGCAAATAGTTGTTTGATTATTGGTAAGGTTAATGGTAGGTGCTGTAGGTGCCGGGTGAACATTTACGCTTAAGGTAGAAGCTGATGAGTTACCACAAGTGTTGGTGGCTACTACGCTTACTATGTGTGTTCCTGCAGTGGCCCATGTAATGGTAGCGCTGGTAGTTCCTTGGCCGCCGCTTACGGTGCCGCCGCTGCCTACCGTCCAGGCGTACGAGGTTGCATTAGGAATAGCGCTGATAGAGTAAATCTCGGCACCCGGACAAACACCGGTATCGCCCACTATTACTGAATTCATGATAGGAGCAGGGGCCTGTAAGTTAACTGTTATAGAAGATGCTGTGCTACCACCGCAATTATTGCCGGCGCTTACCGATACCGTAAAAGTTCCGTTGGTAGAGCCCCAACTAACATCAATAGAAGTAGTGCCTTGTCCGGTCACTATAGTGCCGCCACCCGAAACTGACCAAGTATAATTAGAAGCACCCGGAACAGATGAAATAGAATAGGTAGCTGTATCGTTACCGCAGGTGGTAAGCGAACCATTAATAGTAGAAGGAGTTAAAGGCGTAGCGTTTACTAAAACAGGCACTGTATCGCTAAGGCTGCCGCAGGCATTAGTAGCTGTAACTATGTAGTTGCCGCTTGCCGCAGTAGTAGCCCCGGTAATAGATGGACTTTGAATGTTAGAGGTGAAACTGTTAGGGCCTGTCCAGTTCCAGCTGTTCACATTGGTGCCGCTTGCGCTTAGGTTAATATTGCCACCTGCGCAAATGGTATCATCGGGTGCTGCTGATGAAGTAAGGTTTTCTATTAAAGTATCTACCTGTATGGTAACTGTAGCAGTTTGATTTCCGCAACCATTTACCCCGGTAACGGTGTAAGTTCCGCTGGCGGCAACAGTAGCATTGGTGATGGCAGGGTTCTGCTGAGTGCTGGTAAATCCGTTAGGGCCAGTCCAGCTATATTCGTTTACGTTGGTGCCTGTAGCGGTTAAATTAATAGTGCCGGTGTTGCAAATATTTAAGCCGGTAGTGGCGCTGGCTGTTAAACCAATAATAGCATCGTTAAATAAGGCATTAATAGTAGCCGTTTGGCTACCGCAGGCATTGGTAGCAGTAAGGGTATAAATTCCCGATGCTGCTGTGGTGGCATTAGGCACCGATGTGTTTTGTGTAGCCGCTGTAAAGTTGTTAGGGCCGCTCCAGCTCCAGGTGTTAACGTTAGTGCCACTTGCATTTAGGCTTAAAGTGCCACCTGCGCAAATGGTATCGTTAGGTGTAGCCGATGATGTAAGGTTTTGAATTACTGTATCTACCTGTATAGTAACCGAAGCGTTTTGGCTGCCGCAGGCATTGTTGGCTGTAACGGTATAAACACCATTAGCAGCCTGGGTTGCATTGGTAATGGTTGGGTTTTGCTGGGTACTGGTAAATCCATTAGGGCCGGTCCAGCTAAAGCCGGTTACGTTGGCACCACCAGCGCTTAAGCTAATGTTTGCCCCGCTGCAAATGTTAGTGCCGGTAGTTGCGGTAGCGGTAAGTGTTCCAATGGCGTTATTTACTACTACTGCTACATTCGCAGTTTGGGTACCGCAGGCATTTGATGCAGTAACGGTATAAGTGCCGGTTGCTGCGGTAGTGGAATTAGGTATAGTAGGGTTTTGCAGCGATGATGTAAAGCCATTAGGGCCGCTCCAGCTCCAGGTATTTACTTGTGTGCCGCTACCTATAAGACTTATGGTGCTACCGGCGCATAAAGTATCATTGGGGCTGGCATTTACCGCTAAGTTTTGTATGGCTGCGTCTACATCTACATTAACAGTAGCTGTACCGGTACCACACACGTTAGTAGCAGTAAGGGTATATAATCCGCTATCGGCCAAAGTGATATTGGCTACACCCGGATTTTGAAGGGTAGACGTAAAGCCGTTAGGCCCTGTCCAGCTCCATGAAGTAGCGCCGGTAGAGTTGCCGCTTAAACTTAAAGTAGAGTTATTACAAATATTAGTAAGGTTGGCGGTAGCTGTAGTGTTTTGCGGAGCAGAAGATAGGCTCACGTTAACCGTGCTTTGTGCCGAACCACAGGTGTTGGTAGCTACCAATGTATAAGTGCCGGCATTTGCTGCCTGGAAGTTATTAATGGTATTGTTAAGCTGGGCCGAAGTATAACTTGCCGGTCCGCTCCAGCTGTAAGTAGTTGCACCTGTTGCACTGCCGCTTAAGCTTAGGGTTGTGCCCGGGCAAACTGATGCGGGATTGGCTGAAGCAGTTACGCTTAGGGGAATATCGTTTACTGTAACATCTACGGTGCCAACGGTGTTACCGCAACCATTGGTGGCGGTAAAGGTATAAGTGCCCGTTGCATTGGCTTGTGCATTTACCACTGAAGTATTTTGAGTGGACGCGCTAAAGCTGTTTGGACCGCTCCAGGTATAAGAACTTGCACCGGTAGCATTGCCTGTTAAGTTTACCGTGTTACCGGCACAGGCCGGGTTAGGGTTAGCAGTAGCCGATACACCTTGCGGCACATTATTTACCGTAAGTGTTACCGAAGCCGAACCACTGCCGCAAGCGTTTGATGCAGTAAGCGTATAAAGACCAGCCTGGTTGCTTTGAATATTATTTAGTGCAGGGCTTTGCGAAGAAGATGTATAACTGTTAGGACCCGTCCAGCTCCAGGTAGTAACACCTGTTCCACCACCGGTTAACGTTACGTTTGCCCCAACACATGCCGGGTTAGGGGAAGCAGAGGCAGTAACGCCCGAAACATTGCTTTGCACGGTTACCGCCAGTGTATTTGACGATGTGCCACACGCATTAATTGCAGTTACCGAAACCGTGTATGGCCCACCCGGTGTTGTCCAGTTAGCAGTGCCGGTTGTACCGGTGCCGCTTATTGATCCGCCGCCACTTACGCTCCAGCTATAGGTAGTAGCATTAGTTACTGCGGTAATAGTATAAGCCTGGTTGCCCACACAAGGATTGGTTTGGCCACCGATAGCGCCTACCAGCCCCGGTGGCTGAATAACTGTAACGGCAACGCTGGCACGCGGGCTAACGCAACCGGGATTGTTATTGTCATCGGCCTCTACATAATAAGTAGTACTCGCCGAAGGGTTAAAAGTTTTTGGGGCATCGCCAACCGATATGCCACCGCTTGGCTGCGTATAAATATGGTAAGTAACGTTGCTGCCACCGGTAGCTGATATAGTAGTTGCCGAACCCGGACAAATATTATTAGCCGAGGC
Source organism: Chitinophagales bacterium (assembly GCA_044228435.1). Classification (GTDB taxonomy): domain Bacteria; phylum Bacteroidota; class Bacteroidia; order Chitinophagales; family LD1; genus Bog-950. The sequence goes on from JBGAUW010000007.1 coordinate 42,683, forward strand.
GGTTACCGTTGGTGTTGGGGGGGCTGTGCAGGCAATAACCCGGCATTGTATTACTACCCCCGGTGTAACCGAGGTGGCTGTAAGGCTAACGTTGCTACTTGTATTAGTTGTTACAATAGTGGGTGTAAAGGCAGTGAATGATGGCGAATAAGAAGAGCGAACAAAAGTGGCGTTCGTAGCCGGGCAGGTAGCACCCGTGCCCTGGTTGCCATTAATATCGGTTTTGGTAATAGCAAAATCGTATCCGCCACCTCCGCCACCGGTATCGGCACTAAGGCTATTCATTAAAAAGCCCGAATCGGCAGTTTGTATACCGGTAGGTAATATGGAGATGAATGAATTATAGGATTTTGCAAATATTTGGCTACCGGTGTTGCGGTCCACTTTAGCTACAATGGTAGTAAATGCCGAAAAGGTTGCACCCGAACCAAACAGGGCAAAATTATTATCGAAGGTTTTAGTAAGGTTACCTGCACTTACCGCTAAGCCCGCTGTAACATAGGTACTGTTAGTACCTGTTACTGTGGGGCCGCTATTAGGGGCGCTAACATTAAGCAGGTAAACGCTAACACCATTTATCCCTGTTAGTACTACATTATTGCCGGCGTCCAGCAATATAGATTGTGCATCATCGGCACCAAAGCGGTTTGCCCACTGAAAAGCTCCTGTTTTATCTGTTTTAATAATAACCGCATCGTTATTTCCATCTGGCGCTACTGTGGTAACCCCACCTATAAAAACATAACCATCGCTGGTTTCCGCTACATCACTCAAATAGTCATCATCATCAAAAGCGGTTGTGTAAAAGAAAACTTTGGTCCAACTTACGTTTCCGCTGGCATCTACTTTAAGGGCAAACATTTTTGATGAATCCTGGCGGGCTATGGCGCCTGCACCATCCGGGTCTACCTTAGAACATGAACCTGCTACCAGGTAACCACCATCCGAAGTTTGTATAACCTTGCTACCCGCAGCAGAAGCGCCAGATACCGGCAGATACCTTTTGCTCCAGGTAACACCAAAGGTGGCAGTAGTTTTTATTAATAAACATTGGCCACCTGCGCTACCGGTAGCTATGTAACCTCCGGCGCTGCTATTTTTCACGTCCTCTAAATCTACATCGCTAAAAAAACCATTGCTAAAAGTGCTGCTGCGCACATGGTTGCCGTTTAGGTTCACCTCCACCAATGCACCTTGTATACCAAGTAATTGCTGGGTGGTAGCCGAAAATACGTAGTTTCCCCCGCCCGGTGCCTGCACCATGCCTGTAGGGATATCGAACAAGCCTAAATTGTATTGGGTACGGAATGTTGTTTGTTGCGCAATAGCCGAAAATAGCAACGCCAGCGCTACCAGCGATAAATAGAACTTTTTCATGTAGATTAGAGTGTGTACGCGGTAAATATATAAAAGCGGGAAAAGAAAAGTAATTTTTTCTTAATGCACGCTTTATACCGGTTTTACATGCATAAAAAGCATCCGTTTACACCGGTTAAATAAAAAATCCCCGGCCTGTTAAAGCACGGGGACTTTACCCTATTTCACCCTAATTACTGTTTATACTAAAAACGGTTTTGTCCGTCGTGTTTTTGATGATAAATATGCCGGCTTGCTTTAGCCTGTTCGCTCTTAATGTAAGCTCTTTCGCCCGGGGTAACTACACCATCGGCACGGGCACATTTTTTATCGTGGTGTATTTTAGCCTGCTGCATTTGCAGGCGGGCGGCCTCTTTGCGGGTTAATTCGCCACTTCTAACTCCCTGGCGTATTCTGTGTTGTTCGTTCCGGCTGGTATGTTTAATGCCCAGTGTATGCTGTTGGGCTGTAGCTGTTTGCGATAACAAAGCGCCTGTTAAAAACACCATTAAGCCTGCAATTATTCTTTTCATGATTTCTGTTTTTACTGGTTATAAATATTCGTTTAAATGTTTATGTGGGTATGACGGCGAGGTGCTTGAAAGGTTTAATTCATTAGCTGACTTTTTTTTTCTTTCTTCGAACCGAAAACAAATAAAGATGTTGCTGAAAGGTAAAACGGCCTTAGTTACTGGCGGAACCCGTGGAATAGGGAATGCAATTGTGAAAAAATTTGCAGATGAAGGATGCAATGTGGCCTTTACCTATGTAAATAGTGCCGACAAGGCAGCACAGTTGGAAAGCGATCTGGCAGGCAAAGACGTAAAAATTAAGGCCTATAAGAGTAATGCAGGCTCGTATGCCGAAGCCGAACAACTGGTAGAGGAAGTATTGAAAGAGTTCGGCACTATTGATATATTGGTAAACAACGCCGGTATTACACACGATAACCTGCTTCTGCGCATGAGCGAAGAGCATTGGGATGAGGTGATAAACGCAAATCTTAAATCGGTATTTAACCTTACCAAGCATGTATCAAAAAACATGCTGCGGCAAAAAAGTGGTTCTATCATCAACTTTACCTCGGTAATAGGCGAAATGGGTCAGGCTGGTCAATCTAACTATGCGGCTAGCAAAGCAGGGGTTATTGGGTTTACGAAATCTATAGCCGATGAATTTGGTTCGCGCAATATCCGTTGCAATGCCATTGCGCCCGGCTTTATAGAAACCGATATGACCGATGTATTAGGCGAGGATATTAAAAAGAACATATTGGCACAAATACCTTTAAAACGCATGGGGAAACCTGAAGAGGTGGCTGATGTGGCACTTTTTTTAGCCAGCCATTTAGGCAGTTATGTGAGCGGCCAGGTAATAAGCGTATGCGGTGCAATGAGCAGGTAACAGACGTTAGACACGAGACAGGAGACAAGAGATGCAAGACAATAGAGGTTAGATATTAGACAATAGAAAATGCAAACAACTGCTTTAATTGGGCAAATTCTCTTTGTATTCACTATTTACCATTCACTACTTACTATTCACTTTTCTTAATTTATGTTGCTGGTTTGTAATCGTTATCAAATTGCTGTATTCTCACAGCCTTAAATTGATTAATTGACATCTCTCTCTTTTCAATATCCTTTCTGGTTTTTAATCTTTTGCTTTGCGTTGGGGGCAGGCTATGCCGCTTTGCTTTACTACCGCGATACCACTTTTGCCGAAAAAGCAAGTGGTAACAAATGGTGGCAGTATGCTATGGCTGGTGTTCGGTTTTTAGCGGTTACCATATTGGCGGTGCTTTTGCTTTCGCCATTTATACGTACGCGCAATACACAAAAATTTAAACCTGTGGTGGCTGTTATAAACGATAACAGCGAATCGGTTAAAAACGGATTGCACAAAGATTCAGCAGCTTTTAAACAAAATTTAAAAGACCTGGTAAGTAAGCTTAGCGATAAATACGAGGTTGTTCAGTTTAATGCCGGCGATGGTTTAAAGCGGGGTATCGATTTTTCGTATACCGATAAATCGACCGACCTGAGCGGGGCTGTAGAGGAGATTAACGACCTTTATTACAATCAAAACCTGGGGGCCATAGTTATTGCCAGCGATGGCGTTTATAATAAAGGTATTAACCCGGTGTATGCCGCGGCTAAAGCCAGCTACTCGGTATATACTATTGCCTTAGGGGACACTACCATACAGAAAGACCAAAAGCTTTCGAATGCTTATTACAATAAAATAGCCTACTTAAACGACCAATTTGCCCTGCGCGTGGACGTTGAGCAGAATAACCTTTCCGGTAAAAATGTTAAGCTAAATGTATATGAGTTGGATGGGAGTGAACCTAAGCTTATACAGGGCAAAGACATAAGCTACACTACCGATAATTATTATCAAACCTTTGATTTTGTGTTACCAGCTAATAAAGTGGGTATTGCGCATTATCGAATTGCCTTAAGTAATGCCGAGGGCGAGGTTACCTACAAAAATAATGTGCGCGATGTGTTTATTGAGGTAATGGATGGAAGGCAAAAAATTCTGTTAGTAGCTAATTCGCCGCACCCCGATATAGCCGCTTTTAAATCGGCTATTGAGAGCAATAAAAACTACCAGCTGGATGTTGAATTTGCCGAAACATTTGGCAAACGCCTGAATGATTATAATTTGGTAATACTGCATCAGCTTCCTTCGGCTACCAATAAAGTAATAAGCATTTTAAAAGATGCCCGCGACTTAAAGAAGCCACTACTGTTTGTAGTAGGCTCCCAAACCTGGTTGCCCGATTTTGAAAAAGCACAAAACGCACTAGTAATTAAGGGCAATGCCGATAGGTTTAATGATGTAACGGCCAGCGTTGCCAAAGACTTTTCGCTTTTTACTTTATCCGATAAAACTATTCAAACCTTACCCAAATTTCCTCCATTCAGTTGCTTTTTTGCACAGTATACAACCAGCCCATCCGGCAAGGTGTTATTGAACCAGAAAATAAATTCGGTAGAAACTGATTTTCCGCTTTGGCTTTTTAACGAAACCGGTGAAGAGAAAACGGGCATTATAGCCGGCGAAGGCCTTTGGCGCTGGAGATTATACGATTACCTGATGAACAAAAACCAGGATGCCACTAATGAACTGATTAATAAGACCGTTCAGTATCTATCGGTTAAAGCGGATAAAAGGCCTTTTAGGGTTAGTGCATTAAAAAACATCTTTCAGGATAACGAGGCTGTTACTTTTGAGGCGCAGCTTTACAATGCCAATTACGAGCTTATAAATTCGGCGGACGTAGAGATGAAGATTAAGGGCGAAGATGGTAAGGGCTACGATTTTAAATTCAATAAAACCGAAAATGCTTATAGCCTTAATGCGGGCTTTTTACCGGTAGGTAATTATAATTATAATGCATCGGTGAAATTTGGCAACGGAACTTATACGGTCGGCGGCAAGTTTTCGGTAAGCCCTTTGCAACTGGAAGAAATGCGCACCCGCGCCGATCACCAGGTGCTTTACCAACTTGCCTCGCAGCATAATGGTAGTATGCACTATGTAAACGATATAGATAAAATTGCGACCGAGATTGATGCAAAAAATCAGTTGAAACCTATTTTATACGATACGTTTTTAACCGAAAGTGCCATTAACCTGAAGTGGATTTTCTTTGTGCTATTACTACTTGTTTCGGCCGAATGGGTAACCAGAAAATATTTGGGAGGCTATTAAAATAGTGAGCATGTTTAACACGCTTATTGGTAGCGATATTTTAAAGGCAAAACAGTTTTTGCAAAATGGCCAGTTGGTGGGCATACCTACCGAAACCGTTTATGGCCTTGCCGCTAATGCGCTTAACCCCGAAGCAGTTTTAAAGATTTTTGAAGCTAAAAACCGCCCTCACTTCGACCCACTGATAGTGCATACCAATTCGGTAGAAGAGATTACTAAATATGTAGAGGAGATACCGGCCGTTGCCAAAAAGCTGATGGATACATTTATGCCGGGGCCATTAACCCTGCTATTAAAAAAGCGCAGTATAGTTCCGGATTTAGTTACCTCGGGCCTGGATAATGTGGCTATACGTATACCCAACCATCCGCTTACGCTTGAGCTATTACGGGAACTCGATTTTCCTTTGGCTGCCCCCAGTGCTAACCCCTTTGGCTATATAAGCCCTACCACAGCACAGCATGTATATGATCAGCTACAGGGAAAAATCCCTTATATTCTCGATGGCGGACCAACCGGGATTGGAGTAGAATCTACCATAGTTGGTTTTGAAAATGGCGAAACAGTAGTGTATCGTTTGGGTGGATTGGCCATAGAGGACATTGAAAAAGTAACGGGCAAAATAAGGCTAAGCTTAAACGAAAGCAGCAACCCCAAAAGCCCCGGTATGCTTAAAAGCCACTATGCACCTAAAAAGCGCTTAACCATTTCAAACGAAATACCTTCAGGTAAAACCAATGTAGGGGTAATTGCCTTTGACGGGTATTTACAAGGAGTGGAAGAAAAAAATCAAATCCTTCTTTCTGCCAGCGGAGATTTAAATGAGGCTGCAAAGAATTTATTTGCTGCCATGCGCCAATTGGATGGGAGCGGAGTAGATGAAATAATTGCCGTTAAGTTTCCGAACGAAGGACTTGGCCGAGCTATTAACGACCGGCTTAAAAGAGCCAGCGCCGATTAATATAACTGTAGAAGGGTTTTAAGCAGGTGTTTTATAAACCCAATATATTCTCTTACATCCTTTGCTTAATAGTTACGTTGGCCGAAGTAAGGTAGTTGCCTTTGCCGTTGTAAACTTTAATGCGATACATGCCAGGGTCGAACATTACCATCTCTTTCCAGGCGTAGCCCCAATCGGTTTGCACTTGTTGCGGTATGCGTAAAATTTCTTCCTCGCTGCCGGCATCGCCTACATAGTATATTCTAAAATCCAGTTTATCGGTATTAAACTTTTCATCGCTGCGCACTAAAAACCGCAGCACTCCTCCCTCTGCATCTACCATAAACTGGTTACTTACCATTACCGGCTTACCGGCACTGGTTACATCTTCGCAAAACGTAAGCGAGTATTGGGCACCTGATAGTTTAGCCAATAGCAAAAACGCAAACAGGGTAGTAAACTTTTTCATGCAGGGTAATTTTATGCCACCGAAGGTATAAGGCATTTATTGCAACAGGCAGCAAGTTTTCTAAACGGGGGTGTAGATAAACCCGCAGATTCCAAAATAGCGGACAGCCCCGAAGCGCCTACTCAATCTTTATATAATCAACCACGGTTTGCTTGTCGTATTTTAAAAACGGAATGTGCGATTGCATATAGTAAGTGCCATCCTGATACATAGGTGAGCCAATCCATAAAAACATATACTTATCGGGTATGCTGGCTACATCTTTAGTTAGTATGGCTTTTTCCTGCCCGTCTAATAAAAAGCGAACGTGTTCGGGGTACCAATACATCTCATAAGTGTGGAAATAATCGAAATAATCGCGCTTAAACTCCTGCCCCAATACGCTTGCCTGTCGGCGGTTGTAACGCTCTACCTCATAGTTGCCCCACTTTTTTTGCTCGCCGGGTTTAACCTGCACATTAGGGTTGCGCATATAATCTACTATCGAGTAGTTAATAAACGACTCATCATCCCAAAGGGTCATAGAATCGTAGGGCGAACTGCTCCAAATTTCAAAGTCAATTTCGTAAGGCTGCTTTCCATTGCCGTTATCCAAATCGTGGTAAGGGTTGCTCATATCAATGGTATCGGGGTCGCGCTGGTATAACCACAGGTTATGCACTATGCCGTTTGTGGTGCCGTGCTTGGTCATCATGCGGCTGAACTTGGCCCGCACGGTAAGGTGCCCGTATTTAAACGATGGACCAAACAAAAACTCACCCCATGTTTTATGGTAATCTCCACGCCTTGATTTTGGCATAGTTAGCACCACCCCGTTAGTGGTGTCTATATGAAAGTTTTTGCCCTTTACGCCGTATTCAGCTTTTACAAAGCCATACTTTTTAATGTAGCCTTCAAAAAACTCTTCGTTATTCCAGTTTTCATTTATCACGCCCTTAAACCAGCCTGAACAGGTATCACAAAGTTTCTTTTCGTGCCCATCTTTGGCAATGTAAATGTGGTTGGTAGTAAGGTCGTTAACGCCATCAAAGTATTCATCCAAAAACACAAACTTAAAATGGTGGGGGCCAGTATAGCTGGTATAGTTAAAATATTTTTTGCCCCCGTTATTCAGTTCATCCCATTTAACCTCGGCAAAGGGGTTAGTGGTTTTTAAATCCAGCTTTTCGCTAAGCAGTATATCTTCATTAGTTTCTTTAGCCAGCAGCATAAACTCGTAATTGCCGGGCCGTGCAGGGTCCTTACTCGGGTCGTAATCATACTCGCCTTTGGCGTTCATACCAATCATGTAAGGTATACTTACGGTGTTGTCGCTTTCAGCCGGCAGTTCCACTTCTACCACCTTCGATGCCCCGTAGTAATTATCTAAATACTTTTTGGTTTCTAAATCGAAGGTGCTATCGGTGGGGTACCAGTAGCTGGTGTTTTGGTAAAACAAGCGCAGGTAACACTTTTTGCTTTGCTTGCTATTGTTGCGCAGGGTTACCTGTGCATAAGCATCATCTTTGGTAAGGCAGGTGTTAGGGAAACATACCTCGGCATACTTCCACATGCTATCGTTAACATGGTATACGCACTTGCTACTGTATATGTGCGTGTATTGCAGGTTCAGCTTAGAGTTGTGACCCAGGGGCTTAAAACCGGTTACTGCGCCTTTAATGCCATCGTTAAAGCTGTGGTTAAGGCCCCAGCGGGTGTAAAGCGTATCGCTTAATTGGTAAAGCAAATACTTTTTATCGAAGTAAGCCTGCTGCGGCCGTTTAGGTTTATCTGGGTCCAGCAAGGCCACCTGTGGCTTACGCTGGCAGGCGGAGAGGAGGAGGACACAGAATACCACCAATTGCATAGTAATAGCTTTAAGGTTATACTCACTAAGCTTATAGTTTAGCGACAACTTTAGTCCCTTCCGCCTATGGCGGAGAGGGTTTGGTGGGGGGCTTGATGGTCTTGCGCTTAATTTGTTTCTCATCCAAATATTTTAAAACCGTATATCCAATTGCCCAGTGTAAGCATAAACAACAGTAACAGAATGATCCCTGCAATATCTAAAATAATTCCGGCGCGTATCATGTCCTTAGCATCAATATCGCCGGTGCCGTATACTATGGTATTAGCGGCGGTGGCTACCGGTAGCATGTAACCCAGCGATGCGCTAAAAGTAGCGGTAAGCATTAACAGCAGCGGGTTTAAACCAAGGCTGGCTGCCAGCGGTATAATAATAGGCAGCACCAGTTGTATGCTGGCCGTGTTGCTTGCAAACTCGCTAAGCACTGTAACTAATATAGCTATGCCCAACAATATAAGTGGCACCGGCATTCCCTGCATTCCTTTAAGGCTAACGGCTATGGCAGGGCTAAGGCCCGAAACCTCGAAGCCTTTGGCCATGGCAAAGCCACAACCAAATAGCAAAATAATGTTTAGAGGAAGTTTAGATACATCTTTCCACTCCAGCAGGTTTTCTGTTTCGCTAATGGCTTCATTGTTAAAGTTATCGGGGTCGGCTTGGCGGTTGTTGCCCTGGTTTGCTGCCGAAACTTTTAGCCTGCTGGGTATTAAAAACAGAAAAAAGGAGGTGAAAACTACCACCGTACTGTCTTTAATATATTTACCTACGCCGCCCAGTAGTTTGCTCCATCCGGGTATGGTAAATTGACCCAGGTTCATATTTTCTCTAAACAACCATAGCAGTACCGTAATGGTAAATATGGCAAACACTATCTTTTCTTCATACTTTACTTTTCCCAGTGCTTTGTGCTGTTGCTGTATATAGCTCATATCAAAGGGCGCATTGTGGTGTGCCGGTATATACATTTTCTTAAGTATAAAGTAACAAACTATAAGCAGCGTAAACGAAAAGGGTATGCCAAAGGCCATCCATTTTAAAAAGGTAACCGGTTGCCCGTTTGGGAACTGACTGGCATACATACCGGCAAATATCATGTTTGGCGGGGTGCCTACCAGTGTGCCCATGCCGCCAATAGTAGCGCTAAACGATAGGCCTACCAGTATAGCCGTGCTAATATTTTTGCGGCCCTGCTCGTTGTAAATTTCTTTTTGGCTTATAATGGCCATTACAGCCGGTATAAGCATCATTACCGTAGCCGTGTTGCTTACCCAGTTGCTAAGTATATAAGTGGTAAGCATTATACCCATTAAAATTTTGCCCGGTGTGTTACCGGTAAGCATAATAATGCGAAAGGCCAGGCGCTTATGCAGCCCCCATTTTTCCATGGCGTAGGCTAAAAAGAAGCCGCCCATAAACAGAAAGATAATCTGGTCCATGTATTGCATGGCCACATCTTCCGTTTTCATAATACCAAACAGGGGTATTAGTATAAACGGCAGCAGCGAGGTAATGCCCAAATGCAGAGCCTCGGTAAGCCACCAAACCGCCACCCAGGTAACCACTACCGCCATTAAAGCCGCCGGTTGCGCTACGCTGTAATGTGTAAGCAAAAGGTAAACAATAAGCGCAGCAACAGGAGCGGAGAGAATGGGTAACCACTTTTTGAGCATGGCTTAAATGTAAAAAAGTTTTGGAGGTGGCGGTTGGTGATAAGCAATGAAAATGCAGTAGTCAATTAAAAGCGGCAATACAACCCTGTTTAAAATAGAGCTTTCCTTGTTTTGGGGGTAAATCACTCTTTATTCTCCTGAATGATTTGCAGTATTTCATTAATGTATTTTATATAGTTCTTATTACGTCGGCGCCAGCTGAATACTGAGAAAATCGTGAGTGTGATTCCTATGAGTAAAATGTAGAGGATTGCATAATCGTAAATATAGTAATTGAAATTATTACGCCATATGAACAAGCATAAAAAGATAGTAATTAAGGGTAGATTAATTACTGTTGCCCGTGCGATTCTTAATCGTGCGTATTGACTATCAAGGTAATTATGGATCTCTTCATGCTTGTGGATTATTTTGATTACAGATACATTTTTATATGTATTTTTTTCATCAACTCCTTTGAAACATTCAAAAATAGGAGCAAAAATATAATCGAAAACCACTCCTAATGTATACGCCATAGCTATAATTACAAAAATGAGAAAAGGCGTTTTTTCAAAATCCAGAATGTCTGTTTTTAGAACAAAGGAAAATACGAGTAAGCAAAACCATGTTAATACTTGAATGCCAATTATTAGAATATCTACTAGAACTGAGGTTGTATTCATATTAGAGTATTTCGCGCCAAAACTAACTCTTTTGTATGGCTAGGCGCATATTTCGTCCGCGCAGGGTCGTGCAGAGCTTACAGAACCCGTGCGAACCTGAAAGGCTGTTTTTGCCCGCTCCCCACAAAATGAAAAGGCACAAAACTGGTTGCTTTTGCGCAACCTTCTATTTTAGCCGCATGAACCTTACCATTCTAATTGTTGCTGTTACCTGTATTACCTCGTTGCTGGCGTTTAATAACCCGGTAATGAAGTATAACCTGCTATTTTACCCCTACCGCGTTTTTCGTTTTAAAGAGTGGCACCGGATAATATCGGGCTGCTTTATACACCTCAACTACACACATCTTATTCTGAACATGATTGCCCTATACAGTTTTGGGGTATTTGTTGAGAATAGTTTCGATTATGTTTTTCACGAAAAGGGGCGCTTGTTGTATGTGCTGCTGTATTTTGGCGGTGTAATTTTTGCCGATATTCCATCGCTTATAAAAGACAGGGATAACCAGCAATCTACCGGGCTTGGTGCCAGCGGTGGTGTTTCGGCCGTTGTATTTGCAGCTATACTGCTTAACCCGTTCAGTAAAATATACTTAATGTTTATACCCATAGGCATACCATCGTTTGTGTTTGGGCCTTTATACGTTGCCTACTGTATTTATATGGATAACTACGGGCACCAATACAAAACCGGTATAACCCTGATAGATAATGCCAGCCACTCGGCCCACCTGTGGGGTTCTGTGTTTGGCTTTATTTTCCCTATTATTTTTGCGCCGTGGCTGTTTATGCGCTTTATTGGTTTGCTAACTAATGGGGCTATAAGCTAAGCATTTCACTATTCACTACTAACCATTCACTTTTTGCCATGCTAATAGAACTTCGTTCCGATACCGTTACCCAGCCAACAGAGGCTATGAAACAAGCCATGCTAACTGCCCCATTGGGCGATGATGTGTTTGGCGAAGACCCTACCGTAAAGCAACTGGAAGAAAAGGTGGCGGCTATGTTTGGGATGGAGGCGGCCCTGTTTTGCCCGAGCGGCACCATGACCAACCAGATTGCCATTAAGGCCCATACCCAACCGTTGGATGAATTGATATGCGATAAAATTTGCCACATTTATAATTATGAAACCGGTGGCTGGGCTTTTCACTCTGGCATCTCTATCCGCCTGGCCGATGGCGACCAGGGCCGTATGACGGCCGCGCAGGTAGAAGAGCTGATATTGCCCGACCACGATTGGCTGCCCAATACGCGCATGGTAGCCATTGAGAACACGGTAAACAAAGGCGGGGGCAGTGTGTATACCATAGCCCAAATGCAGTCTATTGCAGCGTTGTGTCGCACCAAAGGCCTTATTTACCACCTAGATGGTGCCCGTATTTTTAATGCGCTGGAAGCTTTGGGCGAAACACCCGCCGCCCTGCATGGTATTTTCGATAGCGTATCGGTATGTATAAGCAAGGGTTTAGGAGCCCCGGTAGGCAGTGTGCTGGCCGGCAAAACCGATTTTATTAAGCGCAGCCGCAAGCTGCGCAAGGTAATGGGCGGTGGTATGCGCCAAAGCGGCATACTGGCCGCAGCCTGCATTTACGCGCTGGATAACAACGTTAAACGCCTGAAAGAGGACCACTTACGTGCCGAAAGCTTAGCACAAACGCTGGCTACCCTGCCCTGGGTAAAGCGGGTTTTGCCGGTGCAAACCAACATTGTAATATTTGAAGTGGCCGATGCGGCCGCCGTTGCCGGGCAGCTTTTACAGCAAAATATACGGGTGCAGCCCTTTTCGCCCACCCTGCTGCGCATGGTTACGCACCTAAATTTCGATGATGGCATGTTAGCTATAACAAAAGAAATGTTGATTAAAATGAAAGTTTAGGTATTTTTGCACCCGCAAAGCCAAGCAATCCACAATAACCGGCTTTTGCTTAAACTGAATAATGGAAGAATTTAAAACATCATTAGCGGCAGCAAAAAGACTACGCAATCACTTAGCCCAGGAGTTTAAGGCTCCTATTGTTTTAAAAGATGACTCTACTTTTGAATGGAGAGAGTTTGTAGTAGTGCCATTTGATAGAAAACAGCGCAAAGATTTTGTAGTAGCCTACGAAGCCAACATACACAACACCATGCCCGAAAACTTGTTGCAATCGTTTCGCGATACGCACTACACCGTGGCATTAATACTAAACAGCGACCCGCTTACCAAAGTGTGGTTAGATATGAGCGTAGATATTTTTATGGCCCGCGCCGGCGTAAAGGTAGATTTACCTTCTTTTGTATAGGTAGCTGCCTTTTACGGTTACTTTTGGGGCAATAAATAATTTAAGTTGAGCGTTCAATTAGTAATGAAAAAACTTTTTTCGGTGGCCGCTGTAATGGCCTTTTGTTGCTGTGTGTTTGCCCAGGCCCCTAAGGTTAATAAAAGCAAGGCTAAGCCCGTTGCCTCGCCTACTTTAAGCAAAGGCGATTTAATTAAGCTCACTGCCATGCAGGATAGCCTGCGCCTGCTATCGGATAAGTTTACGCTGGATACACTTTTAGAATCGCGCAAAAAAGCCTGCTATGCCTTTATACCTAAGTTTGTAAGCGCGCTTAAGTTCAACAACTCGTTTTACTATCCCTTCGATACGCTCGAAACTGTTTCGAAGGTGTATGCGCCCGATAGTTCGTTCCGCATATTTACCTGGCAGCTGGCTTTGCCTAAAGGCCATTACCGCTATTACGGCGTAATACAAATGCGCAGCAGCAAAGTGAAAATTTACCCGCTGCACGATTTAAGCGATACCATGCCTTACCAGCCGCAGCTTACTACCACCAACGATAACTGGTATGGTGCTTTGTATTACAATGCTATACAGCAAACGGTAGATAAAAAGCCGGTGTATTCGCTTTTTGGCTACGAGGCCTCGGATATTATTACCCGTCGCAAAGTGGTAGAAATTTTAACCTTTGATAAAACCGGTAAACCCAAATTTGGTGCCCCGCTTTTCCATTTTAAATACGATAGCAGCCATGCTAAAATGCTGGATACGCTAAACCGCTTTTTTATCGAATACAAGTATAATGCGCCCACGGTGCTTAACTACGATAAGCAGATGCAAATGATAGTGTTTGACCACGTAGCCCCGCCCAACGAAAAAGCCAAAGGCGCCACCTTTAGCTATGTGCCCGATGGTACCTACGAGGGTTTTAACTGGCAAAATAACCACTGGCAATGGGTAGAAAAGGTATTTACCTTTAGCATAGACGAGAACGATAATCCACCTGTGCCGGTACCCTTGTTTGGAACGCCCAGCAGGCAGCCGGAGTTACCTAAATAGTACAAGTCGGCAGTTCACAATCGGCAATAAATCCAATGAATTGCATCCCATAATTCTATTACGTTGTACAACGTTTACACAACGCAACGTGAATCTGTTTAATGGGTTAAATACAAACAGCCAACAGCCTTTTTTTTAACTGCCGGAACTGCCGGTGCTTTTTTTATTGCCAAATACATCCACCACAACCACTAATTTTGAACCCGTAGGGTTCTAATATCGGTAGAAATTAAATGTACGGCCCTGTAAGGGTCGCACCTGGTTCGACCGGCTAACGGGGTCGGAGGGTATTTCGCTTATTACTTCTACCAATACTCCGCCTCTACGAGGCTAATGCAAAAAACAAGTATTGAAAAAACTCCTCAATCTGAGCTGAGTATTTACTTTCAAGCTTTTTAGAGCTTTAACTTGAATCCAACCGACACATTAGCTATATAAAACAAAACAGTCCCGACATTTACTTGCCGGGACTGTTATATAAAAACTAACAAAGTTTACTGCTTACATTCTAAAGGCATACAGGTAGCTCATAGGCTTATTAGGGTATATACCCTCTACCAGCACCTTGCCGTTTTTCTCCTTCAGCAGGTTTACAAAGTCTTCTACATTATTAACTGTCTGGTCGTCTATTTGGGTTATTACAAAGCCTTTGCGTATATCGGTAAACTCGGCCAGCTTGCCATCCTTCAGGTCGGTTACTTTTACGCCGCCCTGCAAGCCCAGGCTGCGCAGCTCGGCCGTGGTCAGGTTTTCTACTTTCACGCCAAGGGCACCCAACACATCGCGGGTGTTATCAATTTGCGCCAGCGTGTTATACTTGTTTTTAAGCGTTACAAACACATTGCTGGTTTTACCATCGCGTATAATCTCTACATCCAGTTTATCGTTCGGGCGGTATTTAGCCACCTGCTCCTGCAACTCAGGCGATGAGTTTACGCTTACACCGTTAATGCGGGTAATCACATCTTTACTTTTAAGGCCTGCATCATCAGCCGCCGAGCCTTTATTTACACCATCCACATACACACCGTAAGGTTTATCGAAGCCAATTTCTTTAGCGGTTTTATCATCCATACTGCGAATGTTTACCCCTAAGAAACCACGCTGGCTAACGCCAAACTTCTGCAAATCGAAAATTACTTTCTTCACTATGTTAGATGGAACTGCAAAAGAGTAACCAGCATAAGAACCGGTAGGCGAAGCAATAGCCGTGTTTATACCAATCAGCTCACCGCTTACATTTACAAGTGCTCCACCACTGTTGCCGGGGTTAACGGCTGCATCGGTTTGTATAAACGATTCAATGGCCGTGTTGCTTTGTTTTTCGTTAGCGTGGCCCAGTATATTTATGTTACGGCTTTTGGCACTTACAATGCCGGCGGTAACAGTCGATTCAAGATTGAACGGATTACCTACAGCCATTACCCATTCGCCAATTAGCACTGAATCGCTGTTGGCAAAATTGATGGCGGGGAGGTCTTTGGCATCTACCTTTACCAGCGCAAGGTCGGTATCGGCATCTTTACCAATTACCTTAGCCTTATATGATTTATTGTTGTTCATCATTACCTCTACCTCATCGGCATCGTCTACCACGTGGTTATTAGTAACAATGTAGCCATCTGCACTTACAATTACCCCCGATCCGGTAGCAACCTGCGGTTGGCTTTTGTAAGGGTTTGGCCCGTGGAAATATTTATAAAAATCGCCGCCAAACATATCCTGGAAGGGGTCGTTATAAGCTACCTTTTCTGCCTTAAACGTAGATTTAATATGCACTACACTTGGCGTAGTAGTACTTGCCGCAAAACGGAAATCGATAGGCTGCGCAGCGTTGCTTCTTTCAAAAGCGGCCAGTTGCGCAGGCGTATTCTGTTGCACAATAGATACCTGTTGCTTGTTTAAACCCAAATAATTAAACGTAGCCACTGCTGCAAAAGCGCTTAAAAAGGCTACTACTGCTGTGAATCCGATTTTTCTGATACTCATATTTTTTGATTTTTATTTTTGTCTTCTGTTTGTGAACGATTGCACTTCAAAGATATTTCAAGTTTAATGTATTACGCAAGCTAAAGTTACTCCAATTAAAACGTTTTAACACTAACATTTAATGACCGTTAAATTCTATAAATACCAGGGTACAGGCAACGATTTTGTAATGATTGACAACCGCAATCTTGCCCTTACTAATGAACGCGCACAAATAGAAAAATTGTGTAACCGCCGCTTTGGCATAGGCGCCGATGGGCTTATTTACCTGCAAAGTAAAGAGGGCTACGATTTTGAGATGGTTTACTTTAACAGCGATGGTAACGAAAGCACCATGTGCGGCAATGGCGGCCGCTGCCTGATACGATTTGCGCACGACCTTGGCCTGATAGCCGATAAGTGCAAGTTTATGGCCATTGATGGGGAACACGAGGGAGAGATTTTAAGCGATGGACGTGTATCGCTTAAAATGAAGGATGTTGACTGCATCGAAAGCTACAACAGCGATTATGTGCTAAACACGGGCTCGCCGCACTATGTGCAGTTTGCCAATTATGTAGCCAACTTAAAGGTGTATGAAGAAGGATATAAAATACGCAACTCAGCGCGCTTTGCAGCAGAAGGTATAAACGTAAACTTTGCCGAAAAGAAAAGTGCCGATGAATTGTTTGTACGCACTTACGAGAGGGGAGTAGAGGCCGAAACACTTTCGTGCGGAACAGGTGTAGTGGCCTCGGCTTTGGCTTTTGCCAGTAAAAACGGCAGCCTGCTTAGCCGGGTGAGTATTGAAACCCCGGGTGGCAAACTACAGGTTAATTTTGAGGCCCAAGGAAATGGCTACCGCAATATTTTTCTTACAGGGCCGGCTGAACGTGTGTTTGAAGGAGAGGTAATAGTATAACCCTATGATTACACACTCAGAAAAAGAGAGCACCCTCTTTAACTTAAAGTTTGGCCGCTATGAAGGACCTGTGCCCGATGCGGTTGAAATGCGTGAGCAAATTTTAGATGGTCGGTATGATTTTGTACGCGTTAAACTGCTTAACCCCGGCAACGATTTGTTTTTGTTTTTGAACGAGGTTGGTTTTGCTTACCATCTGCTGGATATACACCGGCTATACGATTTAGATTTGCATGGCTACCAAGTGCCTGCCTTAGAACTGCCCGAAATGGAATTTATACCCTGCAACGTAACACAGCAGGAACAGATGAAGCAATTGGTTAGGGATACATATACCGAATCGCCAATGGGCTTTTTTAAAAGCAAGGTAATTGATCAATACTTTCCATTAAACCTGCAAATAGAAAACTTTGCCACCTACCTGGCCGATAATTACATTGAAGAAGGCAACCCCGGTAAGCATAGCTGGCTTATAAGACTAAATGGCGAATTTATAGGCTGTGCGGCCACCGAATTTAAAGGCGAGAAATCGTATACCCCCTACATTGGTTTACTACCGGCCGTAAGGCGAAAACACTTGTTTACTAATGTAGCCCGCTATTTGCAACAGGCTATGAAGAATGCCGGTTGCAAATATAGCACCGGTGCAGCCCGCCTGCATAACCTGGCCAGCCAAATTAACTTTGAGCGCGAAGGGCAAAAATATGTTAGCCACGATTATGTGTTTATGCTTATGCCTAAGCTAATCAGCAATAAATGAGTTTTTAATTCATCCGTGTGCATAAGCAACCATGGTAGCAATAAGTCGGTCTTTATTGCTTAACTTTCGCCCCTTTTATAAAGCTTATTAAAACCGGTAACGAGTGAAAAGACTTTTACTACTCGCAGTTTTATTTTCTGCCCTTTGTAATTTTACCAACGCGCAGGTGTTTCCTAATCCCGCTACGCTATCAACGGGGCAGGGCACGCCGGGTAACGCCGATACTACGTGGTCGGTATCGGGCTGGTTTGCCAGTAATCCGCCAAACCCTATGGGGCTTACCTATGCCAATGCGCTGATTAATAATAACTGCGCGCCAGGCCAGTGGGTAGACCCTGCTGCCTTGCAGCCACCGGTAAACAATGGCAACTGGATAACCGGCCCCGGAAGCAATTGCGGTAATAATACCAACGCCGGATATATTTACTTTCGTCTTACCCTTAACCTGCCCGCCGATTGCAACGGTAATAGCGTAGCCGCCACGGGTAATTATGTGCTTAGCCTGCAAGGCTATGCCGATAATAGCATAACTGAAGTTTTTGTAAACGGAATGGCAAAAGGCATTAGCGGTGGCGATTATCAAAATCCGCTTAACTTCTCGTTAAACGGCCCCTGGCTGGCCGGAATCAATTATGTAGATGTGCAGGTTTATAATACCCCTAATGGAGGTAACAGCAATCCGTACGGCCTGCTGCTGGTAGCCAATACGGTAGTAAGCAACAACCAGGATAGCGATAACGATGGCATTACCGACATTAACGATCAATGCCCCTGCAGTGCCGGTACCGGGCAGGTTAACGGTTGCCCCGATGTATTTGTAACCGGCGATAGTATTATTTGCAATGGAGAAAGCACCACCCTTACCGGAAGCGGAGCTGGCAATTTTTATTGGAACAACGGCGCCACTACACCCACCATTTCAGTAAACCCTACCACCAATACGCGCTATAGTTTGGTAGTAGTCGCCTCTAATGGCTACACCGATTCGGCTGTTGTGAACGTAGTTGTAAATCAGTTGCCACCAGTTAGTATTACCCCTGCAGCTACAGCTGTTTGCGCAGGCAATTCGGCAACACTTACGGCCAGCGGTGCACTTGGGTATTTATGGAGCACAACCGAAACCACCACGGCCATTACGGTTACACCCGCAGGTGCCACTACCTATAATGTTACCGGCACCGATGCTAATAGCTGCTCGGCTACAGCAAGCAGTGCCGTTACGGTTAATTCGCTACCGGTTCCTTCTGTTACCCCATCATCTGCCGCGGTATGTAACGGTGTAAGTGCCACACTTACAGCCGGCGGAGGTAGCAGCTACTCGTGGAGCAATTCAACCAACACGGCCGCTATTACAGTTACACCTGCTAATACTACCACCTATACCGTAACAGTTACCGATGCTAACACTTGCAGTGCCACCACTAGCGCAATCGTTACGGTTTACCAATTACCGGTGGCTGCTATAAGCCCTGCCACAACAATAGTATGTGCTGGCAACAACGCCACCTTAACTGCCACTGGAGGAACCAGCTATTTGTGGAGCGGAACAGAATCCACAGCGGTCATTACTGTAACACCAGCCAACACAACAAATTATTCTGTTACCGTTACCGATGCTAATACCTGCACGGCTTCGGCTACGGCCTCAGTAACCGTTAATCAATTACCTGTGCCGGCAATTAATCCTTCGGCGGTTGCTATCTGTAATGGCAACAGCACCACCCTAACGGCCAGCGGCGGAGTAGCCTATGCCTGGAGCAACGGACCTGCTACAGCAGCCAATACGGTTTCGCCAACTACCAATACAACTTATGCCGTTACGGTTACCGACGCCAATACCTGCAGCGCCACCATCGATGCAATTGTTACAGTGAATGCGTTGCCGGTGCCAGCCGTTAACCCTGCTACTACTACTATTTGCGAAGGTACATCAGCCACCCTTACTGCCACCGGAGGAACAACCTACCTGTGGAGCAATGCTGCAATAACCGATGTAATTACGGTTTCGCCATCCATTACAACCACTTATACGGTTACTGTTAGCGATGCTAGCTCCTGTATTGCTACCACCAATAGCACGGTTACGGTGGTTCCGTATATGCAACTCACTACCGTAGGCACAAACATAAGTTGTAATGCAGCAGCCGATGGCGCTATTGATTTAACGGCCACCAGCGGTCTGGCGCCATATGCCTATGCCTGGAGCACTACTGCCACCACTGAAGATGTAAGTGGATTGACACCCGGCACTTATGCGGTTACGGTAACCGATAATGCCTTGTGTACGGCATCCGCTTCAACTACGCTTACAGAGCCTGCAGCGTTGGTGCTTACTTCTGCTTTCGAAAACCCAACCTGCGAAACTGTTGCTGCCAATGGTAGTATAACACTAACATTAAATGGCGGAACGCTGCCTTATCAATATAATTGGTCGGGCGCTTCTGGTGGTGCCGTACTTGTAAACTTAGGCCCCGGCAGCTACGATGTGGTAGTAGCGGATGCTAATACTTGTACCGCCACTGCAAGTTTTACACTTACTTATACCTACGACTTTTCGGTTGGGGTAACGCCACCGGTTTCAATTAATATGGGCGAGGATACTTTGCTTGGTTATACGCTAACGGGTAATGCCGGTAACTATGCCGCCTTATGGTCGCCTGCAAGCACATTAAGCTGTGCCGATTGCCAAACACCAAAAGCTACGCCAAACGCTACTACCGTTTACAATCTCGATATAAGGAACGATGAGGGTTGCACGGCAACCGCGCAAACAACGGTAACTGTTACCCCGGATTATTCAGTATTTGCACCCAACGCATTTACACCTAATAGCGATGGCAACAACGATATGTTTAAACTGTTTGGAAACATAAAAGCGCTTGAGTTTTTAGAGGTGCAAATATTTAACCGTATTGGCGAAAAAGTATTCGAATCGCAGAACCACGATTTTGAATGGGATGGAAGCTACAAAGGTGTGATGTTGCAACCGGGCGTATATACCTGGCAAATGAAGCTTACCTTTTTAGACGGGCACAAAGAAGAACTGCGCAAAGGTTCGCTAACCCTGCTAAGGTAAGCCCTGGTAGGTCCCTAAAAATGAAATGTGTTTTTTAGGCATATAGCGGCATTTTTTTATGGCAAAAGCAAATAAATGTTTTTTGCTTTCACATATCCGCTTAGTTTTGCGCCGCTTTACCAATACACCTTATAAATGAACGATGGTAGTTTATCTGAAAAGAGAGAACGGAAGCCTTGCCAGGCTAAACGGACCCGAGAAGGGCTGTTGGATTCATTTGTATGGGCCCTTCGGAACTGAAGAGACCCAAAAGCTAAGTGAACAACTTTCGATTGATATTGACTTTATAACCGATACGCTGGATATTGACGAGCGCTCGCGTTACGAAAGTGAAGATGGCGTGGATTTGATGGTATTAAAAACTCCAATACCCAACGATGGCATTTCGGATATTGAGGCCAGCTATATTACCATCCCTATAGGTATTATCCGCACCTCCGATTATTTAATAACTATCAGCGCTTATAAAAACCAGGTAATTGAATTCTTTTTAAATACGCCGCCCAAGAATTTTAACCCGTCCGATACCGAAGGGGCTATACTGGCTATTTTTGAAAGGAACGTAACCATGTTTCAATTGTTTTTGCGCAGCATAAACAACGAGCGCTATGCCTATGAAAAAGCTTTGTATAAATCAAGCAGCAATAATGATTTGACTAAGCTGCTGAACATACAAAAGAGCCTTATTTACTTTGTAACCAACCTTAGGTTTAACGATTTGCTGCTACTTAAAATACAACGCACCAACTTTTTAAAAATTAAGGACGAGGATAAAATGGATTTGCTGGCCGATGTGATTATTGAAAACCAGCAAGCCCTAAGTATGAGCGAAATGTATTCCGACATTTTGAACGGAACTATGGATGCCTTTGCCTCTATTATTTCGAACAACCTGAACGAGATAATGAAACGCCTTACCTCGGTAACCATTTTGCTTACCGTACCCATGTTAATTGCCAGCTTTTATGGTATGAACGTGCGCTTGCCCGGCGAAGACCAACCCTACTCGTTTGTGTTTGTATTTGGGCTGTGCATAGTTATATCGGGCCTAATGGGTTATTTCTTTGTAAAAAAGAAATGGTTTTAAGCCAGCTTATTACCTCTCAAAAACTCCTCAATACTCATTTTCTTTTTGCCTTCCAGCTGACACTCTTTTACCTCAATAGCCCCGCCGTTGCAATTAAACAACAGGAATGTTTTACCATCGGTTTCGTAGCCGGTGGTAGTGTTTATTACTGAAGGCAGGTTGCGTTTGGCTGCCTTATAAATTTTAAACACCTTGCCATTAAGCATAGTAAAAGCAGCAGGGTAGGGGCTAAGCCCGCGAATGAAATTGTAAACGTAGTCGGCATCTTTACTAAAATCTATCCGGCAGGTTTCTTTAAAAATTTTGGGGGCATGTTTAATGTCGGTAATATGGTCTTGCGGTATTTGCGGGTAGTTGTTAGCGGCAATGGCATCTACAGTTTTACGTAATACCTTTGCTCCAAGCTGCATCAGTTCCGCATATAGTTCGCCTACGTTTTCGTCATCCCTAATCGTAATCTTTTCCTGGTAAATTATTTTGCCGGTATCAATCTCGTGCTGTATAAAAAAAGTGCTTACACCGGTTTCTTTCTCACCGTTAATAATAGCCCAGTTAATGGGGGCAGCGCCCCGGTATTGTGGTAACAAGGATGCGTGCAGGTTTATTGTGCCCAATTTTGGCATGCTCCATACTACTTCGGGCAGCATTCTAAAAGCCACTACCACAAATAGGTCGGCGTTCAGGTTTTTAAGTTCAGTTAAAAATGCTTCGTTCTTTAGTTTTTCAGGTTGTAGTATGTTTAGCCCTTTTTCTTTGGCAAATTTCTTTACATCGCTTTCTATTAACTGCATACCTCGCCCAGCCGGCTTGTCGGGGGCAGTAATTACGCCTACCACTTCATGCTCGCTGCTTATTAGTGTATCCAGCATGGGCACCGCAAACTCCGGCGTGCCCATAAAAACTATTCTTAGTTTATCCATTTGTTAGCGCACGGTTTCTTCAAAATCTTTATATAGCAAATAGGTCTTTCTCTTTTTCTTATACTCATTCAAATCGGCCTGCCAGGTGGCTTTAATTTCAGCTTCGGTTTTGCCTTCTTTTAGCTGTTGGCGTAAGTCAGCCGTCCCTGCCAGTTTTTCAAAAAAGTTGCCCGGTAAAAAGTACTTGGCCGTATCGCTAAAAGCCTGGTAAGTTTTTATCAGATAGCTAAGGTCTATACCCGCTTTAAACGTATTCACCCGCCTTAAATCAAAGCCAAAGCATACCTGGTTTAAGTGAGGAGGATTCTTCGCTCCGGGTTTGCTTTTAGGCATAAACGAAAAATTGCGCACCGTTATTTGTGGCGCCCCTATTACCTGGAAAGGGTTATCGGTACCACGGCCTACCGATACCTCGGTTCCCTCAAAATAGCAGATAGATGGGTAGTTAAAAATGGCAATCTCATTCGGTAAATTAGGCGATGGTTTTACCGGTAAGTTATAGCGCGATGTATGGGTATAATTTAGGCAGGTAACTACTTTTAGCTTGCATTGTGCCCCATCGGGTAACCACTTTTCGCCGTTAACCATTTGGGCATATTCGCCAATAGTCAGCCCATGCACTACCGGTATAGGGTCTACCCCTACAAACGATTGAAACTCTTTTTTAAGCACCGGACCATCTACATACCAGCCATTGGGGTTGGGCCTATCCAGCACTACCAGTTCCTTATCGTTGGCTGCGCAGGCTTCCATTAAGTAATGTAATGAGGATATAAAGGTGTAAAAACGCACACCCACATCCTGTATATCAAACACCACCACATCCACATCTTTCAATTCCTGGTTGGTAGGTTTTTTCTTATCGCCATACAGCGAAATAATTCTAATTTTTGTTTTAGCGTCTACGCTGTCCTTTACATGCTCTCCTGCATCGGCATCGCCTCTAAAGCCATGCTCAGGCGCAAATATTTTTTTAATGTTTAGGTTATAGGTTAACAGGGTATCTACTAAATGCGTAGTGCCCACCAGCGAGGTTCCGTTTACCATTAGCGCTACGCGCTTATCCTGTAAAAGGGCTTTTACCTCGTCCAGCCGTTCGGCACCGCAAACAATTTTGCCGCCGCCTGTTACTTTATTTCCCGAGGTCATTCGGGGAACTGGTGGCTGCTGACCGTTGCAGGCGTTTAAAGCGGCTATAAAAAGTAAAGAATAAAGCAATTTAGGCATGTTCATAAAGGCACATTTTACATATAAAGTTCAAACTTGAAACATTAAACTTGAAAGTTCAAACTTTAAGCTTTAAACTCGAAGCGTGAACCTCGAATTATTTATTGTCCGCAAAATAGCTTTTAGTAGCCGGAAGAGCTTCTCTTCCTTCATAATTCGTATAGCCATAGCGGCTGTGGCACTTAGCCTTAGCACCATGATTATTACCACCAGCATGGTAAATGGGTTTCAAAAAGAGATAAGAAACAAAGTGTTAAGCTTTTGGTCGCACCTGGAAATTACTCCCTTTTCGCTCACCAACTCTCTGCAAGAGGAGGGCGTATACCGCTACCAGGATTTTTACACCAATAAAAGCGTAATACCCGAAGCCCGCCATATACAGGTAACTGCGCTAAAAGGTGGCTTGCTTAAAACAAATGATGAGTTTGAAGGCATTGTATTGAAAGGTGTGGGCGATGATTTTGAGTGGAAGAACATAATGCCTTACATTAAGCAAGGCGGTAAAATTGATGTGGGCGGAGAAAAGGGGCAGCAACAAATTTTGATTTCGAAAGCTACCAGCGACAGGCTTAAAATAAAAACCGGCGACAAGGTGATTGTGGCTTTTATGGGCCGCTCTATCCGAAACCGTCCGTTTAAAGTTACCGGTATTTTTGAAACCGGCATGGAGGAGTTTGATAAGAAATACGCCATGGTAGATATTGGCGTAATACAGGAACTGAATAACTGGGGCAAGGATACCGTGGGTGGCTTTGAAGTTTTTTTAAAGGAAGAGAATCTATTTAAGCCACGCAGCAAATCGTATTTTTTAACCTTGTTTGGTGGCCTGCTGGGCGAAGAAAAGCTGGCAGAGTTACAACGCGACCCGTTGGAGAATATAGGAGAGGAGGTTTACGCCCGCATGAGTAATGCTCACCTGGATGTGCAAACCATTAAGAGTGTAAGCCCCGGTATTTTTGATTGGCTGGACCTGCAAACCATGAATGAGTTAATCATTTTAACCCTTATGATAATTGTAGCGGCCATTAATATGATTACAGCCTTGCTGATATTGATACTGGAGCGCACCAACATGATTGGTATAATGAAGGCTCTTGGCGCCAGCAACGTTTCTATACGCCGTGTATTTTTGTATTACAGCAGTGTTATAATTGGTATTGGCTTGTTGGCTGGCAACGTGTTTGGCATTGGCCTTTGTCTTCTGCAAAAGCATTTTCACCTGATAACCCTGCCACAAGAGAGTTACTACCTAACTTATGCCCCCATAGATATTAGCTGGAGCTGGATAGCGGCCCTAAATATTGGCACTATTGTATTTACGCTTTTATTGCTGGTAATACCATCTATGCTGGTGTCGAAGATATCGCCGGTGAAGGCGATTCGATTTGAATAAGCTGCGCTACGATTACACGGATAAAGACAGTGATTACACAGATAAATGCGCTCATAAGTCATCCGATGAATATTGCAGCAAGGATGGTTCTGTCAATTATTAAGTCCGGCTTTTTGGCGAAAAATTCATCGGATGACTATATCCGAAATTAGCCCACACTTCCCACAATAATTCCAATTGCAAACAGAATAGAGAAAATGAAGGTGCTGATAGCGAGTTGCTTTAACAGCGGATCGAAATCTTTAGGGTCTTCTACCGCCCTTACCGCCGCCAAGTGTTTACGGAAAAGAATAAGCGTAATGATGAACAGAAACTGCATGGTAGAAGTAAAGTTGATAATCACATAAGCTACGCTGACAAGAAACCCCAGAATGATTAATGCCATATGGTAACGCCTTGCATTTGCCAGTCCAATTTTTACCACCAGCGAGTTTTTACCTGCTTTGGCATCGCTCTCGCGGTCGCGCATATTGTTTAGGTTAAGCACTCCCGAAGCAAAGAACCCGATAGAAAGCGCGGGTAAAAGCACAGAGTAATTTAGTTGGTGCCCCATCAGGTAATAACTACCACATACACCTACCAGTCCAAAAAACAAAAGCACAAACACATCGCCCAGGCCCATATAACCATAAGCGCCTTTACCAACCGTATATTTAATGGCTGCTGCTATAGCCGCTAAGCCTAAAAGAAAAAAGAAGATGCCGTAGCCGATATCCATACCTTTGGTAGCCTCGCTAACCAATAGGCTGCCCGCTACAAGGCATAATAATACAGTAAGAATGATGCCCCTTTTAATTTCGGCAAATGATAGAAGCCCTTGTTGCACCGCCCGCTTAGGGCCAATGCGCTCATCATTATCTGTCCCCTTTTCGCTATCGCCGTAATCGTTGGCCAGGTTGCTTAATATTTGCAGCAGCAAAGTGGTTACAAGGCACAACGCAAACACCAACCAGTTAAAATGTGCGCGATTATCGACAAATGCAATAGAGCTACCTGTAATTATTGAAGAGAAAGCCAGCGGCAAAGTGCGGAGGCGAAAGGCATAAATCCAACTTTGTAATTTCGTCACTTCGTCTGTTTCAGCTCTTGTTGGTAAAAATGGCCGGTTACCTGCAGGTAGCCTAATATAAGATGGACCACACTTTCAATTTTCTTTTTGGGCAGCATTACATCAAAGTTGTTCTGCAATTGTGCCACCACATGTGCTACCAGTTGCTCTTCTTTTATAAGTTGCCCTGCATTGGCATCCCACTTCTCTATAAAGGCATTTAAAATGGTATAGGCCTCATCTTCGCTAATATGGAAGGTAAGGTGCTTGTATACGTACTTTACGGTGTCGAAATAATCGGGCTTATCTAACACCGGTGGGTTCCATTTGTCTAAAATAAGTGCCATATTGGGGTAAATGTAAGCAGAAAATAGAAAGAGGCAAAAGCTTACCACTTTCTACTTGTAATTCTATGTAATGAGACATCCGAAGTTTTAAAAAACTCGGATGTCTTTGCCAATTGCTTAGGGGAACTTAGGGAACTTGCTCCAGTCTGGTTTGCGTTTTTCAATAAAGGCGTTCTTGCCTTCTTTGGCTTCGTCGCTCAGATAGTAAAGCAGGGTGGCGTTACCAGCCAATTCCTGTATACCTGCCTGTCCGTCTAACTCGGCATTAAACGACGACTTAAGCATACGTATAGATAGCGGCGATTTTTCCTGCACTTTTTTGCACCATTCCACGGTTACATCTTCCAGCATTTCTAAAGGAACCACCTTGTTTACAAGGCCCATGCTCAATGCATCCTGCGCGTTATATTGGTCGCACAAAAACCATATCTCGCGGGCTTTCTTCTGGCCTACACAACGGGCTAAATAACTAGCACCAAAACCACCATCAAAGCTACCCACTTTAGGGCCGGTTTGCCCAAAAATGGCATTCTCACTAGCTATCGATAAATCGCAAACTACATGCAATACGTGGCCGCCACCTATGGCAAAGCCGTTTACCATGGCTATTACGCATTTAGGTATACTGCGTATTTGCTTTTGCAGATCGAGCACATTTAAGCGGGGCACGGTATCTTTACCAATGTATCCACCGTGGCCGCGCACATTCTGGTCGCCGCCGCTGCAAAAAGCCATATCGCCTTCGCCGGTAAGTATTATTATTTCAATGTCCTGGCTATCGCGGCAGGTGTTCATCGCATCAATCATTTCCTTTACCGTAAGCGGGGTAAAGGCGTTGCGGTAGCGGGGGCGGTTAATAGTTATTTTGGCTATGCCTTCAAAAAACTCAAACTTTATTTCTTCGTAGTCTTTAATGCTTTTCCAGTCTCTTTTTTTCATGCTGTTTTATTTATTGCTTTTCAGGTATTCAAAGTATTTTTTATAAACCTCGGCGCTAAGCACGCCATCGGTTTTTATCTCTAATATTTTACACTTATCCGAGGGCTCGTAAAATGTTTTTAGCGTTTGTTCGAGCTCACTTTGGTTGGCGCAAATGTAATAAGGCAGGCCATACATAGCAGCCAAATGTTCGGCCGATAAATTGTGTTTTGTTTCGAAAAACTTTTCAAAATTGTTAACGCGGTTAGGGCCTTCAATCAGTCTGAAAATGTTGCCCCCCTGGTTGTTTATAATAATTATGCGCAGGTTGGGAGAGAGGTGGTTGTTCCACAGAGCATTGCTATCGTATAAAAAGCTTACATCGCCTACAATGGATATGGTTAGTTTATTATAGGCATAAGCTGCGCCCGCTGCTGTGCTTACGCAGCCATCAATGCCACTGGTGCCGCGGTTGGCATTCAGGCTGACTGACTCGTTGTGCTTAAACAGGTTAGAATACCGAATAGGAGTGGAGTTTCCGTATTGAACGTGTGTATCGAACGGAAAGCTGTTTACCAATATTTCAAATACTTTTAAATCGCAAAATGCGGCTTTGTCTATATACGATTTTGCGAGGCTCTCAGCTTTGTGGCTTAGCAATAACCAATCGTTTTTATAATCGGTTTCTTCTGCCTCTTCAGTTTCAATAATTGTATTTAAAAACTGCATTTCGTTTACCGGCTCTATGGGGTCGAACATATCGCCAAACATAGCCCAACCGCGCCCCGGGGTAGAGCCCGGCGGAATATCCCAGTGCAAAGCAGGCCGGTCGTATAAAAGCTGTTTTATCTTTTTCGATACTATTTGCCCACCCATGGTAATTACTACATCAGGAATGTATTTGCGTATACTGCGTTCGTCCATTACGGCCAGCGCCGAATCGATATTCCAAACAGTATCTTCTAAAAAAAGGTTAGCCAGGTTTTCGTTAATTATAATCAGGTCTTTACGCTTATTCAATTCCTCCAATAGCTCAAAAAACTCTTCTTCGTATTCGCGCATGCCCACAATAATCATTTTCCGTTTGCTGAAAGAAAAGTCGCTTTTAATGCGCTGCAAATCTTTTAGGGCTATAAACTCTTTACCTACTGGTTCCAGTTCTTTTATTACTAAATCGGCAGGTAGTTTTTCGTCGGTAGTTTCGTAAAGTGGCTCGCTCATGTGTACGTTAATATGCACGGGACCGCGGTAGCCATGTATGGTGTCATCAAATGCCTGGCTTACATTTACCACTATTTCCTCCAGCTCTGCACGGTTGGCGGTGTCGCCATCTACACTGTATTTAGAAAGGATATGGTTGCCGAAAATATTCTCCTGCATAATAGCCTGGTTCTCGCCGGTATTAGCTGCACCTGCCGGCCTATCGGCAGTTAAAACAAGCAAAGGAATATTTTGATAAAATGCCTCGCATACTGCAGGGGCAAGGTTTAAAACTGCTGTGCCCGAAGTGCATACAAGTGCAACCGTTTCGCTCAATTGCTGGGCAAGCCCCAATGCAAAGTATCCCGCCACCCGCTCGTCGGGTATTACAAGGCACTCAATATCGGGGTAGGTAGAAAAAGCAATTACCAAAGGGGCCGAGCGTGAGCCGGGGGAGAACACGATTTTGCGTATTCCCTTGCGCCTGCATATTTCAGCAACCAGCCGGACTCCCTTTTTAGTGGTGTTCATAACATGGCAAAGGTGAAATATTATTGCAAAAATCTATGCTTTTAGCACAGAAAGGAGGGTTTCGCTTTTTATTTTCGACTCCCGCCACTCTGAATCGGGGTTGGAGGAGGCCGTTACCCCGCAACCCACGTAAACCGCCAGTTTATTTTTAAGTACCTGCATACATCGCAGGTTTACGTACAAGTTTACTTGCCCGTTTAGGTTTACCGGACCCAGGTAGCCGCTGTAAAAGCTGCGCTGGGCTTTTTCGTGTGCTAATATAAAATCGATAGCTTTTTGTTTTGGCAGGCCGGCCACCGCGGGGGTAGGGTGTAGGGCCTTTACCACACTTTGCCAGCCATTGGTATTATTACCTTTAAAGCTGATAGTAGTGCGCAGGTGAAGCAGGTTGCCGGCCTCGGTGGTTTCGGGGCCGGTTACTTTTAACGACTGCCCCGTTACTTTTACTAATTCTTTGGTAATGTATTTAGTTACTATAGCCTGCTCTTCCATCTCTTTTATACCCCAGGCTTTATTAAGGTTTTCTTTATTGTTTGCCTTGGTGCCTGCCAGCGAATATGTTTTATAGGTGCCATTGTCCACATTCAATAAAATTTCGGGCGATGCGCCTATCCAAAGGCCAAATTCGTTGGTATAAACCAGAGACACAAATGCGTGCGGATATTTTTTGCATAGACTAGTGAACAGACTAACGGCATCAAAGTCCACCGGCTTTTGGGCCTTAATAACCCGGGCGGCAATTATCTTGCTGACTTTTTTGTCGGCAGCCTGTTCGCTTATATTATGCACCAGCTTTTTGTAAGCGCTTTTGCCGGTTTCTTTAAGGGCCTGCTTTTTCTGCTTTGGTGCTAAACCATTTGATTTAGCAAAGGTTAATGCAGGTAAAGTAGAAGCGGTGCAGGCAATATCGGGGGCAATTAGCACTTTGTAATAATCTTTGCTCTCGGTAAAAGGGGCAAACATGAAACCGGAGGCAGAAACGGTACTTTTGCTAAAACTTAACTTTTTAACTGCCGGTGTTTTTTGGGCAACAACATTTATTTTATCGCTATCCGGTAACCGGTAAAATGCAAAAGGCACAGTTTTTTCAATGCAATAATTGTAAAAAAGGGCTACAGAAACTTTAGATGATACCGGCACAGTGTTTTTTCTTTAACGCAAAACTATATTTTTACCGCAACCAGTTTACATGATACGCAAGGAACTATATATAATCCGCCACGGACAAACAGAACACAATGCTAAAGGAATAGTTCAGGGAAGGGGCGTAAACCTTTCGTTGAACGACAAAGGAAGGCGCCAGGCCGATGCTTTTTTCAAGGCTTATGGGCACATTCCGTTTGATGTGGTTTATACTTCATCGCTAATACGTGCGCAGGAAAGTGTGGCACAATTTATTGCTAAAGGGGTGCCGCATAAGGCCTTTGCTGAATTAGACGAAATAAGCTGGGGCGATTTTGAGGGCTCTAACTCTACTATGGAGAGTAATTCGGAGTTTCAGCAGCTATTAGCCAAATGGAAAGCCGGTGATATACATGCCAGGCCAACCCCAAGTGGCGAAAGCCCCTTTGAATTGCAACAACGCCAGCTTAAGTTTTTAGATTATTTGCTTAAAAGCCCCGAACAAACCATATTGATAGCCACCCACGGCCGCTTTATACGGGCCTTTATGTGCACGCTTACCAATACACCGTTAAGCGAAATGGAAAAATTTGACCACGTTAACTTATGTCTTTATAAAGTTAACCTGCACGATGACGGTAAGTTTGATATTGAGCTAAGCTGCGATAAAGACCATTTAGAAGGTATTTAACGCATTTCAAAAATTACTTCTGCTCTAGTTTTGCCAGCCTTCTTTCAATAGAAAAAAGGAAGGCAAATATGCAGCCCATAATAATGGTAAGCACGGCCACAACTACGTAAATTTTAAGGTTGCTTTTAAAAAAGTCGTTCGCATCGGTTTGGCCCTGGGCAAAAGTAGCCAGCGATAACAGCACAAACATTAAATTCAAAATATACTTTTTCATACTTCCTTTTTTTGTTGAATGAACTGAAGGCGTATTAATACTGAAAGAATCCAAAAGCCCAATAATATCCAACCTATAACCGCAGGGTAAAAAAACATGCGTAGGGTGCTATCTAAATCATATTTGCTAAAAGCAGGGTTGCCGCCATTACCCGGGTGCATAGAGTCGGTTAGGCGGGGTAAAACAAACACGCACAGAATGAAAATAACAAAGGCGAAAATGTTGTAAACGGCCGAAATTCTGCCGCGCTTAATTTTATCGGTAATCGAGCTGCGGATAACCAGGTAAGCAAAGTAAAAGAACATGGCAATTAATGCGGCAGCCATTTTAATGTCTTCAAGCAAAAGCTTGCGTATTACATCACCCCAGCTAACACCTATATACCAGGTGTATTTGCTCCATACCAGCCCGGTTAAGTAACCACATACGCCAAACAACATAGCTACCACTACGGCTTGCTCAGCCACTATATCATGTTTGCTATCGCCATTCATTAAGTAGCGAATGCTAAACAGGGCAGACGCAAATACCAGCAAAGTCATAGCAAACCACATGGGTACGTGAAAGAAGGTATTGCGGATGGTTTCATATAAAATTTCGCGGTAAGGGAAACAAACCAGGTCGTGCTTATTATGTGTAACCTCTGGTTCGGTAACGGTTAAAGCGGTGGTATAGGTAGTATCTACACTCGCAGATTTTACCAGCGTAATAGCATCGCGCAGGGCAAAAGTGCCATCAATATCATCGTTTATTACTACATCAATACTGGCCGGTGTAAAGCTATCCTGCTGAAAAGAGCCTACCGCAAATTGAGCCTCAGCTTTGTCATCGCCGGTAATTTTAAACGAAACAGGAGCGTAGTAATTAGTTTTGTTTTTAAACCACATTTGCACTTTGCCTGCGGCAGGCGAGTTAAAATGGGCGTGGTAAGCAGTTATTTGAAACGTATAAACCGAATCGGTGTGCAGGCTTACCGGGCTAACCTTAGTAATGCCGGGGCCTAGAGGAATGAAAAAACTACCACCAATAACATAAAGAAGCAACACTACGCTTAGCCACTTCCACCATTTTGAATACAACCAGTTCATCTATTATGCCCTGTTTTAGGGCGCGCCAAATATAGAAATTGATTGATTTACAGGGTATGATTTGCCCCCTTATTTAAAACAGGTTCCTTTTTGGGTCATCCAGGGGTGGATTTCGTAAGCCAGGCGGCCCGATTTGATAGCAGGGTCGGTTTCGAGCATTACCTTAACACTATCCTCGGTGCTGCAATCAAAAATAAAAATGCCGCGCATATCACCTTCATCTAAAAAAGGACCGGCCACGTTTAGCTTGCCCGAAGCTGCGAGGCGGTTTATATTTTCCATATGTCCTTTTTGAATGGCTACAGCGGTTAGTGAATCCTGCCCGCGGTTAGGGCCTTTTTTTAGCAATACAAAAAAATAAGGCTTCAGGTTATCTTCCTTTTTTTGGGCCCTTGCTATTTGTAAGCCAGCGGTAAGCAATAAAATAAGAATCAGGTAAAAGCCTTTCATGTGTTTTGTTTTTCGGTGCGCATGCGCAATGCCATTAACAGGCCAGTTGCAAGGCCCAATACAAAAATGCCTAGGGCGGTGGCAACTATATCTGCTATCATATTTAAAACCATGGCCGCCTCATGGTAATCTTTGGCCTTACCTACTTTTAACGCATGGGCAATTCTTGCCTCCAGAAAATCAGGGTTTATGAGTTTGTTGAATATTAGTTCCGAACCACATGAGAGAAGGGCGGCAAAAAAAGATAGTAAAGCAACGGTTGAAAAGATTTGACGGAAAGTTAATTCGTTGCCAGATAATTCTCGCTTGGCCGAAATTGCGAGGTTACACGAAATAATCACTATAGTTAGCAACGCAACTATATTAAAAATGTAGCTGTAGGCTATTAAAGGCTCTTCCTGTATGCCAATCATAAAGGCTATAGCATACCATAGCAGAATGAGCAAGTTAATCAGAACCGCAAACCGTATTTCAATTTTCAGGTCACTCATTACACGTATGGGTTTGTAAAAACTAAACTATCAAAATATATCTGAAATATACTGGTTTGTAAACTTTCCGTGCGGGTCCAACGCTTTGCGCAGGTAATTAAAATCATCATATTTAGGATACACCGATTTTAAATATTCCTTATTGCGGTTAAACTCCTTACCCCAATGTGGCCGGCCATTATATTTTTTAGCCAGCACTTCAAAATCATTCATCAATTCCTTCCATCCAAAGTTATCGGCATTGTAAGCGCCCAGCCAAATAGTATCCCGGCCGTAGCAGCCGCTTAATGCAAATTCATCGGCCTTTGTAAAACGAATCTCCTGTATAAAGTTTATTAGATGGGGCGAAGTGTTAATTAGTTGCTTGTAATCCAGCAATAAGTTTTTGGCTACGCTAATATCAAAAGCCCATTCAACCTCGCGGTGCAAGGGTGGCTCAGGCACATTAAACACCCGGTAGCTTTTTTCTATGCGCTTAAGTGGTGTTTTAAAATTTTGAATAAGCAGGCCGTTGATGGTTTTGCGCCAGTTGCGGTTAAAACTGCCTACCTTTAATAATAACCGGTAAATATTAACCGATACAAATTCATCCATAAACCATTGACGGAAACGAGAATCGTTGGCTTTTTCGTTGGTGCGGGTATACCGGTAAAGCACCATACAATCGGTATGCGGAAACCACCACATTTTAAAGTGGTCGGTAGTTTTAACCAGTTCATCCAGTTGCTCCACAGCCTGGTTGTAGGTAACGGCGGTGGTGTGGTCGGCCAGATTAAAGGCAGGCACCACGTTTAATGTAATTTCGGATATAACACCAAGGCAACCTAAGTTAACCACACAAAGATTAAATTGCTCCCGGTCGCGGTCTTTGTGCAGTTGTAGTTTTTCGCCGTTGGCTTGTATTAAAGTAAAGGCCTCTATTTGCGAGGCTAATATTTGGTAATTAATGCCACTGCCATGGGTGCCGGTGCTGATAGCGCCAGCCAGAGATTGGTGCGAAATAGAACCGAGGTTTTTTAGGGCCAGTCCCTGTTTATCCAACCACTCATTCAGTTGCCATAGCTTAATACCCGGTTGAACTCTTAGCCACAGGTTTTGCTTATCCAATTCAATTACCTTGTTGTAGTGGTCCAGGTTGATAAGGGTTTCCGTTTGCAGGCAAATGGTATTCCATGAATGGCCGGTGCCCACAACTCTTATTTTGCTATTACTTTTGATTAGGGCAATTAGCTCTTCTTCACTTTCGGGTTGGTAATAATTTTGAGCAGTGCAGGATTCGTTCTGCGCCCAGTTAAGGAAGCGATAGCGGGTCTGTTGCTTCATAAAGTGAAAATAGAGTAAGGTTAAATAAAACTAATTGACTTTTAAACTGGCTTTTCAGATTGTTTTTGCATGGCTTCAGATTAATCCGAAATTGAAAAAATGCCTACTTTTCTGCCTACCTTTTCAGGGTTTATATTTTTTAATTAAATGGCTTACAATCAGCTTTTTAAAGTATGTTTTGTAGACGAAAATAGTTTAAAAATTCGACCGCGATTTTTAATCGGTTTTACCTACCTAAATTCAGTTTAAGCAAGCTACTACCAATGCTTTTTATGTTCTTTAACCCAATCGCGTAAATGAAAGAACTAAAATTCATACAAAGATATGAAATAATGCTTAAATTTTATTTTTATTGGAAAGGAAATAAAAATTGAAGGAACTAAATATACGTGCAACAGCCCAAAACCTTAAACCTGCAAAGTAGGCTTGTTTGCTACTACAGCCTGCTTTACCACATTCCAATAGTTGCTCTCCATAGTACCTTGCTCATAAAACCCCTTTGCTAAAAGCAGTTTATGCATTAATGGCAGGTTATACGATGGGGCGCCCATACATAAGTGATGCTCGGCGTGGTAGTTTACGTGGTGCGGGGCAAACAATATCCGTTCAACTACATTGGCATAGGTGGTGCGCGTGTTTTTTTGCGGATTGGTGCGGTCGTCTACCATACTATGTTCGGCCATGCTGCGCACGCGCAAACTAAAATTATTGGTGGTAACCAGCGCACCTACCCAAAGCAAGTATAACCAGGGCTGTCCAAAGGCGAATAGTATTAGAAACAAAACAAGGTTAGCTGCTATGGGGCCTGCCAGGTTACGGGCAGCAGTGGTTACTATTTCTACTACGCTTTTATCTTTTAGCGATACCCATTCGGCTTTCCCGTTCAGGGCATACTTTAATACGCCCATTTGCATTAGTATAACTGCACCATTGCCCTTAATGCCCGTAGGGCCAAAAAAGTCGCGCAAAAACTTACGCACCATGCTTAGGCGCGTGGTGGGGTAGCCGGTGGTAAGTGGCCTGTCCGGGTCATCATCCAGCCCTGTGTGCATGTGGTGCTGTAAGTGGTAAGGGCGGTATTTATCTACATCGTGAAAAATAGGGTATGCACCAAACCAATTACCTACAAAGCGGTTCAGTTTACGCGAGGTAAACATCGATTCGTGCGAACAATCGTGCAGTATAATAGCGCAGGCTAATTGCTTGCCACCCAAAATAAATAGCGAAATTAGCACGGTAAACGGGTTTGGGAAAAAGCCCACCAACGCAAAAGCAAATGCAATCCAGGCCCATGTATGAAAAATTTCAAAGGCAGCCTTCCAATCGCTCTTTTCCATTACCAATTTTATCTCATCGTTGCTGAGGTATTGGTGCAGGGTAGTTTTATACCACTTTAAATGATTTTCAGCCATTAGGTGAAGATACTAAGTTAGTAGCTGTTCAGCTATTTATTATTACTTTCTAACTTTTAGGCGCTGGCCAATTTCGATGGTCGTATTATCAAGGCCGTTAATGGCTTTTAACTCATCTACCGAAAGTCCGTAAATGAGCGCTATGCGGTAAAAGGTCTGGCCTTTTTGCACGGTGTGGTATTCCTCTTTACTAACTTTATATACCGTTCCGTGAGGTCCAATTTCAACCGCTTTGGTAGATGGCGGTGGTATTACTGCCGGCTCCTCGCTGGCTACTACTTTTTTAGGCGCGGCTTTAACAGGCTCCGATCTCACCGGTTCTGTCTCAGCAACTGGTTCCTCTTTTAAAGGGGCCGCCTTTACTTTTTCCTTACGGGTTGGTAGCGGCACGGCCTCCACCACTTCTTCCTCACCGCTTTTAAGCTGTTTAATCAATACTTGCTGTCCGGGCGTAAGTTTTACGGTTTCCGGAAAGTCGTTCAGCAGACAAAAGTCCTTAAACGGAACCTCAAACTTACGGGCAATAGAAGTAGCAGTTTCACCATCCAAAACATAGTGTTTTTGAAAGCGCGGTATACCTTGCCCGTTTACGTTAAATGCACAAAAAACTAATAGCAGAACAACAACAATGTGGGAGAGGTGTTTCATAATTGCATTTTGTTAAGGGTTACAAGTATAAAAAAAATCTGCTTCAGGGTAGTTAAAAATACAGGATCCATTGGTGGCCCTGGCACGGGTTGGTTTTTGAGCCAATTTCCTGGGGAAAATTGTCATAACTAATACAACTGTTGTAATTTGTATGAGTGTTAATGTGTTGATAATGAGTTGCTAAGCGCTTATTTGATGGTATGGCGGAAGTTTTGCAGTAGCTCCTTCAAACAACTATTTCCCTATATGAGAACCTATGTTTTACCCATTGCTGTAGCTGCCATCTTCTTATTATCTCTTTCCGCCTGCAGCAAAAGCTGCAGTACTTGTGTGCTAAATAACAACAGCACCGAGTATTGCCAGGGACAATTTTCCCAGTCGCAAATTGATGCCTTTAAAAACAGTTGCGTTAATAATGGTGGAACCTGGCAGTAAGGTGCACTTTGAATTTAGGGAACATTGAACGGTGCTATTGACTTTTTGTTACAGTGCCCTTATATTACTTATACCTGCTTCTGCAGCTAAAGTAAACCCACTTTGTTGTCATGGAAACTAAATCAACCAAAGGTATTAACTGCCCAATAACTGACTAAAAACTATGGTAAATTCTTCAGCATCTCATTCTTTACCCGCTCTCTTAATGCAGGCACATCTTCCAGTGTCATTCCTCGTGTTTCTATTGGTTCGCTCCAGTGCACTTCAACCACTCCGGGATAAAGCTGTATGCCTTGCGGATTATTTACTTCGCGGGTTCCAACCAAAGTTTGCACCGCAACCGGCACCTGGGCCAATATGGCTACGCGGAAAGCGCCATCTTTAAATTCTTTTAGTTTCTCCTTTGTTCTGTTGCGCGTACCTTCGGGGTATAAAAAAATGCTTTCGCCTTTAGCGAGCGCTGCAGCCATAATATGATACGATTGTTCCCTGCTCTCCTTGCTACTTCTATCTACCCGTATACCCAGCATTTTAACCATATAGCCAAACACCGGAATATTTTTGGTTTCCATTTTTGCCAAAAACCGAATGGGCTTAGGCAGGGCCGCGGCAGTAGTTAAAATATCTATTTGGGATAAATGGTTGCCTACAAAAACGTAGGTTTTGCTTTTATCTAATTTTTCCAACCCAAATACTTTTAACCTAATGCCGCATATACCCAATAAAAAAGGCGATAGGTAGTGGCAGTTAATCCAAACGCAAAGCATGGAGTATTTTTTGCCGCCTATGCCCAGTATTAAAGAGTAAACGATAGTAAAAATAGTAACCACCAAAATAAACCAAAAGGCACCCCAAATGGCCCAGATAAAACCGAAGATGCGTTTAAGAATATAAAGCATAGTTATTCGAGCTCTCGCAGATAAAGCTGGATGGTGTTTTCTAAACCTAAATATAAACAATCGCGCACCAGCGCATGGCCAATAGAAACCTCTAATAGTTCTGGCGTGTTAGCCCTAAAGTATCTAAGGTTATCCAGGTTTAAATCGTGGCCGGCGTTAATGCCTAATCCAATTTGGTGGCAAAACTTTGCAGCTTCGGTAAAAGCCTCTACCGCCTTTTGGCGGTTGTTGTAAAAATCGTGTGCATATGGACCAGTGTAAAACTCAATCCTGTCGGCGCCGGCAGTTTTAGCTGCTTCAATATTGTTATTAATAGGGTCTATAAATAGCGAAACCCTTATACCATTAGCTGTTAACCGGGCTATGACATCTTTAAGAAGGGCTTGCTGCCCAATAGTATCCCAACCGTGGTCGCTGGTTAGCTGCCCCGGTGCATCGGGCACCAGTGTGCATTGTGCAGGCTTAACCTCGCAAACCATTTTTAAAAAATCGGGCGAGGGGTAGCCCTCAATATTAAACTCGGTAGTTACTACCTTACTAAGGTCGTAAACATCCTTTCGTGTAATATGGCGCTCATCCTGCCGCGGATGCACTGTAATGCCCTGCGCCCCGTATCGCTCGCAATCCAATGCAAACTGAACAACGTTCGGAACATCGGAACCACGTGAATTTCTTAGTAAAGCAATTTTGTTGATGTTAACGGATAGACGGGTGGGGTGCATTGGCTGAAAAGGTGTCATTGAGCAAAGACTAAACCTAGAACCACTTTGGGGGTTGCTTCGGTCGCAAAGCCTCCCTCGCAATGACTTTATGGAAGAAGATTTTTTTAATAAAAAAAACCCACACAGATTTTGACGTTAAGTCACCTTAAGTCAAGTTTTGGGCTTAGTAACATCGCTGTAATTTGCTGTTAACTTGTTTTTTGGACGAAGGCCCCGAAGGACTGCAACCCGCCATTGACGTTACAACTTAAGCCCGGCTTTATAAAAATACTAACTAACGCATCCGTCTGTGTGGGCGTATTGTGATTGAGATTCGGACTGTTTAAAACCCGAAAATCAATAAGTATCAAAGAACTAATGTAAATCTAAACATACAAAACCGAAATTCAATACATCCTAACAAATATTTACGCACTTTGTTTTTGTAATCGACCGCTGACCATTGACGATTGACCGCTGAGTGCTTTTCCCAATTAACAAGAGCTTTGTTACTATTCTATATTTAATTGCTTGCAATTTTACTGTATTGGCTGTTACTATTCACTAGTGCCTATTCACCATTTACTATTTAACCCAGTCCGCTACAAAAATATTAGTATCCCTTGTTCCACCGTTATTGCGGTTGCTGCAAAAAGCCAGCTTTTTACCATCGTAACTAAACATCGGGAAGGCGTCAAAAACCTTATCAAAGCTTACCTGTTCCAGGTTAGTGCCATCGGTATTAATACTAAATAAGTTAAAGGGAATGGTTTTGGTTTTATGGTTAGTGCTAAACAGAACTTTTTTGCCCGTAGGGTCAAAGCAAGGAGCCCAATTGGCGCCGCCCAGCTTGGTTAGCTGGCGGCGGTTGCTGCCATCGGCGTTGGCAATAAACAACTCCATTTTCATAGGCGATACCAAGTGCTTTTTCAGGTTCTCTTTGTATTCAATCCTTTCGCTGTCGGCGGTAAATACCGATGCACGCCATATTATTTGGCTACCATCGGGGCTAAAGCAGGCTCCACCGTCGTAGCCCAATTGGTCGGTTACTTGTTTTACGTTGCTGCCATCTATATTCATGGTGTATAGTTCCAGGTCGCCGCTACGGTCGCTTGTAAAAATTATTTTGTCTCCTTTAGGCGAAACGGTAGCCTCGGCATCGTAAAACTTATTATTGGTTAGTTGTTTGCTTATGGTTCCGTCGTGGTCTGCAGTAAAAATCTCATACTCGCCATAAATAGCCCAAAGATATTTACCTCTCACGTGCGGTGGCTCGGGCGGGCACGAATCGCCCGAAAGGTGGGTAGATGCATAAATAATCTGCTTATCGCCAGGCATAAAATAGCTGCAGGTAGTGCGCCCCTTGCCGGTGCTTACCAGGTGGCGCGTGGTATCGGCCACGTTTAGAATAAAAATCTGGTCGCAGGGCACTGCCTGCTTTTTATTAGTGTGCTGAAAGGTAAGCCGGGTATTATCAAAACTCCAATAGGCTTCGGCATTTTCGCCACCAAAACTTAGCTGCCTTACATTGGCCAGGTGAGTCTCGCCGACAAAATGCACCCCCGACGTATCCTGGGTTAATATGGCATTTTTATGCACTTGGCTAAAGCCATTTGCATGCATAAAGTAAAGCAGTAGAAATGTAAGAGTTTTGTAAGTTATTTTAAAATGCTTAGCAGTCATTATTCAAAATGTTTTATTTGTGCCATGCGAAATTCATTATTCTTTTCAATTGCCCTAATTGCAGGTGTCACATTTTTGTCACTTTTTTCGTCGTGCAAGCAGTGCAACCAGCCCGGTAAGGTGGCGCAAACCGATACTTTAGGTGTGCCTAAGCTGGATGCGGTTAGCGAGGAAATAAGACAAGATTCGCTTAACCCGTTTTTATACTACAAGCGTGCGCAGCTGTACGAGGCTAATAACGATTTTAAAAGTGCCGCCACGGATATGTTTTTGGCCCTTACCCTGGATTCGCTAAGGCCAGAGTTTTACTTGTATGCCGCCGAATTGTTTAAAAAGACGGCCGAACCACAAAGAGGCATAGTGCTAATGAATATGGCTATCCGTACCGATTCGATGAACACCACCTATTATGTAAAGGCTGCCGAATTGGCGTATATTGATACCACCGTAAAAGACAATTACAGACTGGCTTTAGACTATTTAAATACCGCTATAGTTAAAGACCCGCAAAACGCCGATATCTATTTTTACAAAGGCACTATTTTTAAAGAGGTTGGTGATACAGCCAAAGCTATTTCTAGTTTTCAAACAGC
Source organism: Chitinophagales bacterium (assembly GCA_044228435.1). GTDB lineage: Bacteria > Bacteroidota > Bacteroidia > Chitinophagales > LD1 > Bog-950. The sequence continues at coordinate 83,825 of JBGAUW010000007.1, forward strand.
CACCGAGCTAAACCCTAAGTTTTATAACGCTTATGTGCAATTAGGCCTGTTGCTTAAAAGCAAAAAGGATAAGAATGCCGAAAAGTATTTTGACAATGCCATTAAGGTGAGCGAAAAGCCCGAGGATGCCCTTTATGCCAAGGCAAGCATGCTTAAAGAGGATGGTGTGCGCCTGTACGATGCCAATAAAATGGCGCAGGCTACTATGCAGCTAAGCAAAGCTGTAGAGCAGTTTAAAAAAGTAATAGACCTTAATTACAAAAATGTAGAAGCCTATATGGGCACGGGTTTTTGCTATTACCAGATGGACTCTTTAGAAGAGGCTTACCGCTATTACGAAATGGCTACCAAAGTAGAACCCACCTATGCCGGTGCTTACTTTAGTAAAGGTTTGTGTGCCGAAGATATGGGCCGAAAAAAAGAGGCTATTAACCTTTACCAAACCTGCCTTAATATTGACCCTGATTTTAAACGGGCCGAACAACATTTAAAAAATCTGCAATCGGTTCAATAGTTTAGCTTAAAAAATAATTTGCCGTGATAACTTATAACCCAAAAGATTGGTTTACCTTTTTATTCCGCTTCCACAAATCTGATACGTTTAGGGAACTACTGCCCATGATTATTTCATTGTGTATTTATTCTGGTGTAATTGCCTGGATATATACAGGCTATTTGCACATGTTCGAAAATGCGCACCTAAAGAATATATCCATAATGCACACCATGCTAAGCTTCGTAATTTCGATGCTATTGGTGTTTAGAACCAACAGCGCTTACGACCGCTGGTGGGAGGGCCGTAAACTTTGGGGCAGCCTTATAAATAACAGCCGAAACCTGGCGCTAAAGCTTAATAACCTGTTGCCTACAGATGCCAATGCCGATAGAGAGTTTTATACCGCTATGATTGGCAACTATGCGCTGGCGCTTAAAAACCATTTGCGCAGTAGCTTTCACCCTGAAGAGTTTAACCACCATGAATGGTTTGATGTAAAGAAGCTAAAACAGGAAAATCATCAGCCTAATTTTATCGCTAACCAAATATTTAATAAGGTGCACCAACTGCACCGCGAGGGGATAATTAATAACGAGCAATTGCTTTACATTAATGCCGAGCTTACATCGTTTACCGATATTTGTGGCGCCTGCGAGCGTATAAAGAATACACCTATCCCATTTTCTTATAGTATATTTCTAAAAAAGTTCATCTTCTTTTTTGTTATGACGCTGCCCTTTACCATGGTGTTTTCGCTGGGCTATTATTGCATACCGGTGGTGGCTTTTATATTTTATGCCCTTACCAGCATGGAGCTAATTGCTGAGGAAATAGAAGATCCTTTTGGAAAGGATGAGAACGATTTGCCCACCGATACTATCTCTAAAAACATCCGCAAATCGGTAGGGGAGATATTTGGGGTAAAGTAATACGGATTATTGCAACCGCAGCGCAAACTGCTCTTTACATTGTCCTTTTACGCCTTTGTATTTTATCTCATTTATATACAGCACATCGCCGCTGGCCATGCCTTTGGCGGCATCTATTAGCTGTTGGCAGCCTGTCCAGTCGCCTTTAATTATTTTGCCATTATTGCTAACCACCCACTGAAAAGAAACTGGCAACAAATCTTTTTTGGTTGCGGCATCGCGAAATACAACTTTGCAGAATTGAGATATATCATCGGCCGTAATTACATCCGTAAAGTTTAGCTCTTTACTGTTTAACACCAGCACGCAGTTATCGGCCTGTTGGGCTTTTGTTGTAAAAGCTAATACCACAAAAAAGAAAAGTAGAATGTTTTTCACGCGTTTATTTTTTATGAATATAGCCATATCTGGTCAACTCAAAAAGTGCTGTTAGCATTTTCTAAGGTCTGTAGTCTATTGTCTATCGTCTTTTTTATATTCGCACTTCAATTTATAATAAAAACAATAAATGATAAAGATTACTCTACCCGATGGAAGCGTTCGTGAATACAACGAAGGGGCTACCGCTTATGATGTGGCTGCCAGTATCAGCCAGGGCCTGGCAAAGGCTGTTGTTGCTGCTGAGGTAAATGGTGAAGTGTGGGATTTAACGCGCCCTATTACAAAAGATTCGAGCCTTAAACTGTTGAAATTTGAGGATGAAGGCGGCAAAAAAACCTTCTGGCACTCATCAGCCCACTTAATGGCCGAGGCTATAGAGGCATTGCATCCGGGGGTTAAATTTTGGGTAGGTCCGCCGTTAGAAAATGGCTATTACTATGATATTGATATGGGAGGCCAAACCCTTAGCGAAGAAGATTTAGCCAAGGTAGAAAAGTTAATGATTGAGTTAGCCGCAAAAGATAATAAATACGAACGTAGCGAAATGCCTAAGGCCGAGGCTATAAAGTATTTTACCGAAAAAGGCGACGAGTATAAGCTGGACCTGCTTAGTGGTTTGCAAGATGGCGAAATTACCTTTTACAAGCAGGGTAACTTTACCGATTTATGCCGTGGGCCGCACATTCCTTCTACCGGTTACATTAAGGCTATTAAGCTATTAAACATTGCCGGTGCTTACTGGAAGGGTGATAGCAACAACAAGCAGCTTACCCGTGTATATGGCATTACCTTTCCTAAGCAAAAACAGCTGGATGATTACCTGGCAATGCTTGAGGAGCAAAAGAAACGCGACCACCGGTTGATTGGTAAAGAATTGGAGATTTTTGCTTTTGATGATGAGGTGGGCCCGGGCTTGCCTTTGTGGTTGCCTAAGGGTGGCGCTTTAATTGAGAAGTTAGAGGCTTTGGCAAAAAAGAACGAGCACGAGCAAGGCTATGTGCGCGTTAAATCACCGCACATTGCTAAAGAGGCCTTATACCTGCGCAGCGGTCACTTACCTTACTATGCCGATTCTATGTTCCCCCCTATGGAACTGGATGGCGGTAAGTATTACCTAAAGGCGATGAACTGCCCGCACCACCACAAAATATTTGGTGCTACCCCTAAAAGCTACCGCGATATGCCTTTGCGCTTTGCCGAGTATGGCACTTGTTACCGCTACGAGCAAAGCGGCGAGTTGATGGGCCTTATGCGCGTGCGCAGTATGCAAATGAACGATGCGCATATTTATTGCACAAAGGATCAGTTTGAAGAGGAGTTTATGAAGGTGAACGAGCTTTATGTAAAATACTTTAAAATATTTGGTATTGATAAATACCAGATGCGCTTTAGCAAGCACGCACCCGAAAAATTGGGGCAGAAGTATATAGACAATGCGGCGCTTTGGAATGAAACTGAAGATATGGTGCGCCGCGTGTTGGTTAAGTCGGGTTTGCCGTTTGTAGAGGTAGCCGATGAGGCCGCCTTTTACGGACCTAAAATTGATATACAGATTTGGAGTGCCATTGGTAAGGAGTTTACCATTGCCACCAACCAGGTAGATTTTGCACAGGCCGAGCGCTTCGACTTATCGTTTGTAAACGATAAAAATGAAAAAGAACGCCCAATCATAATTCACCGTGCACCGCTATCTACCCACGAGCGTATGATTGGTTTCTTGCTGGAGCACTATGCCGGTAAATTCCCGGTATGGTTAGCACCGGAGCAGGTAGCTATTCTGCCTATCAGCGATAAGTATCTGGATTACGCTTACCATGTTAAGGCCGAATTGAAAAAGCACGGCCTTGAAGTGAGCGTAGATGAACGTGCCGAAAAGATTGGTAAAAAAATACGCGATACCGAATTGAAGCGTGTGCCATACATGCTGGTAGTGGGAGAGAAGGAAGCAGCCGATGGTGCAGTTGCTGTGCGTAAGCAGGGCCACGGCGACCAAGGTGTTTTACCACTCGCTGATTTTATTGCGCAGATTAATCAGGAGATAGCGGAATACAAGTAGTCGGCAGTCAGCAAAAAATACAAATACAAACAGCCGGAGTTAAAAACTTCGGATGTTTTGTTTTATTCCTTCCCCCATTCTGCGCAATTTCTTCCTCAATTGTTAATAATAAGTGTGGATTCGCTTTTGTAAGTGTTAAGTAAAATATAACATTATGAAAAGGATTTACGCTTATGCATTAACTGCATTATTTGCCATAGCTACTGTGTACTCTGCCAGCGCGCAGGGATGGTGCCAGGATAGAAAAGGGATTGTTAACTTAGGTTTTGGAGGAACTAATGCTATAGCATTAGGGCCTTACCCGGCTTATGTATATGGGGCAGGCATGTCGCTTAATGTGGGGGCAGAGTTTCGTGTGCATCGTTTTGTAGGTGTAGGTTTCCAAACCGGTTTGAATGTTTTCTTTGGACCTTATTGGGATCGTAGACCAGGCCCTTATTACGATCCACGTGTAAGAAACCGTTATGCTTCTATCGGTATTCCAATAGCTTTAAAGGTAAACGTACATATATTAGAAGCTGCTAATAACCGCCATGCCGATAAACTGGATGTATACGCAGGCTTAAACGTTGGTGGTGGCCCGGCATTTTTTACAGGCCCTAATGGTGGAACCTTCGGCTTTTTACAGGCTGGTCCGCAAGTGGGCGTAAGGTATTGGTTTAGCCCGCGTGCTGCCGTATTTGGCGAGGTGGGCTGGGGTGCAACCTTTGCCAACATCGGATTCTCGTTTTAATAGCAACAACTTATTTATACCAAAATCAAGAGTGCCATCCCAAAGGGGTGGCTCTTGATTTTTAAGACCACCCCTAAATCCCCTAAAGGGAACTTAACAGCCGCAATACAACACGATTTTACTACATAACAAGGGTTTGTTATTTTCAAAGTATGAATGAAGCAAAAACTGAATACCAACAATTCTGTACTGACTGGTTAAATGCCTGGACCGGCAATAAGCCCGATGATTTATTGTGCTACTATACTGCCGATGCTTTCTACTCAGACCCGGCCAACCCTACCGGTTTAAAGGGGAATGCACAGATGCGGCCTTACTTTGAAAAACTATTGAGTAAAAACCCCGATTGGAAGTGGGAAGTGGTGGAGTTGTTTAATACTGCCAAAGGCTTTACACTTAAATGGAGCGCCACTATACCGGTTAGCGGTAAACAGCTTGTTTTGCATGGCTTAGACATTGTGGAACTGGAGGGAAATAAAATCAGCCGCAACGAGGTTTATTTTGACAGAGTGCCGTGGCTGCAAGTGGCCGGTGGAAAATAGAAAGAAAATGTGTGTAATAATCCTTCTTAATTCCCGTTAACAAATGCTTGTGTTAAGGCACTAAAATTTACATTTGACAAAACCATAGTCCCCAGTTATGAAAAAAGCACTCATTGCCTTTGCTGTTATTATACTGCTACTGATTGTAGCCGTAGTTTCTATTCCCTTTTTATTTAAGGATAAAATAAACGCCCGCGTTAAAGAAGAAATTAATAACCAGCTAAACGCCAAAGCCGATTACGGCGATTTCAGCCTTTCGCTTATCCGCAGCTTTCCCAACTTCAGTTTTTCAATAAACGATTTAAGCGTGGTGGGTATCGATTCGTTTAAAGGCGATACCCTGGTATATGTAAAGAATTTCAACTTTACAGTAGATATCATGACAGTGATTAAAGGCGAGAAGTATAAAATACTGGCCCTTAACCTTACCGACCTAACTGCGAATGCCATTGTAGATTACAACGGTAAAGCCAATTGGGATATAATGAAAAAGAAGGCTGGTGCCGATAAGGCCGCGCCTGCCGAAAGCAACAACTTTGCTTTAGAAATTAAGAAGTATAAAATTGAAAATGGCAACATAGTATACGACGACCGCCAGGGTAACAGCTATGCACAAATACGCGATTTGGATTTTGAAGGCAGCGGCGATGTAACCGAAGCGCTTTACGATTTTGTTACCAAAACCAGCATTGCCGAACTTACCTACCGTAGTGGGGCAGTGGCTTACTTAAGCAAAGCCAAACTGAATGCCGATATGGCCCTTACTATTGATAATGCCAACAGCAAATACACTTTTAAAGAGAATACCATAAACCTGAACGATTTGGGCCTGCACTTTGATGGCTTTGTTCAAACCAAAACTGATGCTACCAATTTGGATGTAAAATTCAAATCGAACAAAACGGAGTTTAAGAGCATACTATCGCTTATACCTGCCGTTTATAAAAAGGATTTTGATAAGGTTAAAACCAGTGGCAGCCTTGCTTTAGAAGGTATGGTAAAGGGCGAAATGAAGGGCGAAAGCTACCCGGCGTTTAACCTGGACCTGAAGGTAAACAACGGTATGTTCCAATACCCCGACCTGCCGGTAGCAGTTAAAAACATTGCTATTGCTGCCAAGGTTACCAAACCACAGGGCAGCCTTGATTTTACAATAGTAGATATCAGCAAACTACACTTTGATGCCGGTACTGACCCGGTTGATGCCCGCATAAATGTAAAAACACCCATCAGCGACCCTAACGTAATTGCCAATGTTTCGGGCCGTATGGATTTGGCCAATGTGCCTAAGTTTTACCCTATAGAGGGTTTAAAAACCATTACCGGTTTATTGAATCTTAATCTCGATTTCGCGGGCCGCAAAAGCGATATTGATAAAAAGAACTACGCGGCTATTAAGGCTGCCGGTAACCTTAAGGTTACTAACCTGGTTTACGATACCAAAGAAACACCAATGCCGGTAAAGGTAATGGATATGCAAATGACCTTTAATCCGCAAAACGTTACCCTTAATAGTTTCTCTTCGGCTATTGGTAAAAGCGATTTTAATGCTACCGGCACGCTGGATAACTTTATGGCTTATGCGTTTGGTAAGGGCGACCTGGTGGGCACTGTCAACCTGCGTTCATCGCAGTTTGATGCCAACGAGTGGTTAGCTAAAGATAAGAATGCTACTGCTACAACTACCGAAAAACCTAAAACGGCCGATACTGCAAAAACAGAATACTTTAAAGTGCCGGCACATATTGATTTTACAGCCAACTCGCAAATAGGCAAAATACTTTATGAGAAGATGGTGCTTGAAAATGTAAAGGGCCAGATTATAATTAAAGACGAAGCCATTAACCTGAACGATTTATTTGCCAACCTGTTGGGCGGTAATGCTACTATTTCGGCTAAGTATGATACCAAAGGCAAATCGCACCCCGATGTTACCTTTAGCTACGCCATTAATAATTTCGATTTTCAGCAAACATATAAGGCTGTGGGCATGAGCGAAAAAATGGCCCCTGTTATTAAATACATACAGGGTAACTTTAGCAGCGATTTAAAAGGCGATGGCCGCTTAAACAGTGATATGAGTGTAGATTATAACTCGCTTAAGGGCGATGGTAAAGTAACTATACCAAGCGCTAAAATAGTGGGTCTGCCAATACTTGAAAAAGTGCAGCAGGTGGCTAAAATACCGGCCTTGCAAAACCTTGAACTTAAAAATGCTTTTACGGTATTGCAGTTTAAAGATGGCCGCGTAAAAGTAGACCCTACCGATTTTAAATTCGGCAATGGCTATAACATGAACGTGGTAGGCAGCAATGGCTTCGACCAGACTATCGACTACGATGTGCGCATGGATATACCCAGCAAAGAGTTGGGTGCTGCTACCGCTTTGGCCCAGGGTTATCTTTCTAAAATACCGGGCCTTGGTTCGGTAATGCCCGATATAGTTAGCTTTACGCTAAAGGTTACCGGCACGGCTACTTCGCCAAAGGTTAGCCTTAGCAAAGTAGGGGCTGGTGCGGGTGGCAGCTCGGTAAAAGATATGGCTAAAAACGCGGTTGAAGATTTGAAGAAGAAAGCCGAAGAAGAAGCAAAGGCTAAAGCAGAGGAACTGAAAAAACAAGCCGAACAGCAAGCTAAGCAAGCGGTAGACAATGCGAAGGCTGAAGCGGAGAAACGTGCTAAAGAGGCTGCCGATAAAGCAAAGAAAGAAGCTGAGAAGAAAGCGAAAGAGATTTTCAAGTTTCCGAGATAGAAATTAGAAATTAAAAACCACCCATGGAAGAACGCGAACTGAAGTTAAGCTATCGTGTTTTTAGCGATACCGCCGAGTTGCCGAAAGAAGATGCTGAACTTATTGCAGCAGCAAAAGGCGCTCTGAAAGATGCATATGCTCCTTACTCTAATTTTCAGGTGGCCGCTACTATTTTGCTGGCTAACGGCAAAACAGTAACTGGTACTAACCAGGAGAATGCGGCCTTTCCGGCCGGCACTTGTGCCGAGGGCACGGCCCTGGGTGCTGCATCCGCCCTTTACCCCAATGTGGCTATTAAAAAAATTGCCATTACGGTTAAAAGCGGAACGCATGTGGTAAACAACCCTACTGCCCCCTGCGGCATTTGCCGCCAGCGCATTTTAGAATACGAAAACCGTTTTAATACACCTATTGAAATTATACTGACAGGAGAGGAGGGCGAAGTGTTTGCCATTAAATCGGTAAAAGATATTTTGCCACTTAATTTTAGCAAAGCCGACTTATGAAAAAGAGAGAGCAGCTACGTGATTTTGTTGCCGAAAACGATAAAGACTTTGAACGGGTAAGCGAGTTCTTTTCGGATAACATTAACGATGATGAATTGCTTACCCAAATACTGAAAGAAGGAGAGGATACCGAATTGACTTTTGGCCAGCGCATGGCCGATAAGGTGGCTGCCTTTGGCGGTAGCTGGACTTTTATTCTTACCTTTTTGGGTATGATGGCCGTGTGGATAGTTGCCAATAGCCTGGTGCTTTACTTTCGTCCTTTCGACCCTTATCCGTTCATATTACTAAACCTGGTTTTATCTTGTCTGGCATCCTTACAAGCACCCATTATAATGATGAGCCAAAACCGGCAGGAGCAAAAAGACAGGCAGCGTGCCCAGCACGATTACCTGATTAACCTAAAATCGGAAATGGAAGTTCGCAACATACAACTGAACATGAAAAACCTGTTTGAGATACAGAAAAAACAGATGGAGATACTGAAGGAATTAAAAAAGAGTTAGTCCCACAACAAGCCCAGATGAAACAAATATCCACCTTTGAGCAATACAAAATCGAATACGGAAAAAGTATAAACAATCCCGAGGCATTTTGGGGCGAAGTAGCCGAAACCTTTGGCTGGAAAAAGAAATGGGATAAGGTTTTAAAAGGCGATTTTACTACGGCCGATATTAAATGGTTTGACGGGGCACAACTAAACCTGAGCGAAAATTGCTTAGACCGTAACCTGGCTGCACATGGCAATAAAACCGCAATTATATGGGAGCCCAACAACCCTAACGAAACATACCGCACCTTAACTTATAGCGAATTGCACCAGCAGGTTTGCCGCTTTGCCAATGTGCTTAAAGGTCTTGGTGTAAACAAGGGAGACCGCGTTTGCATTTATCTGCCTATGATACCCGAAGGCGCCATTGCTATGCTGGCCTGTGCCCGTATTGGTGCAATACACTCAGTGGTGTTTGCAGGCTTTTCGGCCAGCAGTATTATTGACAGAGTGAACGATTCGCAGTGCAAACTGCTTATTACCGCCGATGCTGTTTACCGTGGTGAAAAGAAAATTGATTTAAAGAAGATAGTGGACGATGCTTTGCAAAGCACTCCATCTATTGAAAAGTGCATCGTGTTTAACCACCGCAGTCAGCCAGTGGCTATGCAGCCCGGCCGAGATTTATGGTGGCACGAATTGGTGGATGCTGCACCGGTAGAACACACTGCCGAAATAATGGAGGCAGAGGACCCCTTGTTTATACTTTATACCTCGGGTAGCACGGGTAAGCCCAAGGGCGTTTTGCACACTACCGGCGGCTATATGGTATATGCAGGTTACACGTTTAAGCAAGTGTTCAATTATCAACCCGGCGAGGTGTTTTGCTGCACGGCCGATATTGGTTGGGTTACCGGCCATACCTACTTGGTATATGGACCGCTGTTAAATGGCGCCACCACCATTATGTTTGAAGGCATACCCAACTACCCCGACCATGGTCGCTTTTGGGATATGGTAGATAAACACAAGGTGAATATTTTTTACACCGCGCCTACGGCCATCCGCTCGTTACAGGCACAGGGCACTGAAATTTTTAAGGGGAAAGACCTTACCTCGTTACGGGTGCTGGGCACAGTAGGCGAGCCTATTAATGAAGAGGCATGGAACTGGTATAACGAGAACGTAGGCAAGGGCAATTGTCCCATAGTAGATACGTGGTGGCAGACTGAAACAGGAGGTATTCTGATTTCGCCAATAGCTACTGTTACGCCGCTTAAACCAACCTTTGCTACCTTGCCTATGCCGGGCGTTAAGCCCGTTTTAATGGACGAAAAAGGCCATGAAATTGAAGGCAACGGGGTAGAAGGTAACCTTTGTATTAAGCACCCATGGCCGGGCATTGCCCGCACGGTATATGGCGACCACGAGCGCTTTAAACAAACCTACTTTAGCGCCTATAAAGGTTATTACTTTACCGGCGATGGTTGCCGGAGGGATGAAGACGGCTATTACCGTATTACCGGTAGGGTAGATGATGTAATTAATGTTTCGGGCCACCGAATAGGCACCGGCGAGGTAGAAGATGCCATTGATGAACATAACACAGTGGTAGAAAGCGCCGTGGTGGGTTATCCGCACGATATTAAGGGGCAGGGCATTTATGCCTTTGTAATCTGCGATAAACATGTTTCCGACCATGAGGCTCTAAAAAAAGAGATTCGCGACCATGTGGCCAAAGTAATAGGCCCTTTTGCCCGGCCCGATAAAATACAGGTAGTAAAGGGATTGCCCAAAACCCGTAGCGGCAAAATTATGCGCCGCATACTCCGCAAAATAGCCGAAGGCAACACCGAAAACTTAGGCGATACCACCACGCTGTTAGACCCATCTGTAGTAGATGATATTAAGGCCGGGGCGGTGTAAAATTAAAACGCCCCCGTTGTGCGGAGGCGTTTTATGCTGTAAGGCAAAAATTTCGATTTATGCTAACCTAACGTTAACTGCGTTTAATCCTTTTTTTCCCTCTTGTAGTTCAAAGGTAACTTCATCACCTTCTTTTACCTTGTCTACTAATCCCGATACGTGCACAAAATGTTCTTTGTCGCCATCGTTGTCTTTAATAAAACCAAATCCTTTGGTGTTGTTAAAGAACTTTACTGTTCCTGTTTGCATAAAATTGATTGTTTAATATAATAAGCGAAAGTATATTATTTGGTCAATATACAGCAATTTGTTAAACCTTTTATTAATGCGTATATTTGCCCCTAGGTGCCAAACCGTTACGTAAGCTATGTAAAAGGAGCTTGCGTAAAGCGCGGGCGCAGCGAAAGCTGTCGCCCTTTTTTATTGCCTAAAGGGCAGGATAGCAGCCTGTTCTGCATTTTGGTTTAGCATTCAACAGCCCCGGGCGGTCTGTTTATAATTTCATTTCTACATTCGCTTTTACACCAACCACAACACAAATACTATGGAAGACTTAAACAAAGAAGCCAACAATAACGCTGCGACTAACGATAATACCCCTAAGGTAACGGGTGTGGGCGGCATCTTCTTTTTTTGCGATAACCCCAAGGAAACCCGCGAATGGTATAGCAAAAACCTGGGGCTGGATACTAACGATTACGGTTGCAGTTTCGAATCGCGCAACCTGAACAAGCCCGAAGAGATAAACACCCTGCAATGGAGCCCTTTTAAAACGGGTAGCAACTACTTTGCCCCCTCTAAAAAGGAGTTTATGATTAACTACCGCGTGCAGCATATAGAGGCGCTGGTGCAAAAACTAAAAGATAGCGGTACGACGGTGCTTGATAATATTGAAAGCTACGACTACGGCAAGTTTGTGCATATAATGGACCCCGACGGAAACAAAATAGAGCTGTGGGAGCCTGTTGACAGTGCAGATGCCAAATAGTAATATAGCCATAGGCCACAAAGGGGAGCGGTTTTTTGTAAACCCCGCTGGCAATATTACATTCGCCCGTCAATGAAATTTGCCGAAACCGCCATTACAAGGTTAAAAGACCTTCTTTCGTCGCCTAAAAAGATAGTGATTGTAACACACCGCAATCCCGATGGCGATGCGCTTGGCTCTTCGCTGGGCTTTAAATTCTTTTTAGAAAAAATGGGGCACGAGGCCAGCTTTGTTTCGCCCAATAACTTTGCCCAAACCCTGCGCTGGATACAAGGCGTTGAGGACGTGCTTATACACGATAGCGAAATGGGCCGTAAGTTTTGCGAAGCCAAAATTAAAAGCGCCGACCTTATTTTCTGCCTCGATTTCAATGCCCTTAGCCGGTTGGAAGCTTTAGGCGAAACTCTGCGCACCGCCGCCGCGCCCAAAATAATGGTAGACCACCATCAGCAGCCCGAAGATTTTGCGGCGCTGATGTTTAGCAATACCACCTACTGCGCTACCGCCGAAATGGTTTACGATATTATTGCCGATATGGGCCATCAGGATTTAATAGACCAGCGCATTGCTGAAAACCTCTACACGGGTATTACCAGCGATAACGGCTTTTTTCAGTTTAATAATACCACCGCCAATGCCTTGGCTGTGGCCTCGGAGTTAGTAGCCCGTGGTGCAAGACCCGAATATGTAAGCGAAAAGGTGCACAACGTGTTTCGCGAAACACGCCTGCGCTTTTTTGGCTATTGCCTTAGCGAAAAGTTAAAATTGGTAAAGAATGGCAGAGTGGCTTACATGTTGGTTACACAGGCAGAAATAAAAAAATTTAATTTGCAGTCGGGCGATAATGAAGGGCTGGTAAACTACCCTTTTAAAATAGAAGGGGTGCAGGTATCGGTTTACTTTAGCGAGGAACCGGAGATAGTAAAAATCTCTTTCCGCTCGCGCGGAGCCGTGGATGTAAATACGTTTGCCCGCACTTATTTTGAAGGCGGCGGACACCGTAACGCAGCCGGCGGTCGTAGCCTTAGCGGGTTAGAGCAGGCCGAGAAGAAGTTTTTAGAGGCGCTGGATAGTTTGAATTTAGATGCATAGAGAACACACGAACCAAAAGAATAAACCAACCCTATGAACCGTATTACCAATTCATTTTTATTAACCCTGGTTTTGATTGTAGGCGCATTATCGGCCTGCAACCAAAAAGACAAAAAAGCAGAAGAACAGACCACCATGGCACCAATCGACAGCGTAAAAACGCCCGCTTACCCCGAAAACCCTAACTGGAAAAACGAACCCGGTTTATATGCCGAATTTAGCACCCCTAAAGGCACTATTGTTTGCCGCTTAGAGCATTTAAAAACACCTATGACGGTAGGTAACTTTGTAGCCCTTGCCGAAGGAAAGCAGCCTAATGCAGGCAAGCCTGTAGGTCAGCCGCTTTATGATGGCCTTACCTTTCACCGTGTAATCGCCAACTTTATGATACAAGGGGGCGACCCTGCCGGAACCGGCACCGGTGCACTTACCAAATATGCCTTCCCCGATGAGTTCGATGCATCTTTACGTTTAGATGGCCCCGGTGTGTTGGCTATGGCTAATGCAGGCCCCGGCACCAACAGCACCCAGTTTTTTATTACACACGTAGCCACCCCATGGTTAAACGATAAGCACACCGTATTTGGCAAAGTAGTATTGGGCCAAAACGTGGTTAACGCTATTGCCCAGGGCGATAAAATCGACAGCGTGCGCATAGTGCGCGTAGGCGACGAGGCTTTAGCATTTGATGGCCTTAAAAGCTATAACGATAACGTAGCCCTTGCTAAAAAGAAGGCTGCCGAAGAAGCTAAACTGGTTAACGCATCGGCTGCCGATTTGGTTAAAGCCAAATACCCTACTGCTAAAAAAACGGCCAGCGGTTTGTTTTATGTAGTTGAAAAAGAAGGCACCGGCACACCAGCCGTAGCGGGCAAAACAGTATCGGTGCACTACACCGGCACTTTGGCCAATGGTAAAAAGTTCGATTCGAGCTTAGACCGTGGCGAACCTATCTCTTTCACCTTAGGCCGCGGCCAGGTAATACCGGGTTGGGACGAAGGCATTGCCCTGATGAAGGTAGGCAGCAAAATTAAGCTGATAATACCAAGCAACTTAGGCTATGGCCCTAATGGCGCCGGTGGTGTAATACCGCCAAACGCCACCCTTGTTTTCGACACCGAATTAATGGGCGTTAAATAAGCTTGTAGTTAAACCATAAAACCTAACAACTTTAAAACTTAAACTATGAATAGAATAACAAAACCATTTTTACTACTGCTGGTGTTGCTTACCGGTGTGTTTGGCGCCACTGCAGCCGAAAATCCTAACTGGAAAAACGAACCCGGTTTGTATGCCGAGTTTACCACCGATAAAGGCGTAATTGTATGCGTATTGGAGTATAAAAAAGTGCCTATGACGGTAGGTAACTTTGTAGCCCTTGCCGAAGGCAAGCAGGATAACAGCGGTAAGCCACTGGGCCAGCCGTTTTTTGATGGCATCCCTTTCCACCGTGTAATCCCTAACTTTATGATACAGGGCGGCGATGCAGGCAGTGTAGGCCTTAACAGCAAGTATACCTTTGCCGATGAGTTTGACCCTACCCTGCGCCACAGCGGCCCCGGTATATTAAGTATGGCCAATGCAGGGCCAGCTACCAACAATACCCAGTTTTTTATTACCCACGTAGCTACTACCTGGTTAAACGATAAGCACAGTGTGTTTGGATCGGTAGTGCAGGGGCAGGATGTAGTGAACGCTATTGCACAGGGCGATAAAATGAAAACCGTGCGCATTATACGCGTAGGTAAAGAGGCTCAGGCATTCGACGGCAAAAAAGCTTTTGACGAAAAAGCAGCAGCAGCTAAAAAGAAAGCTGAAGAAGAAACAAAGGCTATGACTATTAGCGCCGATGATTTGGTAAAAGCGCAATACCCTAAAGCAAAAAAGACCGCCAGCGGCCTTTACTATATAGTTGAAAAAGAAGGAACCGGTGCTAAAGCCGAAGCCGGAAAGACGGTATCGGTGCACTACACCGGCACCCTGGCTAACGGTAAAAAGTTCGATTCGTCGTACGACCGCAACGCCCCACTACCTTTCGTATTAGGCCAGCACCAGGTAATTGCCGGATGGGATGAAGGTATTGCCCTGATGAAAGTAGGCAGCAAAGTAAAATTGATTATACCTGCCAGCCTTGGCTACGGCGCTAACGGTGCCGGTGGTGTAATACCACCCAACGCTACCCTTATATTCGACACCGAATTGATGGATGTGAAGTAATTAAGATTAGTTAGAAAATACAGAAAGCGCTCCAAAGATGGGGCGCTTTTTTTGTGGCATTTGTAAAACCATTTTCATGCAAACGTAAGATAGTTGTCCCGGCGCAGCAACGTTGCGTTTTGTTCATTTCTGCGTATTTATTGCCTTTATTCCCTCTTCCCACTTCCGAATTCCAACTTCATACCTTACTCCACCCTTCCTACTCTGTAAAAGTGCTTTTTGTAGTAGGGCTCATCTTTATCGCTTATGATAACACCGGCCTGCGTGGTAGCATGGGCAAACTTGCCGTTTTGTAAATAGATGGCTACGTGCGATACCCTTTTCTTTTTAATGGCAAAAAATACCAGGTCGCCTTCCTCGGCATCTACGTAACCTTTTTTCATGCGGGTGCACTGCGCGGCTATGGCGCCGGAGCTGCTGCTTAAGCGGTGCCCGTATATTTTTTCGTAAAGCATATTTACAAAGTGCGAGCAATCTATTCCCTTATCCGTATTGCCTCCATACCGATAGCAGGTTTTATACCAGCGAAAGATTTCGTAATACATTTCGCGCTTAACTACAGTGCTCATATCTATACCACGTTGCTTAAAAAAGCTATCTACTTTAACCGAATCCAAATCAGAAGGGAAGGGCTTAATGATGGAGACGACATCAGTGCTTAGTGAATCCTGGGCTTGGAGGGCAGGGGAGGAGAGTAGGCATAATAAGAAAAGGAAAGTCATTGCGAGGAGGCTTTGCGACGAAGCAATCCCCAAAGACAAGAACGACCGGTGATGGGCAAAACCTAATGGCTGTGCTTGTGTGCAGGGGATTGCTTCGTCGTGCGCAGAGCCACACTCCTCGCAATGACCTGTAGTGCCACTGGCGCGAGCGTCCGCTCGTGCCCCAAAGAAGCTCACCGCAGAGTCCCGAAACGGAGACATCTGCGGGGGTAGTGCACTATGTTTTAAAGAATAATGCATCATACTCTTATTCTTTAACCGCCAGTTTACTGTTCCAATAGCCGTAGCCAAAATACACTACAAAGCCCACTAACAACCAAATCAAAAACCGCTCCCAATTTTTTGTGCCGCTTTCGCAAAGCAGGTAGCTACAGGCCAGCAATCCAAGCGCCGGCATAAGCGACAGTTTTTTCCAAACACATATAACCGTAAGTGCTATGGTGAGTGCAAAAAAGGCTATGTAAGGCACCCGGGTGCGCAGCACATCCCAGGTATGTATGGTGCCATCGGCGCTTCTAAAATCAAAAAAGCCTTTAACCACTTCGCCATTATAAACCCACAGCAAGGCAATACCCAATGCTAACAACACCGGCATTATATAACGCGAGTTAATGTAAGGCACTTTAAACTTGCTTGCAGGTGGATTATCGTAAAGGCTCATGCGCAGCACACCACCACAAACCAACACAAAAGCGAACAGGGTGCCTACCGCGCAAAGGTCAATTACTTCACTAAGGTTCATAAACAAAGCAGGCACAGCTACTACCACACCGGTAAGTATAGTGCTGAAAGAAGGCGTGCGGTACTTAGGGTGCATTTTGCTAAACACTTTGGGCAGCAGGCCGTCGCGGCTCATTGCCATCCAAATACGGGGCTGGCCAATTTGAAAAACCAATAACACACTGGCTGTGGCTATTACAGCGCTAACAGCTACAATGCCGGCTATCCAATTCATGTTCAATTGCTGGAACACAAAGGCAAGCGGGTCGCCCACATCCAGTTTTGTATAGCTAACCATACCGGTAAGCACCAGGGCAATTAGCACATATATAACGGTGCAGATGATAAGCGAGTAAATCATACCCCTCGGCAAATCGCGCTGCGGGTTTTTACATTCTTCGGCTGTGGTGCTAATAGCATCGAACCCGATATAAGCAAAGAAAACCGCCGAGGTTCCCTTCAGTACTCCGCCAATACCGTTAGGTAAAAAAGGGTCCCAATTGGCTGGTTGTATATAAAACGAACCTACCACAAACACCAGCACTATAACCGCCAGCTTAAGGCCCACCATCCAGTTGGCCGAGTTTTTCGATTCTTTAATACCTAAGTAAGTAATGTAGGTTATAAGGCAGACTATTAAAAAGGCAGGTATATCGCATATAAAGCGGATGCCCCCGAGCATAGGCGCATTCTGCCAGGCAAGTTTAGCCGCCTCGCTGCCCATGGCCTGTGCCGTCCAGTAATCCATAGTCAGGTAATCGGGTATGTGCAGGCCCATGCCCAGCAGCAAACTGGTAAAGTAATCGCTCCAGCTAATAGCTACGGCAATGTTGCCAATGGCGTATTCCATTAGTAAATCCCACCCAATTATCCAGGCTATAATTTCGCCAAAGGCCACATAACTATAGGTATAGGCGCTGCCGCTTACCGGCACCAGGCTGGCAAACTCGGCATAGCATAAAGCCGAAAAGCCGCAGGCTATAGACACAAATATAAAGAGGAGAATAATGCCGGGCCCGCCATCAAAGCTTGCCTTGCCAATAGTGCTGAATATTCCGGCCCCTACAATAGCGGCAATACCAAAGGCGGTAAGGTCGCGCACGCCCAGGGTTTTGTGCATGCCTCCACCGTGTAATTCAGCTTCGCTTACCCCATCGGCGGCATCTTGCAAAACCTTGCCCACGCTCTTTTTTCTGAATAAATCTGCCATTAGCAAAATTTGATTGACGGCTAATATAGAAATGTTGGGGAAATGGGGCAGGGGCGGCTTTGGGTTTTCGCTCCGTAGGTGCGCACGTTTGGTAGCACTTGAATAAAAGAGCGCAACAAGTTCCGGAGTAACGGCCGTTTAATGGGTCGCACCTACGGCGCTTAAGAATGTTTGTCTTTATTAGTTCTACCAAACGGACAACCCTACGGGTTGAAAGCAGCAACTACGAATGCCGAATACAAACCCCACCTGCCTTCGGCATCTTCCCCATCCCGATAAATCGGGATGAAACAAAAGGGTAACAACGCAAGTTCATAAGAACAGCGCTAAACTGCATTTAACTGCGTGGCGGTTCTCCCTTTAGGGAGTCAGTGGGTTGTGCAGATGGGGTTTGCATTCCGGCTTGCCTTGCCCCCGCCTTGCTTATATAGTAAAGCGCCTTTATTAAGGAAGCAAAATACTTTTAATATTCTTGTGATATGAATACTAAGCGCTGTTTTGTTATAATGCCATTTTCGAAAACATCGGAATTACATACAACTCAATATTGGACAACTTTTTTTAATGAGTTTTTAAAACCTGCGGTTGAAAGTTTGGGCTATATATGTGAAAGATCTAAAGCTGGCCCAAATAACATTATCGATAGCGTAATTAAACAGCTTAGTGAGGCTGATTGCGTGATAGCAGTATTAAGTGACTATAATGCAAATGTTTGGTATGAATTAGGGATAAGGCATTCACTGAAAAAAGGGACTATTATGTTAATCGGAGAAGAGCAAGAGGTGCCTTTTGATATTCTCAGTTATGGCGTTATTCGATACAATGAAGAGTTGAATGAGCAAGAAGTTTTTATAGAAAGTCTGAAATATTTTATGGAACAAAGTGAAACAGGAGGAAAGATTGATAATCCTGTCCAAAGTTTTATCGAAAAAGAAAATCTTATTATCAATGAAACCAAACTGGCGAAGTTTAACGAATTACTTGAAGGCATTGATTGGAAGAATGTTCCTATTGAACAGCTTACTTCATTTAAGGAACCTAAATTCTATTTTCACATAACAAATCTTGAGAGCGGAAAAGCGTTGGATTTGTCTGGATCGGCTAAACGTAATGAAGCAGTCGTTCATCTCTATACTCCTCATGAAGGACCAAATCAGATTTGGGATATTCGCATGCGATTTGGTAGTCTTTGGACGATTTCTTCTAAACTTACAGGGAAGTGTATAGAAGTAAAAAATGCATCATTTAGCAACGAAACCCCAATTCAACAAAATGCCTACAGAAATTCAAAAAATCAACACTGGAGAATTCTCATTAACGAGGATGGTTCATATCGCATTATTTGTGAATTAAGCGGGAAGTGTTTGGAGGCGGATGCTCAAACTGTTCATAATAATGGGGGAAGAATAATTCAATATCAATATACAGATTCTCCACACCAAAAGTGGATATTGAGACCTATTCCCATAACGTTTTAGTAAATAATTTTAAGTCCGCCTGCCCTAATGCCCTTGCGCTCTTACCCTTTAGGGGAAGATGCCAAAGGCAGATTGGGTTTGTATTACGGCTTACCTTGCCCCTGCCTTGCTTATATAGTAAAGCGGTTATATTTGTCACGTCAAACAACTTAAAAAAATGAAAGTATTTATAAGCTGGTCCGGAGAAAGGAGCAGACAGGTGGCTGAACTGTTAAGCACATGGATTCAATGCGTACTGCAAGCTGTTGAACCGTGGCAGTCAAGTAAGGATATTGATAGAGGTTCCTTGTGGTTTTCAGAAATCACAAATCAACTGTCCAATACTCATAATGGCATCGTGTGTTTAACCAAATCTAACCTAGATAAACCTTGGATATTATTTGAAGCTGGCGCATTGGCTAAAGGGTTAACTTCGAGTAGAATTTATACTTTCTTGATTGATTTAAAACCGAACGATGTAAAAGACCCACTTGCCCAGTTCAATCATACTACAGCTTCTAAAGACGATGTGTTTAAGTTAATTCGTTCAATTAATAACGGATTAGAAAGTCAGGCGTTAAAAGCCAATATTTTGACTAACGTTTTTGACACTTATTGGCCACAATTCGAAACGCAGTTTGAGAATATTCTAAAGAATACCAAGAGCGAGGATGTGATAGTAGAAAGACCAAAAGATGATATCATGAATGAAATACTTTATGCTGTTCGCGGGATGGATAAACGATTGCAGACTTTGGAAGATAATGACTTAGGTTCTATGCAGCGGGCTCGTAGCTATTTCGGCAATCAGCAGGCTAAACCAAGTTTTTTAAAAACTCCTATAGAGGATATAGACTTGAGCGTTCGAACATTTAATCAGTTAAAGGTATTAGGCATAGAAACTTTTGAAGATATTTTGATGATTGACCCAAAGCAAATGGCGATGTTACCCGAGAAAGCGATAGAGGAACTTCGATATATTATTGATAAATATGGGTATGGAAGGAAGGGTTAATTTAGGAGTTCCAATAATCTTTAATTTGAAGAAAAACAGGAATTACAGTAGACTTAGGAATATCGATTAAATAAATCTCTTCAAGATTATTTTGCTACATCCCTAATGCTCTTGCGTTCTTACCCTTTAGGGGAAGATGCCGAAGGCAGATGGGGTTTGTATTCTTTCACTACGCAGCTCCATTGCGTAGCAAGCCATTACATTTGCTGTTTAGCAAATGGAGTACACCGAAGGCATACACACACTACAAAACTACATAGCCGGTTATTGGCAGGCCTTTGCTATTTACCAAAAGCAGGTGCCGGAAGGGGAGGAGCTGGAGTATATTGAGTTTATTGCTCTGCCGCAGGCACAAAAAGCTTACAACAACACCGTGGCACAAGCCTGTTTTTTAAAAGCTAAAATAGAGCGCGGTAAGTTTGTGCGGTGGATAGAGCAGCGCCAAAAAGAATTAAAGAAGGCTCCCAAACCTAAAGCCCTTAAAGCTGGTACCCCCAAACGCGATAAGCGTGAACCTAAGCGACCCAACACCCGCGAAAAGTTTATTAAGATGGATGCTTATTACCGCCAGCAATATGCCCTTTTAAAAAGCTACACCTTAGCTGTTAAAGCTACCACCCAAAATTTTGATATAAACGAGCGCACGCTGGAACGTGCATGGGCGTATGCGGCGTTTTTGAAGGAGTGAGAATACAAACCCATCTGCCTTCGGCATCTTCCCTAAAGGGAAGAACGCAAGCTTAGTAGTAAAGCGCTAAACTGCATTTAAAAGCGTGGCGGTCCTTCCTTTAGGAAGTTAGTAGGTTGCGCGGAGGCTGCCAACGGCCAATACAAACCCCATCTGCCCGTTGGGCATCTTCCCCTAAAGGGTAAGAACGCAAGGGCTTTAAGTTTTGCTCTAAATAAAAAAGCGCTAAAATGCATTTAAAATGCGTGGCGGTCCTTCCTTTAGGAAGTCGGTAGGTTGCATGGCGGCTGTTAGGCCCCTAAACAGAAAAATCCCCCAGCCTTTATCATCGGAAGGGGGATTTAACCTGCGCTTTTAAAAAGCGATATATGTTTGTTTACGGAAGTTCTTGCCTAAAGGTTACAAGGGCCGTGCCATTAAGTTTTGGGGAAATTGGTGTAAGTTTGTAACAACACCACACTCGCAGATATCTGCCCCTCGCCGACTCTGCAGAAGTTACTAAGCTGGCGCGACCGTCCGCTCGTGCCCCCAAAAGGTGCGCTATAAGTCGTTCCGGGCGGACGCTCGAACCAGTCCAGCCGCTATTAGAACAAATGATTACCCGCTAATGTGCAAAACTTGCAATTTTACGTTTAAATGTGGAAAAAATACTCTCGCCATACCTTGTAAAGGGGGGGAGGGAAATGTATATTCGTGCGCTTAAAATTAAGCTAATTGAAAAATTGGCTAAAAGTTTAAACGTGCGAAGGCTAAACGGGGTAATACCGCCTGTTCCTTTTAACATTTTAGACGTTTAGCCATGTAAACTGAAATTGAACAATGGCCGACGAAACGAATCCCCCAATTCCCCCGCAAGATAACCCGCGGATTATTCCTATTAATATAGAAGAGGAAATGAAGACCGCTTACATCGATTATTCGATGAGCGTAATTGTAAGCCGCGCTATACCCGATGTGCGCGATGGCCTTAAGCCTGTGCACCGCCGGGTATTATATGCCATGAACGAGCTGGGCCTGGCCCCCAACAAGCCGCACAAAAAAAGTGCGCGTATTGTGGGAGAGGTGCTGGGTAAGTATCACCCGCATGGCGATAGTAGCGTTTATGATGCCATGGTGCGTATGGCACAGGACTGGAGCCTGCGTTACCCGCTGGTAGATGGCCAGGGTAACTTTGGTTCGATAGATGATGACCCACCGGCGGCTATGCGTTATACCGAGGCCCGCTTTAGAAAGATAGCTGAGGACATGCTTGCCGATATTGAAAAAGAGACGGTGGACATGCGCCTTAACTTTGACGATAGTTTGGAGGAACCGACTGTATTGCCAAGCAAAATACCGAACCTGTTGGTAAATGGAGCCAGCGGTATTGCCGTAGGTATGGCTACCAACATGCTGCCCCACAACTTAACGGAAGTTGTTGATGGAGTGATTAAATACATTGATAACCAAGATGTAACGATTGAAGAATTAATGACTGTTATAAAGGCGCCCGACTTTCCAACAGGGGGCACTATATACGGTTATGAGGGGGTAAGACAGGCGTTTATGACGGGCCGTGGCCGCGTGGTTTTGCGTGGTAAAGCCGAGATTGAAGTGCAGGATAACGGTCGCGAATGGATAATTATTAGCGAAGTGCCTTACCAGGTAGTAAAGAGCGACCTGGTTAGAAAGATTGCCGAACTGGGCGACGAAAAGAAGATTGAAGGTATTAGCGAAGTGCGCGATGAGTCGGACCGCAACGGTATCCGGGTGGTTATTGAGTTGAAACGCGATGCTATCAGCAACGTAGTGTTAAACCAGCTTTTTGCTCTTACCTCGCTGCAAACATCGTTTGGGGTAAATAACGTAGCCATTGTAAATGGCATACCTAAAATATTGAACCTTAAGGACTTTATTAAGTATTTCGTAGAGTTCCGCCAGGAAGTTATCATTCGCCGCACCACCTGGGAGCTGCGCAAAGCAGAAGAGAGAGCCCACATATTAGAAGGCTTGCTCATTGCTCTCGACCACTTGGACGAAGTAATTAAGCTTATCCGCGCTTCGGCCGATGCCGATGTAGCCAAAACGGGCTTAATGAGCAACTTTGGTTTGAGCGAAATACAGGCCAAAGCCATACTGGAAATGCGTTTACAGCGCTTAACCGGACTGGAAAGAGACAAAATACGCGAAGAATACACCGAATTGATGAAAACCATTGAGTGGTTAAAGCGTGTATTAGCCGAAGAGCCTTTGCGAATGACCATTATTAAAGATGAAACCTTAGAAGTTCGCGCCCGCTATGGCGATGAGCGCCGCACGAATATAGAGTATGCCGCCGGCGACTTTAATATGGAAGACCTGATAGCCAATGATGAAGTGGTAGTTACCATTTCGCACATGGGCTACATAAAACGCACACCATCAGCCGAATATAAAACCCAAAACCGTGGTGGCCGTGGCAGCAAAGGCAGCGCCGCCCGCGATGAGGATTTTATAGAGCATATGTTCCTGGCTACCAACCACAACTACATTCTGTTCTTTACCCAGCTGGGCCGTTGTTTCTGGCTGAAGGTTTACGAAATTCCGGAGGGAGAGAAGACGGGCAAGGGCCGTGCAATTCAAAACCTTATCAGCATTCCGAAGGAGGATAAGATTATGGCCTACATACCGGTGCAGAACCTGAAAGATGAAGAATACCTTGAAAACCACAGCATTATATTCTGCACCAAAGATGGCACCATTAAAAAAACTACTCTTGGCGCTTACAGCAATGTAAGGGCTGGCGGTGTTAATGCTATCGAAATTCGCGAGGGCGATGAACTGGTGCAGGTGAGTATGACCAACGGAAAGAGCGAGATAGTAATTGCCACCAAGGCTGGTAAAGCCATCCGCTTTAACGAAAGTACCGTGCGCGCCGTAGGCCGTAACAGTGTGGGCGTGCGTGGTGTAACCCTGGATGGTGAGGACGATGAGATTATAGGAATGGTAACTGTTAACCCCGAAAACAAGGATGAGACCATAATGGTGTTAAGCCAAAAGGGCTACGGAAAACGCAGTTACCTGAACGACCCTGAAACCGGCGAAGAGATTTACCGCATTACAAACCGGGGTGGAAAGGGTGTGAAAACCCTTAACGTAACCGATAAAACCGGTTATTTAATTGCCATACTAAATGTAACTGATAATGACCATGTTATGATTATCAATAAATCGGGTATTGCTATCCGGTTGGCGGTTGAACAACTACGCACCATGGGCCGTGCAGCACAGGGGGTAAGGGTAATTAAACTGAACGAAAAAGACCAGATAGCGGCTGTAGCCAAAATTGAAAATGGCAAGTTAAGCTATAACCCGGAAGAGGATGGCGAATTGGGTAAAACGGATGATTCGGGCACAGTAGCAGACGGACCTACCGATGCACCGAACCCTGAACCGACGGACGGACCAGTTGTTGAGTAATTTAGAGATGTCATCGGATGAGTTACCAGGTAAATAAGGTTAAAACCAAATTTTCCCGTTTTTGTAGCAGAATTCATCCGATGACTAATTTTGTTACAGAATTGTAATTTTTATGGACTTTATATATTTGGGCATCAGTTTAGATATTGGCAGACAATTAAATTAACAAACCACACATTAAACATGAAGAAATTAGTAACCATTATAACAGCAATTATTGCTTTGCAAATGGCTAACGCGCAGGATGGTAACAACATTTGCGTATGGAATGCCATGAACACCTACAACAGCGGCGGAGGCCCGGCTGATTTGGAAGGCGGTATTAAATGTGCCGACCTGGCTGCTACCAACGAGAGCACTATTGGCAAATGGAAAACCTGGTATTATCGTGGACAGCTATATACTCTTGCTTTTCAGGATTCTGTAGTAAGAGGAAAATACCCGCAAGCGGGTGTGGAGGCTGCCAATGCCTTTAAAAAGCTGGGCGAAATTAACGACCCTAAATTTAAAGATTGGGAAGATGCCAACCGCTATGCAAACGGCTTAGCTGTAAACCTTTATAATCAGGCTGCCGATGCTTTCCAGTCGCGCAACTATGTGCTTGCCGGCCAATATTTTTACCTGGTAAAAGAACTAAACACCGTTATATCGGCCCACAAAGGCAATATAAGCGTAAATACGTTTGCATCTTTAAAAAATGCCGTTAGCAGCTACGATAATGCAGCGAACGTAAAGGTAGCTCAGGATTATATGGAGGAGCTTTACAAGCTTCAGCCGGATTCTGTGGCCAACATTAAGTATTTGATTTACATTACTAAAAAGGCAATTGCCGATGGTTCGCTGGCGGCTAACAAAACGGCTAACGAAGAACGCGTAACCGCCTTAATTAATGATGGTTTGGCTAAATACCCTAAAGATGCATCGTTACTGAGCGAGAAGATTAATATGTTTTTGGTTAAGGACGACTTTCCGGGAGCTTTGAATTACGTAAACGCCTTGATTGAATCGGACCCTAAAAATGCCGAGGCTTACGTAATTAAAGGCCTGGCATATGATAAAATGGGAAAGAAAGATTCGGTAATTGCATCGTATTTAACAGCGTTGTCAATTAACCCAAACAACGTTACGGCGAATAACAATATAGGAAAGGCTTACATAGATGAGGCGGCACCATTGATTGAGCAAATGAATAAGTTGGGAAGCTCGGAAGCCGACAATAAAAAGTATATAGCATTAAAAGCGCAAACAGCTGAGATATACAAAAAGGGATTCCCGTATATAGAGAAGGCCCACGAGCTTGACCCTAAGGATGCCAGCATAGAAAGGAGTTACAAGCAGATAAAGATGAAAATGCAGTAAAAAATAAAGAGAATAGGGAGTTTATGCTCCCTTTCTTTTCTATACATTACTATACATAATATAAATTATGGCGTAAAAGGGTTTGAATTTATTCAGCCCAATTATTTCTTAACTGCGCGATATACCATTACATTTAGATTGTTTAGATAAACAACATCACTGCATGAGAACACTAATACAATGCGGCACACTAATTCTGTTTTTAATTTTAAGCAAGGCCGAAGCTCAGCAGGCGTCGTTACAATTAACCACGTTTAATTCACTAACAGGGGCGCATTCAACCATTGGGCCAATAGTTGGCGCTGATTCACTTTTTGGAATGAATCAACAAATCTTGCATGCATCAGCCAGGTCGGCCATTGCCCCCGAAAGAGATTTTTACACTTTTATAGGCAAAAGCGGCTCCGGAGCTTTTGAACTAAAAACGGTAGATTTAAATACCGCCGGCCTTGTCTATAGCACCCCAGTTAATTTTATAAATGCCCAGGGATTGGCATCGGCCTTTAATGAATTCCATTACGCCGACACTTTGGGCGAGCTTGTAGGTATATACACCGATAGTGCGGGGGCAAATCTTGTGCGTTGCAATTTGCAAACCGGTGCCATTGGTCAAATTACGGCGGTAAAAACGGGCGGACCTAAAGTTACAGCTTACAGCCACACCCGCGAAGTTTACTATTATATAAATGCAGAGGATACTTTTCTGTATGCCGTTGACCCTGTTACCGGCCATCAGGATTCGCTCGACTTACAATTTAAGAGCACGCAACCTTTGATATTTGGCGGATACGAATACAGCCTGGTGGGCGATATGCAATTTGATGATTTAAACGACCGGCTTCTTGCCGTTGTAAGGTCGTTAGAGATAGGTCAGGATGCGGTGGTTGTTATAGAAATAAATATAACTACCGGGCAGCTAACCGAATTGTATTCCCGCATTATCGACCCAATGTATTTAAGCACCCGGTTTTATCCATGGTCGTTCGATGCTACCAATAGCCGGTATCTGTATCAGTTCCAGCCTAACTTAACCGCCACCCCTTTGCTGGTAAGTGCCAATGTTGTTTCCTCAGGCGATACCATGTTTAACGTCGATTCCATTTTTAGCCTAAACCAGGTGATTACAAATTTTCAATACAATTACCTTACGGGAAAAATTTATGCTTTGGGTGTAAATTTCGATTCGGTAACAATATCAACACCGCCATACATCCCAAGGCAGGATATATGCAAAGTAACTACCGATTCGGCATCCACGCACTGTATTGTAATTTGGGAAAAAAGTGATAAAGCTGCCACCGATAGTTTTCGAATTTATCGCGAGGTTTCGACTAATCAGTACCTTTTAATCGCCTCGGTCCACCACGATTCACTAAGCGAATATCACGATTACGATGCCAAACCCCGCACCATGGCTTATCGCTACAAAATGTCGGTGCTGGATACGGCAGGGAGAGAAGGTGCTCTTAGTGATTTTCATAATACACTCTATTTGCAATACTCAGGTGGAGGCAATTTAATCTGGACGGCTTATTCCATTGGCAGCTCCTCTCCTGTTACAACCTACAATATTTATCGCGATTCGCTGGGCGATGGTAACTGGGTGTTGCTTGCCTCTGTGCCCGGAACGCAATACGCATACACCGACATTGATTTTGAAAACCACACTAACGCCCTATACCGTATAGAAGGAAATTTTCCGTTTAGTTGCATCCCCACACGAAGCGCATCTACAATTTTATCCAACATAGCCTCTTCTCAGCCCCTGGGTACAAAAACATTAAATAGTAACAACTTCATTATTTATCCTAATCCTTCCAGCGGCAGGGTTAATATATTAACTACACAACAAATGAGCGGTGCCATAATAACTATTCGAAATGTGGAAGGTAGGCTTATGTGCAATTTGTGGCCACAAACAAATACACCGGCTCTATCAACCAATTTGCCGGATGGAATTTATTTTGTAACAGTAACCAACAATGGTCTAAGCTATACCAGAAAGCTTATTGTAAACCATTAATCCCCTCAATAACATTTCGGTTTGTATTCATAGCATTACCATGCATGGCAAACAGTGACATTGCACTTTGTTAATGTTAAATAACATAAACTAAAAAAAATGCTATCTACTGATAATCAGCCCGTAACTTATGTTATATAAAGCGATAAAACGATTTTATATTATTAAAACCGGAATAAGCCACCTACAAGCTTTATTTTGTTTAAAGGTTCTTAATTTCGCATAACACCCACACAAATACTGTTCTTTTTTTTAAACTGCTAAATCAATGATTATGGGAAGACTAGTCTCTACTCTCGTGTGTCTGTGTTGTTTTGTTTTTTCTTCATTCGCTCAAACTACTGTTGTAATTAATACCGGCACTGTGGGTACGCCGGCATATAATGCTGGGCCAATTTACCGGTCCTCGGCATCAAGCGGATACGATGCCAGCAGGTATACCTATTTATACACCCAAAGTGAATTGGCCGCCGCAGGCATAACTCCCGGTTCGGTAATTTCTCAACTGGGTTGGGTAAAAAACAATACGGCAACTACCAATGGTGCCGGGGGGATTTTTCGTATTTACATGCGAACATCTTCCGATACCTCATTTAGCAACGCAAGCGAAACGTGGGCCAATTTAAATAGCGGTACAACGCTGGTTTACGAAAACCTTACACAGGTTATACCCAACACAGCTGCCCCTAACTATATCAACTTTCCGCTTAGCACTTCATTTATTTATACCGGTGGCTCGTTAGAGATTTCTACTGAATGGGATATTACCGCGGTTAGCGGCAATCCGTCAACAGCAGCTTTTGATTGGCTCTGGTCTACCGTGCCCGACCGTATTTACGGCACTGGCAATACAACCCTTGCAGGCACGGCTACACTATCAGCTACCACTAACTCAATTAGTCCAATTGATAACCGCAGGCCCTTCATTCAAATAACATTCTCATCGGGCGTTGCTTTAGATGGCGCGTTAACTCAATATGTGGCACCTGCGGGTTTTATTTGCCCCGGCACCAGCGATGTTATTGTTCGGCTTGCAAATTACGGCACCGACACTATTACAAGCGCCCGCATAAACTGGACCGTAAACGGTATAAGCCAGACCCCATACGTGTATAGTGGCACACTCGACCCTATTGCAAATACTGATATTACCCTTGGTAACTTTACTTTTGTTGCAGGCACCATATATAATATACAAGCAGCTATTGATTCGGTAAACGGTGCTGTTGATGGCTCGGCCGGAAACGATACGCTAAACTTAAATGGTTTACGCACAGGGCTTAGCGGCACCTATACAATAGATACTAACTTAGTTACCGGTGGAACCAACTACCAAAACTTTACAGATTTTGTTGCCGACTTAACTGCCTACGGTGTATGCGGACCTGTGGTAGCTAATGTAGCACCGCTTTCGGGCCCTTATGACGAGCAGGTAATTTTTAACCCAATTTTAGGAGCCTCGGCGGTTAACACTATTACCATTAATGGCAATGGCGAAACGCTTTCGTTTAATGCTACCAACACCAATGAGCGTGCTACGATTAAACTTAACGGCGCCGACCATATTACTGTAGATAGTTTGATTATAGGCGCTACTGGTACGTATGGTTTTGGCGTTCAACTATTAAACGGGGCCGACTCAAATACTATAAGTAATTGCCGTATTGAGGTAGTAAACACCGCAACCTCTACCAATTACGCAGGTATTTCGGTAAGCAGCTCTGCTACCTCGGCAGTGGGCACCGGGGCCACCAACTGTGATTATAATACGTTTACCGGTAACACCGTTTTAGGCGGATACTACGGCATTACGCTGGTAGCCAATGGCAGCACTAATACTATTACGGGTAACCGCGTAACCAGCAATGTTGTGCAAGATTTTTACCTTACAGGTATTTACTTAAACGGTAACCTTAATGCACTTGTAGAGGGCAACGATATCAGCCGGCCGGTGCGGGGCAACCCTTCTACCTTTAATGGTATTTACTTTACAGGTGCCAGCCAAAGCTGCATTGTTTCCAAAAACAAGTTACATAACCCTTTTGATGGAAACACTGCCAGCACATCTGCTGCGTTTGGTGTTTATTTTACCGGTTGCGATGCCGTTTTGGGCAGCGAGAACCTGGTAGTAAATAACCTTGTTTACAATTTTAATGGCAATGGTAACCACAATGGTATTTTTAATAACGGAAGTAACTACGTAACGCACTACCACAATACTATTGTGCTTGATGATGCAGCCTCTACTTGTACCACCTGCGGGGCACGTGGCTTTTATCATCAAACCACGGCGGCTACCGGACTTGTGTTTAACAACAACCTTATTGCTATAACCCGTGCAGGCGGTGGCGAAAGCCAGGGGCTTTACTTTGATGTTGCAGGTACCTTTACTGCCGATTACAATAACTATTATATAAGTGGTGCCGGCCTTAACGAAATTGGACACTATAACGGTACCGGTTACGCTACCCTGCCATTGTGGATTGCAGGTGTACAAAACGATACTAACTCACTGGCCATTAATCCGCAGTTTACAAGCCCGCTTAACAATAATTTTTCGCCCAGCAGCAGCACCCTTAATAATAAGGGAATACCAGTGGGTATAACAGATGATATAAACGGCCAAACGAGAAGCCTTACCACACCCGATATAGGAGCTTATGAATTTGACGTAACAGCTACCGATGCAGGTATAAGCAATATTAGCGTAAGTAACTGCCCCGGCACTGATTCTGTTTACGTAACCTTACAAAACTATGGGGCCACTACTATTACCTCAGTAAAAATTTATACCCAGGTAAATGGTATACCTACAGCTTTTAGTGGTAACACTTTCGCCGTAAATGTGCCTGCCGCCGGTAGCGCAATAATTAGTATGGGCACAGCCACTTTTGTGGCCGGAACTAATTATACCGTTACTGCATTTTCATCGCTACCCAATGGCGCTGCCGATGCCAATACGCCAAACGATACAATTACTATAAATGTTGGCCTTGCCCTTACCGGAACTTATACCCTTAATTCGGCAGTAGTTACAGGTGGTTTAAACTTTCAAAGTTTTTCAGATTTAGAAACCGCATTAAACACTGCGGGGGTATGCGGACCAGTGGTTGTTAACGTAGTAACAGGTTCAGGGCCTTATAACGAACAAATAAGTTTTAACCAGATTGCAGGAGCATCGTCGGTAAATACAATTACCATTAATGGCAATGGCGAAACATTGGCCTTTAGCCCAACCTCTGCCCTTAAATATGTGTTGCGCTTAAACGGCACCGATTATATGACCGTTGATAGCTTAAGAATTGCCGGCAACGATCCAACGTATGGCTTTGGTATTCTCTTATCCACCAATGCCGATAATAACATCATCCGAAATTGCGAGATTGATTTAAGCGCTATAACCTCAACAGGCACTACCAACTCGTGCGGTATTTGCGCATCGGCTTCGGTAACCTCACCGGCTACGGGTGGTACTACTGCCAATTTTAACCGCATTATTAATAACAAAATTAAAGGCGGTACTAATGGTGGCCCATACTACGGTATTACCTTGTTTGGAACAACCGGAGCTACAGGTTGCAGCGGCAATGTAGTTACCGGAAATATGATTACCGATTTTTACAATACTGCAATTCGCCTTAATCTAACTTCATCAAGCGAGGTAAACGAAAACGACATTACCCGCCCAACAATTACTGTAGGCACAGCGGTTGATGGAATTTCGGTTACGGGCTTAACCAATCCTAAAACCAAAATAACCAAGAACCGGATACACAATGTATATGGGGCTTTACCTGTAAGCACGGGCACCTTTACCGGTATTGATATAAGCAGCGATGGTGCAGGGTCGCAGCAGGATATAATGGTAGCTAATAATGCCATTTACGATATAGTGCATAACGGTATCGACTATCCCATTTATATAAACGGTTCGTTCTATTCTAATTACTACCATAATACAGTGGTGCTGGATAATACAGCTGCTACCGGCGGCAGCAATGTTCGCGGCATTTACTTATTGGGCACAAGCGACAGTATTAATATAAAGAACAACATTGTATTTATTACCCGCGGAGGAACGGGTGCTATGTATGGGCTTTATTACACTACGCTGCCCGATGAGCTAGCCTCTGATTTTAATGATGTATATGTTCGTGCAGCTACTACGGCCGACTATTTTGGCTATAACGGTAGTCCGCAAATAAATTTAGGCGATTGGATAGCCACCTCGGCACTGGATTTAAATTCTGCCGAAGTGAACCCATTATTCACTTCACCGGCTACCGGAGACCTGTCGCCGGCCGCATCTTCCATTAATAACATAGGGCAGAATTTGCTTTCGGTAGTTCCGGATGACATATTAGGTAATGCGCGCACTGCAACACCCGACCCCGGTGCTTTTGAGTTTTCACCTAGTCCGAATGATGCAGGCATAATTTCAATTACCTCGCCATTTTGCACAGGCACCGATACTTTGTTTGTAACCTTACAAAATTACGGAGCAGCCGCTCTAACATCCACCGTAATTTACGCATCAGCTAATGGTGTTCCATCATCGGGTAGTGGTAATGTATATGCGGTTAACTTGCAGCCCGGCGAAGATACCGTGCTAAGCGTAGGTACTGTTACCTATTCTGCCGGTGTGGTTTACGATGTGCTGGCGGCAACAGCACTACCTAATAACGCGTTAGATGCCAACAGTGCTAACGATTCTGCTTTTACGCAAATAACCCTTGGCCTTAGCGGCACTTTTACTATTGATTCAGCCGTTGCAACAGGTGGTAGTAATTTTCAAAGCTTTACTGATGTAAAAAATCATTTAAATAACTTTGGTATTTGCGGACCTGTTGTAATAAATGTAGTGCCCGGCTCGGGCCCTTATAACGAGCAGATTGAATTCGGATCAATTAATGGTAGCTCGGCGGTAAACACCGTAACCATTAATGGCAACGGCGAAACCCTGTCTTTTTCGCCCAACACCACGCTGCGTTATGTTTTGCGCCTTAACGGGTCCGATTACTTTACTATTGATAGCCTGAAAATTGTAGGCACCAACGCTACCTACGGCTTTGGTATTTTACTTTCGGCCGGGGCTAATTACAATACTATACGTAACTGCGATATTGATTTAAGCGCGGTTACCTCTACCACATCTACCAATTCGTGCGGTATTGCCTTATCTGCCACGCCGGCCTCGCCTGCAAGTGCCGGTGTTAATGGTAGCTATAATGTAATAACCAATAACCATATTATGGGCGACTCATTGGGCGGCCCTTATTATGGTATTAGCATGTATGGAAACACGGGAGCTGTAGGTTGTACAAACAACCAGTTAACAAACAACCTGCTTACCGATTTTTACAATAACGGTATACGTCTTAACCTTACGGCCGATTGCGAAGTGACCGGTAACGATATTAGCCGGCCTAACCGTAGCAATGCGGGCACCCTGGAAGCTATTTATGTAACAGGCGCCACTAACCCGGGCACTAAAATTCTTAAGAACAAGGTGCATAATTCGCATGGTGCAAACCTAACCAGCACAGGGGTAGTGTATGGAATAGATGTTTCCTCGGATGGATTGCCTGCAAATCCAATACTGGTGGCAAATAATACTATTTACGATATTAACCACAATGGCTCCGCTTATGGCTTATATGTTTCGGGCTCGCTTTATAGTAACTATTACCACAACAGCATTTCGTTGGATAATACAGCCGCTACAGGCACTACTAATACCAGGGGTATATACCTGTTAGGCTCATTTGATAATGTTGATGTAAAAAACAATGCGGTATCGGTTACCCGTGGTGGTGCCGGTGCAATGTACGGCTTATATTACAATAGCTTACCTGTCGGTTTAGCATCAGATAATAACGATGTATATGTAAGTTCCTCCTCCCCTACCAGTTACTTTGGTTATAATGGAACAAACCAGGCTACATTGGCAAGTTGGAGAGCCACCTCGCTACGCGATTCAGCTTCAATTGCTGTTAATCCCGGCTTTGTGTCGCTTACCGACTTACACGCTACATCGCCTTTCCTTAACAACCGCGGGGCTTTAGGCTTGGGCATTACCGAAGATTTTGAGGGTGATGTTCGCTGCCCTAATCCTGGCTGTGCAGGTAGTACACTGCGACCTGATATTGGTGCCGATGAGTTTTTGGGCGGATCGGTAACTGTTGATGTAGGTGCAGATGGATTCCTTTCGCCCATACAAGCTAACTGTTACAGCAATGCCGAAACGGTTTCTATCCGCATACGCAATTTTAATACTCAGGTGCTTGATTTTGGAGCCTACCCGGTTACTGTTAATGGTAACGTATCCGGCACAAACCCGGTAACCTTTACACCTATTGTTATAGATACCGGTAGCCTGTTGCCTGATTCCAGCCTGGTTGTTGTTTTTTCAACCAGCTACGATATGTCGGTGCCCGGCACCTATACCTTCAACTTTAATGTTTCGGAGGGAAGCGATGCAAACTCAGCCAACGATTCAATTGTAAGTGCAGAGATTGAATTTAACGTGGGTACTATTGGCAGTACTTTTGCCGAGGTTTGTGCAGGCTCTCCGTACCAGCTAAGCATAAATGGTATTAATGGCCCTGTGCAATGGCAAAGTTACGATAGCACAAATGCCATATGGGTTAATGAAACCGGTGCTAATGCCGATTCGGTGGTGTATGCCGTTACACCATTAGTTACCACAATTTACCGGGCTTTGGTTTGCAGCACTTATCCTTCGGCAAGCGATACGCTGGTGCCCGTATTTGCCGTTCCGCCGGTAACAACCAACGATACTATTTGCAGTGGCCAAACTGCTACCGTAATGGCAGATGGCGCAGGTACAGTAGTATGGTATAGCTCACCTACAGGCGGGTCGCCAATTTATACCGGCGATACTTTAACCGTTGCCGTTAATAGCGACACTACCTTTTATGCCGAAACAACTATTGCATTGGCTGGCGGGGCAAATGGTTTAAAAATTACAGAGATTAGTGTAGGCGCTAACGATAATATAGAAATTCAAAACCTTTCGGGCCAACCAATAAACACCAGCGGTTGGGTGGTTGCCATTTCTAATTCCTACACCAACATTAACTTAGTAAACAGCGACCTTTGGCAGTTACCTGCCAGCATTGGGGCCGGGCAAATACTGAGCAGAAATGATTCTTCTACCACAAACCCGAGATACTGGGGTAGTAACATACTTTGGGATCCTAACCAGGAAGGTTGGGCTATGATACTGGATAACAATGGCAATATTGTTGATTTGGTAGTTTTAACGTGGCCTTCGTCGGCGCTACCTACATTTAACACTACTATTAATAGCCATGCTGTAACATTTGGAAACGAGTGGATTGGCAACGGCTTAAGCACTACCAGTTTACCAGCAGCCCAAAGTATGAGCCGCACCGGCAACAGCGACAACGATGATGCGGGCGATTTTGCGCGCCAACCGGCTAGCAATGGCGTTACCAATTCCGGCCTTGCAGCAACGCTTCAGGGCGGATCGTGCCCTAGTACGCGCACACCTGCTACTGTAAGGGTTTTAGTATCGCCGGTAGCCAATTTGGGCACCGATACCACCCAATGCGAAGGCACAATTACCCTTAACGCAGCTAACCCGGGCAGCACCTATCTTTGGAGCACTACCGAAACAAGCCAAACAATTACGGTAGATACATCAGGCACTTATGTAGTAACAGTAACTGCGGCCAATGGTTGCACCGATGCTGATGCCGTAGTGGTAAACATTGCACCTTTCCCGGTAGCAAACCTGGGTGCCGACAGAACGCAATGCGGCGGCTTTATTATTCTTTCGCCATCTAACCTGGGTAATACCTTTAGGTGGAGCACTGGCAGCACGGCTTCGTTCATTACAGTTACTACTTCTAATACCTATAGCGTTACCGTTACTTCGCCGGCAGGTTGTGCCAGCAAAGATACGGTGCAGGTAACTATTAACCCCGTGCCTTTGGTGGATATTGCAGAAGATACCAGCCTTTGCGGGGGCTCTTTAACCCTAAATGCTGGTAACGCCGGCAATACCATTAACTGGAGCACTGGCAGTACGGCATCTTCAATTACTATTACCAGTTCAGATACTTATAGCGTTACGGTTACTACGCCTGCCGGCTGCGCCAGTGGCGATAGTGCACATATTACATTTAACGCACCGCCTGTAGTGGACCTTGTAGAAGATACCACGCAATGCGGCGGAACTTTAACCCTGGATGCTGCCAACGCAGGCAACAGCTTTAGCTGGAGCAGCGGACAGAACACACAAACTATTTCAGTTAGCCAATCGGGCAGGTATATTGTTACAGTTACCAATGCAAGTAATTGTACAGCTACCGATTCGGCAGAGGTTACCATATTTACGCTGCCTGCACTAACCTTTAGCGCAGCCGATACCCTTTGCTTAAGTGCCGGGGCTGTTAGTCTTAGTGCATCACCATCGGGTGGAACTTTTACCGGTAACGGGGTTTCGGGCACTACCTTTACCCCTTCGGCCGCGGGCGCAGGCTTACACCCTGTTACTTACGCCTATACCGATGTAAACGGATGCAATGCAACGGCTACTGAAAATATTGCCGTAGTGGTATGCGTAGGTATTGAAGAAGCAAGTGGAGAACTATCTTTATCCATCTATCCTAACCCGAGCACAGGTGTGGTAAACATTAATTTATCTGCCTTGCCGGCTAATGCGGTAGATGTTGAAGTGTATGCAGCAGATGGCCGCTTAGTGCGCACTGCAAGACACATTCAACTAAACAACACTATTGATTTAAGCGACGTACCGGCCGGGCTTTACACATTCCGCATTACTACGGCAGGCTCTTCGGTTGTAAAGAAAATTGTGATAGAGTAATTTAAAATCTTACAGATTGAAGCAGAAGGCCGCCATGTGCGGCCTTTTGTTTTTACGCTCCGCGTTATTTTTTCTACGGTTCAATTTGTTTATCAGGCATTCCGCAAACAACGGGTGTAAAATACTTTGTTGCACTAACTATCCGGTTTAACTTTATTCCATTCAATAATCAAAAAACTTAGCCGCATGTTAATCCTTATTGCACTATTGGGCGTAGCCGCCTGGACATTTACCGAATACATGCTACACCGTTTTTTAGGGCATGTACACAAAGGCAAAAACTTTTTTAAGGCCGAGCACCATTTGCACCACTCTAAGTCCAATTACTTTGCACCTATCTATAAAAAGGCCGCGTTGGTAATACCGGGTGCGGTAATTCTAATTGCGCTTATAAGTTTGGTTACGTCGGTGGCTGCCGCTACGGCATTTATAGTGGGCTTTATTAGCATGTATTTTTTGTACGAGGCTACTCACTTTCGCTTTCACAGTAAAGAGCCGGTTGCCAAGCCTTTCATTATTTTACGCAAGCACCACTTTTACCACCATTTTCATAACCCCAAAATGAACCACGGCGTTACTACCCGCTTTTGGGACCGTGTGTTTGGCACCTTTAAAAGGGTAGAAAAAGTAAACATACCCAAGCAAATGAGCATGCAATGGTTGCTGGACGGTGCCGAAATTAAAAGCGACTACGCCGAGCATTTCAGGTTATCGGGAAGGTAGTGGTGGTTAATTATCACTCAGGCAGAGCATAAGTTCGGTAATCTTTGATTAGCCGCGTTTATATAAGCTCCGTAGATGCGACTGATAAATCGTTCGCACCTACGGAGCTTAATAATTATGATATGTGCAAATCTACCAAACGGCCAGCCTTACGGGTTGAATCCAGCATTTCACAGAGATTCTTAAACAAAGGTTAAATGTGAGCCACGGGCGGTTAATTGCCGAACTTATGCGGCGGTGCGGTGTTTATACTGCATTAATCAACCAAACTAAACTTAAAATGAAAAAGACAATTTTGTTATTTGCTGTATTTGCATTTACCCTTACGGCCTCGGCCCAAACTAAAGATGTGGTAGATATTGCCATTAGCTCTAAAGACCACACCACCCTGGTAGCTGCAGTTAAAGCCGCCGACCTGGTAACTACCTTAAAAGGTAAAGGTCCGTTTACTGTATTTGCCCCTACTAACACTGCTTTTGGTAATTTGCCTAAAGGCACTGTAGAAAATTTATTGAAGCCGGAACAGAAAAAGGCGCTTACCGGTATACTTACTTACCACGTAGTGGCTGGTAACCTGGATGCTGCAACTGTAGTAGCCGCTATTAAAGAAGGTAAAGGCAAAGCTGTGTTAACTACCGTAAATGGCGAAAAATTAACCGCAAGTTTAGATGGTAAAAAAGTAATACTTACCGATGCTAAAGGTGGCAAAGCTACCGTAACTGCAACCGACCTAAAAGGTAGCAACGGTGTAATACATGTAATTGATGCGGTTTTAATGCCGTAGTTAAGTATTGGTTTAGTGTGTGGGCCCTGCAGCTTGCGGGGCCTTTTTTATTTAGCTAAAGCGTGGCCGTATCGTCCAACTCCTTCTCAATTTTACGCAGGGCGGCTTCGCAAACGGCAATTAACTCATTGGCTTGCTTAACTTTTTCGGCCAGTGTATCCAGCTGTATGTTGCCATCTTCCAGTTGTTCTACTACTTCCTCCAGCTTTTCGTAGGCCTGGCTATAGTTTAGTTCTTTTTCCATTTTTCTTCTTTTCGGTTACGACGCTGTAAATTACTTCGTCTCTTAACACAGTTTGTATCTGCGTATTTTCGCTAATCAGTTTTGGGTCGGTTACTATTTTGCCATCCACCATTAGCATGGCAAAGCCGCGGTTTAATATAGCCTGCGGGCTGGCCAGCTTTACTATACGCTTTGCATTGCGCAGATTGTCTTTAGCATTTTGCAAACTCCTTTGCACGGCATCGGCTATGCGGTTTTTTAAATCAATCAAGCGGTTCTCAAATTCAAAGTTATGCTCCACCAGCATAGCTGCAACCTTGGTAGGTGTTTTCTGTTCCCGGGCCATTAAGTCTACTATGCTTTGGTTTCTATCGTGCCCAATACCGGTAAAAATGGGTATGTCAAAATTGGCTACGGCATTGCACAGCTCATACTCGTCGAAACACTTAAAATCGGTTTGCGAACCACCACCCCGCACAATGGCTACCGCATCAAAGGGTTGACCGCTTTGCTTAATCTTATTCAGTTGCTCCAGAATAAGCAGGTGGGCGTTATCGCCCTGTATGGTGGTTAAAAACTCCGTAACGTAATAGCTATACCGGTGCCGGTTTAGGGTAAGCTCCTGCAAAAAATCGCGCTGCCCATCGCTGTTCGGTGCCGTTATTAAAGCAATATTTTGAATTAGAAGCGGCAAAGGCAGCCGGTTGTTGTAAGTGCGGTAAACACCGTCAAACAATTGCACGGTGGTTGGGTTTTCTTTCAATAATCTATCTAAAGTGCGCTGCCTTTCTAATTCTAATACACCTAACGTATGAGCAAAATCGATACCTATAACGTCCAGGTTAAGCCCGTAAACTTTGTGGTAGCGTATTCTAACCTTGCAAATTATCTGTATGCCATCTTTAAACTTTTGGCCTGTAGCTTTTTCAAAGTTTTCAATTTCGCTGTAGCTGTTAGCCCAAAATACAGCTTTAGCCTCGGCGGTTTTAGTGCTGCCTTCGTAATCCTCTAAAGTTAAATAGCAACGCCGGCTGGTAGGCTGTCGCTTTACATTCATGGCCGTAGCGTGTATCCAAAAGGCCTCGCCCTCAAACCGCGCCTGCAGGGTATCCTGTATATCGTTTAGTAAGTCGGTAAGGGTTTGTTGATGGTGCATTTGAATTATAGAATAATCTATAAATATGATAATCTCTTAAAAACTATCTATTGCAGTTTGAATATCTACATATATTCCAACTGCTTGTAATTCTTTTAACAATTTGATTTTCCACGCTCCAGATAAGTCATACTTTTCGTACAAAATCCCTTGGAGATCACTGGGAATCTCAATGTCACCTTTTACAATCATTCTCAGTCTCTCTTTGCCTAATTTCCCCAAAAAATAACCTATTTCTAGAATCACGTTCTGCCTAGCGCGATTATTGCCTACATGGGTTATATCATCAGGAGTTAATAAAGCTATAGCATATCCAGCAATTTCAGTTTCATTTATTAGTTTATCAATAATAGTCCGACCTTTATCTGCTTGTTCGTGTAATACTACATTACCCACACCAGCTCTAGTTAACAATAGCTGTACATCGGCCTTTAATTGATTATCGTGTCCATGAATTATAAAAACAGTTTTATTATTGTTTTTACGCGGAGCATTATCCTCAAATTCTGTATTGGCATTTACAATCTCATCGAGAGCTTGTTCTAAATACCCTAAGAACGCCGTATTTAATTTTGAAAAATTATCCCCGATATAATTTTCTCTGAACAAATTCACTGCTAAGGATTCAGAAAAGCTAGAATCCCTTTCTGCAATAGACCTATAAATATCATAAACTAAAGATTTGCTCTCTTCAAAATTATCGGGTAATGACCAGAATGCTCCGTAGGAAATGTCTTCTTCTCGTGGCCAATTTGCCCATTTTTCTCGATCATTCTCATACTTCTCAAAAACAGGATTGTCCTTAACTTCGCTTACTAAATAACCAAACAATTGTGCAACTGTACTGCGAAATGTATTGTAATTAGAATTACTAATTTGTGTAAGAAAAAAAATCAGTCTATTGGGGTTAAGAGCCATGATATATGTTATTGAGTTAGTTTTATTTTGATCAAAATTCACCTTTAGATAACTGCTGCTCTGCCTGCAATCTTTTCAACTCCACATATTCCTCTTCAGGCACTACCCAGGTTTTCGACCATCTATCGTGCCAGCCGCTGCTTGGTTCGCCTAGGCAAGAGAGCGGCTCAAAAGGCACCCACCGGATAAATGAGCGTAGAATAATTGTTCTTAAATCGGGCCGGTTACCATACTCATCAATAACTACTGCCTTGGTAAGAAACTTGGCGGGAGTTCGCTGCCACTTATACTCACAAAGCGAGTATAATGCCGGGTATAAAAAAAGAGAGAAAATAGCAGTAACCAAGCCAATGGTTAAGTTTACAGAAGCGCTAAATTTGGTAAAGTTTTGCAGCAACTCAAATAGGTAGCCTACCAGGTATAATATAACCTGATAACAAATCATATCCACCATAAAATGAACAAACTTAATACCATTGCTAACAACCTTTACCGAGCGATATACTTCTACATCTTCGGTGCCACGCACCAGGTTGCCATACTCATCTCTGCTATGAACAGTGCGCCAGGTCATTTCGGTTAACTCGGTTATTTTTTTCATTGTGGGTTGTTGTTAAGTAAATTCGATTTTTTTAACCCTAATCCCTGCCAAAAATCGGCGGGATAACTCAGGTTAGACGGTTTCCCTTTTACCATACCAAAGTCAGCATCAAGGCTATAGCCGGTATCTAAACTTTCATACTTAACAGCGGTAATTGCCATAACATCCCAATCGCCTAAATAAGTTAAGCTATCTAAGCTTTCCGGGTAGTGCCCGTAACGCCTATTATAAAGTTCAATTTGTGCCACCGCTGTTTTAAAATGCTGGTCGGCAAACTTTGTATTGGCCTCATCAGCAAAATTTAAAAACTTGCACGATGGCAGACTCAAAACTACAGCTACCATAAATATTGATAAACGCATAGCTGTCAATTTTACTTTTTCTGTCCTTTAATCAAACTTCACCACCTTAAACTCGGTGCGGCGGTTGATGGCGTGTTCTTTATCGTTGCAAGGCGGTTCTACTTCATCTACACAGCGGTTGCGGGGTTTGCCTTCGCCCTCGCCAATGGCTATAATATGGGTTATATCCACGCCTTTGCTTTGCAGGTAATCTACACAGCCTTTGGCTCGTTGGGCCGATAATACCATATTGATTTGTGCCTTACCACGGCTATCGGTATGGGCGCTTAGCTCAATTTGCACCTCGGGGAATTTCTTCATTACATCGGCTACCTTATCAAGTTCCTTAGCTGCCTCCGGCTTAATAACAGCGCTGTTGTAATCAAAGTAAACGTTAGGCAGGTCGAAGGATATTCCATCTTTAAAATCAAGCTCAGCCGTCTCTGTCAGCTTTTGCGAAGTGGTAAAACCCATGGTGCTAATGGTTTTTACAAACTTGGTATAAGCTCCATCGCGGCCCTTTTTGGCTACGCGCAACTCATACTCCTGGTCTTTATACAAATCGAACTTAAGTTTACCGGTGCTGTCGGTTTTTTGCTTAATGGTTTCGCCGGTCTTTTTATTTACAATAAAAGCCGTGGCTCCATCTACCATAAGGCCATCCTTATCAGATACGTCAACTATCAGGTCAATGCCACCGCGTGGGGTAAGGTTTATAATTTTGCGCGCGTTGCGGGCTTGGTTTACATACATGGTGCTGGTGTCGCCGGCATAGCCATCTTTAATAGCCTCAAACCTATACTCCTGCCCGGGCTGCAGGTTAAGGCAAAAATTGCCCTTGCTATCGGTAGGTATTTTATGCTGGTCGCCGGTGGTAGAGGTGGCTACAATTAAGGCGCCCTCTACTATGCTTTTGCTTTTGGCATCGGCTACTGTACCACATACCGGTTCGGTAAAGCGTTTAAATTTATAAATATCATCTCCGCCTACCCCGCCGGCACGTTCGCTTACTATAAAGCCGTTGCGGCCGGTTTCGTCACTAACGTAACCAAGGTCGTCGCCCACCGAGTTGGCACCGGCGCCCAGGTTTTGCACGTTGCCCCATTTGTTGCCGTTTAAGGTGGCTGAATAAATATCCAACCCGCCAAGCCCTACGCGGCTATCGCTCGAAAAAAACAAGGTGCCATCATCGGCTATAAACGGAAACATTTCGGTGCCGCTGGTATTGACCTCTTTACCCAGGTTAACCGGTTGCTCCCAGCTGCTGCCATTTTTTACGCTAACGTAAATATCGGTTTCGCCAATAGTGCCGGGCATATCGCTTACAAAGAAAAGGCGGGTGCCATCTTTGCTCAACGATGGGTGCGTAACATTATACTCGCTGTTGTTAAACGATAGCGGTTTAATGTTTATCCATTTCTTTTTATTAAAGTCGTAATCGGCATGGTATAGGCCCAGTTTGCGGTAACCATCTTTACTTTTTGCCTTGTAGTTGGCGCTGGTATAAATCATTTCTTTACCATCGCGGGTAAAGGTGGCGGGTCCATCGTTAAAGCGGCGGTTAACCTTGCCCTTAAGTTTAGCAGGCACTACCGAATCGCCTGCACCGGCGCTGCGCTGTTCATATAAATCGTAATAGCCACGGCCGGTCCAAAAATCTACGGTGGCTACACCCTGCCCGTGCCCGCGGTTACTGGCAAACACCAGGGTGCCTGCATTGTAGGCAGGGCCAATTTCAGAGGCATCGGAGTTATCGGGCAGAATGTATAGTTCGTAGCTCTTTTTATCAGCTGTTAGAGGCTTTACATCATCCGAAAAGCTTTTAAACTCAATGGCCCGCGGGTCGTTAGGTTGGGCGGCAGCATAAGCTTTGTAAGCGGCTCCGGCCTCGTCGTACTTGCCGGCCAGGCGCAATTGTTGAGCATAGTAAAACTTGTTAATAGGCGTTGCGGCAGGGTTATCGCTAAGGGTTTTATAAATAGCTTCGGCGCTGGTGTTATCGCCGCTAAGCACAAAGGCGCGGCCCAGTTTTTCCCAGGCAACCACGTTGTTAGCATCGGCATCGGCGGCCTTTTTATACATGGCCGCAGCCTTTTCAAACTTAAAGGCCTGCATATACTTATCGCCTTTTTTAACGTAATCTTTTGCGGCGCTGGCTGCTAACGAAATGCACAGAAACAAAATAAAAATATAGCTACTCTTCATGCCCGGTTGTTTTAAAGTGATACTGGTGGCTGTGCCAAAAATAATTGGATACGGGAAATATGCAGAAGAGAATTTAGACAGCTGTGGAGAAAGCCAATACCGGGCTTATCCCATCAGCCTTCGGCAGCTTCCCTTTCCTACAGAAAGGAAAGCCCGTAAACTCGAACTATAAGCCCTAAACCGGCTGTTAAAGTCCTTCCCCTTTAGGGAAGGATTTAGGATGGGTTTGTATTTTATTACTTTCGCGGCCATGAATAAAAGCGAGCTAATAGGCGTAATAAAGCAAAAACAATCGTTTTTGTGTGTAGGGCTGGATACCGACCTTGAACTGATACCTAAACACCTGCTAAAATACGAGGACCCCATTTTTGAGTTTAATAAGGCTATAATAGATGCCACCCACGATATTGCCGTAGGTTATAAACCTAACCTGGCTTTTTACGAAAGTATGGGGCTTAAAGGCTGGCAAAGCCTCGAAAAAACCATGCGCTACCTGGATAAGTATAAAGACGGCCTGTTTACCATTGCCGATGCTAAGCGCGGTGACATTGGCAACACCTCTAAAATGTATGCCAAAGCGTTTTTTGAGTATTTCAATTTCGATTCAGTAACCGTGGCCCCTTACATGGGTGAGGATTCTGTAACCCCCTTTTTGGGCTACAAAGATAAATGGGTGATTCTGCTGGGCCTTACCAGCAATAAG
The DNA here is from genome assembly GCA_044228435.1 of Chitinophagales bacterium. Lineage (GTDB taxonomy): Bacteria > Bacteroidota > Bacteroidia > Chitinophagales > LD1 > Bog-950. Next base: position 128,094 of record JBGAUW010000007.1, read on the forward strand.
GGAAGCGCCGATTTTCAGTTTTTAGAAACCCCGGAAGGCAAATTGTATGAACGCGTAATTAAACAGGCGCAAAAATGGGCCACGCCCGAGCAGCTAATGTTTGTAGTAGGTGCTACCCACCCCGAAGAGTTTAAAAACATACGTGCACTGGCCCCCGATTATTTTTACCTGGTGCCCGGTGTAGGTGCGCAAGGCGGCGATATGCAAAAGATTTGCGAAAACGGAATGAATAAAGATTGCGGCCTTTTAATCAACTCGGCCCGGCAGATAATTTACGCCGGCAAGGGTGAAGATTTTGCGGAGGTGGCAAGGGCCAGTGCCCTGGAAACACAACAGCAAATGACAAAATTTTTAAACACGAAATAGCTTCTTTACAATATTCTTATACATTTGGACATATAAATCAATAAAACAAATATGAAGAAACTCATTTTTACTTCTCTGTTTGCACTTATACTGGGCAGTGGCTTATTAGTGGCGCAGGATGCGTTTGAAATTCAAAGCCGCGTTTATAAAACGGCTTTAAAAAACTACGATTTACAGGCGGCAACTATTGCCCTTTATAATATGCAGGCCCTTAAACCCGAAAGAACAGACCTGAACGACTCGTTAGCACTGCTGTATTTTGCAGGCGAAAGATATGCCCAGGCTTACCTGATAGGCGAAGAAATTGTTAAAGCCGACCCTAAGCGCAACGACATATTAGAACTGGTTGCCGTAAGCAAACAAAACTTAGGTTTGGTTAAGGAAGCTTTGGCCGACTACGAAAAATTATATGCTGCCGAAAAGTCGGTATTCTATTTATACCAACAGGCTACCCTGCAATACCAGCTTAAAAGATATGGCGAGTGCGTAGCATCGTTAGACCAGATTATATCTAACCCTGAGTCGGAAAAACAAAAAGTGAACATCCGTTTGCAGCAGGGTTCGCAAGAGGTGCCTATGAAGGCTGCCGCTTTTAACGTAAAAGGCATTTGCGCTATCGAACTGAACCAGGAAGAAGCTGCCAAGCAAAACTTTACCAAAGCTCTTGAACTTTATCCCGATTTTGTGCTGGCTAAAGGTAATTTAGAAAACTTAGGTAAAAAGAAAACCGGTGCAGCACCTGCAACCACCGGCACTAAACCTGCTACTACCACTACAGCCCCTAAAAAGTAATAGAAGTCATCGGATGAATAATGAAAAGAAGTAGGTGAAATCCGGATTAAACGTTTTTCGAATAGAAAATTCATCCGATGACTAAACCCCAAAAGCCGCCCCAAAACATCTTTGGAGCGGCTTTTTTGTTTAGTGCAAAATAATTTCAATAGCATTGCGTTTATTAGCATCCAAAATAACTACGGTTGAAGAATAAGTATTTGATAATTGCATTACTGGCCTTTGCTAAGTTTACCTACGCACAAATTGGCGGCGAAAACACGTATGAGTTTTTAGCGCTTTCTCCATCTGCCCGTATCACGGCGTTGGGCGGCACCAACGTTTCTATCCTGGACCATGATTTAAGTATACAACTATCGAACCCGGCGGCACTTAACCCTAAAATGGATAAGCATGTTGCCTTTGGTAGCGTGGTATATCCCGGCCGGGTAAACTTTGGCAACGTTAGCTATGCCCGCAAGTTTAAAATACCGGGCACCTTTGGCTTTGGCTTGCAATACATAGCTTATGGGCGGTTTAAAGAGACCGACGAGGCGGCCAACATACTGGGTAACTTTAACGCCGGCGAAATGAATATTTACGCTGGCTACGGCTACCAGTTTGGTAAAATATTTTCGGCGGGCTTAAATGCAAAATTTATTTACTCGCAGCTGGGGCCTTACAGTTCGGTGGGTATGGTAACCGACCTTGCCGTAATGGTAAACGATACGGCCCACAACGTAACGGCCAGTATAGTGGCTAAAAATATTGGCGGTCAGTTTAAAGCCTACAACAAAGGCGTGCGCGAACCTATGCCCTTTGATTTACAGGCCGGCTTATCGTTCGGGTTTAAAAATGTGCCGTTTCGCTTCCACTTTACCTTCCACGATTTATACCGCTGGAACATTCGCTACGATAACCCCGCCGACCAACAGCAGGATAACCTGTTTACCGACTCTAGCGACCAGAAACCTAAAAAGTATATTGCCGATAACCTGTTCCGCCATATAATTATTGGGGTAGAGTTTAATATTAAAAAGGTAGTGCGGTTGGATATAGCCTACAACCACCAGCGCCAGCAGGAACTTAAACTGGCTACCCGCCGTGGTGTGCCGGGTATATCGGTAGGTTTGGGCCTGCACATCCGCCAATTCGATTTTGGTTATGGCTTTCAACCAATGGCGCAGGGTGCTACCATGCATAATTTTACGCTATCGGTTAACACCGCCGGTTTTGTAAAAAAGAAAACCACCCCGCAGCAGGAAAGCAAAAAAATGTAGATGAAAGCTTTTTACTACCTGCTATTACTCGCCTTGCTTAGCACCGGTTTTTCTTCGTGTAAAAAAGATAAATCTGTTTTTTCGGATTTTGAGCTGATTACTGAAATGGATGCTTCGTGCGATACTAGTGGGGCCATAGACCCTTTCGACTGGACCTACGATAAAACATGGTCGGTGCAGGAGGAAGGCTTTTTAAAGTTTAGAGATAGTATACCCAGCGGTGATAGCGTATCGGGCTGGGTAGAGGTTTCGCCGGCTTGCCCCAACCCTAATAACGGGCTGGTATTTGTAGGCATAAACACACAGCGCAACTGCAAAATGCGCCTGGTTTGTATTAATAACGAGCAGCAAATAGTTTACTACACGGCACGCAAATTTACCGGTGGCCAAATAGTAACCGGCTACGACTTTAGGGGGCTTACCGCCTTTCATGCAAATGAGAACTACCGGTTTTACTATGGCTTCTATACCGCCAGCGATTCGCTGTATTATAAAGGCCACGGCGATTTTAGAATTGAGTAGCGAATGTGCATTTTTATGTCGTTCGCGCTGCCAAATTTCCCTTTCTTCGTTTAATGCAAGCTAAAAAGAAACTGCACCCCCTGGTGGCAGTATTCATTACCGTTTTTATCGACCTGCTGGGTGTTGGCATTATCATTCCCATTTTTGCACCGCTGGTTATAGAAAACGAGCATGGTATGATGCCGCCCGAAATGACCGAGGCTACCCGTAACTTAATCTATGGTTTTCTTACTGCTACATTCCCTTTCTTTCAGTTTTTTGGGGCACCCATATTAGGCACCCTGGCCGATAAGCATGGCCGTAAAAAGATACTGCAAATTTCGCTGGTAGGCACCTTTATAGGTTACGTGTTGTTCGCCCTGGCTATACACTACCAAATACTTTGGCTGCTGTTTGTTGCCCGAGCCCTGCCCGGTTTTATGGGTGGTAACATTAGCATAGTAACCGCTGCACTTGCAGATATATCGAAACCCGAAGAGCGGACCAAAAACTTTGGCATAATAGGTATGGCTTTTGGTATGGGCTTTATACTCGGCCCCGCTATAGGCGGCATACTGGCTACCCCCAAGTATTGCCGTTTTTTTGATTACAGTACGCCCCTTTGGTTTACGGCCTTTTTAGCGCTGGTAAATATTTACTATGTAAAAAAACAGTTCCCGGAAACTTTTAAACCAAGTGCTACCGGCAAAGTATCGCTGCTTACCGGCATAAACAACCTTCGCCGCGCCTTTGGTATGGTAAACATGAGGGTGATATTGCTATCTGTTTTTTTACAAGCATTTGGCTTCAGCTTTTTTATGCAGTTTAATCAGGTATTTCTAATTAAAAAATTCGGGTTCGACCAGGAGCATATAGGTTGGATATTTGCCTACATAGGTTTATGGATTGCCGTTACACAGGGTTTTATTATACGCAAAGTGGCCAATAAGTTTAGCGCACCGCAGGTGCTGCGGGTTTCGTTGCTGGGTCTTTCGGTAACCATATTTGTAATACTGCTGCCCAATCAATGGTGGATGCTGCTAATCATCAATCCGTTTATTGCCATCTTTCAGGGGCTTACACAACCCAATCAAACCAGTATAGTATCTGCATTGGCCACCCGCGATACGCAGGGCGAAATACTGGGCATACAGCAATCGATAGCCTCCATTGCTTTTACTATCCCTCCTATTATTGCCGGTGTGCTGGTAACGTTTGATTACCGCTTGCCATTAGTGGCAGCAGCCATAGTAACCGGCTTAGGCTGGTTAAACTTTTACTTTAGGTTTGAGGATAAGAAGCTTGAAGCCAGCACAGAAAAGTGCTAGGCTTTATTTAATTATAGACGCATAGTAATCGGATGAATTTTGCAGTAACAGTGGCTGATTATAGAAAGCGTCATATTCTGTTCGGTAATTCATCCGATGACTTTCCTATCCGCTAATTCTTACAAGGCTCTTTACCTTTAACCAGCGTAACCTTACCCGGAAAAATAAGGAAGCCTCTATCCCTAAAAACTATTTTACCATCCCTATCTTCCACATCGCCGTAGCCTTCTTTCAGCTTATCACCATTTCTTATAAAAGCTACTTCGCGCACGGTTTCCATCCCTTCCGAGGTAAAAGTATAATCGGCAAATAAGGTGTCACCGCTAAAGGTTCCTTTAAAGGTTCCTGTGTTATCATCCTTTTCCGCGTAGTTGTATATTAATGTACCGGTCACGGAATCGCCTATGGTTCTAGCCTGCAGGCTAATGGTTACTTTAGCAGTTTTATAGCCATAGCAGCCGTTCAAGTCCGCTGCTTCAGCTACTGCAACCGGCGTATTTATTGCCGAAGGTTTTTGCTGGCTGCTATTGTTGCAAGCTACCAGGGTTACAATACAAAATAGTAATAAGAGGGGGCTAAATCGCATATTCTATAAGGTTTCAGGTTTTTTAGACTTAAAAAGCAAAATGAATGCCGCTGGAACATGTTTTGCAGTAACTAACACGAAGAGATAAAATTTATAGAAATAAACAGATATAAAACCCATATTTAATAGTAGAATGTTTGCTATCCCCTATCGCTTTAAATTAATTAAACAGGCCTGTTTGTGCAGCCTGCTATTATGCGCCATTTACGGCACTGGCTATGGGCAGGACCATTACTGGAGCCAGCAATACGGTGGACAAGCCATATTAATGGGCGGCACTTCGGTGGCGGGTGTTACCGATAACAGTGCGCTTTTTTATAATCCAGGGTCTATTGGCTTTATTGATAGCTCACGCGTTTCGGCTACTACCTTTATTTTCGGAGTAGAATCGGTAAGGCTTAAAAACGGTGCAGGTAGCGCGTTAGATTTAAAAAGTGTTCGCTTAAACTTTTTACCCCAAATGGTTACCGGTAGTATTCTAATAAAAAAAGTACCTCGGTTAAAATTGGTATACGGAACATTAGTGCGCGGCCGTACTAACCGCAGGCTTAACCAGGATAATGAAGGGCTGTATGATGTAATTGAAGGCTCGCCGGGCTTAGAGTATTATAAAGCGCAGATAGAGTATACATACAACTCGCTGGAACAATGGAGCGGTTTAGGCCTGGCTTATAAAATAAACGACAACTGGTCGGTTGGTCTATCGGCCTTTGGCGCATATACCAATATCGAAACCCGTTCTATTGAAAGGGTTTCGGCCGATGCGGTTGCCAATGGACTTCCGTATACTACCTCGGTATCGGAATTTAATGGCATGCGTTTAGACCAGATAACCCAGGTATTTAAATTAGGCGTGGCAGCTAAAATGGGCCACTTCAATTGGGGTTTATCAATTACCACACCCGGTATTAAAATATGGGGCCAAGCTAAACTTGAAAAGTCGTTTGAAGTATACAACCTTAATTTAAATGCTTCGGATACAAGTTTAATAGCACAGCGCTATCCCAGTTTTATAATATCCGACGGGCAAAAGCACTTAAAAAGCAATTACCAAATTCCGTTTTCGGCCAGCACCGGATTTAAATTCGTTTACCCACGCTTTACCTTTGCTGCGGCCATTGAATATTTTATGGGGTATAAAAGCAAAACCATTGTTAGTGGTGCCGATAGGTCGGCTATACGCCCGGTGGGTATTTATGGTAACGATACACTACCCAACTTTTTAACCCTCGAAACAGGTGCTAACTACGTAATAAATGCCGGTATAGGGGCGGAGATTAAGGCTGCCGAAAACATTGGTGTGTTAATGGGTGCACGAACCGATTTTAGCAATCGCACCGATTACCTTCCATCCAATAACTCAGTCAATATTCTTTCGGCGCGCCAACCTGTATGGAGCTACCTGTATCTTTCTACGGGAATTATATACCGGTTAAAGCCGCATAACCTAACCGTGGGCTTCGATTACGGGCTGGGCTTTACCAATACAAATTTACAGATCTATAATGTTACCAATCCAACACAAAACAACTACCTGCGGGGAGATTTGGACCACAGCATGCAAACCTCGGTGCATAAACTAAACTTCATCTTTTCGTATAGCTACACCTTTAAGCCAAGGGAGAAAAAATTTGGCCCTATGTTTTTTGTAGATGAGATTAAAAAGACGAAGAAGAATAAGGAGAAGAAGAGATTGGGTAAGAAATAGAGTTTGTTACTTACTTCTGTTGCGCCTTTATAGTATCAAAAGCCCGTTTAATTTCGCGGAATTTAATGGCGGCTTCTTCTTCGCTTACCTCCACCCCTCTTTTATCGGGGTGGTATTTTAAAACCATTTTTCGGTAGGCCACTTTAACCAATTCAAAGCTAACATTGTCGTCTAATTCTAACACGGCATAAGGGCTGCTTTGCCGCCCAAAGTTTTGCTTAATCTCTTTAAAGTCTTTTTCACTAACACCTAAGTAACCTGCAATACGCAAAAGGCAGCGCAGCTCTTTAGGGTTTATAAAATCATCAGCGGCCGCTACCCCAAACAAAAACTGCACAATGTTTACCCGCGAATCGTGCGTGGTAAGCATTTTTAATTCCTTACAGGCAATTTTGGTAAAGGGCTCGGTGCCAATATCAATATGGTTATTAATAGCGCTGCTGCGTTGTTTAATACCCACAGCACCAAATTGTTTGGTTAAAAACTGCTGTATATACTTTTCGGTATCGGCCGAAAAATTGCGGTCGCACCGGATTACTTCGGCCGCTAAAACAAGTATTGAGTTTTCAATTTCCTGGTTGTGGGCCTTTTGTTGCGCGCTCATTTTCTTTTCAACTACCTCTTCCTCTGTCATCAGTTTTGATACAGAGTTTAAAAGATTGGTGAACGAAAATTTAGCCACGGCTACCGGTTAACTATTCAAAAATTATTTGCCGGCGCTCATTCTAAGCACCTCTTCCCATTCTTCATCGGTAACGGGCTGCACACTTAAGCGCGAAAGCCTTACCAATGCCATTTGCTCCAGCTTTTTGTTCTTCTTAATCTCGGCAAGGGTTACCGGGCGTTTCATGGGGCTAACATATTGCACATCCACACATACCCAGGCCGGTTCTTCGGTGGTAGGATCCTGGTAGGCCTCTTTCACTATTTTTACAATACCAACTATTGAAGGCTCACCATTCATGCTTTCGTAAAAGAAAAGCAAATCGCCTTTTTTCATAGCACGCATGTTGTTACGCGCAGCGTAGTTACGCACTCCGTTCCAAAAGGTTTTCTTCTCTTTTTTCATTAACTCGAAACTGTAGGTTTCGGGGTCTGATTTAATTAGCCAGTAATTCATAAAATTGCATCTTTATTATAGCGGCTAATTTAAGAATTCATGTAATTAGCAGCTTCTTAACTCAAAATTAGTTTTATGGCCCTGGTTATTCTGTATGTTATTATCGGGTTTATTTTGTTCGAGTTTGTGCTATCTAAAACTCTTTCGTATCTCAATTTAAAAACCTGGGATAAGCCCCTGCCCCCTGAGGTTAAAGATTTATACGATGCCGAAAAATATGCCAATGCGAAAAACTACGCTATAGCCAACAACCGGCTGGGCACCATTACCTCCGTGCTAATGCTTATAATAACCATAGCCGTATTGCTGGACAAAGGCTTTGCCGGTGCCGATGAGCTGGCGCGTTCGGTTAATCCTTCTCCTATTGTGCAGGCGCTTGTGTTTTTTGGTATTGTAGCCGGTATATCGTCGCTTATAGGTTTACCCTTTGATATTTACGAAACCTTTGTGCTGGAAGAGAAGTTTGGGTTTAATAAAACCACGCCCCTGTTATTTGTAACCGATAAGCTAAAAGGCTTGGTGTTGGGCGTAGTAGTGGGAGGTGGCATCTTAGCACTGCTAACCTTTTTATACGGCTTACTGGGGGATAAATTCTGGATAGCTGCATGGATAGTGGTGGCCTCGTTTTCTATACTGCTGGCTATGTTTTATACCAATTGGCTGCTACCTATATTTAATAAGCTTACCCCTTTAGAAGATGGCCCCCTGCGCCAAAGTATTGAGCGTTACGCGGCTAAGGTTTCCTTTCCGCTAACCAACATTATGGTGATGGACGGCAGCAAACGCAGCACCAAAGCCAACGCCTTTTTTAGCGGACTGGGAAGTAAAAAGAATATAGTGCTATACGATAACCTGGTTAACGATATGAACACCGAAGAAATTACGGCGGTGCTGGCGCACGAGGTTGGCCATTATAAACGCAAGCACGTGCTGCAAAGCATGGTAATATCGGTAGTGCAAATGGGTATTATGTTCTTTATTTTTGGTTGGTTGGCGGCCAACCCTTTAATGGCAGAGGTGCTGGGTGCAAAGCAAAACTCTTTCCATCTTTCGCTGGTAACCTTCTCGCTAATATATGCCCCTATTTCGCTTATTACCGGTTTGCTGATGAACGTATTTAGTCGCAAAAATGAATATGAGGCCGATAACTACGCCAAAGAAACTTACGCTGCCGAACCGTTGATTACTTCATTGAAAAAGCTATCCGTTAATCACTTGAGCAACTTACAGCCACATCCGGCTTATGTGTTCTTTAACTACTCACACCCTACACTTTTGCAGCGCATGCGCAATTTGATGGGCAGTAGTAACTAAAGGACTTTTATCTTTTCAATTGTCTTGTCTATCCGGCTTAGGCGGGTTTCCTCTTTCTTGGCATCGTTAATCCACCTTATGTATTCCTTCCGGTGCGTAAAGCTTAATTTATCAAACTTATCCTGTAGCTTATTTTTCTTTAGCCGTTTCTGCAACTCTTCCGGCACTTCAATTGTTCGTTCTTCCGTATCCTCCTTCAGCCAAATTTTAACCTCATCTCCCACTCCTTTGCCTATCTTCTCTCTTATTTCTTTTAGCACCACTATCATGTGCTCGGGGTTGCCGTATTTAACCATCGTTCCGCGGTAAGGTTCGCCATCTATAGTGCATTGTATGGGCACCCGGCTTTTACCAAACTCCTGCTGCACGTTATACGGAAAACTAACATAAGCTCCGCCGCCACCGGCCGGCTGTATGGTTGCTTTAAACTTATATTCTTTCATTTATCAAAGATGGTAGATTTCCCAGTTTCCGGTAATTGTTTTGTATTTTACTAAGCCTTATAAATTTAGCTAACCGTTTTTGCTTAGTATTTCGATATTCGGGCTTCTAATTCTACCATGGCTTATAAATCTACCATTGCCAAATTTGCGGCTAACCTTATTGCCCCCGGCGTATACAAGCAGCAGCAGAACGCCGTGGCCATACAGCAAAGGGTGTTGCAATTTTTGCTTACAACTGCTGTAAATACCGATTTTGGCAAGGCTCATCACTTCGGGCAAATAAAAACCTATGAAGATTATAAGGCTGCCGTTAAGCTATACGACTATGAGGATTTAAAAACCTATATCGAATTAATAACGCAGGGCAAAAAGGATGTATTGTGGCCGGGCTTGCCGCTTTATTTTTGTAAATCGTCGGGCACTACATCGGGTGCCAAGTATATACCGGTTACCAGGTTGCAGATAAACGAAATGATTAAGGCAGCACGCACCTCGCTAATGCTGTATGTGGCCGAAACCGGAAACTCCTCTTTCTTCGACCATAAAATGATTTTTTTACAGGGCTCGCCCGAGTTAGAAATGCATGGTAAAATACCTTGCGGCCGGTTAAGCGGTATAGTATATAACCACGTGCCTTTTTATGTAAACCAAAACCGGATGCCCAGCTACGAAGCTAACTGCATTAGCGATTGGGAAGAAAAGGTAGACGCCATTGCCAAAGAAACGCTGAAAGAAAACATGAGCCTGATAAGTGGCATCCCCCCTTGGGTGGTGATGTATTTTGAGCGCTTAAAAGCACTAAGTGGCAAAGAGTTTATAAAAGATATTTTTCCGGATTTTAAACTGTTTAGCTACGGTGGGGTTAACTACGAACCTTACCGCCAGCAAATGGAAGATTTGATTGGGTTTAAAATAGACTCAGTTGAGGCTTACCCGGCCAGCGAGGGTTACATTGCCTACCAGGATAGTCAAAAAGAACCCGGCTTGTTACTGAACATTAACGGCGGTATATTTTACGAGTTTATAAAGGCCGATGAAGTATTTACCGATAACCCGAATCGTATTTCACTGGCCGATGTTGAGCTGGATGTAAACTATGCACTGGTGCTTAATACCACGGCAGGGCTATTTGGCTACAGCATAGGCGATACTGTAAAGTTTGTTTCGCTTAACCCTTACCGTATACTGGTAACCGGTAGGTTAAAGCACTTTACCTCAGCCTTTGGCGAGCATGTAATTGGCGAAGAAGTAGAAGCTGCGTTGCGTAGCGCTATGCGCCAAACGCAATCGGGTGTTACGGAGTTTACAGTGGCCCCGCAGGTAACACCTACCGAGGGTTTACCCTACCACGAATGGTTTGTTGAGTTTAGCCGCCCACCCCAAAGTTTGCTGGAGTTTGCAGAAACCGCCGATATAGTATTGCAGGAAAAGAATGTGTATTACAAAGATTTGCGCAAAGGCAACATATTACAACGCCTGGTAGTGCGCCCGGTAAGACCTAATGCATTTGTAGATTATATGAAGAGCAAGGGAAAACTGGGCGGACAGAACAAAGTGCCAAGGTTGACGAACGACCGGAAGATAGCCGATGATTTGAGAGAGTTTACCCAATAACCATAAATACGAAAGGGTAAAGCAGAGTCCTTCCGCTTTACCCCAATAAATATGTTTTAAACGCCAATGTTATTAAACGCGTGCGCTGTTGTTGTGCTTAACTTCTATTTTTGAATAAGTAGGGCAGGTATGCTTATCGCAAGATGATAAGGCAAAAAAGCCAACGGCTACTGCAGCTACTACAATTTTTTTGAAGGTGGTTTTCATAAGAAATAATTTTATCGGTTAAAAAATTGTTTATGATTGCTTTTGCAAATTACGGGCCAACTATGTTAACAGTTTGCTTTAATTTCGAACGCGAATTTATGAGAAATATTGTGAGGTCAAAATCAGGTAATTAACATGAATATTCACTTTGTAGCAATAGGTGGGGCAGTAATGCACAACCTTGCCATCGTTTTACGCCGAAAAGGCCACAAGGTTACGGGCAGCGACGACAAAATTGCCGACCCGGCACGCACCAATTTGGAGCGTGAGGGCATTTTGCCTGCCCAATTGGGCTTTTTTGAAGAAAACATTACAGATGATTTAGATGCAATTATACTGGGTATGCATGCCCGGGAAGATAACCCCGAGCTGCTAAAAGCGCAGGAATTGGGGTTGAAAATCTACTCCTTCCCTGAATACCTGTATGAGGTATCGAAAAAGAAACAGCGGGTAGTAATTGCCGGCAGCCACGGTAAAACCACCATTACCAGTATGGTAATGCACGTGTTGCACGAAAACAATTACAATTTCGATTACCTAGTGGGGGCCAAAGTGCAGGGCTTTGAAACCAGCGTAAAAATTAGCGAAGATGCACCTATAATTGTGTTAGAGGGCGACGAATATCTGGCCTCTCCTATTCATCGCGAATCGAAGTTCCTGTACTATAAGCCTAACGTGGCCCTTATAACCGGTGTTGCCTGGGACCACATAAACGTGTTTCCGGATTACGATGAATATGTAAAGCAGTTTGAGCGTTTTGCCAATAGCGTAGAAGCCTGGGGCTTTTTAACCTGGTTTGGCGAAGATGAGGAGTTGAAACAGATATTTAACCACTTTGAAAGTAAGGTGCGCACAAGGGCTTACTTTACCCACCCATACGTTATTAAAGGCAACACTACTTACCTGCAAACCGGTGCCGGTGAGGTAGCTATAAAAGTGTTTGGCGAGCATAACCTGCAAAACATTGCCGGTGCTAAAAATGTGTGCAACGAACTGGAGGTAAGCGACGAGAACTTCTATAAGGCTATTGCTACTTTTGAGGGAGCAGCTAACCGCCTGCAGTTTGTAGGTAAAGACGATAACACGGTTATATACCGCGATTTTGCCCACTCTCCTTCCAAACTTAAGGCAACAGTTAACGCCATGAAACGGCAGTTTAAAACCGAGCACCTGGTAGCCGTAATGGAACTTCATACCTTCAGCAGCCTGAATAAAGACTTTTTAGAGCAGTATGCCGGCACTATGGATGAGGCAGATACAGCCGTAGTGTTTTACGATAAAGAGACCTTTGCACAGAAAAAAATGCCTTTGCTAAAAGAGAGTTTTGTGCGCGATGCCTTTGGCAACCTCGATTTGAATATTTTTACCGATAAGGAAAGCTTACAGGAATTTTTAATAAGCCAAAACTGGCAAAAGAAAAACCTGTTGCTAATGACCAGCGGTACCTTTGGCGGAATGAATGTAGAAGAACTGGGTAAAAAGATTTTAAGTAAATAGCACGTAACAGAAATTTCAGCCAAAATTCATATAACAAAACCTACATGGACCAACTCAATTTATTTGCCGCTACTGCCACTAAACTAAACCTTAAACGTCCACTTGCGGTTTTTGATATAGAAAGCACCGGTGTAGATTTTATTAAAGACCGTATAGTAGAACTAAGCGTGTTGCGTATTAACCCCGATGGCACTAAAGATAGCCACACGTGGCGCATAAACCCTACTATACCTATACCGGTAGAGGCTAGTATGATACACGGCATTTACGATGAAGATGTAGTTACCGAGCCTACTTTTAAAGAACTGGCCAAAACCATATTTGAGTTTATGGACCCCTGCGACCTGGCAGGCTTTAACAGCAACCGGTTCGATGTGCCTTTGTTACTGGAAGAATTTATACGTGCCGGTGTAAGCTTTAGTATTGATAGCCGGGCTTTAATAGATGTGCATCGTATTTACACCCACTTTGAAAAGCGCACCTTAGAGGCTGCCTACCAGTTTTACTGCAATAAAACCCTTGTAAACGCGCACAGCGCTGAGGCTGATACCAATGCAACGTACGAGGTGCTTGTATCGCAACTGGATAAATACGCCCCCGAACTAAAGAGCGACATACAGTTTTTACACGATTTTAGCAACGAAGAGCGCTTTTTAGATAGTGGCCGCCGATTAGTGTTTACAGGTGGCAAAGCCTGCTTTAATTTTGGCAAGCACAAGGGTAAATCGGTAGAAGAAGTGCTTAAAACCGATTCGGGGTACTACAACTGGATGATGCAGGGCGACTTTGCCATGCATACCAAGCAGGTTTTAACCGAGTTAAGGGATAAACTAAAGAGGAATTAAAAATTCACAACATTTTCTTAAAAGTGCTTTCTAAAATTACTTTTGTCGCTCTTTTATACTAAACGGTAATATTGTTTTGAGCGATTCAGTTGTAATCATTCCTACTTATAACGAACTGGGCAACATAGAAAAAATGGTGCGTAAGGTATTCTCATTGCCCCAGCCCTTTCACCTGCTTATTATTGATGATGGCTCGCCCGATGGCACCGCTGCTAAAGTTAAGTCGCTGCAAACTGAATTTAATGGCCGCCTTTTTATTATAGAACGCAGTGGCAAACAGGGATTGGGTACTGCTTACATAGCGGGTTTTAAATGGGCCTTGCAGCGCAGCTACCAATATATTTTTGAAATGGATTGCGATTTTAGCCACAACCCCGATGATTTATTGAGGCTTTATAACGAATGTGCTGTTAACGGTGCCGATGTTTCGATAGGCTCGCGGTATGTACCCGGTGGTGGTTTTGTAAACTGGCCTAAGGATAGAATCCGCCTTTCAAAAAACGCCTCTTTGTATGTAAACCTGGTTACCTGGATAGGCATTAAAGACCCTACCGCCGGCTTTATTTGTTACAAGCGCAACGTGCTCGAAACTATCGATTTGGATAAAATACGTTTTGTAGGCTACGCCTTCCAAATTGAAATGAAATTTGCTGCCCGCAAATTGGGCTTTAAAATAGCCGAGGTGCCCATCATTTTTACCGAGCGTGTAGAGGGTGTTAGCAAAATGAGCCGCAACATTATACGCGAGGGTATCTTTGGCGTGCTTACCATTCAGTGGAACAGTTTCTTTAGCAGCTACCGCAAAAAATAGCTCCTCTCCCCCATTTGTTCAATTATCCAATCTCGTTAAACCTCCTTAACAGGTTTTACGATACCGCGCTTTTTACCGAATATTGGTACAACTAATTAGTTATGCGGAGCTTGTTTCTCTTTCTGTGCCTTTCGTTTAGCTCCGTAGTAGCATGGGCGCAATGCCTGGCTACCTTTCAGGATATCAATAACTTTGCTTACGTTTTCGATGCCGGCGAATCGCGGTATATCGAAAACTTCCCCCTGCGTTCGTATAAAATAAGCCGTAGCGGTATAATGGCCTATATAGGGCAAAACAATCGTTTAAAGGTTTACTACCACGGTAAAACCTACCCGGTTAATGATAACGCAGCCGATTATTACATGACCGATAATTGGTTTCTGTATAACAACTTCAACGTTATTAAACTGTTGGAAGATAACCAGTTTAAAACGCTTGAATCGTTTTTTACCCCCGGCGAAGATTCGCTTTACTACAGCGATAGTATTATAGTTTGGGAGAACGTATTGCAGGAAGTAAATGCCTACTACAACGGTAAAACTACCTTGCTGGAGCGCACTGAAATACATGATGCCCGCATTGGCGATAACATTTTTACCTACTTAGATCGCACCAACACGCTTAAAGTGTTTTACCACGGCCAAATACAAACGCTGGAGACCTACGAACCCCGTACCATGCAGATTAACCGCGATATGATAGTGTATACCGATTGGTACGGCAACATTAAGTTTTTTCAAAACGGACAATCGTATGAAACCACTACCATAATGCCTAATGAGTATTGGGCCGGTGAAGGTTTTGGCGCTTATATTACCCAACTGAAGCAATTGGCGGTTTTTTATAAAGGCGAAGAGACTATTTTAATGAACGACCGCCCGGTTGATTTACGCATTAAAGAAAATATGATAGCCTACACCGATCGTGGCAATAACTTTTGGGCCTGGTATAAGGGTAAAAAATACTGGCTGGAGCGCTACATACCCCTTAGCTACGAAATAGATAACGACATAATTGTTTACCAGGATATTAACGGTCGCCTTAAAGCCTTCTACTTTGGCGAGCAAATGCAGGTAAGCGACCAGATTGTAAAAAAATACACCCTGTTTAACGAGGCCGTTACCTATTCAATTATGCCCTACCAAACCAAGGTATGGTGCAATAAAAAAACTTATACGTTCGAATAGCTACGTGAGACAACAGACGTTAGACTATAAGCACAAGATAACTTCAGAGGCGCAATTATCCGGCAAAAAAACTTCTGAAGTCTAAAAATCGCTCTCCACTCTTTAGGTCTTTCAAACATTGTGCATGTATATATCGCAGGCTTAAAGTATTAGGCCGCGTATTACTTTCACCCCATTATGCTTAAAAAGGTTTGGACGTTTTTGGTTAGGCTGGTGCTTTTCTTTTTTATAGCCAGTATAGTGGCCGTTATAGCCTTTAGGTTTGTGCCGGTGCCCTTTACCCTGCTAATGCTGCAACGCTGTGTAGCGCAGAAAATGGATGGCAAGGAAATGAAAATGCAATACCATTGGGTGCCCTTAAGCCAGATAAACAATAACCTGCAACTGGCCGTAGTAACCAGCGAAGACCAAAATTTTCTGTTTCACCATGGCTTCGATTTTAATGCCATTGAAAAGGCCATGAAGTATAACGAGCGACAGGCTAAAAAGAAACGGCACCCTAAGGTGCGCGGCGCCAGCACCATATCGCAGCAATGCGCTAAAAATGCTTTTCTGTTCCCGGCCCGCAGTTTTATACGCAAAGGGTTAGAGGTTTACTTTACTGCCTTAATTGAGCTGTGCTGGAGCAAGCAGCGCATTATGGAAGTATACCTAAACGTAATTGAAATGGGTGATGGCGTATATGGCGCCGAGGCTGCGGCAAAGGCCCATTTTAATACCAGTGCCAAAAACCTGAGTGCCGGCCAGGCAGCGCTTATTGCCGCTTGTCTGCCTAACCCTATCCGTTTTAATGCCGGTGCACCTAGCGCGTATGTTTATAAACGCCAGGGGGCCATTTTACGCCAAATGGAATTATGGGGCGGCCGCTTAGATTACGATATGCCCGATGAGGATGATGAGAAGTAAATTTGCTGGATGAAACCTATCCCTTCAACCGCCGAAGTATTGTTCTTCAAATCGTTTGATAAGCTATCAAACCCTAAGTGGATTGATTGGGCTACCGATATGCTTATTGCCGGTTTCGATACTGAACATTTACGAATGCTGGCCGCAGAATCTGACCCATTAGATGCGCATAAAATAAGTTGGCTAACCGATAAAGTTTTTGAAGAATTAGATATTGATTTTAAGGATACGGAAGCCAACATTAAAAGGTATGTCAGCTATTTAATTTCAGAAGCCGAGGCAGGTAAATTTAAAGTTCTATCTGTTCTTGAAAGATTAAAAAATTTATGTGTTGAGTTGGTTTACACAAAGTCGCTTTTCCAGTTTTACCTTCTTTACTTGGCTAAATGGGATCTTATGGATGGAGAAGTACAGTTCTATGTAAACGAAGCTGATAAGGATAATATTGATACCATTATTATGGAGAGTTTTAGAAAATACCTTGAAGAAAATCCTTTGTAAAATCGCTCACCTAAAACATTTCTAAATTGCGGGCATGTTTGTAATCCCTTTTTCTTCGCTTACCGGTCAGCCGCTATTTCTGTATGCGCAACAGCAACTGGTGCAAAGTAGCGAACAATGGGAACAACAAATCTGGCAGTTTATTAGCAACTGGCTTAACCCGGCAATTACAACGGTTACAGTTCATACGTCGGGCTCTACCGGTGCGCCCAAGGCCATTGCGCATACCAAACAAGCCATGTTACATAGTGCGGCTATTACCTGCAATGCTATAGGCTTAACACCCGGTATGCAGGCTTTGCTGTGCCTGCCAAGCAATAAAATTGGGGGAATGATGATGCTGGTGCGCAGTATTTACCGCCAGCTTGATTTGGTTTGTATAAAGCCCACTACAACACCCCTTGCCCGGCTACCGGATGGTGTTAAGATAGATTTTGCCGCCTTAACCCCTATGCAACTACACGGGGCCTGTAAAGATTATAACCAGTTTAAGCAGGCCGATGCCATGCAAACTATTTTATTGGGCGGCGAAGCAATAAGCGCCGAAGTATTGTCGCTGGCTAAAAAGCTAAACCCTGCCGTTTATTCCACTTTTGGTATGACCGAGACGGTAAGCCACATAGCCCTAAAAAAGATAAATGGAGCAACACCCGATGCGCATTACAAGGTGTTAGGCGATATTGCAATAGAAAGCACGCCTGAGCAGCGGTTGATAATTAAAGCCCCGCAGTTAAACCAGCCCCACTTACTTACCAATGATTTGGTAGCCATTACTGCACCGGGGCAGTTTGATTGGCTGGGCAGAATAGACAATGTAATAAACACCGGTGGCGTTAAAATATACCCCGAGCAGATTGAGCAGCAACTACAACCCAACATACAACCGGCGTTTTTTATCGGCTCGGTGCCCGATGCGCGAACCGGCCAAAAGCTGGTGCTGGCTATTGAAATGACCGAGCTTACATCTTCCGATACCGCCGAACTTAAACAGATTTTTGCGCAACTCGATAAGCTGCACCGGCCTAAAACGGTGTTGCTATACAACCACTTTATACGCACCCCTAACGGCAAAATACAACGCAGCCAAACATTACAGCGCTCCGCAGAAGAAGTGGCGTTTTAGATTTACTCCGTGCATTACGTTATTTTAAGATAGGGTTAACCCGCCGACCTAAAAGGCCTAAGCTCCTAGGTTGTCTACCAAATGGGTGACCCGATAGGTTGGAGTAATCTCTGTTCATTTACGCTCATTACACTTTTGTAATTTTGAAAGTAGCGCTCCTAAAGGTATGTGCTCTATCTCTCAAAGCCCCCTTTTGCTTCATCCCGATGCAAAATCGGGATGGTTTACAATCCCGAACTTGCCCCCGGGGAGGATTTAACGGTGTGCTTATTGCTGTATCTGAAACTTCTTTACAACCACCTGTGTGCCGCTGGTAATTTTGGCAAAGTAAATGCCCGATGGCTGGGCACTAAGGTTAATAGCACGGTGGCTGATAGATGAAGTAAGTTCGCTTTCGAATGCCAACTTCTCTCCTATGGCGTTGTAAATTTCGTAGCTGTATTGGTGGCCGTTTTTAACCTGTGCATTTAGGTAAACCATACCGTTGGACGGGTTAGGGTAAACCTGCAAAAGGGTAAAGTTTTCTTCGGGCTTAATGCCGGTTGTTGTGCGTATCTCTTTGGTGGCTACCCCCGCACGAGATGTTTCAAGCATAGCGCGCATTATACCAATTTGTTCAACCGTAAACATGTTCTGGCAACGGTCGTCGCTATAGTCCATATAGTTTTCAATCATATCCGGAAAGTCAATAGGCCCCGCATCTACACAAGAGTTCATTACCGTATCACAGGTTTGCTGCGAGGCATCTGAGGCTCTTGGGGTGTCGCTTATGCCATCATCGTTGGCGCAACCGGTGCTATCGCCCCAAATATGGCGCATACCAAAGTAGTGGCCCAGTTCGTGCACCAGGCTTCGCCCTTTGGCCACCGTATTGTCAATAGGATTGCTAAAATTGCGGCCTACTACAGCGTAGTGCAACACCACCCCTTCTAAAGCCGAATCGGGTGCCTGCTGACCAGCTGGCCAGTTAGGTGCATTGGCTGGTGGATAAGCGTAACCCAACACGCCCAACAGGCCACCAATACCACCCAGCAAATCGCAAACCCATACATTTACATAGCGGTCGGTAGGCCATGCTTCCTTTCCGGTTGTAGCTTTCTTCATGTTCTCATCAATAATGCTAAAACCCAAAAAGCCGGGGTTTCCCAGCGTGCGGGTAATACCATTGGTAGGGTTTCCATCAGGGTCTATTGTTGCCAGTTCAAATTCAATACCGGCATCTCCTGCCACGGGTAAAAACTCGGCACGTGTGCGGTCGGTATCGCGGTTAAGTCGGCGGTAATCTTCATTCAATACAGCTACCTGCGATTGTATTACCGAATCAGGAATGTTATCCTCGGTGGCCAGGTAAACCACATGAAACACCAACTTTACTTTATAAATAGTATCGCTATTGCTGCGGCTGGCCTTGTTGGCGCGGGCTAATTGCACGGCATTATCAAAGGCAGCATTAACGCGCTGGGCATAGCCGGGGCTAAGCTGGTTACGGTTTTGTATAGCCTGTGTAGTGCCGCAATGGTCGTATTTTGCCTGGCTGTTTACAGTGGCAAAGGCGAATAATAAAAGAGTAAGTGTAAGTAAGTTTTTCAATGGGTGATTTTTAGATGGCACGAATAAAAGCAAGAACTTGAAAGATGCAAAATTTGTTTAAAGCTTACCGATAAGACGAATGAACTAAGCGTGGTATATATACAAACACCACAAAGGATGAAATGTTTTTCACTCCCTGTGGTGCCTGCATTTTCTGCTTCAGCAGTATATCAATGCACTATTTGTTTATAACCAGCTTTTCGGTTTGCGAAATAGTATCGCCCTTAAAGCGAAGCAGGTATATGCCGTTGCTGTAACTTTGAACCTGTAAAATTATAGCACTATCGGTAATAGGGTTTTCTGAAATTAGCTGGCCCACATTATTAAACACCTGCAGGTATTTAAATTTATGGTCAGCAGCTAAACGCACCCCAACCAGGTTGCTGGCCGGGTTAGGAAAAATGCTTACCTCTGCTTTTACTTCTAACTCATTAACCGCCAGCGATGGATTGTTTTGCACGTTAATATTATCCAAATAAAGAGCATTGCCCCACAGGCTTACGTTTTCAAACTTAAAGCTAACGCGGCTTTGCGCTGCCAGGTTAACCAATGGTACTGATACAGTTTTCCATTCGCTGCCGGCTGGTACAAATGCGGTAGTTTGGTCGGCCGCAGTAGCAAGGTCGGCACCTTTTTGGCCCCATATTTTAATCCAGTTGCTTCCGCAATCTAAACTGTAATACACGTTTAACGAATCGGAGCGGGTACTGTTGTAGCGGGCATAAGCCACATCAAACTTAAGCTCGGGGCTGGTTACCGTTCTAAAATCGTAGGCCTCGGTAATAATGGCATCGCGCCTTTTGGCCGGGTTGCTTACATAAGCCAGGTTGTTTAACCGAACCGAAGACGCACTTAACCCATAGCCGCCATATATCTGGTTGTGCTCCCATTTTACAGCATCGTTGTTAGGGTTAAAAACGCTCCAGTTAACCGGCGGGAAAGTAGATTCGAAACCTTCGCTAAATGGCAGTATGGCCGCCGATTGGGTATTGTAGGCAGTAAACGTAACGGTTTTATCATCGTTGCCAACGAAGTTATCGGCCGGTTGTCCGTTTACACTGGTAAAAGTTACCTGCAGGGTATGGCTGCCCGTAGCCAATAATTGCTGTAAAGGTAATACCACATCAATCTGAGCCTGGCTTACCAGCGAACCACTCCAGTTTATAATTTGCACCGCATCACCATCTACCTGCACATAAAATTTGCCTGAGGTAAGGGTAGTGCCTCCTTCGTTTTTAAGTGTAACTACCGGTTTAAAATCAAGGGTACAAATGCTATCCTGCGGAAAAAGAACACGGGTAACAGCCGCGTCTAAATCGTAAAAGCACGAATTGGAAGCCGAAAGTATGCCGGGCCTGTAATCGTTTATAGCATTGCGTATGCCGGTAGCCTGCCCTGCCGAAAACATATAGCTGCAGGCATCGTCGGTATAGTCCATATAGTTCATAAACATATCGCCATCTGGCCCATTGCTGCAGCTTACATGCGGAAAAGTAGGGCAACCAAAGTTCAAGTCGGCCTGGTCGGGTGTATCGGGTACATAATCGCCTGCATCGCCGCAGCTGGCATCAAGCCCCCAGGTGTGCAAAAGGCCCAACCAGTGGCCGGCCTCGTGCGTAATGGTTTTGCCCAACTTATGGCCTGCTAATAAAGTGCCGGTGGTACCCACGGTATTAAACCTAACCGCAATACCATCCTCATCGGCCGCGCCAAAATACGGCAGCGATGAATAACCCAGCACGCCATCGCTTGCCAGTTGCCCGCCCATATTTACCGACCAAATGTTCATGTAGCTAAGGTGGTCCCAAATGGTAGCAGGCTTTAAAATATTGTCAATATCGTTATCGGTATCCCAGCTGGCATTGCTTAACTGGTGACGAATGATGCCGGTAGTAGGGTTGCCCGATGGGTCGAACTTAGCCAGGCAAAACTGCACGTTTACGTTCCCTACCCGGCTGGCAAAAGCCCCCGGTATGTTAGTTAGGTTGGCATCCTGCGCAGTATAGTGCAGGTTCATGGCCGTAATTTGCGATATCACCTGTGCATCGGTAATGTTTTCGCCGCTACCAATAGCATCACCGTTATGCACTATATGAAACACCACCGGTATATAAATTACCTCGTTGGTAGCCTGGTCAGCTCGCTGGCCGTTGCTCTGCTGCTTTTGCAGCAGGTAGGTTTTCATGTTTTCTATTTGCTGTTGCAGCAAAGGGTTTAGCTGTGCCTTGCGGTCTATATTACCCATGGTGTTACACCATCCGGTAGTTTGCGCATTAATAAGTTGGGTGGCAATACAAGCTATTGCCCACAGAAACAAGCGGTTATATTTTTTCATTTGCGGCACTAAAATAACAACGTAACTGTTATTTGCTAAAGTGTGGCAAATTTTAGCCCTATATGGTTAAAATGTGTAGGTAAAACCAATTTTAGTTGCCCTATTCCACCATTATTTTACCCCTGGCTAACACCTTACCCTGTCCGAGTATTGTATACTGATATATGCCTGCTGCAAGTTTGTTGCGGTGTAACTGGTAGGGCTCATTCGCATTCAGGTAAGTGGTATGCACCTGTTGCCCAAGCAACGTAGTTAAATTTAGCTGATAACGCCCTTCGGCTCCCTTTATATTAAAGGTGGTAAAGTTGCTGAAAGGGTTAGGTGTAATACTTACCTCTACGGGCTCTGCTGGTATGCTTTTTATATCAATTGCTGTTATGGTTATAGTTTGGGTAGCCTGCCTTTGGCAGCCAGCCGCATCGGATATGGTAAGGGTAACCTGGTAAGTGCCCGGCGCATAGGTGTGGGTAGGGTTATTTGAGCCACTTGCTGCTCCATCGCCAAACTGCCATTGAGAGGTAGCAGGGTTAGTAGCCTGCGAGGTATTGGTAAAGCTAACCACGTTGCTGTTTACAGTATATGTAAAGGAAGCATTAAAATCAGGCAGCACTACCGTTACAAAATCCTCAATTGAATCTATACAGCCTTTATCGTCTGTTACAATAAGCTTTGCGCTTCTATTATTAAATGAATTATAATATCCGCAAAAATTAGCAGAGGTATATATCTGCCCGTTAAATGACCAATAGTAAGTAAGCGCAGTTGTTTCTGATATGCCTGTACTGGTAAAGCATATATTTTTGCCATTACAACTATCGGTAGAGGTAACACCAATGCGTGCATCAATAAAGCGTATTGGCGTAGCGGGAATTATTATGGTAGTATCATCAACACAACCGGCCTCGTCAATAGCGGTTAATGTAACAGGGTGAGTAGTTTCTGAACTATAGCGGTGGCAGGCATCTGCAAGCGCCGACGAATCACAATAGCCATCGCCATAGCACCATTTCCAGTGGGTAAGCGTAGCTAAAGTATCGGCTGCGCTTAAATCGGTAAAGCAGACCAGTGCACTGTTGCAGGTATCGGCTGTTAGCTGGTAGCTAAAGTTAGCCTTTGGCGGACCATGCAAGTTAAAGGTTTTGGTGGCTGTGCCTGCGCAACCTAAAGCCGAGTTTACTGTTAATGTAACCGGGTAGCTGCCTATTTGCGAATAGACATGACAGGGATTTTGCTGCGTACTCACCGAACCACTGCCATCGCCAAAAGTCCAACTCCAATCCGCTATACTGTTGCTATCCGGCTGAGATATAAAAAAAGTAGAATCGGTAAAGCACACATTACCTGGTCCGCAGGCAATATTGCTGTTTAACTGAAAATCAACATGTGGCGTATCGATATATACCATAGGGAAATTAAACAATAGAATGCATCCGCTACTATCCCGCATGGTAAGTTGGGGCTGGCAACTGCCAATAAGGCAATAAGGTACATCAAATTGCACCAGGGTTGGGTTAGTTACAGTACCCACGTTTACAGGGGTAATTGATCCAAACGACATATTGCAGCCATACGTAACGTTTATTGCTTCTGCCCCTACTACGCTTGCTTCAAAATGCACCGTATCGCAATAGCATACATTTTGCCTCGATACGGTATAGGAACTAACATAAGGCCCCTCTATAATTACGGTATCTATTATAGCTGTATCAGTGCAGCCATTGTTGGTTGCAACCGTAAGGGTAACCGGGTAGTTGCCGGGTTGTGTATAAAAATTGCAGGGGTTTACTTCTAAATATTCCCTGTTACCAAAATGCCAGGTATATACATCAGTAGTGCTATCTACGCATTGCGATGTATTAACCCCACAAACATACAAGGGTGGGTTGGCGCAGCTGGCATGGTTAGCCGTTAAATAGCCGCTAACTTTTGGCGGACAAACGTGCATATACATAGTGTCGCTTTGGTTGCAGGTGCCCGCCGTATAGCTATGTATAAGCGGGTAATCGCCTGCCGCGTTGTAAGTTAAGCACGGTGGGTTATGTCCGCTAAAACTACCTGAGCCCGATCCGGGAAACTGCCATGTTTCAGTCAACGTAACACTGCTATTTGTATTATTGATAATGCATACCGTGCTACACGGGCAAATATTGGTATCTATTTCCACCATAGTATTCACTGCAGTTCCGGCACTTACTACCTTAGTTATTGTAGCCGTGCAGCCGTATTGGTTGGTGGCTATTAAGGTTACGGTGTGGTTGCCCTGCGCAAAATAATGCACCGGATTAGCCTCATAAGAAGTATCGCCGGGGGCATTGCTAAAAATCCATTTCCACCCTACTAATGAATCGCAACCGCCACCCACAGCTACTGTATCAAAAGCATTTGCGTGGAAATGAAACGAATCGGGAAGGCAAATATTAGTAGGACTAAAATCAACGTGCATATCGCAGTTAGCAATAAGGCCAAAGGCGGTATCTACGCAGCCGCCGGGTGCGGTATATATCATTTGAACATGGTAAACGCCGGAATAAAAACTGCGTAATATAGATGTGCCCAGCCTAACGCCAGTAGAATCGCCAAAATACCAGCGGGTTACTCCGCTGGCGGCACCGGGAGTGGTATTGGTAAACCTTGTAGGATTAGTTGAAACACCGCACGACCCAAACGTATCCGGCGAAAAAGAAGCATCTACACCGGTGCATACTGTTTGTATAGTACGAGTTAATTTATCCGTGCATTGCACCGTGTCATTATAAGCCGTAAGATTAACCGTACAAGTGTCGCAATGCGGAAGTATTAGGGAAGACGAGGCGGTATTAAAAGTATCGGATTTACAGCCAAAGCTCCAGTGGTAGCGATTGGCCCCTATGCTTAAGTTTTGAAAACTAACCAAATCTCCGGTTAAGCAACTGGTGGCAGCTATAAAATTTGCCAGTGGTGGTTTTACGTTTATGTTCGCGCGCAGGGTATCGCCCGGGCAGCCATCAAGTACAGGCACAATCCATACATCGTATTCACCCGGGGCATAGGTGTGATTGAAGATAGATACACCACCCGAAAGCGTGGTGACGCTATCCGGTGGGCTAACTTCATCTCCAAAATGCACCAGCAATTGTGACCATGTTATTGGTCCACTAACCGCGAAAGTTACGGAATCAGAAGAGCATATTTGATTGGATGATACATTGAGCCTGCCACCGGCTTGCGGTGTGCCTATACAGAAAGCATTATCCTTCCAAATGGTAGAAACACAACCTGTGCTACTTGCTAATGTCATTCTTACATCATAACAACCTGGTTGGGTATAGGTGTGTGTAGATGCATACCCGGAAATACTATCCACTTTAATGTTAGTACTATCCTCAAATACCGAAAATCCACACCATCCTAAAGAGTAACATGGAAGAGCGGGCGGAGGCGTGATGGAATAAATAGTTACCTCCAACGGCGCACAACCCGAAGTAGGATTAACTTGTAGTTGGGGCTTAAGGGTATCTAAATTAATATAACCTGTTTTAACCAACGTTCTCGAACAACCATTTGGTGCTGTAACCGTAAGGCTAACGTTTCGGCTACCAAGCCCTAAATAGGTTACTGGTAGAGGGTTTAATGCGGTGCTGTTGTTTGGAATTGAAGCTGCTCCAAAACTCCAAATATGTGTACTGCCCGGCGGAGTTGTTGAGCAATTGGTAAACCGGGTGGTTAATTGTGTGTGGCAGGTGCAGGTAGTGTCGCCATAAAAGCAGGGCGTAGGCGCGCGGTGTAAAACAAAAGTGCGGGTAATTGAATCTATGCAATTTGGGCCATAACTGCCAATTAGAGTAATGTTGTACGTGCCGGGGTTGGTTAATAATACGCACAAATAATTAGCTATAGTATCGATGATGGTTACCGGCAAACCACCTCTTATTCTAAAATGCTCTATTGGCAAAAATGGCCTGCTGGTATTTTCCAAACAAAGCTCAAAGCTCTGGCCGGAATCCACACAAGCTGAAGTTGCATTTTGGGTAAATGATAGTAGTGGCCGGCTATAAACGCAAACAAAATCAGTGCGAACTAATGAGTCGCGACAGCCCGACGGATTACTTACCACCAGCTTAATGTCGTAGCAGTTACTATCAGCTAAAAAGGTATTGGTAAAAAAGCGCGAGTTACTGCACTGGCGTTGCACGTTATTTACAAACCAGCAGTATGTAAAACCGGGCCCCGTGCTATCGGCTGTAAAGTGAGAAGTAAGGTTATTAATACAAACACCGCTACTAATATCTACTGTAAAATTGGCCCTTGGCGGCTGTTGAACGCACACCGCATTTGCCACTCTTTTTGTAGAGTAGCATCCGCAACTGCTTCTAGCCACTACCACTACATCGTAGCACTGCGGAAAACAGTTACCCGAATAAACATGGCTAATGCTGTTTAGGTTGGTAGAATCAATAGTTATATTGCCACAGCCCCACTGCACACGGGTTAGGTCTATAAGGCCACAGCTGGTGCTATTGTTCATGGTAAGTGTTACAGTCTGCGGGGTACAAAAACTGGTAGGCGAAATGCTTACAATACCTACCGATGGGGTATCGATAACCAAAATATTGTTTTTTACGGCGGTACAATTGCCATTGCCCGTAGTGGAAATCATGGTAAGGTTATAGCAACCACCCGTTTGTGGTATGTAGCTAAAAAGAGGGCTTAAACCCAGCGGGGAAGTAAATACCACAGCACCCGAAACGCAGTCGGTTAGTTGCCATAAACGTTGGGTAACAGGCGGTGCAGCGGCAGTATCGTTGGCGTATGCAAGTATAGGCGCTGGCAGGCACGATGAATCCGGAGAAATCATTGTAAAACTGCAAGCCTGCCCTTGCAGCAGGTTAGCCTTAAAAAACAGGGTAATTAAAACCGCAAGGGCCAGTAGTTGTTTTTGCATAGGTATAGTGTGTAGCCTAAATGTAAATTACTTATTAGAATAAGCGAAATATTTGATGAAAATAGACCGGCTCCGGTTAACTCTATACCTTAATAACCTCCTTGTTTACTAAAGCACTGGCTGTTATTTTGTTACCACTTATTAGTATTTTAGCTGCCGATTTTATTAACCCTGCTGCATTAAAAAATGAAATACTTCACCTCTGCCTTTTTCAAATTCTTCGACGAATTAGAAAAGAACAATAACAAAGAGTGGTTCGATAAAAACCGCGAGCGCTACGAAAACAATGTAAAGGCTCCGTTTAAAAAACTGGTTACCGATATAAACGAACAACTACTAAAAGAACTGCCCGACCTGAACCGCGAAATACACAAAAATATTTTCCGTATTAACCGCGATATACGCTTTAGTAAAGATAAGTCGCCCTACAAAAACAATGTAGCGGCTGTGTTTAGCCGTAAAGGCACACAGGATATAGATTACCCCGGTTTTTACCTGCACATTGGCAGCAAAGAAATTTTAGTAGGTGGTGGCAAATACGAGGTTAGCAAAGAGCAACTGGCCAAGATTAGGCAGGAGATTTACTATAACAATGCCGGGTTTAAGAAGATATTGAACGACAAGGCCTTTAAAGAAAAGTATAAAGCACTGGATGGCGACAAAAATAAAGTGCTGCCACCCGACTACAAGGAATTTGAAAAAGAACAGCCTTACATTGCCAACAAGCAGTTTTGGTACCATGCTAACCTTACCCGCAAAGATATTACAGGCGATAATTTGGATAAACTGGTCCTCTCCTACTACAAAGCCGGCATGAAGATGAACAAGTTTTTACTGGAAGCAATAACTGCTTAAGCTAATGAAACTGCTGCTATGTGTTACCACACTTAAAGATATTGAACCCGCTTTGGCCCAACTGCAATGCGGCGTAACGCCTGGTGCCGATGGCTTTAGCTATTCGGCTAAAATACTGCATCACGAAGTGGATATACTGGAAACAGGCTCAGGCATCTTTCAAACCAGCTATAAGGTTACCAAAGCGCTTACTAAACAAAAATATCACCTGGCTTTAAAGCTAGCATTTGGTAATGCTTATAAGTCCGAAACAGCTATAGGCACCATACTGAACATTGTAAACGAAAAGCCAGGTGATTTTGGAACTGACGTTAACGGCGAATGGAAGGATTTATATGATTTAAATTTGCTAAACCGCGAGGCGGCACCACATACCCGTGGCGGTTTTGTAAACCTTACCAACGCCTATATGAATGTGTTTGCCCCGTTTAAAAAGGTGGTTGGGGTTACCGTAAATAACTACGGAGATACAGGCACGGTTGAGTTAAGAAGGGAAAAATACAGGGCCGACTGCGAAACAGGCGAGGGGCTTGGCTTTGTTTACCCATGTCTTTACGAAAAGCAAAGCTTTTACCAACTATGCGTAATTGAACGCAACCTGGCCACGGCCGAACAAAATTTTGAAACGGCTGTTAAGGTTATGAACGAAACTATTATAGATTTGATAAACAAATTGTAACCCCACTACTCAATCAACAAAATGAGCAATACCGATTTACTTAAGCAATACCACGAAAACCGAAAAATTACCGACCCTAAGTTTTTAAACCAGCTTAGAAGCCCTATACTTTTCCCTTTATATACTATGACCACCCTGCCCATGGCCTGGTTAGCCAGTTGTAAAGTAAAATCTATCGACCTTGAGCAATGCCAGATTACAGTGCCTTACCGCTGGATAAACCAAAACCCGTTTAGCAGCACCTACTTTGCAGTGCTGTCTATGGCCGCAGAAATGAGCACGGGCATGCCCGCGCTGATAATGACCCGCAACTCGAAGCCATCAGTATCAATGCTGGTAACACATTTGGAGGCCGACTTTATAAAAAAAGCAACAGGCCTTACCACTTTTGCTTTTAAAGAAGGAAAAGAAATGTTAGCGGTAGTTGAAAAAGCCATATTAACAGGCGAAAGCCAGGCTTTTACAGCTACCACTGTAGGCACTTCCGAGAGCGGTGAGGTAGAAGCTAAATTTAAAGTTGAATGGAGTTTTAAAATGCGTAAGCAACGCTAATAGCTAACCACTATTTAGTTAGCAAACCGGCATCTACCACAAATTCGCTACCCGTTAAGTAGCGCGATTTATCGCTGCTTAAAAACACCACCATATTGGCCACATCTTCCGGCTCTACCCAGGGGGCTGCAAGCAGGTTACCCGCACTGCGCTCGGCAATCTCTAATGGTGTAGCACCTTCAATTGCGGCCAGTCCATCCTGCATAGGGGTATTTACACCGGTAGGGTGCACCGATACCACACGAATATTATATTGCGCCAACTCTATAGCCCACGACTTGGTTAAGCCGGTTAAGCCGTATTTAGATGCTACATAATGGCAAAGGCGGTTAGCACCCCGCAAACCAAGTACCGATGAGTTATTAATTATAACCCCGCTTTTTTGTGCGATCATAATAGGTATAATCCTACGGGCCACCATCCAGGGCCCTTTCAGGTTAATATCAATCATATTATCCCAGGCACTTTCTTCCAGTTCGTGTGCTAAACCATAAGCACAAATACCTGCGTTATTAAACAGTATATCTATTTTACCAAAGGCCTTTTTAGTAGCATTTACAGCCTTAGTTATATCCTTATCGTTCCGCACATCGCCTTTATGGGTTAGGCATTTAACGCCCAGTTTTTCGCACTCTTTTTTCAAAGTATCCAATTCCTTGTTTGAACCAAACTTATACTTCGGATACTCCAGTTGCCTGGCAATATCAAAAGCGGCAATGTTTACGCCTTCTTTAGCCAATGCCAATGCGGTTGCGCGACCCTGTCCGTGGGCGGCGCCGGTAATGAAGGCTACTTTGTTCTTTAGGTTTAACTGCATGGTTTAATTTTAGTAAGTCAATTTACGATGTAAAAATAAATTCTAAACAATACAAAATCCGAAATACGAAACAATACATCAAAGACAAATTCTAAATAATACAAAATTCGAAATCCGAAAAAATGCAAGCAACAACTTCAAAACAATTCAAAATCCTATCTGTTTTTACTCACTTTTTCTAATGATTGATGCGAATATCAGCATCAATTCAATTGCTTCCTTTTTAAGACGGTCACGCTCGGAAAACAAGTCGGCTTGCTCCATTTCCATAATGTTTAACCAGTAACGGGTTTCTTTCGATTCCTTTCTACAAATCTTAACCCTGTAAACAAAATCCTTTTTACTTAAGTTCTCATTAGCTTCTATATAATTAGCCCCCATTGAACCGCTGGAGCGAAGCAATTGCTTTATATCATCTGCATTAAGCAGCGTTACCTTTAACTTTTTACAATAAGCCCTAACATCTTTTGCAAACTTCTCCGTTCTCTCCTCTAAATCATACTTTTTCTCCTCCATATTACGGTGTTATTTTTTTTATTTTTCGGATTTGATTATTGTATTATTTCGGTTTTAGCCTTTCTGTATTGTTTCGGAATTCGAATTTAATTTTTCGAATTTTGTATTAGCTTTATTTAGAATTTAGCGGTACATACTCCGCCAGGTAATCATCCGTTTGCACCTGCAGCGCGTTATTAAACACATTAGTGGCAATCATTTGCCCGGCAAAGCCTACCAGCACTATAATTTGGGCTTGGGTGTATATAGCCGCAATTTTATTGTAGAGCGCATCTTCTACTTCACCTTTATTGTTAGCTATGGCGCTGCCAAAATCCAACAGGGTTTGCTCATTATCCGTTAGTGTTAGTTGTTCTGGCTTTTCACCGTTTTCGATAATTATTTTGCGGAAGAAGGTAGTGCATAGCGGGCAGTTGCTACCAAGCGAAACCGCATGTGCAAACAGGTAAGCATTGCGTTCGCCGGTAATTTGCTTTACTTCTTTATACAAATCATACCATTTCATATAAACTTCAAACACAGGCAATGCCCTGCCCATGGTAGATTTCATGTTTGTAATGCGGGCATTCCAATCGCGCCTGTGCTTTTCAAAGGCGATTTCAATTGGCTCGGTAATTTCGTTTTCAGCAAGGGGTAAAATGCGGGGCATATTTCTTAGGGTTTTTCGTTCTTTACTAATTCTCTAATTTTATCTATCAAAAAGGTAGTTTCTTCCAGGTGATGTTGCTCCAATTCTTTATAGCGCTCCTCCCACGATAGGTCTTCCTTCATACTATACTTCTTCACTTTTATCCACTTGTAAGTTTCTAAAATCTCTTTCCTTTCCAGTTCATTCATAGCAGCTTAATGTATGTAACAGCTAAACAATAAAATCTTATCCAAAAAGGTGCATAATAAATTCAAACGGGTGTTTGAGTTATTCAAAAACAGGTTAATCTTGTAGGCATTTAAATAACAATAAATACACCGTTCAATATGAGAGAAGCCTATATTTATGATTCAGTAAGAACACCCCGCGGGCGCGGTAAAAAGTCCGGCTCGTTATACGAAGTTAAGCCTATCGATTTGCTGGCTACTTTATTCCGTGCACTACACAAGCGCAATGGCGAATTTGATACCAGTGCAGTAGATGATGTAGTGTTGGGCTGTGTTACACCTATTGGCGAACAGGGTGGCGACATTGCCAAGTTTGGTCATGCAATGGCCGGCTGGAGCAATAAGGTTTCGGGTATGCAAATAAACCGTTTCTGCTCTTCGGGTTTAGAGGCCATTAACCTGGGGGCTATGAAGGTGCGCAGCGGCTGGGAAGAATTGGTAGTATCGGGTGGTGTGGAGAGTATGAGCCGCAACCCAATGGGCAGCGATGGCGGTGCCTGGTATTTAGATCCTCAGGTAAACAGCAAACTGGGCTTTATACCGCAAGGTATTTCGGCCGATTTGATAGCAACTGTTGAAGGATTTAGCCGCGAAACGGTTGATAACTACGCTTTAGAAAGCCACCGCAAGGCAGCCCTTGCTCGCAAAAACGGATACTTTAATAAATCGCTGATACCGGTGGTAGACCAAAACGGCTTAACCATATTAGACACCGATGAAACAATCCGCGAAGATGCCAGTATGGCTGCTATGGCTAAGTTAGACCCAAGCTTTGCCATGATGGGCGAATTTGGTTTTGATGCCGTAGCTATGCTTAAGTATACCTCGGTAGAAAGCATTAACCACGTGCATACCCCGGGCAACTCATCGGGTATAGTAGATGGTGCAGCACTCACTTTAGTAGGCAGTAAAGAGGCAGGCGAAAAGCACGGGCTTAAACCACGGGCGCGTATCGTGGCTGGCGCAGTAACTTCTGCCGACCCTACCATTATGCTTACCGGCCCATCGTTCTCTGCTAAAAAAGCATTACAGGTGGCGGGCATGTCGGCTAAGGATATCGACCTTTGGGAAATGAACGAAGCCTTTGCCTCGGCGGTGCTTAAGTTTCAGCGCGAAATGAATATTGATGATTCTGTATTGAACGTAAATGGTGGTGCTATTGCCATGGGTCACCCACTTGGAGCTACAGGCAGCATGTTGTTAGGAACTGTGCTAGATGAATTAGAGCGCACCAATAAATCTACCGGCTTAATTACATTATGCGTAGGTGGTGGAATGGGTGTGGCTACAATTATTGAGAGAATATAGAGAGCCATTGATAATAGACTATTGAAAAACAAAAATTAAACTCTAAAAATTATGAGCACAGCTAATACAGCTTCTCCAATAAAATACGAAAAAGATAGTGACAATATTGTTACAATAACTTTCGACAATCCAACAAGGTCTGCAAACATTGTAAACCTTGCTTTTGGTGCTGCATTTAAAGAAACTATCGCGCGTTTGCAGGCAGAAAAAGATTCCATCCGTGGTATTATTATTACATCGGCTAAAGAGACCTTTTTTGCCGGTGCCGATATTGACGAGATGTTTGCCGTAAGCGATGCCAAATACTTTTTCGAACGCGGCAATGAACTTAAAGCCGGCCTGCGTTATTTAGAAACACAGGGCAAACCGGTAGTAGCTGCTATTAACGGCACTGCGCTTGGTGCAGGCTTTGAAATACCATTGGCTTGCCACCGCCGGATAGTAATTGATAACCCTAAAATACAGATTGGCTTACCCGAAGTTACACTAGGCTTGTTGCCCGGTGGCGGTGGGGTTACCCGCATGGTACGCTTACTTGGTTTGCAGCCATCATTAGGTTACTTAACCGAAGGCAAAAAGGTATCGCCGCAAGATGCCCTGCGCGATGGTTTAATACACGAATTAGCATCCGATAAGGCTGATTTATTAGCCAAAGCCAAAGCATGGGTAATGGCCAACGCCACCGCTAAAGCGCCGTGGGATACCGATGGCTATAAAATGCCGGGTGGCTCCCCCATAACTCCAAAGGTGGCACAAATGCTACCGGTAGCACCGGCTGTGTTAGCCAAGAAAACCTACAATAACTACCCTGCACCTTTAGCTATAATGAGTGCGGCCGTTGAGGGAGCTTTGGTTGATTTTGAAACCGCATCGCGTATTGAATCGCGCTACTTTGCAAATTTAGCAACCGGTAAGGTGGCCAAGAACATGATTAAGACGTTCTGGACACAGTTAAACGCTATTAATGCAGGTAACAGCCGCCCTAAAACAGATGTAAAAGGCGACTTTAAGAAGGTGGGCGTATTAGGTGCCGGTATGATGGGAAGCGCCATTGCTTATTGTTGCGCTATTAGCGGTATTGAAACGGTGCTTAAAGATGTAAGCCAGGAAGGAGCCGACAAAGGCAAAAGCTATTCAGAAAACATTTTGAAAAAGCGCGTTAGTAAAGGCAAAATGACCAAAGAGAAGGCTGATGGGGTATTAAACAAAATAAAGGCTACTGCCAGCGCCGATGATTTAAAGGGGTGTGATTTAATTATAGAAGCTGTATTTGAAAACCGCGAATTGAAAGCCAACGTAACCAAAGAAGCCGAAGCACAAATGGACCCGGCGGGTGTGTTTGCATCTAATACTTCAACCCTGCCTATAACAGGTTTATCGGTTGCTTCGTCAAGACCTAAAAACTTTATTGGTTTGCACTTCTTCTCTCCTGCCGACAAAATGCCATTGGTAGAAATTATAGTGGGCAAAGATACCAGCGATGAAACACTGGCCCGTGCCTTCGATTTTGTAAAGACCATAAAGAAAACACCTATAGTAGTAAACGATTCGCGCGGGTTTTATACCAGCCGTGTATTTGCCACCTACGTACAGGAGGGTATAGCCCTTTTAGGTGAAGGCTACAATGCGCGCTCGATAGAGGCTGCTGGCCTGCAAGCCGGTATGCCGGTGGGTCCGTTGGCCTTAACCGATGAGGTTTCACTTTCGTTAATGGCGCACATACGCAAACAAACTGCCGAAGATTTTAAGGCTGAAGGAAAAGCAGCGCCTACACACCCATCATTTGCAGTAGCTGATAAACTACTGGAGTTAAAGCGTGCGGGCAAGGCAGCCGGTGCTGGTTTTTATGATTACCCGCAAGGGGGCAAAAAACACTTATGGAGCGGCCTTAAAGACCTTTTTGAAAAGAAGGTGGCCGACACGGATGATGTAGACCGCATGAAGAACGAAGAAAAGGAAATGATAGACCGCATGTTGTTTATACAATGTATTGAAACCGTACGTTGTTTAGATGAAGGCGTTTTGCGCAATGTGCCCGATGCAAACATTGGCTCTATTTTCGGATGGGGCTTTGCGCCATTTAAAGGTGGAACGCTGCAGTTTATAAACGATTACGGTGTAAAGGAATTTGTTGCTCGTGGTAAGGAACTGCACCAGAAATACGGCGAACGCTTTGCAGTGCCGGCCAGTTTAGAAAAAATGGCTGCCGAAGGGAAAGAATTTTAAACCAAAACTCTGTTTAACTAAGTAACGCCATAGCAAAAGCTATGGCGTTATTTGTTTAGGCCATTATATTTGAATTATGAAACAACTATTAACGGTATTAATATTAACCCTGGCAGCAACTGCATTTGGCCAAAATCAAACACCTGTGGAGTATTTGAATCGCGTTTCGGCCCCGCTGGATAGCGTGCGGCAAAACTGCTGGGATTATATGAGTGCCGTTATTTATGGCAAAAACGCAGCTAATTTATCGGGCTTACGCAGTCGCTGGACCAATGGTGTTACTTCTTCTATTGCTTCGGTTAGCGCTTTGCCGGCTTATGATGGCGATGTAGCTTTTCGCGATTCGGTGCTTAATTACCTGCACTACATCAACCGGATTATTACAAACGATTTAACCTTGCTGGACCAGTTAAAGGCAGAGGCAACTATATCGTTTGAAGCGGCCGACAAATATTACAACGAAGTAAATTCACTAAACGCCATTTTTCAAAAGAGTGCAGACAAGATTAAAGTTGAACAAAGGAAGTTTGCCGACAGAAATAGCATTGTCCTTTCCGATAACGACAGAGCAAACATTGCCGAAAAACTAAAGAATGCTATTAAACTGAACCGTCATTATAACACCAATTATATGGCCGTATTAAACCTGCAAAAAGAAGAAGAAGCGATGCTGGCCGCTTTTGACAAAAACGATCTTGTAGCTGCAGCCTCTACCCGGAACAATATAGAAAAACATGCTAATGAGAGCCTGGCAAAACTAAGCACTCTGGTACCTTTTAATAAAGATGCTTCGCTTATTGCTGCCGCAAGAGCTGCCATAAATTTTTATTTGTTGGAAGCCAGAGATAATGTTCCTGCTTTGCTGGATTATTTTGACAAAAGTGCAAAGTTTGATAAAGCGAAGGTTTTGTTTACCGAGCAGCAATCAAGAGGGGCAACTCCCCAACAATCCGAAACTTATAACAAAGCAGTACAGGAAATAAATGCAGCCGGTACACTATACAATACCACTATAGAATCGTTAAATGAAAAGCGCCGTTTGACAACAGAGAATTGGGAAAAGGCATCAAAAACATTTTTAGCTAACAACAATCCCCCGAAGTAGGACGGCTGTCACACTAAAAAAGTATCAACCAGAACTAAGCCCGGTTTTGATTTTTGCCTTTATTCTTCTCGTTCAGGTATAATGCTAAAAAGATAAGCGTACCTAATATACCAACCCCAGCCACTCCGTAGGCGATGTGCAACGAGTCGCATGAACACATTTCACCCATTTCTGTAGAGGTAGTAGTTTCGGTGGTGGATGATGAATTGTAAGCAGGATCGGTAGGTGTTGCACTTGCGTTATCCAACGGGGCCTGCATTTCAGCTTCTCCACCACCATTGCTGCTATTACTGCTGCCATCGGTATTTTTCACTTTACCATTGTCTTTATCGTTGCTAATAACTGTGGTTGTTGTATGGGCGTGCTTCTCGGGGTCTTCTTTATAAGTTACCGAGGTATCTTTATAAGAACCTGAAGGAATACCAATAGAAGTATTTTGCGCTTTAAGAGCGCTTATAGAAAGACATAAAAATAGTGCGGTGGTTTTTAAGGCTGTGGTTTTCATATCTGATAGTTTTATTGGTTAATACTATGTGCCGGTTACAAAAGGGTGCCAGTGCGTGTAAAACACTCATGCTGGTAATAAAAACCGGATGTGAGGAAAAAAATACTCACAAAGAGCATCGTTAGGCGCAACAGGGCTTGTACAGGCAAAAATCTGTTGGGAATAATGTTTTTATAAAAGGTTCGATATTAATAAAAACGAAAACCGATACCATGGCCACACAAAAAGTTGTAAGCGACCCACATATTGAATCTATGATTGAAAAAGTAGCCGATTACCTGTACGCTCATGCAAAAACCGTGGATAAAGCAACTTTGCTTAAATACGCGGGTATTGCGATATTGGTATTTTACGGCCTGCGCAAAAGTAACTTGCTAAGCGGCATTGCTATTACTCTTATAACTGGTGTTATAACTAACCTGATTTCAGGAAACGGACCAACAGAAGGGAAATCGAATGAAGATGTTATTTCGGTATTGCTGAAAAAACTGGCTTAAAACTCAGCGGTTTGCGCTTCGTTATATAAAATTGCACCGGTAAATATTTTTGTGCCAACAAAAGTAAAACCGGTGTAATTACGGTTTGAAATAGTGTTTATTTAGCCCATAGAGCAACTTTGGCTTTTTAAAAAGATACATTTAGCACTATGAAACTAATTGGGTACCGCGTAAAGTTTGAGCGGCTTGTTTTTATTGATTATGTATTTTTAGCGGTAATAGCCGTTTTGCTTTTTGCGTCTTACCTTTCGTACCAGCGTATTAATGATTTAGCCACCTCATCAGAGCTTGTAGTTACATCTAATACCGTTAAGCTTAAATCAGAACAAGCTTTTTCTTATATCAAAGATGCCGAAACTGCTCAACGTGGTTTTTTGCTAACGCAGGATAGTAGCTTTCTGCAACCCTTTTATGGGGCTTTTGATAATGCCAACCAGCTTTTTAATGAAATTCTTGCATTAACAGGTAGCGATAGTGTGCAACAA
The DNA here is from genome assembly GCA_044228435.1 of Chitinophagales bacterium. Taxonomy (GTDB): domain Bacteria; phylum Bacteroidota; class Bacteroidia; order Chitinophagales; family LD1; genus Bog-950. Next base: position 165,469 of record JBGAUW010000007.1, read on the forward strand.
CATAACATTAAAGATTTACAGGCCCTGATAAGGGTGCGATACGATTTTTTAAATATTGTGTTCCACGCCGGCGATACGTTAAACCGGCGAGGTAAGCTGCAAACCTACCTGGAGTTGGGTAAAAACTCGATGGACCAAATTCGCTCCCGGGTTGGTGTTATTATTGAGCGCGAAAACGAGCATCTTGATGAGCGGGTGGTAGAAAGAAACCACTACGCTTATATATCGCCGCTATTTTTATTATCGCTTACCTTAATAACCCTGTTGGTTATTTTGGTAGCCTACGTTAAAATAAAGAAAGATACATCGCATTTAAAGCAGCTGGTAGAAAACTTACGCCAGCGGGACTTAGAACTTACTACCAAAAATACAGAGTTGGAAAATAGTAATGTAGAGTTAGCCTCGTTTAGCTACGTAGCAAGCCACGATTTAAAAGAACCACTTAGGAAAATTCAGCTGTTTACAGATAGGATACTTGAAAGAGACAATGCCACACTTTCGGACAGTGGAAAAGATGACTTCAGACGAATTGTATCAGCGGTAACAAGAATGCAAAATCTGTTTGATGCCCTGCTTAGTTTTTCGCGGGCCAACTCAGCCGAAAAGCTTTTTGCAAAAACCGATCTTAATAACATACTGCGTGAGGTGAAATTGGATTTATACGATGCTATAGAGGAGAAACATGCTATCATAGAAACCGGCCCGTTGCCGGCATTGAATGTAGTGCCGGTTCAATTCCATCAATTATTTTTAAACCTTATAGGCAATGCCATAAAATATAGCAAAGAAGGGGTTGTGCCGGTGATAAAAATTGAAGCGAGAAAGATAGACGCTACCGCACAGCAAGCGGGTGGCTGGGAAATAAGTTTTACGGATAACGGGATTGGTTTTGAGCAACACTACGAAACGAAAATCTTTCAACTTTTTCAGCGCCTGCATGGTAAGGCCGAATATAGCGGTACTGGTATAGGGCTGGCAATTTGTAAAAAAATAGTAAGTAACCATGGCGGTACTATTCACGCTGTAGGGCAATTGGGCGTTGGGGCGGTTTTTACCATCTATATTCCTGGGGAATAAGCATAAACTTCTCCAAATCCTTATGCGGCGTATATTCATTAAAGTCAAGCGATAAAACCTTCTTTACTATTACTTTTAAATCGTCGTAACCATTGGGTTTGTTTACAAAAAGGTTTGCCCCTTTTTCAAATGATTCTGTAATGTCTTTGGGGCTATTTGAGGTGGAATAAATGGCAACAAACAGGTTTTGAAGCTGTGGGTCTTTTCTTATTTCATCCAGGCAGATAAAGCCATTCTTACGGGGCATATTCAAATCTAAAAAAACAATATCGGGTAGTGTGGCATTGGGCTGTTGTAAATGCAACATCAACTGCTCTCCATTAGGCACTGTAGTTAAGGCAATAGTTTTATCAAGCTCTGCTACCACCAGGCCAAAAAAGAACCTATCGTCCTTATCATCGTCTGCTAATAAAACGTTTAACGCCATTAATTATACTGGTTATTAAATCCTGTATTAAAAACTCATTCCAGCTAATTTACCTTGCCATTGAGTGGTAAGGAAACAATAAATGTAGACCCCTCATTAACTTTGCTACGCGCCGAAATAAAGCCAGTGTGATCTTCAACTATTTTTTTACACAGAGCCAGCCCTATACCCGTGCCATCGTATTGCGAGTTATCGTGCAGCCGGGTAAACATGCTAAAAATCTGCTCGGCATATTGCTGGTCAAATCCAATTCCGTTATCCTGCACGTAAATGCGACAATAGTGAGGTGAATCGGGGTTGCCGTTTTCTCCATTTTCAGCATATATATTTATCTCGGGAACCCCGTCTTTTTTAGAATACTTCAGGGCGTTATTTATAAGATTATAAAACAAAGGTTGCATAAGCGATGCATTAACGTAAAGTTCGGGCAGCTCGCCAACCTTAATGGTCGCATTCTTTTCCTGGATGATTTCATCTGCCAGTACCAGCACATCTTTAATAACCTGGTTCATATTACTTTTAGCAAAAGCTTTTTTCTCGGTGCTTATTTTACTAAAGGTTAATATATCCCTTATAAGCGCCTGCATTCTTTCTGCCGAGGTTTGTATCCGGTTAATATAGAGCTTTCCCGAATCGTCCAGTATATCCCGGTAAGAAGTATTCAAACGATCGCTGAACATTCTGATTTTACGCAAAGGTTCCTGTAAATCGTGGCTGGCCATAAAAGCAAACCGGTCCAGGTCTTTATTCGTAGCCTCAAGCCTGTCAATATTTTTAAGCAGTTCCAGGTTAAGCGCTTTTACCCTCTCCTCCGACATCTTTCTTTCCTTAATTTCATTTTCAAGGTTTCTATTAATGGTCACCAGCTTTTGCTCTTGTAGCATTAAAGCAAAGTTTTTGCGGTACAGCTCAATAAATACTGAAACCTTGGCACGAAGTAACCCCGGGTTAATTGGCTTGTATATATAATCTACTGCCCCTGTTTTATATCCTTTAAAAATGCTTTCCTCGCCATAACTGTGGGCCGTTATAAAAATAATGGGTATTTGCCGTAAACGTTCCCGCTCATAAATCAGTTCAGCTGTTTCAAACCCATTTAGGTTTGGCATCTTAACATCCATCAGTATTAATGCAAAATCAAACTCCTGCAACAACACTTTTAATGCCTGCCTACCCGATGTAGCCCTTACGAACCGGTAATTATCCTGCCCCAATATCGCTTCAATCGAAAGCAAATTATCCTCGCGGTCATCAACTAATAAAATCTTCGGCTGCATAATTCCAATTTATTTGTAAAACCAAATACGCATTAATGAAAGCAGCTGATCAATTTTAAGTGGCTTGGTAATGTAATCCGAAGCACCTGCCTCAATACATTTTTGGCGGTCGCCTTTCATAGCCTTGGCGGTAACAGCTATAATTGGCAACGTACTGTTTTTATGCTCACGCCGTATTTTTTGAGTGGTTTCGTAACCGTCCATTTCCGGCATCATAATATCCATCAGCACCATCTCCACATTAGGGTTTTCATTTAATATAGCAATGGCTTCTTTCCCGCTTTCTGCCGTAATTGCGTTAATGTTATACCTTTCAAATACGGTGGTTAGCGCAAACAGGTTACGCACATCATCATCTACCACCAATATATTTTTACCGGTAAGTATATCTTCTTTGCGCCTGTTGTTTTCTATAATCTTTTTCTTTTCCGGCGCCAGCGATTTATGCATAATGTGCAGGTGCAACACGGTTTCTTCTAAAAGTGTTTCTAATGAACTTACTCCTTTTAATAAAACAGTATTACTGTTTCGGTTTATCAGCCGCAATTCGTTCTTATCGAAATCGCGGGCAGAATAAACAACGATAGGTGTTAGCTTGCCTTTGCTTTCAGCAACCTTACCAATCAACTCCGAACCGGCCATATCAGGCAGTGTGTAATCGAGTATAATGCACTCAAAATCTCTTTCGGCAATTAAATCAAGTGCCTTTTTAGCCGTAGCAGCAATTGAAACCCGGATGTTGTCATCCTCCAGCACCTTTGCTATCTGCGACGATTCCAGTTCATTATCTTCAATAACCAATACGCTCTTGGTTTCTTTCTTGTTATAATTTACTATATCAGTAAACAACTCTTTAAGCGATTCGTTCTCGAGTGGTTTTAGCAAGAAACTGCGGGCACCGCGCTTAAGCGCCAACATCCTGTTCTCCTCACCCGATATCAGGTGAATTGGAATATGGCGATAATTCAAATCGTTGCGCAATAGTTCCAAAACCTTCCAGCCACTGGTATCGGGCAGCTTAACATCCAGTGTAATAGCAATTGGGGCAAAACGGTTTATAAAATCAAACACCTCTATATAACTGATCGCCACCACCGCTTTTAATCCTGTCTCGTGCGATTTATCAATGAGAATCTTCGCAAAGCGGGAATCATCTTCTACTATCAGTACTACCCTATCGCCCATTTGCACATTACCACGATCATCGCCAGATTCGTTAATCATTTCATTAACGTTGTTTTTGCTGGATTCTATTCCCTGGCTGGTTATACGTATTGAGTTTAGTAACGTATCGATATCTCCGCTTCCGCTAACCTGCAATTGTTGCATGGCATTAATACTATCTGAAGCTTCGCGCGGAACCAATTCAGTTACGCTTTCTACCGGTAAGAAGAGAGTAAATGTACTTCCGCTTCCGGGCGAACTTTCCAGTTCAATAGTTCCTCCCAATAGTTCGGCCAAGCCACGGCTGATAGAAAGCCCTAAACCGGTACCGCCATACTTACGACTGGTAGAACCCTCCGCTTGCTGGAAAGCTTCGAATATGATATTCTGCTTTTCCTGTGGTATACCAATACCGGTATCGTTAATGGCAAAGGCTACTACTTTGCCGGCATTATCCAGGCTCGGGTTCCCCGGTTTCCAGTTCTTTTTAGCCTCATAAATTTTCAACTTAACCTCACCCTTCTCGGTAAATTTAAATGAGTTAGAAAGTAGATTTTTCAAAATCTGGTTCAAGCGTTGTAAGTCGGTTTCCATTGTTATTGGCAGCTGCTTATCCGTATCGATAGTAAACTTAAGGTGTTTGGCTTCCGAAATTGGTTTGAATGTAGTTTCTACAAAAGCTGCGATTTCGCTAAAGCGAACCGGCGAAATATTGGCGGTAATAAAGCCCGATTCGATTTTAGAAAGATCGAGGATATCATTGATAAGCTGGATAAGGTCATCGCCGCAACTGTGTATCGTTTTGGCATAGCGTATTTGCTTATCGTTCAGGTTGCCCTCCGCATTTTCATACAACTGCTGTGCAAGAATCAATAAGCTATTCAGCGGCGTTCTTAACTCGTGGCTCATATTGGCAAGGAACTCCGATTTATACTTGGAAGTAAGCGTTAGCTGTTCTGCTTTTTCCTCCAACGATTTACGCGCCTCTTCCACCTCTTTGTTCTTAGCTTCCACCTCATCTTTTTGCTTAACAAGTAGTAAGGCCTTATCCTGCAACTCGTCGTTTGTTCTGCGTAACTCTTCCTGCTGTATTTTCAACTCACCGGCCAGCGATTGCGACTGTGCCAACAACTCTTCTGTTCTGGTGTTGGTTTCAATGGTATTCAATACTATACCTATCGACTCCGTTAGCTGGCTCAACAATTCTAAGTGCGTTTCGCTAAAGTCATCCAGCGAGGCAAGTTCAATTACCGCCTTTACGTTATTTTCGAACAACACTGGTAGAATGATAAGGTTAGCCGGCCTTGCCTTACCTAGCCCCGAAGAGATTTTAATATAATCTTTAGGGACGTTGGTAAGCAAAATTCTTTCTTTCTCAAACGCCACCTGGCCCACCAAACCTTCACCTATCGAAAACTCACTTGGTATGTTTTTATCGGATTTATAGCCGTAAGCTGCAAACATTTTCAGCTTAAAGTTTTGCGTTTCTTCATCCTGCTTTAAAATGTAGAAGGCACCATAGTGGGCGGTTACCACCTGCGCCAACTCCGAAAGAATACGCTGTGTTACCGTATTCAAATCCTTTTGGCCCTGTAACATCTGTGTAAACTTGGCAAGGTTTGATTTTAACCAATCCTGCTCCTGGTTACGCAAAGTAGTTTCCTTCAGGTTCGTAATCATTTGGTTGATGGTATCCTTCAAGGCCTCCACCTCTCCTTTCGCTTCTACCCGTATAGTTCGTGTTAAGTCACCCTTTGCCACCGCGGTAGATACCTCAGAAATTGAACGTACCTGCGTGGTTAGGTTTTGCGCCAGCTGGTTTACGTTTTCCGTTAAGTTTTTCCATATACCCGAGGCCCCCGGCACCGATGCCTGGCCCCCCAGTTTTCCATCTACCCCTACTTCCCGCGCAACCGTAGTTACCTGGTCGGCAAATACCGCCAGGGTTTCAATCATTTCATTAATCGTATCCGTTAACTGCGCCACCTCACCCTTCGCATTGATGGACAGTTTTTGACGAAGGTTACCGGTTGCTACCGATGTTACCACCTTGGCAATACCGCGCACCTGGCTTGTAAGGTTCGAAGCCATCATGTTTACTGAGTCGGTCAAATCTTTCCACGTTCCCGCAACACCTTTTACCTCGGCCTGACCTCCCAGTTTACCTTCCGTACCTACCTCACGTGCCACACGCGTAACCTCAAAGGCGAAGGAGTTCAACTGCTCCACCATCGTGTTTATCGTATTCTTCAAATCCAAAATTTCGCCCTTAACGTCGATAGCCACGGTTTTACTTAAGTCCCCCGATGCCACCGCTTTGGTTACCTGTGCAATATTACGCACCTGTGCCGTTAGGTTACCCGTCATTTGGTTTACCGAGTCCGTTAAATCCTTCCACGTTCCCGCAACACCCGGCACGAAGGCCTGCCCTCCAAGCTTACCATCTGTTCCCACCTCGCGCGCAACCCGCGTTACCTCCGATGCAAACGCCCGCAGCTGATCCACCATCGTGTTCAGCGTTTCTTTTAACTGGAGGATTTCTCCGCGCACGTCCACCGTAATCTTCTTACTCATATCCCCGTTAGCAACCGCCACCGCCACATCGGCAATGTTACGCACCTGGGCTGTAAGGTTACCCGCCATCTGGTTTACAGAGTCGGTCAAATCCTTCCATGTTCCCGCAACACCCGGTACGTTGGCCTGTCCGCCCAACCGGCCTTCGGTTCCCACCTCACGCGCAACACGCGTAACCTCCGATGCAAAACCACGCAACTGATCCACCATCGTATTAATGGTATTCTTCAACTCCAAAATTTCTCCCTTCACATCCACACCAATTTTACGGCTCAGGTCACCATTCGCCACCGCCGTTGTTACCTCGGCAATGTTCCGCACCTGGCTCGTTAAGTTCGACGCCATTTTATTTACCGAGTCCGTTAAGTCTTTCCATGTTCCACCCACACCCGGTACGTCCGCTTGTCCACCAAGCTTTCCTTCGCTACCTACCTCACGTGCAACCCGCGTTACCTCCGACCCAAACGAGTTCAGCTGATCCACCATCGTGTTAATGGTATTTTTCAACTCTAGGATTTCTCCTTTCACGTCCACCGTAATCTTTCTTGATAAGTCACCCTTCGCCACCGCCGTTGTTACCTCGGCAATGTTCCGCACCTGGCCTGTTAAGTTACTTGCCATCTGGTTTACCGAGTCGGTCAAATCTTTCCATACACCACCCACGCCTTCCACCGTCGCCTGTCCGCCCAGTTTACCTTCGCTACCAACCTCGCGCGCAACCCGCGTTACCTCCGATGCAAAACCACGCAACTGGTCCACCATCGTATTAATCGTATTCTTCAACTCCAAAATTTCTCCCTTCACATCCACCCCAATCTTACGGCTCAAGTCACCATTCGCCACCGCCGTGGTTACCTCCGCAATGTTTCGCACCTGGCCCGTTAGGTTCGATGCCATCTGGTTTACCGAGTCCGTTAAATCTTTCCACGTTCCACCCACACCGGTTACCTCAGCTTGTCCTCCCAACTTACCTTCCGTACCCACCTCCAGCGCCACACGCGTTACTTCCGACGCAAACGAGTTCAGCTGATCCACCATCGTGTTAATGGTCTTCTTCAACTCCAAAATTTCTCCCTTCACGTCCACCGTTATCTTTCTCGATAAGTCACCCTTTGCCACCGCCGTTGTTACTTCGGCAATATTCCGCACCTGGCCCGTTAAGTTCGACGCCATTTGGTTTACCGAATCGGTCAAATCTTTCCATACACCACCTACCCCTACCACCGTAGCCTGACCACCCAGTTTACCTTCGCTACCTACCTCACGTGCCACACGCGTTACTTCCGATGCGAATGAGTTTAGCTGATCCACCATCGTATTAATCGTGTTCTTCAACTCAAGGATTTCTCCGCGCACGTCCACCGTAATTTTTCTCGAAAGGTCACCCTTCGCCAAACCGGTGGTTACCTCCGCAATATTCCGCACCTGGCCCGTTAAGTTCGATGCCATCTGGTTTACCGAGTCAGTCAAATCTTTCCATACACCACCTACCCCTTTCACCGTTGCCTGTCCGCCCAGTTTACCTTCGCTACCCACCTCACGCGCAACACGGGTTACCTCGCTACCGAATGAGTTCAGCTGATCCACCATCGTGTTAATGGTATTCTTCAACTCCAAAATTTCTCCCTTTACATCCACCGTAATTTTACGGCTCAAGTCACCCCTTGCCACCGCCGTTGTTACCTCGGCAATGTTCCGCACCTGCGCGGTAAGGTTACTACCCATCTGGTTTACCGAGTCCGTCAAATCCTTCCATACACCACCTACCCCTTTCACCTTCGCCTGTCCGCCCAGTTTACCCTCGCTACCTACCTCACGCGCCACACGAGTTACCTCGGCAGAGAACGAGTTTAGCTGATCCACCATCGTATTAATCGTATTCTTCAACTCCAAAATTTCTCCCTTCACGTCCACCGTAATCTGGCGGCTCAAGTCACCCTTTGCCACCGCCGTTGTTACCTCGGCAATGTTCCGCACCTGGCCCGTTAAGTTCGATGCCATCTGGTTTACCGAATCCGTTAAATCTTTCCACGTTCCTGCCACACCTTTTACGTGCGCCTGCCCGCCCAGCTTACCTTCTGTTCCCACCTCCAGCGCCACACGCGTTACCTCCGATGAGAAGGAATTCAGCTGATCCACCATCGTATTAATGGTGTTCTTCAATTCTAAAATTTCACCCTTAACGTCCACGGTAATCTTACGGCTCAAGTCACCCTTTGCCACCGCCGTCGTCACCTCGGCAATGTTCCGCACTTGGCCCGTTAAGTTCGAGGCCATTTGGTTTACCGAGTCGGTCAAATCTTTCCATACACCGGCCACACCCTTCACCTTCGCCTGCCCTCCCAGTTTACCCTCTGTTCCCACCTCCAACGCCACACGCGTTACCTCGGCCGAGAATAGGTTAAGCTGCTTCACCATGTCATTCACCTCTTTGGCAATACGCGCAAACTCACCCTCCAATATGTGGCCACCAATTTCCTGGCTCATTTGCTGGCTAAGGTTGCCTTTTGCCACCGAACTGATAACGTGTGCAATTTCGATAGTAGGGTGCACCAAATCCGATATAAGCGTGTTTAGCGATTCAACACCGGTCTTCCAATCGCCACGCGCTTCGGGCAACTGAATACGCTGGGTTAGTTTACCTTGCTTACCAATGGTATTGCCTGCCTTGGTAAACTCCTGCATCATTTTCGAGTTCATCGAAATAATCTCGTTCAGGGTATCACATATTTTACCACTTACACCTATCTGGTCAATAGGCATGCGTACATTAAAATTGCCGTTCTTAATTTCGGTAAGTACGGCAAGCAATTCGCGGTGGTCTACCACATCCAGTGTTTCTTTTACCGGCGGGTCTATATCAATATCTATTTTTCGTGTCTTATTTCTCCTTTTTGGTTCACCGGTAATCTGTATTCCGGCACCCTTAGTTAGTGCTTCTGCCCCATTTCCGTTGGCATGATTCTTTATTCCATTCCCATTAATAGCACTTGTAGTTTTCTTTGCCATACACAAAAAAGTTGGGTTTACAATATGTTTAGTGTGGAATGCAGAGAAAATTATGCCACCCTTTTTCCCCAATAAAAAACTACGTTTTGAGAGGAGAATGTAAATTTTAAACAAAATCCAGCGGTGGAAATTTTGGGGAATTAAATGCCCCAAATGCAACATATTTGTGTGGTAGTAATTTGTTCAATTTTCCCCAATTTATAAATAGCATATCAGCCTAAGGCTGCATGCATTACAAAAAATGATTAAAATTATTTGCCAAGAGTAAACGCAGTTGCTCAATAGGAAACGACAAAACGCAAAAAGTACAACTTTTATTATGATTTATTGGTAGCAGTAAAACCTAACGCTTCCTGCACAGAGTTAAAGGAGAAAGGTTTGGCCAAAAACAAATCGGCGCCTAAAGCCAGGGCTTCTTCATTGTGCGCATCCATTGCGGTTATAAATATAATAAGGGCAGAAGGCAAGGCTCTTCTTATTTCGCTTATAGTGTTAAGGCCGTGACCATCCGGTAAGTTGTTATCTAAAAAAACTACATCGGGCTTAAACTCTGTAACTAACTGCTTACCCAGTTTAAGCGTTTGCGCCGATTTAACCTGTGGTATTAATATACTTACTACCGATGTAAGCATAGTGCATAAATCGGCATCATCATCAATAATCAAAGCTTTAGTAAAAACTGTCACTACTTACATGTATTTAAATAAGGCCACAAAAAAATAAACCTTCTAATTGCTTAACAAAACAAACTGTAACAAGTTCGGGCGCACCATTTATTTTTGTTGCCGTTAAAATTAGTACAACAAAGTATGGGCGTTGGTGCGCTTAATGCAAAAGTTATTCCACACCTAAAAGTACCATGTTTACTATCCAAAGCAGTATTTGGTTAAATACCAATTGCCATAAACCATAAGCCTTTTGCGGGCACGGCTTTAGCAGTCTTTACTTTATGAAAAATTTAAGCCTTGCTGCCTTACTATTCGTTTTATTAGGTTTAGGGGCCTGCAGTAAACCGGCAGATTGCGAAACTTATAATACAGGAACTTTAAGATTGGTAAATACCAGCAGTGCGCAGGTAAGAGTTTATTTGGATAACAATCTGCTAGCCGATGTAAGCCCTAACCAGCAGGTGGAGGTAAATAGCATACCTGTAGGAGTACACCACGTATATGCCGAGCAAAATATAGCACAACCCAACTCGTGGGAGAGCGATATAACCGTATTGCGCTGCGACCGGTTAAATGTTGCTTTTACGCCTTAGTTAATAGCTTACAATGGTATATTGCCGTGTTTTTTACGCGGTAATTTAACGGCCTTATTTTCCGTCATTTTAAAGGCGCGTATCAGCTTGGCCCGTGTTTGCGAAGGTTCAATAACCTCATCCACAAATCCGCGTGCGGCGGCTTTATAAGGGTTGGCGAAATTTTCGGCGTAGTTATCTACCACCTCTTTAAGTTTGGCAGCAGGGTCGGTTGCAGACTGTATTTCGCGCTTAAAAATGATTTCAGAGGCTCCCTTGGCTCCCATTACGGCAATTTCGGCATTAGGCCAGGCGTAGTTCATATCGGCGCCTATGTGCTTGCTGTTCATTACGTCGTAAGCGCCTCCATAGGCCTTGCGCACAATAACGGTAAGCTTTGGTACTGTAGCCTCGCTAAAAGCATACAACAGCTTAGCGCCGTTAGTTATAATGCCATGCCACTCCTGGTCGGTGCCCGGTAAAAAGCCCGGCACATCTACAAGGGTAAGTAATGGGATATTAAAGCAATCGCAAAAGCGCACAAAGCGCGCACCTTTTTTACTGGAATTTATATCTAACACACCGGCTAATACAGCTGGCTGATTAGCTACCACGCCAATACTACGGCCGGCAATGCGGGCAAAGCCTACCACTAAGTTTTCGGCATAATCTTTATGTACTTCAAAAAACGATTCGCCATCTACTATCTCTTGTATTACTTCGCGTATATCGTATGGCTGATTAGGGTTAGCCGGTATAATGCTGTTTAGTTTAGGGCGGCTTTCATCGTTGCCCTCATAATCTAAAGCAGGTGCTGCTTCATCGCAGTTTTGCGGCATATAGCTTACCAGCTTTTTAATGTTGTTTATACACTCCACTTCATTAGCATAAGTAAAGTGGGTTACACCGCTTTTGCTGGCATGCGCTGCTGCACCGCCAAGTTCTTCGCTGGTTACATCTTCGTGCGTTACGGTTTTAACCACGTTAGGGCCTGTTACAAACATGTAAGAGGTCTGTTCTACCATCATAATAAAATCGGTAATAGCGGGCGAATAAACCGCTCCACCTGCGCATGGCCCCATAATGGCCGATATTTGCGGTATTACGCCGCTGGCTACCGTGTTGCGATAAAAAATATCGGCGTAGCCGCCTAACGATACTACCCCTTCCTGTATCCGTGCACCGCCTGAATCGTTCAGGCCAATTACCGGTGCTCCGTTCTTCATAGCCAGATCCATTATTTTGCAAATCTTCTCGGCGTGCGTTTCAGATAGCGAACCGCCAAACACAGTAAAGTCCTGCGAAAAGACATATACAATACGGCCTTCGATAGTGCCGTAACCAGTTACAACACCATCGCCTAAATAAACCTCTTTGTCTATACCAAAGTCTTTAGCCCTGTGCTCTACAAGGGCGCCTATTTCTTCAAAGCTGCCGGCATCTAATAATAAATCGAGGCGCTCGCGGGCGGTTAACTTGCCTTTTTTGTGCTGGTCATCAATTCGTTTTTGCCCTCCGCCAAGCAGAGCCTGTGCATTTTTTGCCTGTAACTTTTCTATTTGCTCTTTCATCTCAATATTTTCTATTACAACAATAACCTATTCTATCATTATTTCAACGGCTCCATGCCAAAGGCCATCCATTCTTCGTATGCCGGGCCATACATACCTACCACCGGCAAACCCAGTAAGCGCATTATTACCACCAATTCCCCTCTGTGATGCGCCTGGTGGGCAACAAGAATATGTAGGGTAACCCCGCGTTTCCATTTATCACCATACATTTCGTCCTCTAGCTCTAAAGATGCATCCGTCCATTTAGCAGCTAGTTCCTTCAATAAACTATCCGAGGCTTTTTCGTACGCACTGTATATTTCTTCGGGTGTCTCGCCGTTGTAGTTTTCCTGCTCCTTGCAGTCAATATGCAGGCCTGTGCGCTCCATCATTTCTTTTAGCGTATGGGTAATATGCCAGGCTAAAAAGCCGGCAGTTCGCACCCGCTCATTCAATTTTTTATCGAGTACTTCGGGCGTAAGCAGCTTAAATAATTTAAGTGTGTTTGCACTCTCATACTTCCAATTACTTATAAAATCATCAATGTGTCGATACATTTGTATTTAGTTTTAAGCAGATATAAAATCAACTAATTTTCTCTTTAAATCGTATACCATAGGTTTCCAGTTCGGCCAATATAGGATTATAAATTTCCGGGTACTTAGGCATTAGCACTCCTTTCCTTTTTACATCTCCGTTCAATATCATTTTGGTTACTATTGCCACCGGCAAGCCTACCGTTTCTGCCATAGCGGTGTGCTCCATATTTTTGCCCAGGCATACCAGCGAGGCTTCCAATGTTTTTTTACCTCTTCCGTTTGCGTTGGTATATTCTACCTGGTGTATCATTACCACCATATCTTTATCGTGCGGATGCATTATCCATTGCCCCTCCAGCGTATGTTGCAGCAATAAAGCGGGTATTACTTTTTCATCGGTCTGCTTGTTTAATAAGGCAACTACCCCGGTGTCGTCAATTAGTGTTTTTACTTGCCTGTCTTTAATTATCTTTTTATCCGCTAACCGTTTTTTTACACTTGCTTTAAATTCGGCAGTATCACAATAATTCGGATTTGTAAAGCCTAACTGTATTAAGGCATTCCAGGCTTTGCAATAGGGTGGTCGCCTTAGTGTTCCCCGGTACATCGTCCTCACTCCGTCCAACCCATACTCTGCAATATATTTTAGCGAGTCGCGGTTCGGGTAGCTTTCAAACTTTCCAAACCCTTTTACTTTTAACTCTTCAGCCCCGGCAAATAATTGTTCGTATTTCAAATCAACTTTTTTACCCTTGCTCAGGTAATGTATCCCCCCTTCTCCCTGCCCCGCTAAAATTACGTTTCGAGGGTTCCAGGTAAATTTGTAGTGCCACAGGTTATCGTCGCTTTCGGGGGCCACCAAACCACCGCAGTGCGATTTAAATCCCTTAATAATCTTCCCTTCTGCCTTTAGCCGGTCAAGCATTTGCATGGCGCTCATGTGGTCTATACCCGGGTCCAGGCCAATCTCATTCATAAAAATAAGGCCCGCCTTTGCTACTTTATTATGCAGCCCTTTCATGGCATCCGATATATACGAAGGGGTTACTAAATTCTTTTTGGCCTGCAGGCAATCTTCGGCAAGGGCCAAATGCATTGCTGCCGGCAGCATGCTTATTACAATATCGGCTTTTGCCACCAGGGCCTTGCGCTTTTCTGCCTTGTTAAAATCAAAGCCAATAGCTTTAGTGCGCGGTCTGCCTTTGGTTTTTTGCAGGGCTTGTGCAGCAGTTATATCGCCCACGGTTAACTGCCAGTTTTGGCTAACAGCATGTTCAGCCAAATAATCAATTAGGGCTATCGATGATTTTCCTGCACCAAGTATCAGAATGTTACGCATAAGGCTGTACAATAATAGAAAATGAATTTCTTTGCGCGCAAAATGTAGCATTTATGATTTGGAAAGTGAAACCCACCCCGGAATTAGTTAAAAGTTTTCCGCGCAAAAGCATGGCCGATTTTTTGGATATTGAAGTGATTGATGTAGGCGATGATTTTATTACAGCCCGTATGCCCGTTGATGAGCGTACTATGCAGCCATTTGGCTTGCTGCACGGCGGTGCCTCGGTGGTGTTGGCCGAAACCCTTGGCAGTATTGCCGGCACTTTTTGCGTAGATATTACCAAACAAATGGTGGTTGGGCTGGAAATTAATGCCAACCACATACGCAGCGCTAAGGGCGGATTTGTGTATGGAACCGTTAAGCCAATTCATATAGGCTTAACAACCCAGGTTTGGGCTATTGAAATTGTAAACGAGCAGAAAAAGCTGGTGTGTGTATCGCGCCTAACCTGCGCAGTTAAAAATATTGCCTGATACAAATTTGCCATGGCCAAGCACAACGAATTAGGCGCTAAAGGCGAAGATGCCGCCGTTGAGTTCTTGCAAACCGCAGGGCACCATATACTATTGCGCAATTATCGGCACGGTAAAGCCGAGGTAGATATTATAAGCACATGCGGAAAGTTTGTGGTATTTACCGAGGTAAAAACCCGTAGTACCAGTGCTTTTGGCCACCCCGAAGAGTTTGTAGATAAAAAGAAGCGGCGCCTTATTAAGAGCGCCGCTGAAGAATATTTATACCAGCAAAAGCTGGATAGTGAGATACGGTTTGATATTATATCGGTAAGCAATGAAAATGGCACCTTAAAAATCTACCATATAGAAGATGCCTTTTTTTACGAAGAGTAAGTTCTCCTCAACAAGCCAACTATTACTTTAAATACTTAAAGTTAAAGTTAGGGTTAAGCTTAAGCAACGATTCGTAAATAAGTTTAACTACGTTCTCCAAATCGTCAATCGAAACTAACTCAACCGTAGTGTGCATATAGCGCAATGGCAACGAAATTAGCGCCGAAGGTATACCCCCTTTAGTGTAAGCAAAAGCATCCGTATCGGTACCGGTAGAACGCGAAGCCGCATCCATTTGGTAAGGTATTTTATTCGTTTTAGCAGTATCAATTATAAAATCTAAAAGATTGTTATGTACTGCCGGTCCAACAGTTAGTACCGGCCCTTTACCAGATGCAAAATCGCCTTCTACTACCTTATCAATCATTGGCGTATTAGTATCGTGGCAAACGTCGGTAATAATAGCACAGTCCGGGTGAATGGTATCGGCAATCATTTCCGCACCGCGCAAACCTACTTCTTCCTGTACCGAGTTTACTATGTACAAGGCAAACGGCAATTTCTTTTTATTCTCTTTCAACAAACGGGCTACCTTGGCTATAATAAATCCACCGGCGCGGTTATCCAGCGCACGGCCACCAAAGTAACGGTCGTTTAATACAAAAAACTCATCCTGGTAGGTAATTACGCAGCCTACATGCACACCCAAATCATCCACCTCTTTTTTAGTAACGCAACCCAGGTCCAAAAATATGTTCTTTACTTCCGGGTGTTGTTCTTTTCCATCTTTACGGGTATGTATTGCCGGCCATCCGAAAACTGCAGGTATTTTTCTGCCATCGCGGGTGTGTATCCACACCTTTTTAGAGGGGGCAATTTGATGGTCGCTACCGCCATTACGCTTTACATAAATTAAACCCTCAGGGTTAATGTAAGATACAAACCAGCTAATTTCATCGGCATGTGCCTCTATAGCTACTTTAAATTTGGCTGTAGGGTTAACCACGCCATAAACGGTACCATAGGTATCTACCTGGTGTGTGTCTATGGCCGGGCGAATGTAATTTAACCACAGTTTTTGCCCCTCTGCCTCAAAGCCGGTAGGCGATGCATTATTGATGTAAGCCTCGAAAAACTTACGGTCTTCATCGGTTAAAATGCTCTTTTTCTTGGGGGCAGATGTTTTTTTGGTGGCCATGTTGCTGGTTTGTGATTATAATTTTAGACGACAAGAATAGGTATTCTATTCTTAACCCAAAAGAAACATTCACAACTTAAAATCAGATATCCTTACCGGAAGGCCCGGTATAGCATAAATTTGTATTCTTGCAGATATATGCGCAACAGATTTAAAGGGTTTACACTCCTATTCATATTCGCTTTAAGCACCCAATCGTTTGGCGGGGTTAACCCGGCCGAGGTTTTTGCTCACTTTGCGGCTGCTGTTAAAAACAAAGGTAAGGTCCAGTATTTTGCGGTGATAAAGGTAGCCGATTTAACCCAGGGTACCATGCGCGAGGTATGTGCACCCGGTAGTTTTATCCGCAGCGCTTTGCATAAGGAGTTAAAATACGATTACGATAACCAGTCGGTGGCTATGGTAGAACACATGGCCTTAATGAACCTGGACCGTATTTTTGAATTTAAAAACCCCGAGGCCGTTAAACTTTTAGGCGGCGATTTGTATACCGAAGACGATGTGCTAAAACTGCAACAACAGGTAAACTTTGCCAGCCTGGCAAAAAATATCCGCCAATGGGGCACATGGAAGATGGAGTTTAAGGACGATGATAAACTTATGATGCTTTACGCCCACGCCCTTTTTAACCAGGGCATACTTACCGGTGAAGATAGCGAGAACCTGGGTACCTTATTGTACATAACTAAATAGCAAATGTCAGATTCAACTATTCCTGCCCGGGTTGGTGGAGATAAATTGCTTTGTTTTCAGTTTTTACCCAAAGCAACAGTAATCACCCGTGTTTCCGGCCCCTTAGAAATTAACCTGCTTGCTATTTGCAAATGTTCTGCGCAAGCGGGTTTTTATTTGTTTGGTTGCAATAATGGATGGCAAACCTATACTGATACATGGCATGAAGATATTGAGGACGCCAAAGAGCAAGCCACTTTTAAGTTTAATGCAAACTCAAAAGCCTGGATAGGTTTGGATTAGTCTTAAAGAGTAGCATAAAAAAACGGGCGGTTAACTTTCGCCAACCGCCCGTTCAATAAATTACTTATTACGTCAATTAATTCTTATTGGTTTTACCGGTAAAGGCTTTATCGCCATCGGTAATTTTAAACATATACATACCGCTGTTAAGCGATGTACCTAAAGTGTTTAATGAGTTGGCATTCAGTTGTTCTTTAAATACAACTTGTCCCGCAGTATTCAACAACTCAATAGCAGGGTTATTTAAGCGGGCAGCAGTTAAATCCACTACCAGGTTATTACCATTCCAGTAAGCCTTAATAAATTCGTTGCTCTTATCGTTTATCCCGTTAAACACGGTTACAAACACAACCACTTCCTGCGAGGTTACTACATCGTTAGCCGAATTTTTCGATTCGCACACAATGTAATAAGTACCCACGGTGTTAAATAACGGCGCATACGTGCTGCCTGTTTGGGTGGGAACAAAAGCTGTATAGCCCAGGCCCGAAACTTCAGAATATTTCCAAACACGGGTAGCTGTTTGCGACTCAGTAACTGTTATAGAGTTTCCGGCTACAGTTTGCATAGTAGTTTGCGTATCGGTAGGTGCAATAGAGTTTGTAAATGGATTAACGGTTAGGTCGCTTCCGTTATCTGTGCCTATTACAGAAGGATCGGTAGATACTACACGGATGCGGTAAGCGTTACCCCCGGGTGTGTTACCCGGTATTTGAGCGCTTATAGCACCAATAGTTACACCGTTAAGCGTACCTATTTCTACAGGGTTGGCAAAGCTGCCGGTAAAATCGCTAAGCTGTGCTTTAAATACGTTGCCTGCGTTAAATACTACATCCGAGGTAAAGTTAACTGTTACAGCCGCTGTAAGGTTTGGCGAAACATCAAATGGCGAACCACTGATAGCCGAGGTTGTAATAGTGCTTCCGTTGGTAACTATTATCTCTGCTTCCTGGCTGGTAACTTCGTCGTTATACTGGTTTTTAGAAACCGCTACTACATAATAAGTGCCTGGTGTAGCAAAGTTAGGAGTGTATGAACTGCCTGTTTGGGCAGGTGCAAAACTAACATAGCCGCTACCGCTGGTAGTAGAATATTTCCACTCTTGTGTAGATGTTTGCGAAGCAAAAACTGCAATTGCAGTTCCATTTACCCCATGCATTATAGTTTGAGTGGTAGTAGGTGCAATACTGTTATTAAACTGGTCTACAGTCAAGTCGGTGCCATTGTCGCTGCCTAATACAACCGGGTTAGTTGATATTACGCGGATACGATAACCTGTACCTGCTAAAGTGCTGCTAGGTATGCTGGCTGTAAGCGTGCCTGAAGTTGTTGCGCTTATAGAGCCAATGTTGGTTGGCGAAGTAAATGAACCTGATGCATCTGATAGCTGAGCGGTAAATGTATTACCGCTGTTAAAGGTGCCGCTGGTAGTGTAAGGAACACTAACTGTGGCAGCAGGTGCACTTGGACTGAAAAGAAACGGAGAGCCTGCTACTGTTCCGGTTGTAAGAGTAGCATTACCTACCGATACAAGCACTTCGTTGCTGGTAACATCTACTCCGCTAATAGTGCTTTTGCAAACCACATAGTAAGTGCCGGCGCTATTAAAGTTAGGGGTATAAGTAGTATTGCCCGTAGTACCTGCAATTACATTGGTGTATGGCCCGCCCGATACGGTTGAGTAAGACCATTCGCGCCACGTTCCGGCTGGTGTTTCGGTAACGGTAAGAGTAGTGCCGTTAACACCTACTAAAATACTTTGCGAAGCGGTTGGTGCTATACTGTTTTGAACTACATTAACCACTACTTCGTTGCTGGTAACCGTAAGGCCACCGGCATAGGTAGAAACCAATACTACATAATAAGTGCCTGCATTGGCAAAATTAGGAACATAAGTAGTGCCGGTTTGGGCCGTTGTAAAGCTTTGATAACCTGAGCCGCTGATAGTAGAAAACTTCCATTCGTGCGATACAGCTGCAGGGGTTTCTACAGCCGTTAAAGCTGCGCCATCGGTGCCCGCACCAATAGTTTGTGCGGTACCAGGTGTAATAGAATTGCTAACCAGGGTAATTGAAATATTGCTGGCATTATCCGAAGCAGTTAAAGTTGGCAGACTGGTTCTAACACGGATACGGTAACCGGTGCCAGTTGCAGTGCCTGCGGGAATAGTAGCGTTAATAGTTCCTGATGTTGTTGAAACTGCCGAACCAATAGTAACAGGCGAAGCAAATGAGCCGGAGGCATCAGATAGTTCTGCAGTTACAGTATTGCCCCCTGTAAAAGTTCCTGTTAAAGTATAAGGTACGCTTACAGTAGTTCCGCTTGTTGCGCTAACAAAGTAGCTAAGTGGGTTTATAACGCCTGTAGCCACTGTAGGGTTGTAAATAGCTTCAAAATCATCCAACCACAGTGTGCTATTATTAGTTCCACCTGTTTGGTTGCCGCTACTGGTGGTAGTAATAAGTATGTATTTAGGGGTGCGGTTATCTACATATACAAAAGGCATCGAAACCCTTGTCCAGGTAGTAACATCGCTGCTGGGCGCATTAGGCCATTGTGCCCTGGCTATAATATTTACAGTGCTATCGGGGTGGTTGCTACCGTTTGGCGCCTCTGGTGCGTAAGCATAACCAACATGCAGCCTGGCTTCTACCCTTGGGTAGTCGGAGCTATACGAATCGTAGCGATACCAAAAAACCAAACTATCCGGGCGGCCGGTAAAGTTCATGGCGTAGTTAGGATCAGTAGGTATGGTTCTTATATAACCATCAGCTTTGCTGGTGGTAGGTGCTTCAATTTTACCGGTAGAAAGGCCACCGTTTACTACTACAATACCAAATGCCAAACCTGTTTTAACTTTAGCACAGGCTAGCCCACTGTGTGGGTTGGTAGTTTCTTTAAAGCAAGTTTGTGGACCCGACGAAGCGTTACCACCTCCGGTTTTGTTACTATTCCATTGGGTAGGCTCTTCCGTAGCGCCTCCCTCATTTTGCCAGCTCTCCATATCACCATTGGTAACAGTAGTCTGTGCCGATGCGCCCAACATTAGTAGTGCCGTAAACATCGTAAGTAGTTTCTTCTTCATTATCGTTTTTTTGTTTCGGGGCGAAAAATACGCAAGTAAAGCAAAATGTCAAATCAACCATCCGCCTGCAAAGTGGATAACCTTGTATTTAACTCATTATCAATAAAATGCAAGCTTGCCTATTTTAGTTAAAACCTTACTGGATAGCAAATAAGCACTGTAAACAGAAACAGGTCTTAATCCCATAATTATTTCATGTTGAAGCTCTTCTTATTGCATTTCAAAAACTACACTCAACAATACAATCTAAACTTTAGTTAGCGCTATGCTTTTTCATTATCATTGTTTAATGAAGACGCCTTTACTTACGCTAAGCCTGTTTGCTGCCTTGTTTGCAACAGGGCAAACCGATACCACAATATTTAATACTATAAGAAAAATAGAGGCTAACGACTATGTTTTTAGCATACCCGATAAATGGACACCTCAATGGCAACAACCCAACGGACCGCAATTGCAGAAAATAGATTTTACCGATGTTGCCCTACCGCATGTAGTAAACAACGCACCATTAACCGCAGTCTGCATTTTTCGAAAAATAGCCTGCGATAGTATTCGCGCGGCAGAAGCCTTTATTGTAACCGACTTTACCTCCTACCCTGACCGCATTACCCCGGCTGGTTATAATTACAGCACCGACACCCTTAAAATTGCCAGCGGAGAACAGGCTATACTTTACAGTACCCACTATTACCGCCGCAGCAAGGTTAGTAACTATACGCGCTACGATTTAATTGCCTATAGCGAAAAGCGCAAAGCTGCCTACGTTTTTACTGTTACATTCCAATACAAGGACCCCACTTACCAGGTAGAGGCCGACTTGAAATTCAAACAATATATGCTGCGTATATTTAAAACCCTGGTACTGCGTTAAGCCGTTGTTAAACAAACGTTTTGCATAAATTCTGCGTCTATTGCATATTATTATATTTGCCAACCTATTATGAACCGATTATTACTTGTGTTTTTAGTTGCTTTTGTATCGCTAAGCGCTATGGCGCAAATGCGTGTTAAAAAGCCAAACTTTACTACCTTTCGTACCGACGAGCAAAAGCCGGTAGATGTATTAAAAACGCTATCTTCTGCCGCGGCGCAGCAGCATCCCGAATTTGGCAAAACACCTTATAACGCACAATGCGTTAACTGTGTGGAGTTACTAGATGAACGAACTATCGATTCGCGCCAGTTTATTGATGTGTACGACGACCACCACGTTTTCTCTCAAAAGTCACATTTCCCTTTGCACTATAAAAAGAGCGAGAAAGATATTTGGAGAACTATCGACCAGCGCCTGCGCCCTGCTGGGGCCGGCATTTACCAGGCTGCCGACCAACCGGTTCCTACTAAAATAGACCTGAATAAAAAAGCATCATCCTTAACTGCAAAAGGTTTCGAGTTTGAGTTCAACAAAAATTTATCGATGTATTTTTTTGATGATAATACCCTTTACACCCAAACCCAACCGGCTAATTATAGCCAATATACCGTAGGCGAAGAAGGTTTAAATGTAAAGAACATTTGGGCCGGTATTGATATGGAGCAAATTTTTACCATAGGCGAAATAAAAACCAACTTTGTTATCAGTTCTCCCTTGCAGTTACCCATTAGCAAAGGCTGGATGGTAATTGAAGACCACTTCACCTTACCTGAAGGATATGTGTTTGAAGAATCAAAATTGGGCGACCATTTAGAGCAGGGTAAATATTTTAGAGGGGATTATTTTTTAAAGAACGCGGCCGGCGAAACTCTCATTGTTTACGAAAAGCCCGTTTACCTGGACGCGAAGGCCTTTGGCATGCACGGCATTTACAAGCTACAGCGCAACGGTAACGATTACACGCTGCAAACCCTGGTGCCGGTAGAATGGCTAAACAAGCCCGATAATACCTACCCTCTGTTAATAGACCCTAATGTATATGGAGTAACCAAAGTAGGCGATTTTACACAATCCGGTTTTGGCGGTGCTAATATGGGCTTCACTACCATGGCATTAGGCAGCTGCGATTACCACATGAGCGTTCAACTAACCGGTAAAAGCGAAATTATTAATACTTTGGTGGATGTAGAATACAGACTGACCTACGATAATGCCTGTGGCACTCCTCCCCTGCCTCCACCTTTCTGTACATTTAATATGGTTACTATGGAGGTTATAAGCGATGAGTGCAATACCACTACCGGTTTACTAAGTTGCAACCCGGCGCAGCCCCCGTTTACCGGCACTTGTACTACCGATAGTAACTTAGTACC
This sequence comes from Chitinophagales bacterium, assembly GCA_044228435.1. Classification (GTDB taxonomy): domain Bacteria; phylum Bacteroidota; class Bacteroidia; order Chitinophagales; family LD1; genus Bog-950. The sequence goes on from JBGAUW010000007.1 coordinate 187,967, forward strand.
CGGTGCAAATGCTTTGCAGTTTGCAGGCCTGGTTCCAATTAGTTGCGTACCGCCACAGTGCCCCGACTATACGTTAAACTTTACCCTAAAAAATCGCGATTCGCAGTGCGGCGATGTTTGTGGTTACCTTTGTGCCAATGGTACTATGTGGCGAACCACAGTAGAAGCCTGCCTGGTGCGCGGCTACATAGTGCAGGATAAAACACAGGTTTGTGCAGGGCAACCGGTAACTTTTACAGCCAAGCCAAGCTGTGGTGTTCCGCCTTATCACTACCAATGGGTGTATGGGGGTGGCGATTCGCTTAAAACTATTTACGGCACACCCGATTTTGTATTATACCCCCAAAATAATGAAATAGTTAGCTGCATTATTTTTGATACTTGTGGCGTAACGGCGCCCACCAACGACCTTAACGTAACAGTAATTCCCGCACCACCAGCTGATGCCGGTTCTACCGTACCGGTTTGCGAAGGCGGACAAGTGCAAATAGGCGGTAATCCTACTACCGGCCCGGGCAATACCATTAGCTGGAGTGGCGAAACACCGGCAGTAACTGGTTGGTTAAACAATACAAGTACTGCTAACCCGGTGGCTACAGTTCCCGCAGGAACAGTAGATACTGTGTTTTTTGTAGTGCGCACCGATAACGGCTCTTGTTTCAGAACCGATACCGTTAATGTTTTTTCGGTCGCTAACCCTGTTGCCGTAATTGATACCAATGGCTCTACCAGTGTATGTTCTAATCAAAACGTAAACATTACCACGGTTGGCACTTATAGCAGCTATTTATGGAGCACCGGCGCCACTGCCTCGTCCATCAATGTAAGTAACCCCGGTAGTTATTTTGTAATAGTTACCGATGCCAACGGTTGCCGCGATACCAGTAACAGCATAACCATATCTTCTATAACCGTGCCTACGGTTAACGTGTTTTCGGATACCATGATTATTTACGGCGATAGTGTATTGTTATACACCGACCTTAACCTCAATTCAAGTATTGTTGATTCGTTTATGTGGGCTCCCTCGGTTAATATTTCGTGCACTACCTGCCCTACCCCCGTAGTATCGCCACCTAACGACCAATATTACAGCGTAGTGGTTCATGCCTCGGGTTGCACCGTTAGCGATTCTGCCCTTATACGTGTTATACTTCCTAATAACTTCTTTATACCCAATGCGTTTTCACCAAATGGCGATGGCAACAACGATAACTTTTACATACAGGCGCAAACCGGCGTAAGGGTTGTGCTCTTCCAGGTGTTTAACCGTTTAGGCGAAAAAGTGCATGAGGGCAGTTTCCCATGGGATGGTACTTACAAAGGCAAATCGGCACCCGCGGGTGTGTATATTTATATGTTCAAACTGGGCTTGTTTGGCGAGGAGAATGCACTTTTCCGCAAAGGGTCAGTAACATTATTCAGGTAAGTAAACGCAAACCGATTTTATTTGCGGTATGAATTTGTATCCCCTGCTTAAGTCGTTTCTGTTTCAGTTAGACCCTGAAGAAGCCCACCACTTTACTGTTCACAACCTTCATCTTGCCGGTAAATTACCGGGGCTGTTGGGTATGGTATCAGGCAAAGTAGAGCATCCCTCCCTTCACCGTAATTTATTCGGTATCGACTTTCCTAACCCTGTGGGCCTTGCTGCCGGGCTGGATAAAAATGGTGATGTAATTGACGAGATGGGCCGCATGGGCTTTGGCTTTATCGAAATAGGCACAGTAACCCCTAAACCCCAACCCGGCAATGATAAGCCCCGTCTTTTTAGGCTGGTAAAAGATGAAGCCCTTATTAACCGAATGGGCTTTAATAACGTAGGCGCCGAAGTGGCCGCCGAAAAGCTAAAGCGACGAAAAACCGATATTATAGTAGGCGCCAACATTGGTAAAAACAAGATTACCAGCAATGAAGATGCGATATGTGATTACGAATATTGCTTTAAAACCCTGCACGAGCATGCCCACTACTTTGTGGTAAATGTAAGTTCGCCCAACACGCCGGGCTTAAGAGCGTTGCAGGATAAAGATTCGCTTACCGCCATATTAAACTCGCTGCAGGATATAAACCTTAGCAAGCCTAAACAAAAGCCCATACTGCTTAAAATAGCCCCCGATTTAACCAACGAACAGTTAGATGATGTGGTTGCCGTGGTGCAACAAACAAAAATACAGGGCCTTGTAGCAACCAACACTACCATTAGCCGTGAAGGACTACACTATACGGCCGCCGAAATAGAAAACTATGGTATGGGCGGCCTAAGCGGCAAGCCACTTACCAACCGCAGTACGGAGGTAATAAAATACATAACCGGTAAGTTTAAGGCTGGTTCGCCTAAATTTCCGGTAATAGGTGTAGGTGGTATAATGACTGCGCAGGATGCCCTGGAAAAATTTGAAGCCGGCAGCGACTTAATACAACTGTATACCGGCTTTATCTACAAAGGCCCTCAGCTAATAGCCGATATAAATAAGGCACTGATAAAATAACAGAACACTCCTTTTCACTTTTGTCGGCTATAGCTAAATAAAAAACCCGCACCACTTGCGTGATGCGGGTTTCGAAATTCTATAGAAACTAAGATTGATTACTCAGCCTTATCTTCTTTAGCGGCATCAGCATCTTGCTGGTCCATTTTCTCTTTCAATTCGCTTAGTGCGCTAAGGTCGCCAAGGGTTGTTTTTTCAACACTCTTCTGCATAGCCTTAACGGTTTTAGCTGTTTTTTCGCGTTCAACTTTCTTTTCTTTTCTTTCGCCTTCAACCGCTTCGTTCTTAGCTTCTTCCCAAATGCGGGCGTGAGAAACCAGTATACGTTTATCGTTACGGTTAAATTCGATTACCTTGAATTCAGTTTTTTCGTCGGCAGCTACAAAGCCACCGTTTTCCTTAGCTAAGTGTTTTTTAGGAGCAAAAGCTTCTAAACCGTATGGCAACAATACAATACCGCCTTTATCATCGCTGCTTAGCAATGTAGCTTCGTGTACTGAACCTACCGGGAACACATTTTCGAAAGTATCCCATGGATCTTCTTCAATTTGCTTGTGGCCCAGGGTTAGTTTGCGGTTTTCGTGGTCAATATCCAATACTACCACATCTAACTCGCTACCAACTTTGGTAAACTCGGTAGGGTGATTGTAACGTTTTGTCCATGATAAGTCGCTGATGTGAACCATACCACCAATACCATCGGCAAGTTCAACAAACACACCGTAAGGGGTGATGTTTTTAACTACGCCCTTGGTTTTAGTACCTACAGGGAATTTCTCAGCTATCTTAATCCAAGGGTCTTCGGTTAATCTCTTTAACGAAAGCGACATTTTGCGCTCTTCGCGGTCAAGGGTCATAACGATTGCCTCGTGTGTTTCGGCCGATTTGAAGTATTCGCGGCTGTTGATTGGAGTGTTGCTCCAGCTAACTTCCGATACGTGAATAAGACCTTCTACACCCGGAGTAATTTCAAGGAATGCACCGTAATCTTCAATGTTTACGATTTTACCTTTCACCTTGCTGCCAATTTCGATGTCCTTATCTAAAGTATCCCATGGGTGCGGCTGTAATTGCTTTAAGCCCAGGCTTATTCTCTTCTTGTTATCATCGTAATCCAATACCACCACGTTCAATTTCTGGTTCAGTTCAAGCACCTCTTTAGGGTGTGCTATGCGGCCCCACGAAATATCGGTAATGTAAAGTAATCCGTCAACGCCACCAAGGTCGATAAACGCACCGAAGTCGGTGATGTTCTTAATCGTTCCTTCCAATACCTGGCCTTTCTCCAACTTGCCAATGATAGCTTCGCGTTGGCTTTCGATATCCGATTCAATAAGCGCTTTGTGAGAAACCACCGCGTTCTTAATTGCTTCGTTAATCTTCACCACTTTCAACTCCATAGTTTTACCTACATACACATCGTAGTCGGTAATTGGCTTAACATCAATTTGCGAACCTGGTAAGAAAGTTTCCAAACCAAATACGTTAGCGATAAGACCGCCCTTGGTTTTGCTGCTAATTTTACCGGTAACAACAATACCAGTTTTGTGAGCATCCACAATCTCATCCCATGCTTTAAGCATGCGGGCGTTTTTGCGGCTAAGTTGCAGTATACCTTTTTTGTCTTCTTTGTTTACAACGTAAACGTCGTATTCGCTACCAACTTTCAATTCTTCAATATCGCGGAACTCAGAAAGCGGCACAAGTCCGTCTGATTTAAACCCGATGTTTAAAACCACATCTGTGTTGGTAATAGCTACTACGGTTCCCTTAACAATCTCATCGTTTTCGATGGTTTTTAAGGTAGACGAGTAAAGCGCATCGTAACTAACTTTTTCGCTATCGGAGTAACGCACAACATTGCGTTTATCTACGCTCCAATCGAAATCATCGTGAGCCGAGGGCGCTACAACCGCTGTGTTTTCTACTGTATTTTCTTCCATTATTATTAACACGGTCCTTATTTATTCTCACCCCGTGTGCGTGAGTTTAGTTTGTTTGTTATTCCTTATTAGCTGCCTGCGGCAAGGCCATGGCGGGCTAAAAGGGGCGCAAAAATAGTGATTTAATGCAGAATGACAAATTGACTATGGACGGCTGACGGCCGCCAAAGGCCAATCCAATCTTACCCCTTTGTCCTTCGGACATTTCCCCTCATCCGCCTTCGGGCACCTTCTCCAAAAAGAGAAGGGAAAAGGAAAATATTTATTTGAGCGGGGAAACCGTTTTTGCCTAAGATACTGCGCTTAAAAAATATCTTCAGTTAAATCAACTCCGTTTTTCTGCCTACCTTATTTTTAATACAACCATCTTTTTATCAATGTTTTGCAATACTTTTTCGCCTTCTTTTTCTGGGCGCATAACTACCATCCATTTTGTTTAGTTGCCTTATGCAGCGAATAATTTGACGGGGTTTGGGGGTAATGGGTATTAGTACCCATTGGCCTTTAATAACCTTGTATTTGGTTAGGTAGGCTTTGCCGCGCATTACCTGGCTTAGTAGTTGGGCTTCCTGCCCCATGGTTGATGGATAAATACGGTAGTTGCGGTTTACATTGGCAGCGGTAACCGTAAAGGTTTTAGCCCTTGCCTTTTTAGGTGCAGGTTGAGCGACCGGGGCATTGCCTGCTTTGGTTGGCTGTGGGGCTTGTGGTTGGGCACCCTGCAGCATAGTTAGGTAGATGAGCACGTTGGGCTGTTGCACTAACCTATGCGCATTAGTTTTGCAGGTGGTGCTGTTTTTATTTTTGTAGGCTTTACGGTAGGCACCGGCACCGCTCTCTCCACCAGCCAGCAGGCGGCAGAATTTTTTGCGTTGGGGGTTAATAGCTCTCATCAGTAGTATTTAGTTTTTCATACAAAGTTATGAATTTTTTATTAAATACGCAAGGGAGAGGCAAGATTCAAGAGCCAAGACACAAGACAACACATTAATAACAATAAAGAGTAAAGATGAACGGCAGACCGCTCTAGCACACTAATACATAAATGCGCAGGACTCTCCGACCTATAAGGACTCAGCTTTGGCACACGTAAAGGGTTACTCAGACCGCTCTAGCACACTAATTCATAAAAGCGCAGGAATTTTATTAAATATGCAACAGGCAAGATTCAAGAGCCAAGACACAAGACAACACATTAATAACAATAAAGAGTAAAGATGAACGGCAGACCGCTCTAGCACACTAATACATAAATGCGCAGGACTCTCCGACCTATAAGGACTCAGCTTTGTAACTTTTAAAAAATTGACAAAGCTAAAGATATACAGCCGGGCACCCGCGAGGGCTGCCCCTACATCATTGCTTTACCACTTGCTTAACCGTACACTCTCCATCAACCTCTACGGTTACAAAAAACACGCCGTTGGGCAGGTAGCTTAAATCGAGCATTTTGGTGTAGTTGTTAGCCAGGTTGCCCTCTTGCTTTTGGTAAAGGGTTTGGCCGGTTAGGTTGGTAATAGTAAAAGTGGCTTTATGCTCACCCCTTTGTTTAAAGGTTACTGCAATGCTTACATCGCTGGTAAACGGGTTGGGGTAAACTTGTATTTGGGTTTGGGTGGTTTTCTGTTGTTCGTTTTCTATGCTGCTGTATTCTTCCATGCAGAATTTGAGCAGCCAATAATCAGTAGAAGAATCCCAGGCAGACTGGCTTTTATCCCAACCGGCATCGGCCCAACTTGTGCTACATACTACATAACATCCATCTTTAGATTGTATTGCGCTGCTATATGAGGCACCCCGCCCCCCAACCATGATAGTTTTATCCCATTGCTTGTTGCCTAAGCTATCTATTTTTACAAGCCATGGTTGCACATAGGTTCCAGCCACATTATTTTCCGATTTATCGCCACTTAAGGGTGATTGCGAATCGCCGCAGAGTAAATAACCACCATCATCGGTTTTTGCAATGCTGTTGAGTTGATCTTCGTTTGTGGCACCATAAGCTTTATCCCAAATTTTATTACCTACAGAATCAATCTTTATAATCCAATAATCCAGTGATCCATTTCCGAGTTGGGTTTTATCGCCATCCATATCGGAGTAACTGCCACCGGCTAATATAAAACCATTATTATCAGTAGTTTGAATAGAATATAGAAGCTCGCCCCATATACCTCCATATCGTTTATCCCATAACTTAGTACCTGCACTATCGGTTTTAACTATCCAAAAATTTTCGTATTGTCTTTTCCAATTTGCCTGGCTTTTATCGCCGCTGCTATCAGACGTAGAAGTTCCCCCTACCAGATATCCACCGTCAGAGGTTTGCTTAACAGCAGTTCCAAACTCATACAAATCGCCCCCGTAGCGTTTGTCCCATTGTTTATTACCGGCCGAATCAATTTTCACTACCCAGTAATCTTCTTTATTACCACTGCCCCAATTCGATTGTGTTTTGTCTCCAACAAGGCCAGAGGTGGATGTACCTGTAATTATGTAGCCGCCATCTGTTGTAGGCTGTATTTCGCCTGAAAATTCATTTCCATTGCCACCAAAGCGTTTATCCCACTGTTTATTACCAAGGCTATCAATTTTTACAATCCAGTAGTCGAAGCCACCGCGGCAATTTTGCGATTTATCACCGTCTGCATTTGAGTAAGAGTCTCCGGCTAAAATGTATCCACCATCGTTAGCTTGTTGTATTTGATATAAATTATCCTGCAACTTCCCTCCATATCGTTTACTCCATTGCTTTTGGCCTAGTGCATCTAATTTTACTATCCAATAGTCATAGTGATTTAGTGTGCTATCCCAATTACTCTCTGTTTTATCTCCGCTCGTTCCTGAAGAGGCGCTCCCCCCTATAACATATCCACCATCCCACGTTTGAATAAACATATCTCCTAATATGTCCTCACTAGTACCTCCGTACCGGTAATCCCATTGTTTATGATAAACATATTGGGCACTTAACGATAAAGCAGCTAAGCAAAACAAAAACCCTAAAACAACTACTTTAAACATCAGTATTTAATTAACTTACCGGTAAATATACTGCCATTATTTAGCATTAATTGATAAAAATAAACACCCCCGCCTTGGCCTGCGGCTTCCCATTTTATTTCGTTGTGTTTTGCTGGTTTAACCTGCCTTTGTATATAATCCACTATACGGCCGTTCAGGTCTTCTATTTTTAACTGTATACCCATATCCTGATTTACCCCGGCTATATTAAAAGTAAATGTACCCAGCGAAGGATTCGGAAATACTGTTACGCTTAAATCCAGGTTAACATCTTGTATTTGTGCTTTTACAGTATCGGTATTATCTGTTTTGTAGGTTGCTACTTGGGCTACCCGTGGCTCATCGGGGTCGGTTCCGGCATCGGGCCCATCGGGTAGCAGCATTTTAGGGCAATCGATAGGATAATCAGCTTTTGTCCAATCTATTTTGCATAGTTTTTGGCTGCTTACATAAAACAAACTACCTAAACTGCCGGGTTCTAACGCCAAGGCACCATTTGCAGGGCCCGAGGCATGAAGCGGTGTGGAATACCAGTTCGGTTCTTTGCCTTTATCCATATCATTATAGAAATACCAAAGGCGATTGTTACGGTTTGTATAGTAAAGTTGAGCAGATTCAGTACTTATTACCATATTGGCATCGGGTGCTTCGATGAGCCAGTAATATTTTTTTGCATCGTTGTAAAACGCTTCACATGTTTTTCCAAGTTTTTTTAATGCTGAAATGTTCACGGCATTGTAATCCCAATTATAACCATATATGTTATTATCGCTATTTACTCCTTTTATAAATATGCGTTCATTTTTCTCATCACTGGCTAATGAGCCTCCTATATCTTCTGCTATAATGCCCTGTTCGCGCCAACTATTATTAAACCAACTTTGCTGACGTAAGTTAAGCTCATGATCTTCTATGAAAAGCAGGCAGCCGCAACTGTGCACAATTAAACCTGCAGCCAGTGTTCCTGCAGAAAGTGAGCCATTTACTCCTACTGCAACTACGTGGCCTTGTAAATTAGGGTCAGCGCACCAGGCATAAATAAAACCATCGCTGCCAATAAAAAACAAACGCCCGAGTTTATCTATATTAAGTGAACCGGCACATGTAATGCCCGTACCCTGATTTATCCAAGTGGTGCCGGTCCATTGAAAGAACTTTATTTCGCTGTGTATGCTATAGTAATACACCCGTGTGCCATAAACGGTAATTCCGCCTGCTACATCCATAACATCGGCTCCATTGTTATGCAAAGCATATTCCACCTAGTGCGGACCGCTTAAGTAAGCGTTGTACAACTTATGGTCGGTGCCTACATAATACATTTTTTTTAATCCCGGCTCGTTACTATGGGCAATTTTGGTGTTATTTAAAATATCGTGTGTTAGGTTGTTTATGGTATTAGCTATGTAAAGCGGCTTATTATTATTGGCGTAATGGGTAGGCGGCAAATCGATTGCATTATTATTGTTGAGGGTTTCTAACGTTCTCGCTTCGCCGCTTGGAGCAATATTTTGAAGTATCTGCGCACCTGGATTGGAAACATTAATACTGTTTTTGGGAGTATAATAACGGAAATAATCTACCTGAAAATCGCAGGACGTCCAAGTAGGTGTAGGTGCCCAAGGCACATTCCAATCATAAACTTGTAGACAAATATAAAAGGGAGCTTCCCAGGTTGAGCCAGAATACACAGCATTAGGCCAGCGATGGGCAATCAGGCGACTATCGCAACTGGAAATAGCGGCATCTTCGTTCCGCGCGTGGTCAACATCGGCATATGTAGTAGACCAGGTTTGCTTACCATCTATAAAAAGAAATATCTCGGTGCCGGTAGAAACCATGGAATAAGTATGAAAATCATCCCAAAAATTACATGGTGTTTGCTTTACGATATTTATGTTACAACTGCCTTGGTCCTCTTTATTACCATCGCAATTTAAATCTAATTCCTTGTCTCCCACCGGTTGTGTAGTGCCATGATGAGAACCATCGGGGTAGCTTCCGGCTCCGTCAAAAACACAAAAGTCGGTAATGCCGAAAAAATTCCAAACTGCCGGCCCTGCACTTGAAAATGAGGGGTCGGGCATTTTACACCTTACTTCCCACAAAGAATTGACTACAGGATAATTGAATTTGCTGCTGAGTATGCCGGATTTATAAAGATATGTTTTGCTATAGCCTCCCCAATCGAAGGTTACTCCCGGATCGGGCAGGCGGGTGGCCACAATATGGCAAATACCATCATCAGAAAAACCTACTTCGTGCGCCTCCCCATGTAAGGGGGAAATGTTTGTGTTACATGGAAGAGCATTATTATCAATATAATCTAACTCCTGCCAATCCGCGTAATCGTATAAATAAATGTCGCGAGCATCTATTCCGGGTTTTGTATGCGCTGCGCGGCTGCAGTAGTTATCCTTAAGTGTAGGCGACCCAAAAACCAAATCCCATTTGGCATTCACCTGAGTACTAATTTGAGGATTTTCCGGGTAAATCATTGATTGCCCAGAATTTTCGGCATAATTAAATTCATCACTATTCGTTTCATCCAATCTCCATTTACTTTTATCCAATAAACCGGCACTGAGGGTTGGTAAAAGGGTTTCTATTTCTGTTTTAGCCGCCTTGCTTGTTTTTCCGGTGCTGCTGTTGCGGGTGCGTAGCCATAAGGTAGTATCGGTAGCGCCTGACAAAGTTAAAGTTATGGTGGCCGGATGAGTGGCCGTATTTACCTTTGTTGAGCCAATAAAAGCACTATTGGTGGCCCATTCAATTTGGTTGCCACCGCTACCTGCGTTAATTTCATTAAATACAAGGGTTTTTACCTGGGTAGCGCTATCCAGGTATACTTTTACGGGCGCGGGGGCTACAGGCGCAGCAATAGCGGTTACCTTTACCGGTTTATCGGCATAGGTGCTGCCGCAACCTGCCGGGCCATACATAGTGGCGCGCAGTATAAAGGCGGTATCGCTTATGCCATATACCTTGCCAGTAAGGGCCTCTACTGAGGCATTGCCACTAACAATACTATAAATGGCTTTAATACTGTTATTTGCTCCTGCGGTATATAATGCCGTATCGCTTATATAAACCAGCGTGTCGCCCTCTATGTAAACATTAGTATCTACCGCGCCTATGGTTGTTACCAAAAAACTTAAAGGTTGGGTAGTATCACCGCTAGCGGTATCGGTGTTTAGTAAAGTAAAAAATGTGTTGGTGTAAACATTGCCGGTGGTTAAATACAGAGTTGTATCGCTTCCAAAAGCGCTGTAAACTTTACCGGTATCGGTAAACAAATCGTACCGGTGGGTATGAAAGCTAACTGGTAACTTAATAGTTGCTGAGGTGCCGACACACACATTAATTATTGAATCGACCGTGATGGGTTCGGGCTGATAAACATAAGTAACTATTGCTATAGAACTGCTGGCGTTACTGATACAGCCGGTAGTAGTATCTATACTACGTAGCCAAAGTAAGCTGGACGATTGAGTGTCGACTGCCAACGATATAGCGCAATCGCTGGTATCGGTACCGGCAATAGTGGTATCGTAACAGGTCATAAACCAACTGGTGGTAAAACTACTATCCAACGTCCATTCTAATTGGTTGCCGCCGTAGCCGGGGCGTAGGTTTACAAACTTAAAAGTGTAAGTAGTATCACTGCTTACCGTAACCGGCACCGGAGGCGTGGGGGGCTCTGGTTTCAAATTAACCATTATAGTGGTATAAGTAAACCCACTTACGCAACCGGTAGTGTTTACCCTGCTTTGCAGCCAAAAGGTGTCGGCACTTCCAACATTAATACTGACTTGCCATAGGCTATCGGCACTAAGCGTATCGGCATAAGTAAAGCCGGGGTAAATACCCCACACTAACTGATTAGCACCTGCACCAGCAAGGCTATCAAACACAAAAACAACACCGGTATCGCTACAGACTGTTTGAGGGGCGGGTGCATTTGGGGCAGAAGGATTTGCATTACTAGTTAGAGTTGCATTAACTGCACTACTCACACACCCCGTCGCACTTATTCTGCTTCTAAAGTAAATGGTATCGCCCACACCGGCGTTTACGGTTACGTTTATATTGCTGCCGCTGCTAACGATAAAGCTGGTATCAAAGCTGCTGCGCTTGCTCCATTCAATTTGGTCGCCACCGCTGCCTGCCAATACACTATCGAAGGTAAAGGTGTAAGCAGTATCGCTACAAGCCGTTTGGCTTGCTGGGGCAGTTGGTGCACCGGGGGTAGTTACCCGTATTAGCCTTTTGCTGGCGCAGGCGGGGCTGTAAATATCCAGCTTGTTAGCGGTATCGGTGGCTACTATACTTAGGTTCCGGTTAATTACATAGTAAGTAGTGTTGCTATCTGGTGTTACGGTTATACTAGCGCCGCTGCCTATATAGCCTGTGCTGCTTAAGCAGCTTTTAATATACCAGTGGGTTTCGGTGCCATCGGCAGTATCGGCGGTAAGGGTTACCGGTGCGCCAATGCACACGGTATCGTTACCAGCAATTAAAGCATGCCCGTTTACCCGTATGCCACCGGGGTTTTTAGGCTCGCGGCAGTAGTTAAAGCTAACCGGGTAGTTAGTTGCATACTTGTAAAATTTGTATTGCAGGTTGGTATCGCCATTAACTCCATAAAAAGCCGAGGTAACATCGGTATTAGCCCCCAGTGAAGTATTAATAATAGTTGAGGTTGTAACCCAATTTTGATTATAAAACCCCAAATTGCCGCCAGCCGCATTGCGGATACGGAACTTATAGCGGCCCTGCTGAAAGTTTAAACGCCCTTTCATCCATACATGGTAGTAGTTATTATCCATGGTAAGTCCACCTGTTTCGCCGGTGGCTGTTGGCGGCGTGCTGTTGAAGTTATAGCCGAATATTTTAGCGGTATCAATAAAACGGCCCCTATAAGTATATATGTTATTTGAACCGGTTTGAGGGTAGTTGGTGTTTAGGCTATCGTAAATGTAAGCGCTCCAGGCATTGTTGGTAAAACTTAAATCGCCATCGATTTTAACAACGGTAATATCCGCTTTAAGGCTACCGGTATCTTTCCATGTATGATACATCCAATCGCCAAAATTGGCATCGGTAGAATCGACCCAGAACACACCGGTTTTTTCGGGGTAGCTGCTTCCGTTGGTGTTATAACGCAATATGTCGTATCCTGCACCAAGCCCGCCATGATAATTTACGGTTAGGTTATTGAGCGTGGTGCACCGCGCCACGTAATAGCCCCTACCGGTGTAATAATGCATTTTGTAGTATAAATCAAAGGTATCCTGGTCGATACGGGTGCTATCAGGGCACATGGCGCAGTTATTATTTACCGGTGGCTGGGCGGTTCCAAAATCTTTGGTAAAGTTTCGGGCTTCATCGGCATAAGAGCCCATGTAGTTAAGGGTGTTGTAAATGTTGTTGTATACCTTGTCGTATACATGCCCGCGCCAGCTATTTAAAGCATACGAGGATGGAACCGAATTTGTGCGGCAGCGAACACGGTAATAGAGGGTAAATGTGCCATTTGTACTATTAGAGCTATCGCCTAAAACCCATACATACATGCGCTGATTTTGTTGCACAGGGTAGGTCCAATGCTCATCGTAGGCATTAGAGTCGCAATTATGATTATTGGAATTGCGCTTATCGACTGCCGAAGTACTTACATTAGCGAAGTTCAGTTGTAAATCCTGGCTACTACAGGTATAAAACTCAAAAAACACATTACGGGTATCGCCGGTGGCGTAAAGTGTATCGTATACATACCAAAGGTGTTTACCGTTGCTGGTTACTGTTACACTTTTCCAGCCCGTACCCGCATAAAGGGTACCCCGTAGTGTTTGGTCGGTATAATATCCGCTTCCGACACTCCCCTCGGTACCATAGCAGCATTGTTGGGCGATTGCTGAAAAAGAAGAAATAGATAAAAGAAAAAACAGTATTAATGAGCGCATAAGCGTGGGGTTTAACCTCATCCATCTGCCTTCGGCATCTTCCCTCTCCTAAAAGAGAGGGAAGAACGTTTTAGCTTGATATTGGTGGGTTGTTTAAAGAATAATTGGGTGTTTATCTCTATTATTTAATTATTAGTTAACTCCTCTATTGACAGTTAGTGCTGGCGGTTTGGCCTTGCAAATTGTAGTTAACCGGAACGCAGTCGTCATCGGGCCCAACCAGCCTAAGCACTAACTGGTTGTTGGTGCTTACCAATGTTGCGAGGCTTTTGTTGCTTTGGTTAAAGGCTCCGTTGTTATTTGTGTCGAAGCTTAGTATTACATTTAATACATATTGACCGCTCGTGCCATTGGTAGTACCACTAAGTGCAATGCAGCCCGTTTGCCCCGAAACAAAAATATTATCGGCGGTACTGCTTCCCCAACAAAGGCCGCATGGTAGGTTGCTGATGCTTTCGATACGCATACGGTAGATGGTATCGGTGCCACCACCAAAGTTGATGGTTTCAAATACTTTAAAGGGTATTACGGCTGTTGTAGGTTGACCTTTTAGCAAGCAGGCGGTAAGGTTGGCTGCGCTAAAGCCGTCCAGTTCTTCTACCTGCGAAAAATCGCATTGATAAGCCGTGGAAGAATTACAGTTTTGAGAATACGAGTTGGAGCAAATGCCTGCTAAGAATAAGAAGGCAATAAGTCTGATAGCCATGTGGGTGAATTTAAAATCTAAATAAACGTTAATTGATTAATTCAATATTAACTGCATATTTCGCTTATGTCCTTTTTGTGTATATGTTTTTGCCCGTTTTGAATTGGGTTGTTTGGGACATGAATTAGGCTGTGATTAACAAATATTCGGGAAGGGTGGGTGTGTGAAAGTTTTAAAGGCAATGCACGTTGTATGCATTTTTTTAGCGCAAGACACTACAGCACGCAGGCGCGTAGCAGCTACTATAAAGCAAGGGGCGGAGCAGCACAGCCCCAAAACGTATTAGAGTTGGATTTGCTTGAAGATTAATAGCAATACCCACAAGGGCCATAGCCTTTATCAACCGCCTGTTTAACGGTTACCGATTTAACCTCGTGCGAGCATTTTTTTAAGCCCTGGCAATAGTGCGAATGGTATTTGCTGGCGCCGGGGCTAATGCATATATATACCTTGTCATCCGCTTTAAAGGCAAGCATTACAATAATTGCCGCAGCGGCTGAAATTTTTCGGAGAAGGGATTTACTCATGCCCAAATTTAATAATAGCTTTTAAAATATTGGTAAGAAACGACCCTGTTTGGGCCTTTAAATAGTTGATATATCCACTGGCTTAACCGAATATTGTAATCGTAATTCAATTTCACCTGCTGTTAAATACCACCGCGCTATTTCAAGTAACCTTTTCTCAATCCGTTTTAGTTTGCCCGGTTAACAGCCGGGCTTTTTTATGGCTGTAATGTTGAGAAAACCATATAAACCAGAGTTAGTTGACGCAAACAACAAAAAAGCCTGTAAGTATTTAACTTACAGGCTTTTATATAGTGCGGAGAGAGAGGGATTCGAACCCACGGTAGGCTCATCACCTACGGCTGTTTTCAAGACAGCTGCAATCAACCGCTCTGCCATCTCTCCGTAGGCAAAAATAGAAAAGCGGCAAACATTGCCAAGGATGACACGATAAATATTTGCGTTTAAGTTAAAATAGTATGTTGATTACCAATATTTCGGGGGATGGCGGTTACTACTCCCCTTTCTTCTCAGCTGCGCTCAAGTCCAACTCTTTGGTGCGCAGGTTGCGGTTGTAATGTATGCTGGCATTAATTTCGTAGCCAATAAGCAGCACAAAGGCGTTTAGGTTTAGCCATATCATCAATAACATAATGGTACCGATAGAGCCAAAAATTACATTCAGCTTATTGAAGTTGCTTACCCAAAACGAAAAGCCTACCGATACCAGCACCGATAGCACGGTGGCTACGGTTGCGCCGGTGCTCATAAATTTATACTTCTTTTTAGTAGCCGGGCCATAGTAGTATATAAGCGATATGCCAAAAAATATCATTAGCAGTATTAATACATAGCGCAAAAAGTTGAAAAGAAAGTGCGTGAACTTGTTTTGTATATGCAGAATATCGAACACAAAGGCCAGGATATCTTGCCCCAAAATGATTAAGCCCAGCGAGAAGATAAAAAGGATAATAAGCAGAAAGGTAATTTGCAGGGCCACCAGGCGGCCGGTTATGGCATTGCGCTTTTTGTAATGGTCGTAGCCTTTATCGAAAGAGCTCATCATGGCCATTACGCCGTTACTGGTTAAAAATATAACCAAAAAGATAGACCCCGTTAAGAGTCCGCCACGTTTGTGTTTGGCAAGGTCTTGCAGCAAAGGCTCTATAAACGATTTAATAAAGGCGTAGGTTTCTTTATTGGGCAGCACCTGCTGCAGCAAATCGAGCACCTTGGTATCTAAATCGTTAAAGTAGGGTATGTAGGGTATTAGCGAAAATACAAAGGTAAGCGCCGGAAAAAAGGCCAGGAAGAAACTAAAGGCTATGCTTTTGCTGCGGGTGGGCAGCGAGTTACCCTGAATTTCGAGCACAAAAAACTTATATACATCCATTAGCGGTATACCATCAAAGCCGGGCAACGTAAATGTTTGCGCCCGCTCTGTTACCCGCTTTACTACCGGGTACCGGTCCCCTAATTCCTCCAAAATCTCGTTCATCGTTATTAATTAGCGCAAAAGTAAAATTTAATAGTAAGCGGCCATTTTATCCACCAGTATAGCAGGGGCGCTCTTTACTTTGCGGGTAACGGCATCTATAAATATTAATTGCGTTTCGCCCTCGTTTATTAGTATGCCAGCCTCGTTAAACACCTCGTAAGTAAAGGTAATAAGGCGGTGGGGGCGCGTAGGCACATAGGTTTTAATGGTTAGCAGCTCATCGTAATGGGCGGGGCGTATGTATTTAATGTTCATGCGGGTAATGGGCATCATTGTACCTGCATCTTCTATCTGCTTATAGGTAAGGCCCAGGTGGCGCATGGCCTCGCTGCGGGCCTGTTCGTAATAATAGCCATAGTTGCCATAGTATACATAGCCCATTTGGTCGGTATCGCCGTAGCGAACCCGTATTTTATGCTCGTAAGTAAACATGGGGCAGAAATACGAATATCTTACAGTAATACAAAGTTGCAAACCCAACCCACTCCCTTTAACTTTTAGGATGGATTAAGGGAGGTATGTGCTCGCCTCGATTCCTTATATGCCTCCACAATCTTAATGGCCTCTACGGCCTCTTTTACATCGTGCACGCGCAATAGGTTGGCGCCATTTAGCAGGGCGATAGTGTTAGCCGCCGTAGTGCCGTTTAGGGCATGTGCAGGGTTTACGTGCAGCACTTTGCATATCATCGATTTGCGCGATACCCCGGCCAGTAGTGGTAAGTTTAAGTTAGCAAAGTAGGGCAGGTTGCGCAGCAGCGTATAGTTTTGCTCTAGCGTTTTTCCAAAGCCAAAGCCAGGGTCCAGCACCAGGTCGGTAATGCCGGCTTTGGTACAGGCAGCAATGCGGGCGGCAAAAAAATCCATCACTTCCGTTGTTACATTTTCGTAAACGGGGTTTTGCTGCATGCTGTTGGGCAAGCCCTGCATGTGCATAATTATATAAGGTACTTTATGGCCGGCAACTACGGGCAGCATGGCGGCATCGAAGGTGCCGCCCGAAATATCGTTTATAATATGTGCCCCGGCTTTAAGGCACTCATCGGCTACATGGGCGCGGATGGTATCGATAGAGATAATAGCCCTAGGAAACCGCTTTAATATGTTTGTAACCTGTGGCACCACCCGGCGCAACTCCTCTTCTACCGTTATTATTTCGGCACCCGGGCGGCTGCTCATGCCCCCAAGGTCCAGTATATCTGCACCTTCTGCCAACATTTTTTCGGCCTGTGCCAGCACGCTGTTTTCATCAGTCAACTGGCCCCCATCGTAAAACGAATCGGGCGTTACATTTAAAATGCCCATTACTTTCGGGCTGCTAAGGTCTAAAAGGTGTCCCCTAATATTTATCGTCATGTTGGTAAAGAATCTTAATTCAACTACCGAAGTTATCATTCTATTATATTTTTGAACCGATGGCGAATAATACTTCTACACAGTTTGATGAACAGATAAAAAAGTGCCGCGATATTTTTAGCAAAAAAACGCACGACTATGGCACCAGTTGGCGGGTATTGCGACCAAAATCGCTAACCGACCAGCTATTTATAAAGGCCCAGCGCATACAAACTATTGAAGAGGCCACCACCAAAATGGTAGATGAGGATGAGCGCTCGGAGTTTGCCGGCATTATTAACTACGCCATTATTGGCCTTATACAAATGGAGCTTAAGGAAGATAAGCGGGTAGAACTGGATGCGCAAGAGGCCATACAACTATACGATAAGCATGTGCAGGAAATTAAAGAGCTGATGCTGGCCAAAAACCACGATTACGGCGAAGCCTGGCGCGATATGCGGGTAAGTTCGTTTACCGATTTAATATTAATGAAACTGCTGCGCATAAAGCAAATTGAAGATAACAAGGGCAAAACCCTGATAAGCGAGGGTATAGATGCCGGCTACCGCGATATAGTGAACTACTCGATTTTTGCCTTAATAAAACTTAACGAAGCCTAACCCTATTTAGTAATCACCAATAAATAAGTAATAAAATGACTGTTTACACCATTTTTGCCATAGTAGCAGCAGCGGCCTTTGTGTTGGCCCTTATCCGTTTTTTGGCTAAGCGCCCGCCCAACATCCTTATTACCTTTTTGCAGGATTTTATTGGCTGCTTTTTCATTTTCTCGGGCTTTGTAAAAGCGGTAGACCCACTGGGTACCAGCTACAAAATGCACGAATACTTCGAAGCCTTTGGCAGCGAGGGTCTGCGCCCGCTATGGGAGTTTATGGCTAATTTTTCTACCAGCATGGCTATAATAATGATAGCCGCCGAACTGATTGTAGGCCTTACGCTTATTATAGGCTGGAAACCCCGCTTTACGGTAGGCATTATTTGGCTGCTTACCTTGTTTTTTACCCTGCTTACCGGCTATACTTATCTTTCGGGTTATGCTATTACCAAACCGTTTATGCTGGTATCGGCCGCTGTAATAGTAATGTTTGGGGCTATTGCTTTCCCTAAAAAACAAGCAACCCGGCTAACGCTAACGTTTGTATCGATAGGGCTGCTTATACTGGTATTTTTAACCAGCAAGTTTTCGGGCCTGTTTATATCGCCGGAGTTTGTAGAGGCTAAAATGAAAGTAACCGACTGTGGCTGCTTTGGTGATTTTATAAAGTTAAAACCATGGGAGACCTTCTATAAAGATGTGTTGCTGGATGTAATAATATTAGTGCTGGTGCTTAACGTTAAGCTGGTGCGCCCCTTGTTTAGCGGAGTTATACTAAATGCCACAGCGGCAGTAACCTCTGTTTTTGCTTTTGGTTTTTGCTTATACAACGTGTATATGAACGAACCGGTTATTGATTTCCGCCCCTATGCAATAGGCAACGATATAAACGAACTGCGCAAGGAGAAGAAACCGGCAAAAGTTGAGATGGTGTTTGTTTACCGCAGCAATAAAACAGGCCAGCCAAAAGAGTTTAGCTACGATGATGTAATGAAAGGCAAAATGGATTATGCCGAGTACGACAGTATGCTAGAGCGTAAGGATAAAGTGCTGGATCCGGGTATACCTGCAAAAATCACCAACCTGCTTATTGAAGATGAAGAAGGCCAACCTCTGGTGGATACGCTGTTACACGACCCAAACTACTCTTTAATGGTAGTAAGTTACAGCCTGCATAAAACAGATGAAGAAGCATTTAAACAACTGAACGAACTTGCCGTTGCTGCCGAAAAGGCGGGAGTTAAGTTTTACGCAGTTACAAATAACGATGGACAGGTAGAAGAATTCCGCCACCGCAACCAAACTGCCTTTCCGTTTTACCATGCCGATGAAACTCCGCTTAAAACTATCATCCGTAGTAACCCGGGGCTGGTATTGTTTAAAAACGGCGTGGTTATAAACAAATGGCATTTCCGCCATTTACCTACTGCCGATGAATTGAATAAAAGTTACTTTTCGAAAAAATAATGCTGCTACTGAAATTCATATCCAAGCGTTTGCTAAACGGCCTGCTCGTAATGTTTGGGGTGGTAATAGTTATTTTTTTGCTGTTCAACGTGCTGCCGGTTAACTCCGCCCGAATGACTTTGGGGCAAAGGGCCGATGTATCATCGGTAAAGGCGATAGAAAAAGAATTCCGTTTAAACCTGCCCTGGTATCACAGGTTGTTACTTTACGTTAACGATATATCGCCGGTATCGCTAAACCAGTTGGAGAATGAAGATGCGCCTTCGCACCTGAATGCGGATGAGGTTAAGTTTGTAAAGGTGTTGACAATAGGCCAAACCTCGTTGGTGCTTAAAGCGCCATACCTGGGCAAATCTTTTCAAACCCGCCGAAAGGTGAGCGAAGTGTTGGGCGAAAAAATATACCCCACCTTTGTGCTGGCTATTTCGGCCATGGCATTGGCATCGTTTATAGGAATTATATTGGGCGTGTTTGCTGCCATTAAACAATACACCGTTTGGGATAATGCCATACTGGTAATGAGCACTTTTGGTATTTCGCAGCCTGCTTACTTTTCGGGTATTATACTGGCCATGGTGTTTGGTTATTATCTAAGCGACTGGACACACCTGAACGTGCGCGGCTCGCTTACCGATATGGATTATATGGGCGAAACCGTTACCATTTGGAAAAACCTTTGGCTACCTATGATAGCCCTTGGCGTGCGCCCTATTGCCATTATTACGCAACTTACCCGCAGCAGCATGCTTGATGTGCTAAGCCAGGATTATATACGCACTGCTAAGGCTAAAGGATTAAGCTACTACCAGGTAGTATTTAAACATGCCCTGCGCAATGCTATGAACCCGGTGGTTACTTCTATTTCGGGTTGGCTGGCGGCTTTGCTTACCGGTGCCTTTTTTATTGAGAAGGTGTTTGATTACAAAGGCCTGGGCTTGCAAACTATCGAGTCTCTCCTCTCCTTCGATTTTCCCGTAGTAATGGGCAGTGTGCTATTTGTAGCTTTTGTGTTTGTGGTAATGAACATATTTACCGATATACTTTACTCCGTGCTCGACCCACGGGTAACGGTGAAATAATTTCATATCTTTCCTTTTAAATAAACCATATGTTATTCAGGGTTCTGAAAATTTATGCAGTAGCGCTGTTTTTATCGGTGGCTCTGGATGCCTGCAAATGTTCTGAGGAGGGGGAATATCAAAAAATATCAGCTATATCATTTAAAGCGTACAATACTTACAGTAGCGACTTTGAAGCCATTGTGGTTAAACGCGATACTTTATTTATGCAATTGCAGTTTACAACAGATTGTATAGCTAAAACACAAAGTGCCCCCATATCCGATTTTTTTGTTTCGCGGGCAATGGCCTTTTCAAAGCAATGTATATGCGGAAAAAAAGGCTATACAAATCCAGTTACGCAAGTAAAAATCTTCGCCGACTCGGCTTATGCGGGAAGACCAGCCGGTTCGGATATAACTGCGCTGGTTGGCGTTTTTAAGAATTACCAATCATCCACAACTATATTACCGGTAGATTCAATCTCCCGGAGTATAATGGAAGATTATACTGCCTATAACGGAAATGGGTTTAAGCATTTCGACCTGTTTTTAACCCAAAAACCAGGCGATTCTTTATTGCATACATTTACAATAAAAGTAACATCACCCGATTCAGTAAGAACTTCAACCACTTTCCCGGTAAGATGGTATTAATGAATAAATGCATTTTTTTAGTTGGCTTTATGGGCTCGGGCAAAACTACCTTTGGCAAAAAGCTGGCCACTAAACTTAAAGCAACCTTTGTTGATTTAGACGAAGCCGTAGTGGCTAAATACAATGCCGATAATGCCAATGCACCGGTTAACTCGCTTAAACAACTGATTGAAGAAAAAGGCTTTCCATTCTTTAGGGCTATTGAAAGCGAAACCCTGCGGCTGCAGGATACGGAAGGTAAGGTAATATCAACCGGTGGCGGTGCCCCTGTTTATTTCGATAATATGGGCTGGATGAAAAGGCGTGGCACTGTTGTATTTTTAAATGTAGACGAGGGCGTGCTGCTTAGCCGCCTTAAAACCACCGACCTTGAAGAAAGGCCTTTATTGAAAGATTTGGATGAGGAGGGTTTAAAACTGTTTATACACGATAAGCTTACCGAGCGCTTACCTGTTTACCAGCAGGCGCATATACATTTCAATCCCGTTACGCAAAAAATGGAAGAGCTGGTTAGTGCATTGGCTTAATAAAAGCACTACTACACCGGTTCAACCGGTATCCAAACTTCTTCTTCAGAATCGGGCTGGTTGTTTTTGTATTTATCGCCCAGTAGTTCAAAGTGCGGGCGGTTGGCAAGCACATAGCCCGAGGTGGGGAGCCATTCAGCAAAAATGTATTTAAACGTGCGCTCGCCTTCGCTGGCTGGCCCTTTATGGATAAACACAGCGTAGAGCCCTCCGGGAAGGGTAAAGGTTTCCATGCCTTCGGGCACGGTATTAAAGTCGGTTACTTCTACAGCAGCCCATTTTTCGAAGGTGGCGTTTATATCAAACTGTTTAAAGTTAAAGCCGGCAGGGTAAACCTGCATACTAAATAATTCTACCCCAACCGCCTTCGTTATTTCTTTTCGGCGCGGCATAAAGCTGCTCCAAAGCTTAAACGTAGTATTTTGCGCAACCGACATGGTTAGGCGCTGCCCAACCAGTTTAGTTTCGGGTAAGGTTTTAATTGTGCAGTCCATAATTGTTTAATAAAGCTGTTACTGCGCAAACATAAAAGCAAAAAGCCAATAACAGTTACCTGCTATTGGCTTTTTACAAAGTTGTTTTAAAACTTATTTACTGGGTTGGTAGTGGTTATTTTACTTTAGAATAAGTTCCATCTGCCATTTTTACCATGCCTTTGTAAATACCTGCAGGTACAATTTCGCCAACATTTATCATGTCTTCAACTTTGTAGTTATAAACATCGGCTTCGGCAGGCCATATAAATATTTTACGTCCGTCGCGCGGGTCGTTAGCGGCTTTAGCAGCTGCCGGTTCTTTATCGCGCTTAACATAAGCAGGGCCCGGCGCTTGTGAGTAGCGGCCAACACCGTAGTTTGTTTTAGGCTTTAGAACCAGGTTGTAATCTAACTTACCGGTGTGGTTTCCGCCGTTTAATTCAACTAAATCAAATCCTGTAGAGGTTTGGTTTACAATAGTAACCCCATTAAAGTTAAGCATGTTTACCGGTGTGCAGAAAACACGAATAGGATTATCGGCATCAATCATCACTATATCCACTGTAATTGGGTCTAAATTTACGTGTGCCTTGCCATTTACTAAAGTAACCGAACCGTAATCCTGGTACCAGTATTCCGGCGACTCAGGACAGGTTAGTGTAATTCTTCCGTGGTTAGCCGTAGGTATTATTTCTGCAACCGTTCCTAAACCGGTAATTTTGGTTGAACCAAAACCATCATTTCCCCCAACATAAGCATAACCTAAGTTGGTGCCAGCATAATTATTGCCTTCAAAATACCCGCCTAAAGAAAAGCCCGAAGATCCATAGCTACGACCCACTACGCCAATAGCATCCTGGTTTTGCGAGTTGGCATCGCCCTGTATACCCACTGTATAAGCAGGATTCCCCGTTACTGTGCCGCGGTTGCTATAACCCCGTATTGCAGCCTGGAAGGTACCTCCCAGAGCAGAGCTTGTAACATTCAACTGACTGTAACTGGCATTAGGATTACTGCTAGTACTTGAGTTATCAACCAGGTTAAAGTTAGCGAACCATACATTAGAGTAGTTAAGGTTGGCCGGTACAGATGCCGCACCTGAAGATCGTGCAAATACAGCCGGATAACCCGCAACTGTTGAGTTAGAGTAAACGCCTGCACCCTGCAATGTTCCAAGGGTACCCGCTGTAAGGTTGGTTTCATATCCTAAATAGCCACCAACGTTATCAGAGTGACCGTAGATAGCATCGGCGGTTGCACCACTGCTAACTTCTAGCTTTGTGGTTGGTATTAATTGGCCAATACCAACGTTGGCTCCGTTATTAAAGATGTTGCTTGAGTTTAATACCCAGGCAGAACCATCCCAATAAGTGGTGTTGCCGGCGGTAGTGCCCGCAGCTAAAAACCCAGTAGCGCCGGTATTACCAGTTGGTCCGGTTGGACCAGTTAAGCCCTGAGGACCTACATCTCCGGTTGGGCCGGTAACACCAACACCAGTTGGACCCGTGGGGCCTGTTACACCCTGCGGGCCTACATCACCAGTGGGGCCGGTAACACCTGCGCCGGTAGGGCCAGTTGGACCAGTTACACCCTGTGGACCTACGTCTCCTGTTGGGCCGGTATCGCCGGTTGCTCCCTGAGCACCCGTATCACCAGTTGCACCTGCATCACCAGTGGGGCCGGTAACCCCTGCGCCAGTAGGACCCGTTGGGCCTATATCGCCTGTTGCACCTTGAGCACCGGTGGCACCTGTTGCGCCGGTAGCACCAGCCGGGCCTGTAGGGCCTGCAGCCAATGTTTGCCAGCTTCCTATACCCGTTGCATCCGATGTAAATACTTTGCCGGCACCCTCGGTACCATCTGCTATTGCTACACTTCCAATAAACACACCCGCAAATCCTGTTCCGGTAGCTTCGCCGTACACTCCATATCCATTAGTAGTTACACCGGCTACAGCTACATCACTCGAACTTCCCCAAACACCGAAGTCCACACCAGTATAAGCCTGTGTACCGCCAAATCCAATACCTACTACTCCTGCACCGAAACCAATAGTATTTAAATAGGTACCAAACACACCGTAATTCTGGCTGCCCGAGTTACGGCTGTTATAACCTAATACCCCTGCGCTTGTTGCTGCCGAGCCTGTATAATCACCACGTATAGCTGCACCTGCACTACCCGCTCTCACTTCTAATTTGTTAGCAGGTACTAATGTTCCTATACCTACGTTGCCACCATTATTAAATATGTTACTGCTGTTTAATACCCATGTAGTTCCGTTCCAGTAGGTGGTATTGCCTGTAGCTGCGCCGGCTCCTAAAAATCCGGTAGCACCTGTAGCGCCAGTTGCACCTGTATTGCCAGCTGGGCCTGTAACACCCTGTGCACCAGTATCGCCTGTCGGGCCAGTTGCGCCTTGAGCACCAACGTCGCCTGTTGGTCCAGTTGCGCCTGCATCACCCGTTGGACCAGTAACTCCCTGGGCTCCGGTATCGCCTGTTGGGCCTGTAACACCCTGTGCTCCCGGATCGCCGGTGGGGCCAGTTACGCCCGGGGCACCATCAACACCCGAAACACCTTGCGGGCCAGTTGGGCCTACATCCCCTGTTGGACCTGTTGCTCCCTGAGCACCCGTATCACCGGTTGGGCCAGTTACGCCCGGAGCACCATCAACACCCGAAACACCTTGCGGGCCAGTTGGGCCTACATCCCCTGTTGGACCTGTTGCTCCCTGAGCACCCGTATCGCCAGTTGGGCCAGTTGCACCCGGAGCACCATCAACACCCGAAGCACCTTGTGGGCCTGCCGGGCCTACATCGCCCGTTGGACCTGTTGCACCCTGAGCACCCGTATCGCCAGTTGGGCCAGTTGCACCCGGAGCACCATCAACACCCGAAGCGCCTTGAGGACCTGTAGGTCCTGCATCACCCGTTGGGCCGGTAGCGCCGGGCGCACCATTAACACCCGAAGCACCCTGAGGGCCGGTTGGTCCAACATCGCCTGTCGGGCCGGTAGCACCAGGTGCTCCATTTGCACCTGAAACGCCTTGTGGACCAGTTGCGCCAGCGGGACCTACGGTTCCCGGAATACCTTGCGGACCCTGCGGACCAACAGGCCCTGTTGGTCCTGCTGAACCCGGAGCACTGTTACCCGCATATAATGCATAAGGAACACTTACTAATTGGGTAGTTCCCATATCTACGAAGTTGCTGCCGCCGGCAACATCTACTTCTACCTGTAGAAACTTAGCGCCGCTTCCCCAGTTAACCGGCGATAGACTAGCGGTGCCGCCAATTACTTTGGTAATTAAGCCAAACTGGTTGGTGGTAGCTGTTGTGGTTTCCTGAAAAACCACGGTACCGGTAGCCGATAAATCGCGGATTTGAAAGCGTAGGGAAACATTGGTGCCTGCCGCGAGCGTATTTCCGTTGGCATCGCGAACAATTGCCTGGTAGTTAAATTGCTGAGGTGCTTGTGCGTGGAGCATGTAAATACTCAAAAGCACAGCCAGGGCTGCGAGTAGATTTTGTTTCATGTTTTAATTTTATGTGCCGTTAGTAAGATGTAGTGAAGAAAAAGAATTGTTAGGATAACTTAAAGCGATTAACAAGAAAAGTTTTGTAATCTGTTAATGTTGCTCCATTTACCTAACAGCCATTTTTCGAATCATTACCGAAAACAGCGAGGGGAATAAGCGCTTAACAGCTACGGCAAAACGCTCTTTAAACTTAGAAACCACTATCTCTTCGCGCTCGCTTTTAATAGCGCCGATAATCTGGTGGGCACATTCTTCGGCTGTTAAGCCATTGGCCGTTGCCTCATCCATACTGCCCAGTTTTTCGCCTGTGCCTGTAAGCGCATTTTTAGAAACATTGGTTTGTATAAACCCAGGGCAAACCAGCAGCACCTTTATATTATCGGCATACATCTCTGCCCTAAGTGAATCAAAAAAGCCATGTAGCGCATGCTTACTGGCTGCGTAGCTACTACGCCACGGTGAGCCAAATTTACCCACCGCACTGGTGATGGTTACTACCATTCCATCTTTTTGCTTTATAAATAGTGGCAATAAAAGCTTGGTAAGGGCTACGGTACCAAAGTAGTTTACCTCAAAAAGCTTGCGATCTACTTCAATGCTGGTTTCTTTGGCCAGCGAACGCTGGCTAACGCCACCGTTATTTATAAGCACATCTATGCGGCCAAATTTTTTGGTGGCTTCTTCTACTTTTAAAGGCAGGTTGGCAACATCGGCTAAATCGAGCGGGAGGATAAAAGTGGGGGTTTGAATGGCCGCAGCCACGCGCTTTAATTCATCTTCGCGGCGGCTGGAAAGAATGAGGGTAGCTCCCTCTTTAGCTAAAGCATAAGCTAGTCCCTCTCCTATCCCCGATGAGGCACCTGTTAACCAAACAATTTTGTTTTTCAATTCCATTGCGTGAAAGTATTTAAAAAATACGTTTCCAATACTGAGCCTAGTCCATACTTGTTCGGTATATGAAATAGGCGGCACCTCCGGTGCGCAGTTAAGGGGACTTGGTTTTTCTACAAACAGGCGACCACTACATGGTGTAATTGTAATTTTAAACTTCATTATGTTTTGCTCCGGAGGAGCCATCTGTTTGTAGAAATAAACAGAATAGGAATTTGCGCACCGGAAGTGCCGCCTGTTAGAACAAACTATAAATTCAACTTTCTCTTTCGCACAATTATGGGCGTAGTCAAAGAGATGCTCTCGAAAATTCAGGATGCGCTAACAGACATACTTCCTTGATGTAGCCTACTGCAACGAATAATCCTGCGTGGCCTTATAGTATCTCAGCCCGTCTTTATTGTTTGCCTCTAAAACTGCGGCACACCCCAAGTGCGAATAGCCCTTGCTAAGCATGGTTTTACGGTGCTCCGATGAATGCATAAAATCATCTACAATCTGCTCGGCAATTTGCCAATAGGTTGTTTTGCCCGGCTGCATGTGGTTATAGTCTATATTCTCACCTTCGGCATTGGCGTTGGTGGTTCCAAATAAACGAATGCGGTCGTCGGGCCCTTTTAGCTTGGGTGTTTTGCCAAAGTGGCTAAAGAATTTTTTATCGACCATTTGCTGGCTATGCACAACGGCCGCATCGCGAAGCGGACCTGAGAAAGTAAGCTCTTTCTGCTTCTTTTCTGAACGCACTCTGTTGGTGGCAAAAAAAACGGCGGCGTTTAGTAAATGCAGGTCGTAGTTGTTTGGGTCTACCGCTTTGTTTACATCGGGCAGGGTGCTAAAGCTTTTCCAGGTGTGTTCATCATACACCTTTTGTTTGTAATAGCTGTCCTTTTGATAAAGCGCTATTTCGTTCAAAAACTTCTCGCCATCGCCGCTGGCTACCAAAAGAAAAAGAGAGATTAAAAAGTATTTTGCCATAAAATTTAAACGCTACATTAGTTTATAAATTATAAAGTCAAATCAAAAATAACATGCTGTAACAGTTTGAATTTTAAAAATTAAAAAGGCGATGTCATCCTGAGCAGAGTCGAAGGATTCTCAGAGGATATGGTTCGACTACGCTCACCATGACATTTTGTTTTAAGCTTCCCAAAAATTCAACCTGTTACATCAATATCTTCATAACCATAAATAAAAGCATTATGAACGAATCGATATACACCAACATTGCCGCCATACAAAAAGAAATTGAGCAAAACCGTGCCAAAATATTGGAACTGAGAAAGCAGTTAGCCCCCGAACCGGTGGCCGATTATACCTTTAAAGACCGCAACGGCAAGGATGTAAAGCTTTCGGAACTGTTTGATGAGCGCGATGAGTTAACGGTCATTCACAACATGGGTAAAAAATGTAGCTACTGCACCCTATGGGCCGATGGGATTAACGGATTTACCGAACAATACCAAAACCGGATGCCTTTTGTGCTGGTATCGCCGGATAGCCCGGAGGTGCAGCGCGAAATTTCATCAAGCCGGGGCTGGCGTTTTAATATGGTTTCGGCGGCTGAAAATACATTTACGGCAGACCTTGGTTTTGAACCCAAGCCTAAAATGTATTACCCCGGTGTATCGGCATTAATTAGAAAAGACGGGCAAATATACCGCGTTAGCTACGACCAGTTTGGCCCCGGAGATGCTTATTGCTCCATCTGGCATTTGTTCGATTTGTTTCCGAAAAGGGATAATGAGTTTGAACCGAAGTAACAGTCAGCAGTCTTCAGTTGGCAGCCGGCAAGTAATGCAAATACAAGTTAGAAAGCTAAATATTGGTTCAAAAACCGCAAGCTTAACGAAGGTTTTAGCATGAGGAGTTTTTTATATTTATATACTACCGGTAATTTAAAACCCGCAATCAATGTTTTTCAAGAAAGATATTTATAAAGCACTTAGACCAACTACTAACAGTTCATTTTCAGGAATGGCATTTAAGAAAATGTCCGATGTGAGCTATGATGATGCATTAATATATCCAAGATTTAAATTTTTCGATGCGGATAAACCCCACCGAGAAAATGGAATATTTGAAACATCGGATTACAAAAAAATATTGGAGATTATAGGGGATAGAACTTTATCGGTAGGCTCATTTTTTGGCTATAATAAAAGCAACTATGAAATAACAAGTATCAGCGTTGACATTTTAGATGTTGTAATAGACTATTCAAATGGGCACACTGATTATTATATTGGCAAAGCAATTCCCTTCCATCTTGAAATTTTAGTTATGGTCAAGAAAAAGGATTATTGGGACATAACACTAGAATTTGCAAATAAATACAGCGAACTTAAGGATAAGGAAAATTTAACGGTATCAGAAAAATGGCAACTAATTACATATAAACATGAGGCAGAAAGATATTTTGAAGAAAGTCTGCCACATATTAAAGTCGGTGAAATTCAAGGCAACGTTGCTGTTGATATTTATAGAGCGTATGGAATTTTCAAATCTGATTGTAAAGAGCATTTAGAAGCTATAACCCTTTTCGGTAAAGCTCTTGAAATTGACCCTTCAAATAGTGAATTGCATTTTTACATTGGATATGAATATGGAATGATAAACAATGATGAGATGGGACTTAAATACTTAAAGAAAGCCGCAGATTTAGGTTCAAAAGAAGCCAGCGACTATATAGATAAAAACTATAGATAATAAGGATGTTATGCGTCACATATACACCACCCTACTAACATCAAAATAATCGACGATGCCAAATACAAAAGAAGATAGAATCAAGACGGTTTATGGTGGTGGTGGACACGTTGTAATATTGGGTGCCGGAGCAAGTATTGCTTCCACAATTAGAAACTCAGAACCTAATGGTAAACGACTGCCTTCAATGGACAATTTTATTGATGTTGTAGGACTATACGACATTGTTGAAAGCCTTCCCGAAAAGTTGAAAGCAACAAATTTTGAGCAACTTTACACCAACTTACATAACGACAATCCTTACTCAGATGAAATCATTGAAATTCAAAATCGAGTTTACGACTATTTCAAGGATATGAAATTGCCTGAGAACGAAGCAACCATTTATGACTTCTTAGTTCTCTCACTACGACCTAGAGACCTAATAGCCACATTTAATTGGGACCCGTTTTTATATCAAGCATTTTGCCGAAACGGACACATTGCAGACATGCCGTATTTATCTTTTTTACACGGGTCGGTTTCGATTGGTTATAGTAAAGAGGATAAAAGATGTGGGCCCGTAGGTATGCAAATGAGGAGAGACGGTGGCTTGTTTGAACCAACTCCTCTTTTATATCCTGTTTCTCAGAAAAACTACACAGCAGACGAATTTATTAGTATGGAATGGGAAAGAGTAAAAGGATGGCTCCACGAAGACAGTACAAAACGTGTAACTGTCTTTGGGTATGGAGCTCCAGAAACCGATGTTGAGGCGATTAGCCTTATGAATATAGCTTGGGGAACTGCGAGCAGGAGAAAGATGGAGCAATTTGAAATCATCGACATAAGACCAGAAGATGACGGAATAAAACGTTGGGTCAATTTTATTCATTCACATCATTACGACTATACTAATGACTATTTCAGTTCATCACTTGCACTCAACCCAAGAAGGACATTTGAAAGTTATCATCAGCACAATCTCCCACTAACAATTGACGAAGCTTTTAGCGCATCAAATCCTGTTCCTGCAGACATAAAAAGTTTACAAGAACTTTGGGACTGGCATAAGCCATTGATTGACGCTGAAAACGAATGGAAGGAAGAGTGCAAGAGAAAGAATGATGAAGGATGAGGCCGGTTGTTTCTACTTCATCACAAACCTTACCCCCGCAAAAGCCATAGCACCGCGCAACGGCCCCCAAATAAGCGAGGCGTCGAACTGGTCGCTAAAAGGTTGGTCGCCGGAGATGATGGGGTTCTTTTGGGTAAAGTTTAGCAGGTTTTCGCCGCCCACATACACCTCCCACTTTTTCCATTTAAAAGTTACCTGGGCGTTTAGCTGAAAGAAATCTTTAGAGCGGAGGCTGCGCTGATTTGCGGGGTCGTTTATAGATGTAGATGGTATACGTGTTTTACCAAACCAGTTGAAGCCGGTATTAAATCGCCAGTGCTGATTCTTAGTAGTGTATTGCAAGGATACCAGGCCGCGGTGCTGGGGGCGCAGTGGAATTATTTTGCGGCCGCTTTTATAGTCGGTTTTAGTCTGCTCAAACTTATAAGCCAGCTTAACATCAAAGCGCTTGATTACCTCGTAACTTAAATCGGCCTGTATGGCATTGGCAAACGATTTACCGGTAAGGTTATAAAACTGTAGCTGCCGGGTATCTTCTAAATCTACCACTACCTGGTTTATAAAATCGGTGCGGTAATAATCTACACTAATGGTTCCTTCGCGAAAGTTTAAAAAGAACTTGTAAACTAAACTGGCACCATAGTTCCAGGCTTGTTCGGCTTTAATGTTAGGGTCGATAGTAATAGAGCGGTTATTAGCCAGCGAGCCAAAGTTTTCGGCAAACAAAGTAGGCACACGGTAGCCACGGCCCGCCGAAACCCGCAGGCTTAAATCGTAAAGTATATTCCATTTTACGTTGATGCGCGGCGATACAAAAGTTCCGTTTTTATTGTGCTGGTCTACCCGCATACCGGTTACCAGCATCACCTTTTTAGCTTTACCGAAGTTAAAGCTGCCTTCGGTAAAGATACCCGGCACCAACTCTAAGCGGGTCCGGTTAAACGTATCGAATTTTTCGGTTACGTAATCGGCCTCCATGCTGGCGCCAATTTTAAGCACATCTTCATGGTCGTTCAGGTTATGCTGATAAATAAAGTTGAGATAGCCGAAGTGCTCCAGCGCATTATAATCCCGGCGGCCCACATAACCATTCTGCCCCTGGTAAGTGTATTTGTATTGTATGCCAATTGAGTTTTGAGCAGAAATATTAAACCCTGTTTTGGCAAAAATCTCTGCGCGGTTAGTGCGTAGCTTTACACCCCAATCGTTCTGGGTAAGCCGGCTTTCGGCAGGTGTAAAGTGGATAGAGCCTCCCCTCCGCTCCTCTACCGTAGCACCAGCGCCTAAAATAAAGTTGAACTTTTTGCCGCTATTGTAAGATAACCGGTGAAACAGGTTTATGTTTTTCACCAACGGATTGTCTAAATAATGGTCGTGGTTCATGTCAATCTTTAGCAAGGATAGCTGACCATTGACCGATGAAAGCGTGCTCCACTTGTCGCTTATCTTGTGTGCACTGATAAGGTTCAACTCGGTACGCAAATCCTGGTTCATAAACAGGTTGGCATACAGGCGGTCGGTGTTTTGGGGTTTCTTTAGCTCTACATTAATTTGGCCCGTCATACTTTCGTAGCCATTTACTACGCTGCCTGCGCCCTTATTAACCTGTATAGAGTTCATTAGTGGCCCGGGTATATAAGTAAGGCCGAATGTGTTACCCAGCGAGCGGATACTTTGCACATTCTCTATCGAAATTTGGGTATAAATGCCATCTACCCCTAGCATGCGTATCTCTTTAGCGCCTGAAACGGCGTCGGTAAAGTTTACATCAATAGTAGCGGTGTTTTCAAAGCTCTCGCTAAGGTTACAGCAGGCATCCTTCACCAAATCGTTGCTGTTTATCACCTCTACATTCATAGGGGTAAGTTCCAGCCGGGTAGCTTTTTTTGTGCCTACTTCAACATCCTGTAGCTGCACTGGTTTACTTACCGTATCTGTAGTTTGTGCCTGCAGCCAAAAGCCAGAAATTAAAAAACCGAATGCGGTTAATACATACTTCATCTCTCATTCTTTAATTAAGAAAAACTTAAAAGCAAAAATGGTAGCGCATCAATTTTGAATTTGACAACTCTAAAGCCAAATGTCATGGTGAGCGGAGTCGAACCATATTGTCTAAGATATCCTTCGACTACGCTCAGGATGACATCGTCTTTTTGAATTTGAATTCAAAATATACGCTACAAAAGAGATTCTAAATACGGAAGGTATGAGTAAATGCACCGCCAGCTATTCCTGGTGGCAGAAAAGCCAAAGAAGGCAGTGGTTTAGAGGCAGCAGGTTGCAGTGAAGAAAAACTGAACGCATTGGCTACATAAAATAATGCCGGAAGGACAATGCCACTGTGGTTAACCAAGCTGCTATTGATAAAGTTGCCTTTTAAAAGCTTTGCGCTTACCTCGCAGCAAGCCGATTTTTTAAAATGGCAGCTACTGTGCTTAGAAGCTGTACCACAACAACCTTTAGGCTGAGTAAGACTTAGTTGGGTTTGCTTAGATTTAAGACAGGTGCGGGCATAGATTGTTTGACCGCTATCGGCTAACAAAATTAATAAGGCAATTATAAAAGTAAGCACCTGCCTGAAACGCATACTGCGAATATACGCACTTTACTGTTCACAAGTTACTGTTTACACTTTTTAACCCAAGCCAACGGATAAGTGGTAAACTTGCAAGCGGAACAATATGGATATATACCACATACTTGGTTATGTAGGGGCGGTAGTAACGGGCCTGGTATTGGGCTTGCTTGGCGGCGGCGGGGCTTTGCTATCGATACCCGTTCTGGTTTACCTGTTTAACTTACCCGCCTCTATTGCTACTGGCTATTCGTTATTTTTAATTGGCGTTACAGCCATGGGTGGCGCGCTGGAGAACATACGTAAACAATTAGTAGATTATAGAGCAGCGGTTTATTATGGCGTGCCTTCGGCCCTGGCGGTATACTCGATGCGCCGTTTTTTAATACCTGCCTTGCCCCATACTTTTTTTACGGTGAACAATTTTACGCTGGATAAAGACCACTTCATTTTATTTTTACTGGTGCTGGTAATGCTTATTGCGGGTTATAAAATGATAAAGCATAATCCACCACCAAAAGATGAACATGCCGGCGAGGTGATTGATGTTCCGCGCCTGGCTATTTATGCTGTATTGATTGGTTCGTTTTTAGGTTTGGTGGGTGCAGGTGGCGGCTTTTTAATGATACCCGCCCTTATTCTGTTTGCGCATTTACCTATGCGTAAAGCAGTAGGCACTTCGCTGTTGCTGGTGTCACTAAATTCGTTTATTGGTTTTTTGGGCGATGTGCATTCTAACCCTGCTATGGACTGGACCTTTCTGTTTGGGTTTTCGAGTTGCTCGATAGCCGGTGTGCTGGCAGGCACTTATCTGCACCGCTTTATACATGGCGATACTATGAAAAAATACTTCGGCTGGTTTATAATAATACTGGCCCTTACTATGATAATAAAGGAGATTAGCCGGGGCTATTAATCTTCGCTACCCGCCGAGGTTTCGAAGCCTGCAACATTGCCCGGGTCGCTGTAATCTATTTTCGGGCAATCGGCCCCTTTATCAGTTACCCGCAAAATCATTCGTCCACTTTTAGATATGGTATTGTAATTTACGTTAGCCCTTGTAAACTCTCCGCTGCCTGTTACGTCAAAGCTAACTGTAAGTGTAAGATTATACTGGCCTGCTTTATCGTTGGTAATGCCACGGATAATTAAGCTACCACCTTCGCCGGGGCCAAAGGTATTATCTGCTTTATTGGTTACCCAACACATACCCGCAGGTATATTGTTAATGCTTTCAATGCGCATAGCATAAACAGTATCGTCGTTATTTAGCTTCTTAATTAAACGGAAGTTTTTCAATGGCACCTGTACTTCGGTATAGGCCCCTCTGGGTATACAGCTTAAAGCATAGCTACCCAAAAAGCCCATTCCATCCTGTAGCTTGGCAAACTCAGTATTATTAGGCACAGTAGCTTCGCCGCAATGCTGTGCGTTAATTGTATTTGCTGATAATAGTATAAACAAAGGCAGCAGTATAATATATGAGGTTTTCATAATTCGGTATTTACCTTTGTAACGGTAAAACCGTGCCGAGTGTTCCAAAGGCAGGTAATGAACAGATTGCAGTCTGTTTAACAGTAAAATTGATACATCTTATGGGCCCTGAGGAATTGCTGCCCCATTGAATCAGAACACGCAGGGCATAAAAGTATCTGAAATTTGCTTTTAACGGAACGGTTCTATGGTTAACATTGAAATTTTAAAACATTGATAATCAAAATATTAAAAACTCTAAAATCGAATTATGTTAACCTTGGTTAACCATAGAACGGAGTTGGAATAAAGGCAATTATTGTGTTTGCATAAATTGCATAAAAGCCTCGCGGCTTATATAAACCGCTCCCATACTTTCCAGGTGTGGTGTATGAAGCTGACAATCTATCAAGCTAAAGAGATTGGTTTGGCATAAGGCAATTAAGGCCAGTTTAGATGCATTGGGCGCAGCGCTAAACATACTTTCGCCGCAAAACACCTTGCCTACTACTACACCATACAAACCGCCTACCAGGGTTTCATTATGCCAAACCTCTACCGATTGCGCTATGCCCTTTTGATGCAGGGCCACATAAGCATTTATCATATCACCGGTTATCCAGGTGCCGTGCTGTCCCTTTCGCTTAACATTGGAGCAAGCTTTTATTACCTCTTCAAAAGCAGTATTAAAACGTATCTCGTATTTGCCTGATCGAATCAACTGGCGCATTGAATGCGATATTTTAACCAGTGCAGGGTATAATACAAAGCGCTGATGCGGGCTATACCACAAGATGGGTTCACCTTCGCTATACCACGGGAAAATGCCATGCTCATACGCCAGCAGTAGTCTGTCTTCACTTAAATCGCCACCAACAGCCAAAAGGCCATCTTCATCGGCTAAAGATGGGTGGGGGAAAATAAGCTCGTCACTCAGTTCAAAAACCATTGCCCTGCTATAGCTTACGATTGCCTTTTAAACTCCGACATAATAATGCCCGCCGCCACGGCAGCATTCAGCGATTCCGCCTTGCCATAATTGGGTATGGCTATTTTTTGCCCAATGTAAGGCAGTAACTCATTGCCAATACCGTTAGCCTCGTTACCAATCAATACAAAGGCATCTTTAGCAGGCTTAAGGCTGTAAATGTATTCGCCATCCATAAAGGTGCCGTATACGCTCATGTTAGTATGCGTTTTAAACAGTTCCGCTAAATTGGTATAAACACATTTAACCCTAAACAAAGAGCCTTTGGCCGCGCTTACAGTTTTGGGATTATATACATCTACAGAGTTTGGCGAAAAAAACACATACTCAATACCGAACCAATCGGCCGTGCGGATGATAGTGCCGGCATTGCCAGGGTCGTTCAGGTTATCGCAGCATACTATCAGGCCACTAAGACCCTGCTGGGGTATCATGTGTTCCTGGGCCCGTATTTCGGCCACGGCTACTACCTGGTTAGGGTTCTCGTGCGTAGAAATTTTTGAAAGTTCGTCGGCCGAAATGGTAATTTTTTCAATTTTTTGGCGTTCGGTAGCGCCTTGCCAGCCCGGTAGTGCATAAATGGCATCAACTTTGAAACTGCTTGTCAGTAACTCACGAACCAGCTTATCACCTTCAACCAAAAATTTGCCATACATTTGGCGGAACTTTTTCTGGTGCAGAGAACGAAGAAATGTAAGTTGTTGTTTTGTTAGCATAACCAGTTAAAGATTAGGGGAATCTGGCGGGAAAGTAAATCCAAATTTTAGATGCAGAAGAATTTTCGGTCAGTTATTTATCTCTTCCTGTCTTTCTGCTGCCTCGTATCCTTTCTTTCATCGTGCCGGGTAGTAAAAAACCTACCCCCACAACAAAGCTTATTGGTTAAAAATAAGTTTGTTTTAAAAGATAAGCTTAAGCTGGCAGAGCGCGAACGGATAAAAGAAGACTTTGCGAAAATAGCCGCCCAAAAGCCCAATAAACGCTTTTTTCAAATCCTGCCTTTTAGAATGTGGATTTACCACAGCGCTACGCGTGGTAAAAAGCTAACCAAGTTTAAGCAATGGCTGATTGATAAGGTAGGAGAAGCGCCGGTGATATACGATTCTACCCTGCGGGTTAAGAGTGTTTCGAGCATGGAAAATTACCTGTTTAACTATGGTTATTTCCACGCTCATGTTACCGATACGGTAATAACCATTAAAAAGCGGACCCGGGTTACCTATAACATACAAACCAATGAACAATGGAAGATAGGCGAAGTGCAATTGCCTAACGGCCACACGGTATGCGATTCGCTGGTGCGCGAGGCCCGCAAAAAAACCTTTTTGCACCAGGGCGACCCTTTTAGCATTGTGAATCTAAAAAGCGAACGTGATCGCATTGAATCGGTATTACGCAACAGCGGCTTTTACTTTTTTAACCGTGAGTATGTAACCTTTGACCTGGATAGTGCTACTAAGAATACGGTAAATATTAAAATAACCATTAACCAGCCAAGCGACACCAGCGAGCACCAGCAATACCGGATAAACAACATCTATATCATTTCTGACTATTCGGCAGAGTTGTTGAACGATTCCACACACCGGGATTCGGTAATGGCAGGGGAATACATGCTTATATCGCAGAAAGCAAACTTTAGAAAGGGGGTGCTAATAGATGCCGTTTACTTTAAGCACGATGACCTTTACACGAAGGATAATGAGGTGCGCACCATCAACCGTTTTTCTATACTGGGTGCGTTTAAGTTTATAAGTTTGGATTATGTGCCGGTAAAGGATATACCGGGTAACTACCTGGATTGCATTATTTCGCTAAGCCCCGCCAAACGCCAGGCCGTAAGCGCTACCGGAGAGTTAAATGTAACGAATGAGGGGCTGTTTGGAACAGCAGCCACCTTCAGTTACAAAAACAAGAACCTTACACGAGGTGCCGACCAGCTGTTGTTTGATGTGAGCGCAGGTATACAGCTTAAATTTAGCAAGAAAGAGAAGGTGCAAATTATGACGGGAACGGCAGCTGTTAACGTAACCTACTACCTTAATAAATTTCTTATCCCTTTCCGGGCTAAAGTATTTTCGCGTAATACCAATCCACGTACACGCATTAACCTTGGTTACAACTTTGAGCACCGCTTCGACTTTGATACGCTGGGCAGGGTAGCCTTCTTATACCAACTGCACCAGTTTAACTTTGCCTTTGGTTACGAATGGGCCGAAAACCGAAACAAGACGCATTTGTTTAACCCTATTACAATCAGCTTTTACCTGTTGCCCAGAACCGGTAGCGAGTTTTTCCGCCGCTTAAATATAAACCCCATACTTAAAAGCAGTTTTGAAGAGCAGGTTATAATTGGCCCAAACTATACGTTTACATTTAAGAACCAGCGCACGGCGCTTGATAAGTATTATCTGTATTTCCGTACCAATATTGAAACAGCGGGTAATGTGCTTTATGCGGGCTATAAGTTGGCTAACCTTAAAAGCGATAACCAGATATTTTTAATTGCCAAAAGGCCCTTTTCGCAATATTTCCGTATTGATGGCGACCTGCGTAACT
>JBGAUW010000008.1:0-225709 GCA_044228435.1 Chitinophagales bacterium
CCACCTATTGTTTTTGCAAATATGGGAGCTGTTTCAGGAACCACGCTTTATTTTGCTGCTTACGGCATCAACTCCAACTATTCAGGGTCTAGTTCTTACGCTGATTATACAAATGGAAGAAGAGTTTATACGGCTTTGAGTGCAACGTTTTCTACTGCAAGCGGTGTTGTTCCATAGGACTTATGTTAGATAGTAACAAAATAAAAAGAGCCTATTTACCGAGCGGCTCTTTTTGTTACAAAACAATAACTTTAGATTAGTGCCCTCTCTCATAACTCTTTCTCAACTCTGAAACTTCATTCAATCGCCTGTTTTTTCCTCTTTTGGCCATCCATTCACTATGACCACCCAAATAACATTTATTGAATCACACGAGTAAATTCTGTTATCCTACAAATCGCACAAATGGCGCAAGTTTCAATAGAAAATAAAAAAGCGGAATTCTTCCAAAATAAAGGAGAATTCCGCTCCGGCAGGCTGATGCGGAATCGAACAATTGTTTTTATAATGAGGCTAAATCCTTAAAACTCACCACTAATTGGTTCGATAACTTGGTCGTTAGGTCCACCCCTAAAACAAAAAAGCCCCGTTAACTGGGGCTTTTTTTTTATACCATGTAGGGTAAGTATTAAAATTTGCCCTTAATTGGCAGATAAAACTTATGATTTTTAAAACCCTGTAATAGCTATTACACAGCTTTTATTAAACGGTGCAGGGTTAGTAGCGGATGGATGTTGTATAGAAACAAAGTAGGTTTTGCCATCGGGTGTAAACATGTTGCCTGTGGTTTCACAGCCTTCAGGGGCCATCATAAATCGTTGCAGGTCTTCCATTTTCGGGTGGGCTATACTTAGGTCTAAAAAGTAAACCTCGTTGTAGGTTTCTTTGCGGGCTTCTATATCGGGTCCGGCTTTACCATTCAGGTAGCCCTGGCTATCTTCACTTACCACCAAATACTTTTTGCCGTTAATGGTAGCAACCGTCATAGCATCGGGGCTTGCAAAGCAGAACATAGAATCGGTAGCGCTTACGCCTCCGTTTACCAGCACTTTTACTTTATTGGTTTTTAAATCCAGTTCCAGTATGCGGCCATAAGGGTCTTCGTATTTATTGCCCTGCTTGCGGCACATATCGTATAAGTGCCTGGCCGGTTTGCCACCCAGGGCAACGGCCTCATCAAAATTAAAATGGCGGCTGCCGCTTTCGGTTATATACAGCTTATCGCCAACGGCCTCTATCCATTCGGTGCTTACAAACATGGTAGCGCCGCGGCGCAGCGCCACATTTATCACATCGGCTAACGAGTCTTCTTCATTAGGCAATGCTAACCAACTTCCGCTTTCGGCATCGGCGCTTTGCTGGTAGGCAAATAGCTGCCCTTTGCTGTAATCATTTTCTACATCGGCAATAAACTTAAATAATACCGAGGGTTGGTCATCATGCGTTAGGTATAAGGTTTTTTTATCGGGCATGCACTGCACATCTTCGTGGCGGTAGCGGCCAAGTGCCTTAAGTTTGCGCAGGGCTTTGCCGTTAATGGGGTCTACTTCGTTTATCCAGCCATAGTTGTAATACTTTTTCTTTCCTTCAAAATCGCTGGTATCGGTTATTCCAAAGCGGGTAAATATTTCAGTGTTCGAAAGCGGAAACTCCTCTTCGGTAGTAAGTATAGTGCCGGTGGCCGTGCCGGTGCCCCCGCAGTTGCGAAAGGTTTCGCCCACTTGGTTAAAATCAATAGCCCGCAGATTACCTTTTACCTGCCATTGGTTATTTATCTTTTCTATTTCAAACACAGTGCCGCCCCCGCCATCGCCCAAAAGAGTATTAGGGAGGTGCTCCTCATGGTTTACATACAGGTAGCCATGCTCACTGCTGCCATTTATGGGCAGATATACCAGCATATCCTGGCTGCCCTTAGCCGGCGCATGCACGCCGGTGCCGGTTACTACGGTATCGCCCTCGCTAAACAATACCTTGTAAGTAAAACCTTCGGGTATTGTAACGGTGTGGTTGTTATAGTTAATAGCCACAGGCTTAAAAAGCGTTTTTGTTTTGAGTTTATCACTATGGCATGCAGTAAGGAAAGTTGCCAGGCAAATAAGTAAAAGCAGTTGTTTCATATACGGTATGGGTAGTTGTAACAAGTGCGAAAGTAGCTATTGCCAAGCACTGAATACTGTTTTGATATGAATAAATTCCTCTCGCTTTTAATAACAATTTGGTAAAACTGCGGTGCAGGTAGCGTAATAAAAACCGATTACTATTTGCGTTTAAATTGTATTGAACATGAGCAACACCGCAATAAATTATTTGCAACCCGATGTGCCAACCGCTTTGCCGTGGCATAAAAGTAAAGTGGTAGTAGCCACCAGCGAAACACTAAAGGGCTACGGGGAACTTGTAACCGACTATAAAAACTTTAAGCTGGAGGTGGTGCAATGGCCAAAGCCAAAGGGCCGACCTGTAGATGTGGGCACCGGTGCACAGGCCGGCACTAAAAACGGAATATTTGAATTTTGGTGGCAAGGCGATTTTTTTTATGGGCGCAACAATGCCGTGAATGATGAATATTTGCTGGGCTGGGGCAGCAACCCGGGTGTGGCTAACAAAGAAAAAGAGGGCCATGAAATGCCGGAGCGTGTTTTATTATGGCACGCTAATTATCACCCCGATGGCGGGCAGCTGTTTTACCCTTTAGATGGTTCGCCGTTTATGGTGCCATTAGCATTACCCGGCGACGATGTAAAACCAGAAAACTTTGTAACGTTTTATTTTGATGGCACACAGGGTTTGTATATACACCCCAATGTTTGGCATGAAGGTATTTTCCCAATGGTGCCACAGGCTAAATTTTACGATGCGCAGGGCAGTGTACACGCCCGCGTAAGTGTAAACTTTGCGCAGGAGTTTAATGTGTTTTTAGAGGTACCTTTACTGAAACCATAACAAAGCTTTTACCGCTACTTAATATTAGTAACGAACAGGGCATGTATGTTTGCAACCGTAAGCAAGCGCGTCTTTTTTGTTGCTCTATATAATGTGTAGCCCTGCCGTCCTGGTGGGGCTTTTTTATAGGCACTATTTAATTAGTGCCTATCTCTGCAAAGGGAATTGTATGGCTTATTTTGGTTTGGCCGCGCTCATCTTTTATTTCAAGCAGTAGCTGTTTTGAAGGCCAGTTAATCGTAAGCATACCAAAATTGGGTTTCATGTAAACACCGTGTATCCGGTTTTTATTTTCGCCGGCGCAGGTATGCCCATGCGTAAGGCCCGATGAGGTGAGGTCGTAAATAGGATAAAGGTCAAGGTCGGTGCGTTGCAGGCGGCTCATTTCGGCATAGTGTAAATCGCCGGATATAAATACAACGCCATTTGCTTTTGTGTCGGCTATTAGTTTTAAAAAGCGCTCCCGTTCATAAGGTAAATTGGCCCATGCTTCCCAGCCATTAAAGTCAACCAAAAACTGGGTGCTGCTGCCTATTATACGCAGGTCGGCGGGTTTGCGCAATTCGCCTTCCAGCCATTTCCATTGCGCTTCGCCAAGCATTGCTTTTGCCGGGTCGGTGCAGGGAATGTATTCGCCATAGCAATCCTCATCAGCGC
This sequence comes from Chitinophagales bacterium, assembly GCA_044228435.1. Lineage (GTDB taxonomy): Bacteria > Bacteroidota > Bacteroidia > Chitinophagales > LD1 > Bog-950. Next base: position 3,604 of record JBGAUW010000008.1, read on the forward strand.
CACCGCGGCATAACGAATCGCGAAAGGTGCGCAGGTCGGGCAAAATAATTTGCAGACGCTTGCCATTTTCCTCCAGCATATAGGAGGTGTAAATACCTTCATGTTTGCGGCGCTCACTATCTTTCGGCTCATTGAAAAAGTCTAAAAAAATCTCCTTGCTCTCCTTTTTAAAAGGGTATTCTTTACCACCATCGTTTTCGCCAAAGTCGTGGTCGTCCCAGGTGGCAATAATGGGGCACCGCTTTTTAAAACGCTGATAAGGCGGCTTAGCGGCAAACTGCGCATACTTTTGTTTCAGCACGGCCATATTGCGTGTATCGCCATATATATTATCGCCAAGCATTATAAAGCATTCAGGCTTTTGCTTTAGAATAGTATCCCAAATTAATTGGGGTTTATCCTGGCTGTTGCATGAACCAAAGCCGATGCGTGATATAAGTTTATTGGCAGGCAATACTGATTGGGCACTGGCTGTAGCCGTAACAAATAAATAAAGTAAAAAGGTAAGGCGCATGGGTGGATATTTGCAACCAAATATAATAACGCCATGTTTAGTTAATGTTATGGTTTTTTCAGCTTATTCCTCCAGCCGCGGGTATCGGCAATAATAAAAAGTGCAGTGGTAATAGTAAGCAGTAAAATAAGTGTAACTATACGCATAAACCTGGTATTATAGTTTTAAAATAAATACCGGCAACCGTTCCCGGAGAATGCAATTTTCGTTTGTTCTAAACGAATGGAAAGCAGACTCCCGGAGCAGCTGCCGGTATTGGCTCAAGAGCAACCCTTTTAAGCAGCTCTGGTAAAAAGAACGTTTGTAACGCAAACATAAGCGCCGCATGTAATGGCATTGTAAAGCATACACTACCTTTATAAAAAAATAATAGATGGGCCTATTGCATACAATAACCCAATCATAACAAACGCTTAACCTTTGGATTAAGTAGCAAAGTCACATTCGCGCACCTTTAAGCCCATGCGTAAACTTACTTTGCTATCGTTTTTTTTAGCGTTTATATTTTGTAATACGTTTGCCCAAAAGGGCGCCGTAACCGGTAGTGTGTCGGGGGCCGGTGAACCATTAAATGGTGCCAATGTGCAGGTAGCGGGCACTGCGTTGGGTTCAGTAACAGACTCTGCAGGGCGCTTTACGCTAAGTGGTATAGACGCAGGCCGGCAAAAAATTGTAATTAGCTACCTGGGGTTTAAAAGCGATACTTTAAACGTAATCATAGCAGCCGGGCAAACAATACCATTAGGCAAACTTATTTTGCAGGGAGGCGAAAAGAACATGCGCGAGGTAGAAGTACGGGGCCGCCTTAACCGCGGCAGCGACCAAAAAGCAATTAATATGACGCGTAACTCTACCCGCGTTGTAACAGTGGTTTCGGCAGAAACGATTGGTAAGTTGCCCGATAAAAATGCGGCCGAAACAGTAAAGCGCATTGCAGGCGCAGCTGTGCAGAACAATAAGGGCGAAGGGGCTTACATATCTCTGCGCGGAACACCACTGGATTGGACGGCTACCCTTATCAATGGCGACCGTTTGCCGGTAGCCGATGAAGATAACACCTCCCGTATTTTTGAGTTTGAAGTATTACCCAGCGACCTGGTGGATTATGTGGAGGTAAACCGCACCGTTACGCCAGATATAGAGGGTGATAATATTGGAGGGTCAATTAACTTTCTTACCAAAGCAGCGGTAGATGAACGCACCTTTAAAGTAAACTTTGCAGCAGGTGCCAGTGTACTTTCGCGTAAGCCATCGGGCAACTTTAATTTTTTGTGGGGCGATGTAAGCAAAAACAAAAAGTTCAATTACGTAATTAACGGCTCCTACTTTGGGCGCTACTATGCCAGCCAGGGCTTTAAACTAGCCTTTGGCAGTAACTATAACCAGGGCATTAACCGTTTTGAGTTAAAAGATTATGATGGCGACCGCCACACCGCCGGGGGCAACATAGCCTGGCAATATAAACCCAGCGATAAAGTGCGGTTTGGAATGAAAGCAATGGTGGGCAGCATGGTAGATAATAAATGGCAGCGCAAAACCATGTATATATACGATAGCGGGGATGGCAAAGGGGTTAGGCTGCAAAGCATACACGGCGAACTAATAAGACTACTGGGTGGCGGTGAAGTATTTGCTGAGTTTAAACCACATAGTAAGGTTACCATTAATGCCCGGTTAGCTTCGTTCCATAACCAGTTTACCTATGGCAACAACCCCATTAAAGGCAAAGACCCGCGAAACGGCTATTTTACCGAGGAGTTTGGCATACGCAGCGTATTTGTGTTTACCGATTTAGATACCATTGATTTAAATGGGAATGCGTATACCGGTGCACCGGGCCAAATCCCCTTCCCTACCAAGCTATTGAATATTGACAACCCAACCGGACATGGTGATAACTATAAAAACATTCAACCTAAAATTACAACGCCTTTGGTGGCCGATAGCTTTGAATTTAAAAGGGCGTTCTCTGAATTAAATACAACCAAAGAGACAGACCCTGTTACAGCGCAGCTGGATATAGCTTACACCATTAACCCTAAAGTTAAGTTAATGGCCGGGGGTAAGTTTAAGTGGAAGATGGGTGAGCGCAATATTAGCTTTCACGAATGGCTGCTGAATATTTTCAGTTCACAATCATCGGAGCCTATTTACATGACGAGATTGCAAACTGAAGCTTTTAACGAGCGCTGCGGATACTTAAAGGAATATGGCAGCCCTTATAAAGGCACGTTTATGCCTTTTATTACCAAAGAGCAGAATAAAAACTTTTTAGCCCAGTATGGCAACCGCCTGCGCGAAAGATATATGACCGAACTGCACCCCGAGTTTAACCAGTGGGTGGGCAGCACCTACAAATACCGCGAGTATACCTCGGCCGGTTACATAATGGGCGATTTTAGGCCTACCGAAAATATCAATATCGTAACCGGATTAAGAATAGAAAATACGAATATGCGGGTGGAAAGCGATACGCTTAGCACAAAAATTCAATTGGATACAGCCAGCAGTTCATATTACTACCCCGCCCAAAAAAGATATACCAATATTAATTACACAGCATTTTTGCCGGCGCTTAATTTCAACTTTACAATCAATAAACGAATGAATTTACGGGCGGCCGTATCACGCACCTATCACCGCCAAAACTTTGCCGAGGTTAAGCCCGGCTATGCGGTAGTAAGGTATACCGAATTTGAATTTACATTTGGTAACCCCAACCTTAAACCGGCCTACAGCTACAACTTCGATTTAATGTATGAATACTACTGGGGTAATAAGGGTATGTTTAGCTTGGGCACCTACTTTAAATACATTACCGACCACATCTTTAATACAACCCAGGCCGATTTTGACCCCCGCACGGGTATAGTGTATAAATCGCCTACCAATGCAAGCAAAAGCTGGGTGTATGGCATAGAGGCTAACATACAACGCAGGTTTGATTTTATACCCGCATGGGGCAGCGGCTTTGGAGTGAATGCCAATATTACCTACTCAATTTCGCGCATGCAGGTACCGGGCCGCCCTAAAGGGCAAGCCATGGCCGAGCAAACGCCGCTACTGTATAATGTAGCATTGTTTTACGAAAAATACGGTGTTAACGCCCGTATAGCGCTAAACTATACCGGTGCCTATTTAAAGGAACTGAACCTTGCATCGGTTAAGGGGATAGGCCTTTTACATAAAGATGCTTCGTTCGATACTTACCAGGGCGAAAACTATGCGCTTGACTTCCAACTATCCTACACATTTAAAAAACACTTTACAGTGTTTATGGAAATGAATAACCTGCTGGATTGGCCGTATTTTGAATACAGGGGGCAGAAAGACAGACCGCTACGCATAGAATATTACAGGCAAAGAGGGCAGGTAGGGTTTAAGTATGAGTTGTAGAAGGAGAAGCAAGATACAAGACACAAGAACAAAGACTTAGAATACAGAAACCAATCTTTTTAGATAGCGTCTCTATATCTGCTGCTATACAAAACGTTGTACCGGTTATGCTATTTTTGTTGCCACCAACATTTTATTTGCAATGAGCCCTGAACAATTTATAACTGCTTATAAAGCTGCCCTTGCCAGCCAGCAATGGCAACAGGTGGAGCCATTGATGCATAGCGATGTTTGTGTAACGTTTTCTAATGGCACAGTGCATAAAGGTATACTACAGGTTAAGGAGGCTTACGAGCGTAACTTCGCAATTATTAAAAATGAAGATTACCGGGTTAACGATGTTCATTGGGTATTAATTACTAAACAGACTGCCGTTTATGTTTTTGCATTTAGCTGGCAAGGCATTATAAATGAGCAAACAACCTCCGGCTCAGGTAATGGTACGGCTGTGCTAATAGAGCAGGATGGAGTATGGAAATTGATTGCCGAACACCTGGGGCGGTAGTTAGTTGTAATTCAACCCTTTTGTATTCTTCTTCATTTTTACCCGTGTTTCCACACGAACTGTATTGTGCGTTTACTGTACAACCTAATGGAACTTTTTCTTAATACTGCATTACCCTACTCTTCATTATTTCATAACAGCCGTATAACTTAAGCAAGCACTTAGTAAGTGATTTTCGCGCATCTAAAAACTCCATTTACATGCAAAAGAAACTCTACTCTGTTTTACTATTCGCGCTAATTACTTTTTCCGCTTTGGCCAGCCAAAACCGCAAAGTGTTGGTTATTGGTATTGATGGCTGCCGCAGCGAGGCTTTGCAGGATGCCAATACACCCCATCTTGACTCGCTGATAGCTACCGGCCTTTTTACTTACGATGCATGGCATTGCGGTATTACCGTATCGGGCCCATCGTGGTCAACTATTATGACAGGGGTATGGTGGAATAAGCACGGCGTAACCTCAAATACCTATACGGGCAGCCACTTTAACGATTATCCATATTTTCCTAAACTGGCAAAAACGGTAAAACCCGCTTTAAAATGTGTGCAGGTAGTAGAGTGGGCCCCTATGAGCGATAACGTTTATAACGACGGATGGGATAAAAAACTTAAAACGCCGGATGGCGACGGAACTTCAACCGCTGCAGTTGCAGTTTCGGAATTAGCCGATGCAGACCTTGATTGCATGTTTGTATATTTTGATGCTGTTGATTTAACGGGCCATGCCTCGGGTTTTTCACCAACCAATCCATCTTACATTACCGCCATTGAGTTTGTAGATGATAAAATAGGTAAAGTGCTAAATGCACTATACAGCCGGCCTAACTATGCCAACGAAGATTGGTTAATTTTAATTACTACCGACCACGGCGGCCTTGGTACCGGCCACGGTGGTAACACCTGGGAAGAAAGACATATATGGTGGATTGCCTCGGGCAAAAACGTAAGTCACCAGCAAATTACAGCAGCCGACCCGGGCACCTACAATAAGTTTGGTATTGGTGTTTACGATGCAGGTAACGTAAACCAAACTCTTTTAAAAACCTCGCCGGTGCAGGCCGATATAGCCGTTACAGCTCTTGACCATCTTATCTACGGTTCGGGATTAAATCCTGAAACCGATTTTGATGTAGATGGCAAATCGTGGCTTTCTAAATTTAATGCCGTGCAGGATATACCTGTTGAAGAAAACTTAACTGTTTACCCCAACCCTACTACCGGATACACCACCTTTTGGTTTGAAAACCCGCAGAAACAAGGCGTACAAGTTGAAGTATATGATTTGGCCGGAAGGCTGGTAAAGAAGTTTAATGAACCTGAAGCTACTAACAAAGTAACCATAGACTTAGCGGGCTTAAACTGCGGAAGCTATGTAGTTAAGTTAAGCGCCGGGCAAAACGTATATAACCGCAAACTAATCCTACAATAAATCTGTTGTAAACTATTGCATTGTTTAATTTATTTTCAGCTTATGCAACAGCCGCACGCAGAAAAGATAGCTAACGATGTAATTAATTTGTTCAGGCAAAAAGGCGGCTCGAATTATGCGGGCGAGGCTATTACCCAATTAGAACATGCCTGCCAGGCTGCTCAATTAGCCGAATTGGACGGGCAGGATGATGAAGTAATACTTGCCGCCTTTTTGCACGATGTGGGCCACCTTTTAGAAGAGGGACACGAAGCGATGGATGGCTATGGCGTAAAAAATCATGAAGGTGTAGCTGCCGGTTATTTAAAAGAACTCGGGTTTTCGGAACGCCTGGTTACACTTGTGAATGCGCATGTAGACGCAAAGCGCTACCTGTGTTTTGCCAATAAACGCTACTTCGATAATTTGTCGGAGGCCAGTAAAATTACTTTGCAGTTTCAGGGTGGGCCAATGACTGAGGAAGAAGCACGAGATTTTGAAAAAAATCCGCTTAAAACCCTGATTATTAAAATGCGCACGTGGGATGAGGCCGCTAAGGAAATAAATGTGCCTTTGCCTGATTTACAGAGTTATAAAACCAAAATTATACGGCACTTAACCGCTCAATCCTTAATGTAAACTTAACACCCGCTTTGGTAAAAGTCGCTTTGATTTGCACCGAATAAAACAATATGGCAATTAAGTTGGTTGTGTTTGATATGGCGGGTACTACGGTGGAGGACAATGATAATGTACACGCCGCCCTTATTAACGGTTTTAAGGCTTTCGATTTAAGTATTTTGCGCGAAGACGCTAACAAGGTAATGGGCATGCCCAAACCCGCGGCTATTGAACAGCTATTGAAGGAAGAGTTTGGCATGAACCCAACACGCCGCAATGCATTAACCAATAAAATACATACCGCTTTTGTGAATGAGATGATTACATTTTACAAAAACGACAAATCGGTTAAAGCGAAAAAAAATGCCGAGCAGATTTTTAAACTGCTTAAAACGAATGGTATTAAGGTTGGTATAGATACGGGCTTTAGCCGCGATATTGCCGATACCATTTTTAACCGGTTGGGCTGGGTTAAAAACGGATTAATCGATTTTTCGGTAACCAGCGATGAGGTTAAACGCGGGCGCCCACACCCCGATTTAATTTTTGAAGCCATGAAACTTGCCGGCATAAAAGATGCGAAAGAAGTGGCAAAAATTGGCGATACCGTTTCGGATTTACAAGAAGGCACATCGGCCGGGTGCAAATATGTAATCGGTATTACCACCGGCGCTTATACCCGCCACGAACTGGCTAAAGAACAGCACACCCATCTGGTAGATGATTTACTTGAAGTTTACGATATAGTTACTAAAGGGTAATTATGCAATAACAATAAGCTAACCCACCGGTGGCTTATTTGTGTGGTATAATACCGTGCATTGACCCACCCGCCTTTTAAAAAATATTTATCGGTTTCCCCTAAGGTGCTGGTGCCCGTTTATGCGGCTATTGTAGCCTTTTGTACCTATAGCTGCATGTATGCCTTTCGAAAGCCTTTTACTGCAGCCACCTTTGATGATATTTTTGTTTGGGGTCTTAAGTATAAAGACCTGCTTATTATTACCCAACTTATAGGCTATACCCTTAGCAAGTTTTTAGGCATAAAAGTTATTGCCGAAATGAAGGCTAAAAACCGCGGTTGGAATATTTTAAAGCTGATAGCCTTTGCTGCCATTGCACTTTTTTTATTTGCTGTTACACCGGCGCCCTACAATATCATCTTTCTGTTTTTTAATGGTATACCGCTGGGAATGGTATGGGGTATAGTATTTAGTTTTTTAGAGGGGCGAAAAACCACCGAGTTTATGGGCTCGGTAATGGCAGTCAGTTTTATTTTTTCGTCGGGCTTTGTAAAAACAGTGGGTAAGTGGTTGCTGATTGAGCAGGGCGTTTCGCAATACTGGATGCCTTTGGCTACGGGGCTTATTTTTTTAGGCCCTATGATTTTGTTTGTGTTTTTATTGGAGCAAATACCCGATAGAACAACTGCCGATATTGAACACCGCAGCGAACGCCGGCCTATGAACGCCGGCGAGAGGAGAGATTACCTGCGTAGCTATGGCCCGGGTATTGTTGCGCTTATAATTACCTACGTAATGCTGAGTATAATGCGCGATTTTAGAGATAATTTTTCGGCCGATATTTGGAAGGAGTTTGGCTTTAACGATGCCTCTATTTTTACCGAAACAGAAATTCCTGTATCGCTGGGTATTTTACTTTCTATGAGTCTGCTTATACTTATAAAAAATAATTTACGTGCCTTGCAGGTAAATCATTTAATAGTGGCATTAGGTTTCTTAATAGCTGGGGGCTCTACCTTTTTATTTACGCATCAATTTATAAATCCATTTTGGTGGATGGTGCTTAACGGCCTTGGTTTGTACCTGGGTTATGTGCCTTTTAATGTAGTGTTGTTTGAGCGTAAAATTGCCGCCATTAAAAAACCGGCCAATGTTGGTTTTTTAATGTATGTGGCCGATTCGTTTGGTTACCTGGGCAGCATTGCCATACTGCTTATAAAAAATGCCGGCGATAAAAGCATTAGCTATGGTAGTTTTTTTATTTCGGCCATATACGCGGTAAGTGTGGTGGGTTTGTTATTTATGCTTTTTTCGTTCATCTATTTTAACCGCAAAATAAAATCGTTAAATGTCTAAATCTGCTATTGTAATTGGTGCCGGTATTGTGGGGCTGGCTACTGCCCGTGCTTTGGCTGTAAAAGGGTATAAGGTAAAAGTGTTTGAGCGCAACGCAAAGGCCGTAGGTGCCAGCATACGCAACTTTGGTATGGTGTGGCCGGTGGGTCAACCATTGGGCCTGCTAAGAGATAGAGCTATGCGCTCGCGCGAAATATGGAAACAAAGTTGCACCGAAGGCAACATTTGGTATGATGAGGCGGGCTCTTTACTAAATGTTTACTACCATGATGAGTTGGCTGTAATTGAAGAGTTTTACGCGCAGAATAAAGATGCGCACGATTGTGCCATACTAACCCCGGAAGAAACGATTGCAAAGTCACCTGCCACTAACCCGCGAAATTTGAAGGCAGCATTATGGAGTGCCACCGAAATAATTGTAGACCCCCGCGAAGCCATTGAAAAGTTGCCTGCTTACCTTGGCAGCAAGTATGGTATTGACTTTAATTTTGGTAAAGCTGTTTCGCATATAGATGGGCTAAAGGCCTATACTGGTAAAGAGGTACACCAGGCCGATGTTATTTTTGTTTGCAGCGGCGAAGATTTTGAAACCCTGTACCCCGAAACTTTTGCAGCCAGTGGTATTACCAAATGTAAATTGCAGATGCTGCGCACCGTACCGCAACCCGGCAACTGGCAGGCCGGCCCCGCATTAAGCGCCGGCCTTACGCTTACGCATTATGGTGCTTTTGCCAATTGCCCTTCGCTGACTCAATTACAGGAACGCTATAACAGCGAGTTGCCCGACTATATTAAATGGGGTATACATGTAATGATATCGCAAAACGGTTTAAGCGAAATTACTATTGGCGACTCGCACGAATATGGGCCGGTGCACGACCCTTTTAGCCGCGATGGTATTAATCAACTTATTCTTCACTACCTGCATTCGTTCACGCAAATACAGGATTTGGAAATTGCTCAAACCTGGAGCGGTGTTTACCCTAAACTAAAAGGCAAAACTGAATTTGTGGCCAACCCCGAAAGCGGTGTACATATTATAAACGGCCTAAGCGGCGCAGGTATGACTTTGAGCTTTGGCCTGGCTGAGGAAGTAGTAGCGGTTATTTAATTACTTGGATATAGTAAGTATGTGTTTTGCTTATCCGATGGTTTAAAACAAACCATATTCAAATAATAATGCTGGTATAGGTTGTTTGCTTCAATATAGCCAATTGAGGTAGATATTAGCCTTGTTTTTAATTAGTAAGTCTATTGCCTTGGCTTTTCTACTCAGTGCATGGTGAGTAGTCCGGTTGTTTAAATTGCATTTAATGTGCACTTGATTATTGGATGTGCGAAATTTACCAGTGGTATTATTCTAATAGTTAACGGGTGTGGTTATTTTAGCCCTGCATTAATTTATAACCACACTTAATATTTTCGAATGAAAAAACCATTACTCACTTTTGTAGTATTGCTGGCTTTTGCTTTAAGCACGCAGGCGCAGGCACCGCAAAAATTAAATTATCAGGCTATAGTGCGCGATGCAGCCGGCAACCCTATTGCTGGCGGCAGCAACGTAACGGTGCGCTTTTATATTCACGAGGGCTCTCCAACAGGTACCATTGTATTTGCCGAAACCAATACAGCTATTGCCAACCAATTTGGTTTAATTACCCAGGTAATAGGTGGCAGTTCTCCGCTTACCAGCGTTAACTGGGGTAGTGGTGCTAAATATTTGCAGGTATTGGTGGATGTAAGCGGTGGTGCCAACTTTGTGGATATGGGAACCTCGCAATTACTAAGTGTGCCCTATGCATTATATGCGGGTAATAGCGGTGGCGGAACTACCGGGCCAACAGGCCCTACCGGTGATGCCGGCTTACAAGGGCCAACCGGTAATGATGGTGCCCAGGGGCCTATAGGTCCGCAGGGACCCATTGGTGCCAATGGAGTAACGGGACCAACCGGGGATACCGGTCCGCAGGGAACTACCGGAGTAACGGGCCCGCAGGGCGATACCGGTTTACAGGGTGTACCCGGGGCTAATGGAGCCACGGGAGATACGGGCCCAACAGGCGACACCGGCCCGCAGGGAAATACTGGTTTGCAGGGTGCAACAGGATCTAATGGCGATACCGGGGTTACCGGCCCAACTGGAGCCACCGGCCCGGCGGGTGATACTGGTTTACAAGGTGTAACAGGAGCTACGGGAGATACAGGCCCTATTGGCCCTGGCGGAGGACCTACCGGCGCCACCGGCGATACAGGCCCAACCGGCGATACCGGTGCGCAGGGCCCTATAGGTAATACCGGTGCACAGGGTGATACCGGCCCGCAGGGTTTAGTAGGCGATACCGGCCCAATTGGTCCCATAGGCAATACGGGCCCGCAAGGCGATACCGGCCCGCAAGGGGTAGCAGGTGATACTGGTCCTACAGGTGCCACCGGCGATACCGGAACACAAGGCAATACCGGTGCAACCGGCCCTACCGGCGATACCGGCATGCAGGGGCCATTAGGACCAACAGGCAATACCGGACCTATAGGCCCGGGTGGGGGCCCTACCGGCCCAACGGGCGATACAGGCGCGCAAGGCGATGCTGGTATTACCGGACCACAAGGCAATACAGGCCCACAGGGTAATACCGGCCCAACGGGCGATACAGGTGCACAAGGCGATGCTGGTATTACCGGACCACAAGGCAATACAGGCCCACAGGGTAATACCGGCCCAACAGGCGATACAGGTGCACAAGGTGATGCTGGTGTTACCGGACCACAGGGCAATACCGGTCCGCAGGGTAATACCGGCCCAACGGGCAATACAGGTGCACAAGGCGATGCTGGTGTTACCGGCCCACAAGGCAATACAGGCCCAACAGGCAATACCGGTGCACAAGGTGATACCGGCCCACAAGGTGTTTCAGGAGCGCAGGGTGCCACCGGTAATACCGGCCCAACAGGAGCAACCGGTGCAACTGGCGTTGGTAGCACCGGCCCTATGGGACCAACAGGCGCAACGGGTGTAGGGGTTACCGGCCCCACCGGCGCTACGGGTATAGGCACTACAGGCGCAACCGGCCCAACTGGTGTTGGTGTTACCGGGCCCACAGGCCCAACCGGCTCAACTGGTGCCGGAGTTACCGGCCCTACAGGGCCAACAGGGGTGGGTACAGCAGGTGCTACTGGTCCAACCGGCTCCACAGGTGCAACCGGCCCAACCGGTGCAGCAGGTTATATGCCTGTAACTATTGTTAGTGCAGCTACTTCTATTACATCAACGGTACCTGTGCAGTTTTTTTACGTAACCGGCAACTACACCATTACGCTGCCTTCGGCACCCGCCACAGGGCAAATACTTCACTTTTCTATCGATAATGCAAGTGCTACATTAAATCCTAACGGAAAGGTATTCCGGCAAGCGAATGCCGATTACGGTACATCGATGTTCTCGGAGTTTGGAACTACCATAGGTGGTGGTTTAACACTGATTTATAACGGTACTAAGTGGAACATTATGTCGGTTAATTAGGTTGTAAGGCAATTATTATGGCAAGGGCCGCCCTGTTTAAGGGTGGCCCTTTTGTTTTTTGCAGCAACTGCTTTATGCTTTTCTTAATCGCCCCTTGACTTTTGTCATACCCGGGGTTGACTTACCTCAATAGTAAATAAGCCATCGTGCCGCACATTTGTAGTAATGGACGGAATGGATAGCCCCGGTTTTAAAAAAGCGATGCCCCCAAAAAAGGAGCCTGTATGGGTGTCCATTCTGCCGGGGGGTATGCGCGATTTTTTGGCAGAGGCGGGCGAGGTTTCGCGGTTTGTTGCGCGGTTTTTTAGAGAGGTATGGTCGCCGCCTTATGAGCTAAAAGAGATATTGCGCCAGTCGTATGAAATAGGCTATCGGTCGTTGCCTTTGGTTGGCTTAACGGCTTTTATTATAGGGTTGGTGTTAACCTTGCAATCGCGCCCCACGCTGGCACGCTTTGGTGCGGAATCATGGTTGCCGGCAATGGTGGGTATTAGTATTATCCGCGAAATTGGGCCTGTAATTATTGCACTGGTTTGCGCCGGTAAAATAGGTAGCAGCATTGGCGCAGAACTTGGGTCGATGAAAGTAACCGAACAGATAGATGCAATGGAGGTTAGCGGCACCAACCCGTTTAAATATATAGTTGTATCGCGCATTTTAAGCACCACTTTTATGATTCCTATTTTGGTAATAATAGGTGATGCAATTGCTTTATTAGGCTCCTATTTGGCGGTAAAAATAACGGGGGCAGTAAGTGTAACCTTGTTTTTTAACGAAGTATTTGAAAGCGCCGACTTTAGTGATTTTGTTCCTGCTTTTATTAAAACCTTCTTTTTTGGTTTTGCCATTGGTGTAATAGGTTGCTACAAAGGCTATAACTCAAAAAAAGGCACAGAGGGGGTTGGCGAATCGGCGAACTCATCGGTAGTGGTAGCTTCCTTACTGGTATTTGTTATCGACCTGGTGGTGGTGCAGATTACTCAATTTTTTGGCTTTTTATGATACAACCGGCTACCATACCAGCCACACCGGATTTAAACGCCGGCTACGGTGCACCTATTATTGAGATTGCGCAATTGTATAAGGCATTTGGCGATAACCACGTTTTAAATGGTTTTAATTTAACCTTAAAACAAGGCGAAAATGTGGTAGTGTTGGGTAAATCGGGTTGCGGTAAATCGGTGCTTATTAAGTGTATTGTGGGTCTGCTAAAATACGATGAGGGTTCGCTGAAAGTTTTTGGTAAAGAGATAAGTGAACTTAAACAAAAGGAACTGGACGAAATGCGTGCCCGAATTGGTTTTGTGTTTCAAAGCAGCGCTTTATATGATAGCATGACAGTAAAGGAAAATCTTGAATTTGCTTTACGAAGACATGGAAAAGATAAGTCGAAACAGGAGGTGGACCAACTGGTACAAGAGATGCTGGATAATGTTGGGCTATTAAACGCCATTGATTTGATGCCCTCTGAACTTTCGGGTGGTATGCGCAAAAGAATTGGCCTTGCACGAGCGCTTATATTAAAACCCGAATTGGTTTTATACGATGAGCCAACCACCGGATTAGACCCTATTACTGCCGAAGAAATAAGCAACCTGATGCTGGCCATGCAAAAAAAATACAATACCAGCTCTATCATTATTTCGCACGATATGCATTGTGCCCGGCTTACAGCAAACCGCCTGACTGTATTAATTGATGGTATAAGCTACGCCCAGGGCACTTTTGAAGAGCTAAGTCAAATAACCGACCCTAAAGTTCATGCATTTTTTAAAAATGATAAGCTATGAATAAAGAAGTAACTAAAAATATCCGATTGGGCCTGTTTGTAATTACCGGTACGGTGTTGCTTATAGCTGCGCTTTACCTAATAGGCAACAATACCAACCTGTTTAGCAAAACTTTTAAAATTTATGCAAAGTTTGAGAATGTAAACGGGCTTAAAAAAGGTAACAATGTTAGGTATGCCGGTATAGATATTGGAACGGTAAATAACATCGAAATTGTAAACGACACCACTATCCGTGTTGAAATGACGATAGAATCAGACTTGAAAAAAGTAATCCGTAAAAACTCAACGGCAAGTATTGGTACCGATGGCCTAATGGGCAATAAGCTTATTAATATTGCTCCCGGCACTGCGGATGCGCCGGTTATTAGTGAAGGAGAGGAGGTGCTGAGCGCTGCGGCCATAAACACCGAAGAGATGCTGCGCACACTGGATAAAACCAACAAAAATATTTTGGTTATTTCGGCTAACCTTAAAGCCATTACCCAAAATATTACTGATAGCCGCGGCACCCTTTATACGGTTTTAATGGATACCACTATTGCCTTTCAACTGCGCCATACGCTTCATAATGTTGATGTGGTAAGCAATAACATATTGCAAATTTCGGCCGATTTGAATGATGTGGTATCCGATGCTAAAAATGGTAAGGGTTTGGTGGCTACCCTGGTGAACGATACGGTAGTAAGCGCCGATTTGGTAACGGCTGTAAAGCAGATAAAAGAGGCGGGCCAGCAGGTAAATCTTTCGGCCAGCAGCTTAAAACAGATACTTGAAAAAGTAAGCACCGGCCCCGGCACTATATCTACCCTGGTAAATGATACGGCCCCGGCCAATAGTTTAAAGAGGAGCTTAGTAAACGTAGAGGTGAGTACACAAAAATTTGCCGAAAATATGGAAGCCCTTAAACACAACTTTCTTTTTAAAGGCTACTTTAAAAAGCAGGAAAGGGAAAGCAAAGCGGCCGAGAAAAAATAACGTATTCCCTTTAAGAAAGGAATCCGCACTAGCGTATCTGTGGTTAAAAGGAACTGTATTTTAAGGAATAAGCGTGGCTAATTTACCTTCGAATCCAAATAGCCGGTTAGTAACGGCAACAACGATAGCATTTGCTGGCTGGTGCTATCCGTAGCCGATTTTTCAAGCTCGGTTTTCATGGCTATTATTTCTTCCTTATGCTGGCGCGGGCTCTCCATTTCGCTTAGCTTACGGAATGTTTTTAAAAGAGTGGTTTCGTAGTTGCCTTTAAATTCGTTGCGTAAAAAATAGCGGTTTACATTTTGCATCACGTTGTTTACATACAATTTATTTCCCAGCTCCAGGTGGGCAATAAACTGGTAGGCATATAGCATAAGCATTATATCCAACCGCACACCGGTATCGTGGTGGGTTAAAAAATGTTCACATACATCAATAGCGCTGTTATATTCTTTGTATTCAACAAAGCCCGATACACAACTTAACGTTATAACCATACGTACATCGGCCCGCAATTCGGTGCCGGTGGTTTTTAGTTTTTCCTTTACTACATGTAATAGTTTTGTAAGGGCCGCAGTATCTTTGTTATGGTCCAGCAATGGAATCGCCAACTGCACATAGTAACTAAATTTTGCAATAGCTTCTACCGGTGTTTGCGTAGCAATGTTATTTAACTCTTGTAGGCATTGCTCTAATTTATTCCACTGCCCGCTAAAGTAAAGCGACTGGGCATACTGTGAGTAAGCCCATAATACATGCATAGTAGCAAAGTTTTTGTAAGACGAACTTTTATGTAAGGCCACCAGCGCTTCTGTTTCGGCAAACCCCGCTTTGCTGTTGCCCACCACATTATAATACTGTATGCGCAAGGTATGGAATATAAATTTCGATTCGCCTGAGAGAGCCATATCGGCATTTTGCAAAAGCTTATTTTCCATTATCTCGTTTAGCAGTTGTAAGTCATCAGGCCCTTTAGCCTCCATCGCTTTACGGATAATAATTTGTTGCTTTTTAAGCAGGTTGTCGTATTCCTCAAACCGGTTCATTTGCTCCAGCAGTTTAGCGCGTTTATCTAACAGCGCATTGGTTTCAGCTATGTCTTTTTTCTTATCCGATAAAAAATCATTAAACGCAATGTCTATGTTTTGATTAACCGCGTTCCACCGGTCGGTAAATGTTCCCTGGTCCAGCGAGGCCTTCATCATCCGCAACGATGTACGCTCTGCTTCGCTATACCATTCTTTCTCATTTAAAAACTGAATTTTGGCAAGGTTAAAAGCCGCCATAAACCCCGGAAATCTTTCGCGTTGATACCAAAGCATGGTATCAATCAAAAGCTTCATCAGGTAATCTTCGGTATGTGCCAGTTGCTTCTCTAAATTAAGCCGCTTTATGCGGTTGGCAATTTTTTGTTCATCGTATACCTCCACACTTTCCAGCAGCTCAAATAAGGCCTTGGTTTGGCTATCGCCTTTGGTTTCATCTTTTAGGCCATAGCGGCGGAAATATTTCTTTTCGGCACTATCTAATCGCTGTATAAAACGGTGTAGTTCTTCCATGTTTATTTTTGTGCAAAAAGTTGATTTTCAGTATTTTAAAATTAAAAAAACAATCTGCATTCGGAAAAGTAAGAAAAAATGAATTGTAGGGGGTATATGGCCGAATGATATTTGTGTATCGATAAGCTAAAAAAATAAGATACCATGCGCACACAAATTTTTAAAACTACTTTTTACGGCCTGTTTCTAACCACGCTGCTGTTAACCTCATCGTGCCATCGTGAAGCTAACCCGGTAATAAACGAGGCGCAACCTATAAGCTGCAACGATGTAAATGCCGAAACAACCTGGGCCGACCGTGGATTGGATATAGATTACACGCTTGATTGTGTAGTATCGGTAAATGCCAAACTTACTATACAGCCGGGCGTAACTATTTTGGTGAAAAGCGGGGCGGGGTTGGTTATAGAAAACACGGGGGCATTGGTAGCCAGCGGTAGTGCGGCAAAAAACATAATTATAAAAAGCGAACAGGATGTGGCTGGTGTTTGGAAAGGTATTTTTGTAAAAAGCAATAATGTGCTTAATGAAATTAACTACTGCCACATATCAAACGGGGGTAGCGCCAGTTTTGATGGTAACTCAACCAAGCTTGCTAATATACGGGTGGCTTTAAATGCCAAATTAAAATTGCAGAACAGCACTATTTCCAAAAGTGCGCAGGATGGTTTGCTATGCGATGGGCTTGATGGCGATGAACAAAGCCCTATTACTTTATTTAGCAACAATACATTTACCGATAACCTAAACTATCCTATTTCTGCCCTGGGTTCTATTGCCACTAAGCTGGATGGTATGGGCTCGGTTTACACGGGCAATACATACAATAAAATATTACTGCGTGGTGGGTTGTTGCAGGGCGCCAATGTGTGGGCTAAGTTAAGTGTGCCTTACTATGTAAATGCTACTGTATCGGTAGGCTATAGCTCTACTGTAGGCAATCTTACTATTGAGCCGGGTACCACAGTACAGTTTGCTTCCGATGCCGGCCTTACCGTAGGGCAATACTCTGCTACTTCGTGGATGAAAATTGTTGGCGATGCATCCAACAGAATTACGCTTACCGGCGAAACGGCGCTACCGGGTTCGTGGAAGGGAATTGCTTTTCAATGCACTAATACCAACAACCGCGTATCGTATACCGATGTTAGCTATGGAGGTGGTTCGTCGTTTACCGGCAACACCAGCGAACTTGGCAACATACTGGCAGGGGCATGGTCAGCCGGCAGTTTTACTATCGACAACACCAGCATAACCAATAGCGCGGCTTATGGTATTTATGTAACGCTGCCTTCGCCAACTATTTCAGTGCCTGGCAGCGTAACCTACTCGGGCAATGCCAGCGGCGATTATTTCGAAGAGTAATTTTTAAATCCTGGATTCATTTTTCATCATTCAACCCATTACAAATGCATAATCTAAAGGCCTGTTTGTTTGGTTTACTTATGGTGCTCTGTCTTGCAGTAAGCAGCCAAAGCATTCAAATTGCAATACTGCCGGGTTCCGATTACACCCTTTCGCGCCGCGCTGAATGGAAGGTGGCCGTAACTAATACTACTGCTCAAACACTGAAGGCGTACTTTTATGGCATAGTAACCGAAGCTAAACGGGGCAAGGTATATGAAGTGGTATCGAAGGACCGTGCTATACTGCCGGGCACTACCAGCTTTAGCACCCAGTATTATGTGGGGTTAAACCCCTTTAATACTTTGTATGAAGATGCCGACCTGCGGCGCTATGCTATACAAACCAACGGTCTGCCTGCCGGCGATTACGAAATTTGTATAACTGCCTTTTCCGCAACCGATTCAAGTGAGCTTGGAACAAACTGCTATAGTTTTTCGGCCGATTACTTTTCGCCACCGGTGCTTATTACGCCTGAAAACGGCGATACGGTACACGAAGATTACCCCTTTTTTACGTGGCTGCCGCCTATGCCTGCCAATGGGCAATACTTTACATACACCCTAACCATATACGAATTGCAAAATATGCAAACGGTGTTAAGCTCGGTATTAACCAACCCTGCTTACTACGAAAAAAAGGGTATTGGTACCACCATTACCCAATATGGAATTAATGCCCGTAACCTGCGCCCCGGTTACCGCTACGCCTGGAAAGTTTCGGCTGAAGTAAATAACCAAACCGTAGCCACCAGCGAAGTGTGGAGTTTTGTTTTTGCGAAGAAAAATTTTTTGCTGCTATCCGATACTCTTAAAAAGGAAAAACCGGTTGCTAAAAACAACCCGGTTGCAGGCATACCTTATATGGAGTTAAAGCCCACCACGGGTAACAACTATAGCGTAATGAGCAACGGCAAGTTAAACTTTCAATACAAGAATAATTACGAGCAAAAGCAAATAGGTTACCGGTTGCTGGATGCCAGAATGCAGTTGGTGCACAGCGAAATATTAGATGCCAACTACGGCCTTAACTACTATAGCCTGGATATGAAGAGCGGAAACAAACTGCTTAGCGGCAAGTTTTACGAGCTACAGGTAACCGACCCCCGCGGAAATATTTTAAAAGCACGCTTTAAATACAATCAATAAACCATACCCATGAAGAAGATTAGAAAGCATATAAAGAAGGTAGCACTGCTGCTGCTTAGCATACAGGTGTTAGAGATGGTTTACCCGCTAACGGCATTAGCTTTAACCGGCGGCCCTACCATGCCCGAGGTGCAGCAGTTTTCGCAGGCTGATAATGAGCAGCTGGTTAATTTGTTTTCGGGCGACTTAAACTACACTATACCCTTGCTGGATGTGGGCGGTAACCCCATCTCTATTTCTTATAACAGCGATGCTGTAAAAATGGAAAGTGAGGCCAGCAACGTAGGCCTGGGCTGGAATTTGGATGTGGGTAGTATAAGCCGCGATGTGCGCGGCTTGCCCGATGATTTTAATGGCGAGAAGATTAGAAAGGAAACAAACATGAAAGCGGAGCAGGAAGGTGGTGCTGCGTTGGGGTTTGATGTGGAGTTTACAGGTTTTAGCCTTGCCAATTTAGCGGGCGGTATTGAGTTGGGCGTATCGCGTAATAATTATACCGGTTGGGAGATTGACTTTGGCATGAGCCAGGAAAGTAAAATAAGCAGCAGCAGTGGCGATAATGGTTTAGATGGTTCTTTATCTCAGGGCTTTTCGCTAAACAATAAATCAGGTTCGGGTTTTGATGCCGGCGCTTCATTTAGCGGGCGTATGAAAAACGGGCGCAACAAAGCCGAGATGGGCATAGGCGTTAACCTGGATGTAAACTCGCGCGATGGTATTAAATCGCTGGGTATACGATCATCGCTTAAAGGCGGGCGCAAAATAGGCAGCGGAGACAATGCCCGCTGGAGTAGCAGAGGCGCTAACTTTAATTTTCCCATTTCGTTTTCATCGCCTACTTACTCGCCGTATTTTGAAGTGCCACGCAATACCGATGCTATAAGCTGGAGCTTAAAGCTGGGCGGCGAAGTGCCGCTTACGCATTTAAGCGGAACGCTTAAAGGGCATTACTCTAAAAACTATATACAACAACCGGTTGATTCGGTGCCGGCCTTTGGCTACATATACGCGCAAAACAGCACCGGTGGCCGCGAGCTGCTGGATTTTAACCGCGAAAAGGACAGGTCATTTTCTGCCGAGTTGCCTAACCTGCCGGTTACGCAATTTACCCACGATGTATATACCGTAAACGGCCAGGGGATAGGCGGAAGTTTCAGGCCTTTTCGCAGCGATTGTGGCACGCTGCACGATGCTTCTACTTACCAAAACAGCACAGCCGGGAACATAGGCGGCGAAATAGGGGCGGGCCAGCTGGTGAAAGGCGGGGTAGATGCTAAAATAATTTATACGCATAGCGAGAGCAAAAAATGGACCGGTGGAAATTCGTTTAACGATAAGTTTGATTTTAAAAGAAACACTACACCCGGCTATGAACCGGTATATTTTAAAAACATGGGCGAGGCTACGGTTATGGCCAACCCTGAACAGTTTAGCAACAACGGCGATTTTAGGCCAATACGTGCAGCCGTAAATAATAATGGCACTACTACCGGCGAGCTGCTTTTTAAAAACGGCGAACCCGTTGCGGGCTTTACGGCTGAGAATGTGGCAAAGAAAAACCGCGAACACCGCAATACAATGTTTAGCTACCTTACCGCAAGCGAGGCTGCGCATAACGGTGTGGATAGAATGATAAAGAGCTATCCGCAGGGTATATCGCCGGTGGTGGCCGACGGCAACAATGTGCCGAACGATTTAATGCCAAACTATTATGCACGCAATACTGGCTACCGCAAAAACAACCACCTGAGCGAAATTACGGTAACGCGTAACGATGGCACCCGCTATATATATGGGTTGCCTGCATACACGTTGGGCAGTAAAGATGTAAGCTTTAATATCAGCGGGGGCGCAGCACCCGATGCCAATAAACTGGTTGCCTACGTGCCCGGTGTAGATAACCAAAGCACAAACACCCGTGGTATAGACCATTTTTTTGAAGCTGAAAACACACCGGGGTATGCTTACGCCTGGATGCTTACCAATGTGTTGAGTGATGATTATGTAGACCTTACCGGCGATGGCCCTACGGCGGATGACCTGGGCACCTTTACCAAGTTTAATTATACCTGCGTAAATAATAACTACAAATGGCGCATACCATTTGAACAGAACAAAGCAAGCTTTCAGGAGAATAGCAAGAGCGATGAGAATGACAACTACGCTCACTACTCCTGCGGCGCTAAAGAGATTTGGGCTACACATTCCATCGAAACAAAAAACTTTGTTGCCGAGTTTTTCTACTCTGCCCGCAAAGATGCGGTAGGAGTGGCGGATGAAAATGGTGGTATTAGTCGCTCAGGGGCATTACAAAAGTTAGACTCGATAAAATTATATAGTAAAAGCGAGCGCATGGCAAAAGGCGATGCAGCCATACCATTAAAAAAAGTAGCATTTACCTACAGCTACGACCTTTGCAAAGGAATACCCAACACTACCGAACCCGGCGGAGGTAAATTAACCCTTACGGGAATTTATTTTACGTATGGTAACTCAGAAAAGGGAAAGCTAAGCCCTTACCGGTTTACCTATAGCGAAACCAACCCCGATTATAAGCCGAAGCAGGTAGATAAATGGGGGAACTATGTAAAGAAAGAGGAAGGCGAAGATGCGGCTACTTACTCGGCATTGCCAAAGGATAAGGCCGATAAATATGCATCGGCATGGTTGCTAACCGGCATACGTACACCCGAAGGCAGTCAATTGAATATATACTACGAAAGCGACGACTACGCTTACGTACAGAATAAAACGGCCATGGAAATGTATACCCTTAAGGGTTTAACTACAGAAGCTGGAAAAAATGATGCCCCGCCTGCTGCAACAGAGGGTACTACTTATACCGGCAGCGAAGTATTTAACTACGCCAAGTTTGAACTTAAATCACCTACCGCCAGTCAGGCAGATTTAGAACGTTATTTTACCGGTATACAGGAGTTGTTTTTTACTGCTCAAATGGATTTGAGTAGCGGCCTGGGCAAATTTGAGAAAGTGGATGGGTTTATACCTGTAACCCTTACCACCTACAATACCGATTATGGCTTTTGCACCGGCGCCGAACGCACAGCCGATGGAAAATACAAATATGCCTGGGTTAAGCTTCCGCGCCTGCGTGCCGGCGATGAGAATACCGAAGATGCAAACGGCGTACACCCCATGGCTAAGGCTGCCTGGCAAAAAATACGCAAAAGCATGCCCGAAATGATTTATGATGACCCGAGCCCAATGACAGACGACCCGGCTGCATTTGCGGCATCTATGGTAAATGCATTGCAATCTATTGAGGGCTTTTACCGCGATGCAAACGCCATTTTGGCGAATGGGCCCCATGCCTCGCGGATTAAGTTAGATAAAAGTAAGCTCCGGCTTTGTTCGCCCGACATGAAAAAGTTTGGTGGCGGGGCCAGGGTTAAAAAAGTAACAGTATCAGATAGCTGGGCCGATATGACCGGCGTAGCCGGGACTACGTCCACCTATGGCACAGAATACTTTTATACCACTACCGAGAATATAAATGGCCGCGAAACGGAAATAAGCAGCGGTGTAAATGCTTACGAGCCAGCTACCAATGCCGATGAAAATCCGTTTACGCTACCCACCCGCTATAATGTAGAAAAACCCCTTTCAATTGATTACAGCTTATACTTTACCGGTCCGGTGGGCGAAGTATTCTTTCCAGGCGCTGGTATTGGCTATAGCAAAGTAAAGGTGCGCAGCATACAGCATGAGCGTGTAACTAAAAATGCCACGGGCTTTTCGGTAAATGAATTTTATACCGCTAAAGATTTTCCAACCATTACCACACAAACCGATTTACAGGTAAACCCCAAAGAGGTTCCGTTTCCGCCACACTACTCCGAAAAGCAGGCAACGGTATCGCAGGGGTTTGCTATAGAGTTGAATAATATGCACGGCCAGCAAAAAGCGGTGCGTGTTTTTCAGCAAACCGATTCTATAAACCCTATTAGCGGGCAGCAGTTTTATTACAAAACCGATGGCCGTGGCAAGCTTTCTAATTGGGTGCCGCAGGTAGACGGAGCCACCGGAAACGTGAGATATGGTTACCAGGGTGTAGAGTATGAACTATATGCCGACGCCCGCGAAAGCGTGGCCGAAACCTATGGACCCTCGGCCGAAATAAATGTAGATGGCTTTTTAGCTGCTATGATTCCTATTACGGTGCCTATGGTTTACCCCAATATGAATTATGTTTTTAAGCGCTATTGCGCACTAACCTTTACCAAAGTAATACATCGCAGCGGTATTTTAGACCGGGTAGTAAGTTTTAATAACGGCACCAACGCAGCAGTGCATACGGCCTTATACGATAAGCAAACCGGCGAGGCCGTAGTAACTGAATCGGAGAATGAGTTTGGTGCGAAGGAGTATGCTACCAATATACCGGCCTACTGGATAAACAGCGGCATGGACGCAGCTTATAAAAACCAGGGCCTTAAAACAGATATTAATATTGGCATTCCGGCCAATTACCAGCCCCTGTTTAACGAGGGCGACGAACTGCTTATTCATAATTATACTTCGTTTGTACCGGTAGTAATACCGGGCATAGGCGGACGAACGGTAGCCGAACCACCTAAAAAAGCATGGGTGCTAAATGTAAACCCGGTAACTATTTTGCTTATAGATGCGCAGGGCAACCCAATAACTACTGCCGGCAAATACTCGGTAGAGGTGCTGCGCAGCGGCCGCAAAAACCATTTAGATAAAACAGCGGCTGCTGTACTTTCTTTAACCAACCCGGTAGTTACATCGGGCAGCGCTATGCGCTTTGCCATACCGGCCACCGGTATTATAAATGCCAATGCAAGCGAGTTTAGCAACTTTTGGCAAACCTATGCGGCGTTTCAGGCCACGCAACCACAATACCAGTGCAATTGCAAACCATTTGCAGTAAAAGGGGGCAGCGCTGGTTCGCCTGGGGGGCAAACAACTGCCAGTAGCGCCTTAGAGCAATTTTTACGCTCCTTATTGGTTAGTGGTAATTTTAGTCAGACCGGTGTATCGCTTTCTGGTAGCGCATACACTGCATTCGCCAATTTTTTAAATGTAACGTTTGGCAGCGGCACAAAGACATACAATGGCTTAAAAGGCAGCACTCAGTTTACGGGCCAAATAGTAAACAGCGATACCACAAGTTGCTCCATTACCATGCAAATGGCCGATGGGCGCACTCTTTTTCCGGATAGTGTTATTGATTTTAGAATGGATTTATCGCTAACCGATTCAACCGACCGCGCAGCTTGCGACGATGCTAACAGCGCCCTTGGTATTATTACTTATAAAGGTATACAGGGTAACACTACTGCCCGAGTTCGGGTTACTACCAGTTGCTTCCCTATTTTAGTTTGTCGCGAAAAGTATGTTGGTGAGGGTAGCTTGAATTGTTCGGCTACTGGCACCGGCACTATTAACCCTTATATAAGCGGCGTATTGGGCAGTTGGCGCAAAAAGAGCGATTACAATTACCGTAGCGAGCGGCAGGGCACAACGGTTACCACCGGTGGCACCCTGCGCGATTTTAGGTCGTTTTTTACCGAAACATTTCCGCTGCGGGCTAAACCTATTGCTGAGCGCACCAACTGGCAACTATTGGCAACAGCTACAGTATACGACCCTTTTGGCCGGAACATAGAAAGCAAAAATGGCTTAGGTATTTATAGTAACGAAGTTTTTGGTTATGGGTTTTCATTGCCGGTTTTAAGCGCTAAAAACTCGCGCTATATGAATGTAGCCTTTGATGGATTTGAAGATTATCAGTATAAAAATGCAGCCGATAATCCATGGAACAGTTGCCCTGTGTTGCCGCACTTTAAGTTTGATACAGCTACTGCAAAAATTGATAGAAATGTAAGCCATACCGGTTATAGCAGCTTGCGCACTGGTGCTTCCGTTTCGTTAACCCGCAGTTTTTACGCCTACACCGATGCGACAGAATCGCGCATAGAAGGGGGCAGGTTTATTGCCTCGCGCAATAACCTTATACAGCCCTACACGCCCGATGCTGACACCTGCATATTTAGCGCCTGGGTAAGCAAAGGTGTGCCGGGTGCTACTTCAGGGGCTGTAAGCACAGGCTCAACCGGCAGCGGTACTCTGCCTAATAGTAATGTGCTGCAAAATATTGGCAGCTACTTAAACAACAGCTTAGTGCCTTTAACCGGTGGCCTTGGTGGAGTATTAGGCGGAGGCCTTACAGGCTCGGCTACCAACCAGGTAGTTATAAAAGCAACAACCAGCAGCGGTGCTGAGGTAGTGCTGGCCTCGGTAAACAGCGAGGGCAAAAGCATTGACGGCTGGAAACAAATTAATGCAGTATTTACTATTCCGCCCAACGTGCGCAGCATTACAGTACAGCTTAACCCCGGTGGAACGGCCTGGTATGATGATATACGCATTCAGCCATTTAACAGCAGTATGAAAGCATTTGTTTACGACCCTTACTCGCTAAAGTTAATGGCTACGCTGGATGAAAATAATTACGCAGCTATGTATGAATACGATAATGAAGGCAAGCTGGTAAGAAACAAAAAGGAAACGGAAGACAATATTATTACCCTGCAGGAAACCCGTTCGTCAAAATCTAAAACGAGGTAAGTATGAACAAACTACTTTTATCTATTCAGTTACTATTGCTTTCGTTTTGTGCTTTAGCCAAAAACGAAAACCCTACCCCTGTTCCATACTCGCCAAAGCGCTTAGCCGAATCGAACAGAGATACTATCCATCAAAAAGTTTTTGATACCGATTACTTTACCGAAGCCGGAGTTGCTAAACCTGTGCCTGCGGGTATGAAGGTGAAGCAAAATAGCATAACCGCCACTTTGTTTGTCGACCCGTTTGTTGAGCGCCCATCGGCATCGGCGTTTAACATTACCTTAGAGTGTCGCTTCAGTTACAAAACCATTGCCGACCCGGCTAGGGTCAATTCTAAAACTGTGCGCTTAAGTATAAGCTACGATCCGGCATCGGCAACTTATAAGGCCAAAGATTTTTATAACCTGGCCAACGCCGCCTGGGCCGATATTACAGTTACAAAAGTGATTTCTGCACCGGCCACGTTTGCCGAAAACGACAGTGCTTTTCGCCTATACCTGCAATACCAGGCCGAAAAGTTTATTGTGCCCACAGCAGCGCAGTTAGGTACGCCGGTTACGGTTATCGATTTAAAGGCATCTTCTAACAATGGTTATTTAAAGCTATCGTGGCAGCGGCCGGAGCCAGATTGGGCCGAGCGCTATGATGTGGAATACTTATTTGTAGATAACTACAACGGCACGGGCGGGGCAAAGCCTGCTGGTTCTATACCCTATAATTTCCGCTTTAATAGTACGCGGGTAACCACTGCTAATACCGAATTAGAAATTCCATTGGTGTTTGAGCAGGGCTATATAGTGGCACGTGTGCGTGCAGTAGGTATGCAGGGTAGCAACTACGATGAACCGCTGTATGGCAATTGGGATTTGGCCGGTGCCGCTAACAGCATACCTGCCGACGTGAAACATGTTTTTGAAATTACTGCCGCTAATGCACACCAGGCTGATAAAATGAACTGGAGCTATACCGGTGTATTTGCCGGCGATGATTTGCATAAAGAATCGGTAAACTATGCTGATGGAACTTTGCGCGCCCGCCAAACGGTTAGCACTAAGCATGCCGATCAAAACCTGGTGGTAAGCGAACATATATACGATTACCAGGGGCGCCCTGCCATACAAACTTTGCCGGCTCCGGTAAAGCCTGTTTATAGCGCGCCTGCTGCTACAGGCAGCGGTAGTGGAAGCAGCAGCGGCTCTACAGGTACTGGCTTTACGTCTGAACTTATTTACGCGCCCTTGCTATACGTAAACGAAGAGTTTAGATTAAGCCTGGCTAATATGTTCAGCCTGTTTAGTTATAGAACTACGCAACCGCGTATCGGTTTTCAACCAAACTTTAACCTTAACAGCGAAGGGCAACCTTACAGCAAAGCCGATTTTGATACCGACCGGGATAACGTTTGCAACGTAAGTGCCAATCCGTTTAATACTAATTCCGGAGCCGGTAAATACTATTCGCCCAATAATGCCGATTTATCGGGCTTTAATAAGTTTATACCCGATGCAGAAGGCTATCCGTTTACGCAAATAACTTATACCCCCGATAAAACTAACCGTCCGGCTATAGTAGCTAAAGCGGGTGCCGGTTTAAAGTTAGGTTCGGCCCACGAACAAAAAGTATTTTATGGGGCCCCATCGCAGGATGAGCTGGACAGAATGTTTGGCAACGATGCCGGTGTAGCAGCACACTATAAAAAAGAAATGCTGCTGGATGAAAACGGTCAGGCCCACGTTACTTTTAAAGATATTAAAGGCAACGTGGTGGCTACGGCCCTTGCCGGCGATGCCCCCGCTGCTTACGAAGCTATACCCCACGGCGATGCGGCAAACATAACCCTGCACCTTATTGAAGAAGATAACCGGTTAGATGAAGCTACTAAAAGTCTGGTTAGCCAAAAAAGCCTTTTGCTTTCAAAAACCACCAGTGTAAATTTTAGCTACCGGCTTACACCACCTACACTTACCGGTGCGTATTGCAATGGAACTTCGTACTGCTACGATTGTGTTTACGATTTGGAAATAGTAGTGCGCAATGCTTGCGGCGATTCGGTATGGGGAAGAAAACAAGCTATAGGTATGCTTACGCCGTTAAACACCTGCAGTGCAGCTGAAGTTAATTTTTCGGGTGTAGCCAGCGCATTGCCTGCCGGCAATTATTTTATAAGCAAAAGGCTAACAGTAAATGCCACTGCCCTGCAGCAATACGTAAACGATTATAGCACACGATATGTTTGTGCACAGCCGTTGCAACCTTACCTGCCTGCTGCGGGTTTAGCAGCCGGTAATAACCCTTGTAACCAACCGTGTAACGAGTGTAGGCAAATACCGGCAGCGGTTGGTCGTAGCTTTGCTATGGTGCAGCCCGATGGCAGCACCCGCAATGTGAGTTTACCTGTAAGCCAGCGCGCTACCGGCCAGGGCGATTGTGTACGCAATTGCAGCCAGGGCTATCCATCGTCCTGCGCAGCGGCGCTGGAGGCTATGCTGGCCGATGTAAGCCCCGGTGGGCAGTATGCCGAGTATTTAGACACTTCGCGGCGGGATGCTATGAACCCGCGCGGTGTGTTTAATGCGAAGGTATTTCCGGTTTCGGTGTTAAACGATAGTGCAAACAACCTGCCTATACGTGGCGCTAACTGGCGCAACCCCATCTATAATTACCAGAATAAGGATGGCAGCGAGGCGTACATAGAAATTGGCACCGATGGTTTACCGGCACACCGCGACCTTGAAATTTTAGAGCGCGATGGTAAACAGTTTGTAAAGCCACGCTACCTGGAATATGCTGCCGACTTTGTAAGATACTGGCAGCCCCAATGGGCCGAGGCCTTGGTAGCCTATCATCCGGAGTATGGTTATTATAGCTGGTGCCTTAATCATCAAAGCAGCTATGCATACGATACACTTATGCGGGCTACCCAAACATATAGCGATGCTGTAGCCAGAAACGTAGTTAACCATCGCACCTTAGGCGCTGCTATCGACCCATTTTTTAGAGATGGGCTGCCGGCAGATGCTGCTGCCATGAATGCTGCGCTTAACAATTTCAGCCCTCTTGCCGGGTATGCTGATTTGAATATTGACGAGGCCGTGTATATGGCGGTAAACTGCAACAATGTAAACTTTAGTGCCGCCGAAGCTAACAACTGCGCGCGTGGTAAAGTATTATTTGCCAATGCAGCTACGGCCAATAAAGAATGGAATTTTTATAAAGATTTTTACCTGTTTAAAAAACATACTGCGCACGATAATGCCCGCCGCAACTGGATTGCTGCCAACAACTTATTTGATAACACCCAGATAGGCGGCAACAGCTTTGGTGCAGTTGCCAACCCCATTTACAGCGATAGGGTTAAGCGCTTTAACGATAGTAAAGATGGATTAACCTATCTGCCCGTGGATATGGATTCGGCTACACCCGAAAGCTTATATGCATGGCGCGATGCCGCTTTTGGCCAAATGCAGCAAAGCTGTGGTGGTTGTGGAAGTGGTTATGAGCTTACTGCGTTTTTAAATGCTTTAGTGCTAGAGAAAAAATTGCAGCAGAGTTTGCTTATTCCATCGGTTACGCCTCTTATTTTTTCGAAGGGGATGACCCGCCTTTTTGCCGATTCGCTGGCTACGCGCTATAACTGGACTACCGCCGCCTCGGCCAATTCACTTGGCTTTACCATTTCAACTTTACGTGGCACGCAATGTGTAATTAACCTTACCAAATCGGCCCCTTACAACTGGGATAGTATTATCCGGCTGGATTGTTTTACCGCTACCGGGTTACACGAGTTTACGCTACGCGCGCGCACGGCTACCGATTCAACTTTTACCGTTACCGGAAGCAGCGCTTGCATTAACTTCCGTACCTGCCCTGCACCCACTGTATGTACTAAGGAGCCAGCCGCCAACGAAATGGCAGTGCTAATGAAATATATTTTCCAGCGCGGCCGTTATCGTAGCACCAGTGTAGTGTTGCGTGGAGCAAGCGGATATACCCCGCACCTTGGCGCAGCATTGCGCAGCGTTTTTCCCGCTGCTACACGCTGGGAGTGGAAAATGAAAACCATCTCTTATCCCGATACTACGCTTACTGCCGAAATTGCCATTACCAATCCGGCGCGAACCTCTATAGGTACTACTATAACATCTTACGTTCCGCAAGCTTCAATTGAGCGCTGTAATTTTACGTTGCGTGTAATTACATCCGGTTTTAAACTGAGCGATGTAGCCGATGTGGTTAATATTAGCCAACCGGTTAATACTACGGCATGTGCCGTAAATGAGTTTATTATAACCGCCAAAACAAGCAGAGGGGCTCTGTTTCAAATAAGGGGCCAATCGTGCTTTAAGCTATATAGTTGCTGTCAAAATCAAAACGCTTCCGCAACGCCCGCATTATGTTGTGTGCCGGTAATGCCAAAGTTTGATTTAATACCTACCTGCCTGCGCGATGCCGAAGCGGTAGCTAACAACAACCGCGCACGCGATGAGGCAGACCGCTTAACTGCGGCTATCGATTCGTTCCGTATAAAATATATTGCGCGTTGCCTGGGTGCAGCAGAAGAATTAAATGCCGCTTACACCGATGCCATTTATCAAATTACCTTAATGTATTACGACCGTTCGGGCCAACTGGTAAAAACAGTGCCGCCTATGGGGGTAAAAACATTTACCGCTGCGCAGGTAGCAGCGGTAAGGCAAGCGCGGTCTACCAGCTCAGGTTTTACCTATCCGGCACATACTATGGCTACCACCTACCGTTATAACTCCCTAAACCAGGTAGTAGAAACTACTTCGCCTGATGAGGGAACCAAACGCTTTTGCTATGATGAGAATGGCCGGAACATAATGAGCCAGGATGCCACGCAATTAGCCGCCAATGGCTGCAGTTATACACTGTATGATGAAATGGGCCGCGTGTTGGAATCGGGCAGAATGAGTTTTTCGGGTAGTATTCCTTCGTTTAATTATTACGAAGATTTTAAAACAGCATTAGCTGCCTCTGTCAAAACAGAATTTAAAAAGAGGAAGTATGATGAAATGCCTGCCGCTGTGGTAAGCAAGTTTCCGGCACCGCCCAAAAACCTGCGCAACAGGTTGGCTGCTTTAGAGGCTTACGAGGCTACCGGCAATTTGCAACACGCTATGTATTTTGATTATGATGCCCTTGGCAATACCAAAAACCTGGTGCAGAATTTTAAAGGGATAAGCACAGGTGATGGTTCAAAGTTTTGGAAAAAAGTAAACTACGACTATAATCCGGTTTCGGGTAAAGTAAAACGGGTGTGGTATCAAAAAGGGAATACCGACCAGTTCATTCATTGGTATCAGTACGATGCAGATGGAAAAATGATAAGCGCTCAAACGGGCACCAATCCTAATGAGTTAGAAATACTGCGTGAAACTGAAGCCCGGTATTTTTATTACCCGCACGGCCCTTTGGCAAGAACTGAAATAGGGACCGAAAAAGTGCAGGGTATTGATTATGCCTATACTATTAATGGCTTACTAAAAGGTATTAATAGTGGCAACGCCAGCGCTGATTTT
This sequence comes from Chitinophagales bacterium, assembly GCA_044228435.1. Lineage (GTDB taxonomy): Bacteria > Bacteroidota > Bacteroidia > Chitinophagales > LD1 > Bog-950. The sequence continues at coordinate 34,701 of JBGAUW010000008.1, forward strand.
GATATGGGCGAAGACGGCAAGCCGGAAGGTATTTTGCACGGCCACTTTCCGGCCGATGCCTTTGGCGAAGCCTTAAATTATTTTGACGACGATTATCGCGCTGTATCTTCTTCGGCTGTGGCTTTTAATACAGCTGCCACCGGGGCTTTACAAACGGGCTTTTCGCTACCGGTTTATAACGGCTTTATTCGCAACACAATTTCTACCATACCGGGTATAGATACCAAGCCACAGGCCCGCGCCTTTAAATACGACCAGGCTGGCCGGTTCAGCCAAATGCAAACCATTTTCGATTTAGGGGCAGTAACCTCTAACAGTATCAGCGCAGGCTTTACCGAAGATTATAAAATGCAGCTTACCTACGATGCCAATGGAAACATAAAGACCTTGCTTAGAAACAAAAATAGCGGGGCTGCTATGGATAATATTACTTATCAATATGGCGCTTCTAATAACCAGTTGCTAAGCCTGGATGATGCTGTAGGTACTAGTGCCGATGCAAACGATATAGACGACCAAAGCGCCAACAATTATACCTACGATGGCTGCGGCCGGTTAAAAACTGATGTTGCCGCCGGAGTTTCGGAAATGGTTTGGAACAATGCCGGTAATATTAAACGCATAGCTAAAGCAGGAAGCAATATTGAATACGGGTATGATGCTTTTAACCGCCGTGCATGGAAAAAAGATGGTGGTAATACGGATTTTTATGTGCGCGATGCTAAAGGGAATTTGTTAGCCACTTACCGTGCCAATGGAAGCGCTGTTACCTGCAATACCCTTGATATTTATGGCGATACCCGCCTTGGACAATACGAGTTAAATAAGGAAGTAGAACCTACTACACCCGATACCGGTTCGTTCAGGCGTGGCTTAAAGCGATATGAACTTACCAATCACATTGGCGATGTGCAGGCTGTAGTTAGCGATAAGCGTGCCCTGGTAAGCGGTATAGTAAAAGCAGATGTAATAAGCGCCTCTGATTATTATCCTTTTGGTATGCCTATGCCGGGCCGTAAAGCGGGCAGCAGAAATTACCAGTATGGGTTTCAGGGAATGGAGTGCGACGATGCCGTGGCCGGTGATAATAATGAATACAGTACCGAGTTCAGGCAATACGACCCGCGCGTAGCGCGATGGATGAGTGTAGACCCTAAGGCCGGTAACTTTTTTGCCTTATCGCCTTACAACGCTATGCTTAACAACGCGGTTAATTTTTCGGATAGCAAGGGCGCCGACCCTACCGAAGACAGAACGAGAGGGGTAAGGTTAAGGCCCGAAGATGACCGACTGCTGCGGGAAATGCTGGAGTGGGGCGATGACCCAATTGCAGGTATTGAAGACCCACCGGTAGATGCTATAGATGCCCTGTGCATTAACCTGCGCAGGCTGGAAGGTAATGATGACCCATTGGCCGGCTTACCTATGGAAGATGCCAGCGAACCTGCCCCTGCACGCAGGCGAACAGGGCACCGCAGACACCGGGAGGGCACCGCTGAAATACTGCGTGTAGACGAAGCGCCTTTTGAGGATGAGCATGTAGAAGGCCGGGCGCCACGCAGAAGACCAACCAGAACTTCCAGGGAGCCAGATAGGCCGGATGGTGTTGCTATAACACGAGAGGCATTTGTTAACGCCGGTAACGTGATGGATGCAGGTGGTTTGGTAAATGATGTAGTAACTGTAGCACGAACGGTAAACGATGCCCGAAGCGCCGGAGAGGTATTAACTGTAACTAGTGCTGCCCGTACCCTTATGAGTGGTGGTGGTGCGGTAAGCGGGATGGGCTTGCTTGGGGCGGGCATCAGCGTGGTAAACATGGTGGGCGATATTTACGATGATGCCAATGCGTTGGTAGATGGCGATATAGGTGTAGGTACTTATGCGGCCCGTTCTACCTGTAATGTAGTGGGTGGTACTATAGGGGTGGTGCCACTTATAGGTGCGCCTATTTCGAGAGGGATAAGTTATTTCAGGGATTGGGCTGCGCCGCGCCCGGAACATTAATTGAATAAACAAATGAAGCAACTTAGGTTAAGCATACTTTTTATTCTCGCATTACTTTTGCAAAAAGGTTTTGCCCAGCTTACATATTCGCCAATAGCCATTAAGCAACTGGATGCATCGGTTTGCTGGAATGTAAGGCTGCAGGGGAGTAACGAAACCAACCGGGTACAGTTGTTTGGTACTATCAGCAGCGATGAAGGGAAACTGCTGATAGAGACCGAAAGCGATAAAATAGTTTTGCGCGGTGGCATACAAAATTTTGATGCAACAACTGTGCAGACTACCAAGGTTAAATTTCACGACCCGCGGGTAAAGCGCTATTTGGAGTTATACGGCCGCCTGCCCGATGGCCGCTACCAATTTTGCACGGTGGCCAAAACCATACGCGATGGAGAAGAGTTAGGCGAAGATTGTATATCGCTTACGCAAACCAATACCGATACGATTGCCAAACCGCGTTTGCTTAAGCTGCCTAAAGAGTTGCAATTTTATGGAAGCGCCAGTGTAGAGCATATATACAGCACACGACAGGGTACCGACCAGGTGATGCCACCGCATTTGGTGCGCATACAGGCCCAACCGGGTGTAAGCATTGTAAACGTGCCGGTAAGTATGAATTTATATTACACTACCGAGCGTACAGCTACAAGGCCTAACCAGTTTGCGGTATCGTTTCAGTTTGATGCGCAAAAGTTTAAAGACAATTTGCGTGCATTGGTAGAAAGGAAAATGCTGGAGCAGATGAAAATAAACACAGCCTCCTTAAGCCGGCAATACGAGCAGGTTTCGCAGTTGGGCAGTATTAACGAATCGCTAAAGAATTACTCACCTAATACCTCGGAGATATCTGCGGTTGAAGGGCAAATAAAAAGTGGCGATTATTCGCAGCTGGATGAATCTATTGCTGCACTTACCCAACAGGCCGCCGATGCCCTGCAGAAAATTGATTACGATAAACTTAAAGGCCAGTATATCGAAGCAAAAAATCAACTAACAGAATATGTGCCCAAAGATTCGGTAGAGGAAAAAGAAAAAAGAAAGCTGGAGGACAGCCTCGATACCCGTTTGCAGCAGTTGGAGACTAAAAAAGATTCGGCGCTTAATAAGCTGAATGGCTATCAGCAAAAATTAAACACGGCTTTAGAAAAAAAGAAAAAATTTGAAGAGTTAACCGGTAAGTTAAAGCAACTGCAGGCAAGTGCGCAGCAGTTTCAGCAGCTAACCGAAAAGAAAAACCAACTGGAAGGCATGCAGAAGAACCTGGATGGTATTACCCAGGGTAACTATTCAGATATTAGCAGGCTAAGCGACCCTACTGTGCTAAAAGAAAACCTGATTGAGCGGGGCATGTTTACCGGGTTAAACAAATTGTTTTTTGGTGTAAGGCAGTTAACGGTTGGCACGGTATACCCCTATTACTCGCCGCTTATATTAAATGGTATACAGGTGCAGGGTGGTGCAGTGGAAATTAACCCCGGTCTGTTCTTTTTAAATATAACGGGCGGCAATACGCACCTGGGCGCACGCAACTTTTTCGATATTTTTAAATCGGCCTACCAGCGGTGGATGATTGGTGGCAGGGTAGGCGTTGGCAAAGTAGAGCGCTCTCACTTTTTTATAAGCTACATACATTCATTTGATAAGGTCGGCACATTACCTACAGAGTTTACACCAAGCGTTCGCCCGGCTCAGAATAATGTATTGGGGGTAGAGCTACAACTTACTTTTTGGAAGGGCCGCATAAAACTGTTGGGCGAAGGAGCCGGTGTAAGCTTTAACCGAAACCGCAGCGATGAAGTGCTTAAAGTAGAAAACACTTATTACGAAAAAATACCTGCCCTGCTTAAGCCCAATCTTTCCACCTCATACGATTATGCTTATAACGCCCGCGGCGACTTTAACTTTTGGAAGGGTAGTTTAATAAACGTATATACTGAATATATAGGCCCCGGCTATCAAAGCTTTGGTGTGCCATTTTTACGCAACGATGTATTGCGCTACGGCACCAGGGTGGAACAAACGCTTTGGAAAAACCGCATAAAGCTTAGCGGAAAATACCGGTACGAAATTGATAACCTGATAGAATCTAAACGCTTTACTACCATTACCCATTTTTATGGCGCAGGCTTTTCGTTTAACCAACGCAAGCTGCCCACTTTAAAAGTTGAATACAACGGTAACCTGCGTAACGGTACTTTTAGTAAGCAACTAATGCATACGCTTAGCGTAAACAGCGGCTATAACTATAAAATTGCCAAAACAAATTTCCGTACATCAGCTAACTACCAATTTATTAATAGTGATGCCGATAGCCTTAGTTTTTCAAACTATACTTTGCATAACGTAATGGTAAACCAAAGCATAACCTTTAAAGCCCCGGTAACGCTTTTGGTAAATGCAGGGTTCAATCAGCTAAAAAATATAGTGGCTACCAACCGGCAAATTCAATTAGGGGCGGGCATTATAAGTATGCCGGTTAAAAACTTTAATGCCGGCTTTAATTTAGATATGGCTTACAACCTTAGCAGCGATTACCGCCTTGGTTCGCAACTTGATTTGTCTTACTTCTTTCTTAAGCACTTAACTATCTCTACCAATTTACGCTATAACCGCTATCAAAATGCCGCATTCGCAGCATCTGATTTTAACGAGGTAGTGTTAACCACCCGGCTGGCGGTGGTTTGGTAAAATTAAATGTATCGCTCCTTCGATTAGCTATGCAATGGCTTTATTGTTTCCCGAACTCTGCTAAGTAGTTTTCGGCCAGTATTGCGCCCATGCTTTTTGCGGTAAGCTTACTCTCTATCCAGGCTAAAAGGTCGGATAGTATTGCCGGGTTTGATTCTTTAGGGTCCTTTAATGCTGTAGTTACTGTTGTAGCTAATTTGCTTAATAAGGTGCGTTTGCCTTCCTCATTTTGGGCATGGTTTAGCCGGTGCATAAAACTTAAAATTGTTTGTTCTGTTTTAAACAAACGCCGTTTGTATTTAATCGAATTTTTAGTGGATGCAATAATGCTATCCAGCAGCATGTTGTTGCCCAGCTCGTAATGAATAACCAGGTATAAAATGCGGGCAGCTATGTTCAGGTCTTCGCGCACATGCTGCATTTGCTCGTTTATAATACGGTTAATCCAATCCAGAGCGTCGCTGTATTTTTGTGATATGAAGAATACCCGGGCCATGTTATACATCAACTCAAGTGTATTTGATTTTTGAAAAACGCCATCTGCTTTTTGTATCACCTGTAGTATTTCGGGCGCCAGTTTTACAGTTTTTGCGGTTTGATTGGTAAATATTGAAATCTCTAATTCAATATCGTAAGATACAAGCATAGCGTAGGTTTTAGAACTGTGGCGCTTGCTGTTTAGTTTTTGAGCATACTCTCGTATGGCTTCTAAAATTTCACCCGCTTTTTTTATGCGCCCGCTATTGGCCAATGCGTTGTAGTAGTTGTTTAAGGTGCTTAGGTAAAGTTGAGGATGTTCCAGTGAGTAGTTCATATTGCTGTTAAGCATAGTAAACAACTTTTCCATAGTAGCGGTGCGCTTTTTATGTTCGCCGCTGCCGGCATAATAGCTGCTAAGCGAAAAAAGACGGTAGTATTCTTCCTGTATATTGTTACCGGGGGCAGTAGTATTATCTATAAAATCCACTGTTTCCGCTTTAAGCGCTGCTACTTCTTCGGTAGTTCGCGGAAAGCCTTTTGTTATAAGCGTGTTATGTACTTTAATGGCCTTCTGCTTAGCATGTAAGTATTTGTGTAGGTTACTAACTAAATCCATTTGCTGTTGTATGGTTGCCAGTACCCGGGTATACTCTTGCCGGCGCATTAAAATTCGGGTTTGCCACTCTAAAAACTGAAACAGAAAAGTATGCATGCCATACTTTTTACACAGCTTAATACCCTTTTCTATTTGCTTTAAACAAAGCGGATGTAAGTCTTTATCGTAAAGTATTTCTATGGTTTGAAGTAAATGGGCGAGTGTATTGTGTGCCGAACTTTCGTCGTGATACGATACTAATGATTTAAGTATGGCACCGGTTAGGTAGTTTTTGACTACGTGTAGTTGTTTAACAAAGGTTTTTGTTTTAAATTTTTGTTTCAGTTTTTGTTCATCATATGTTGCCATTGCATCTATGGCCTGAAACAACTGCAGATATTCCGGTGCTTTACCTTCGGATAGTTTAGTGGCATATAATTTAAAATGCCGCTTTTCAGTTTGCGTCAGGCTTTTGATAAGATAGAACAGATCGTGCGAAGGGGTCATAAGTAATATTACTTATTGCATTTTGTTTTGGCAATTAAACCATCCGCTCAAAGCATGTTTTTCTGTTTTTGGGCCCGGTCTTGAAACCTACGAATGAGGTTTTTTTATCCTAATGATATGTATATTATTTAACAATTTTATCGTATTCAGTTTATATTCTCTAAACGGAGACTTAAAGTATGCGTATGAAAAAAATTTACCTTCCGGTTTGCCTTGCCTTAGCCTTTATGGGCTTAAATGCCCAAAATGTGGGTATCGGAACCAATAATCCTACTTATAAGTTAGATGTGGTAGGAGATGTGAATGTAAGTAGTGGAAGCGGTTACAAAGTTAACGGAAACGCGGGAAGCGGTCAATATTTGCGCGGCGATGGTACCCGGTTTACACCTAATAGCATACAACCTGCCGATGTGCCTGCAGGGTCTAACTATTATATATGGAACGGCAACACCTTGCAAACCGGCGATTTTAGAATAAGCGGTAATGGTTCGGTAGGCACCCTCGGTATAGGCATTGCCACACCCAATAGTTCGGCCATTCTGGATATAAATTCTACCAGCAAAGGCGTTTCGTTTCCTAATATCGATTTGCAATCAACTACTGATGCTGTAACCATAGCCAGCCCTAAAAAAGGACTGGTAGTTTATAATACGGGTAGTACTTTAGCGCCTGCGGGTTTGTATATAAACAACGGTACGCCGGGTGCCCCCAGTTGGCAAAAGCTAAACGATGCTGGTGGCAGCATTGCCAGCATAGCGGTTAACTCGCCTTTAACCAGCACCGGGGGATCTAACCCTACGCTTGGCTTAGGTGTGGTGCCGGTAAACCTGGGCGGCACTGGTTTAACCGCGATTGGCGCCGGCCAGTTATTGATTGGCACCAGTAGCAATACCTTTTTGAATACTACGCTTACCAGCGGTACCGGCATTAATATTAATAGTACCTCGGGTTCAATTACAGTTACTAATACCGCACCCGACCAAACAGTAGTGCTTAATGGGGGAAGTTCAATTTCAGTTACAGGCACATACCCTAATTTTACTATTGCCAATACCGCCCCTTCATCCGGGGGTACTGTTACCTCTATAGCTGCAGGTACAGGCATTACACTTTCGCCTAACCCAATAACCACTACCGGCACTATTACCAATGCGGGTGTAACTTCGCTAACCGGTACACCTAACCGCGTTACGGTTTCTGCCGCTACCGGCGCAGTTACTGTAACCGCACCACAGGATATACACACGGGGGCATCTCCCTCTTTTGCAGGACTTAACCTTGCGGGACTAACAGCTTCTACAGCAGTATATACCGATGGGGCTAAAAACCTTACTTCTACATCGCCCAATAACGGCAGCATAGGCTACTGGACCCGCGATAACACCAACAGCTACTTATACCAAGCAACCCTAGCAGATAAAGTAGGGCTTGGTACAGCAACCCCGTATGGAAAACTGAATGTTGCAGGAAGCGGAACAGTACTTTCAGGCAATGGCCTGCTGTTAGGCACCATCGGTGCTTCCATAGCTACATCGGTAGCAGTTGGTGCCGAAACCGGGCGTTTTGAAATTGCCTTTGCCGGATGGCGCGATTCAGAACCTAATCAGATAGGTGCTAAAATTGCAGGCATACGCCGCAACAATTACCAGCCTAACAATGCTCTTATACAATCTACCGACCTTGCCTTTTTTACCGGTACCGGCAGCACCGGTGGCAGCAGTACAAGTTTGTTAGACATCACCTCCGAAAAAATGCGGATTGATTTTAACGGCAACGTTGCCATTGGTAACATAAACCCCTTAAGCGGCGGTAGCGGTACTACAACCTTACAACTTGGCCGCGACAACGTTAGCCCGGCCACTGCTGCTGATGGACAGCTGGTTTTAAGCAAAACCAATGGCAGTACCAGCTACCGTTCGTTTAAAATGGGACTAAACAGCGGCTACCATTTCAGCCTCGGCGATTTTGGCGGCAATGGATCCAATGCTTACACCGAACACCTGACTGTAAGATACGATAACGGTAACGTAGGTATTGGCAACTCACCTTCTCAAAAGCTTGATGTACAGGGCAACGTAGCACTGCAAGGTAAACTGGCCTTACAGGGCAGCGATACCTGGCTGCGTCTTAATCAAACAGCAGCATTTACCAGTGGCACTTATACGCCCGGATTATTAAGGGCAGATGGTGGTTTGGCATCGGGCGGCGTTGCACCGGGTGCCGGCAATATTCAGGCCACCGGATGGTTGGGTGTAAACTCACTGGGAAATGCCTATGGAGGGGTTAACGGCGTTAACTCACCATATTACCATACCAGTATTAACGATTCGTGGTTATCGTATCCGGGTAATAACTACAACTATCTGCGCGGGCTTACCTATGCATTTAACAACACCTGGTACGATGAAAGCGATGGCAACTACTACGTGGACCCCAACGCCACTACCCGGTTAAATGCACTTACTTCATATAGTGCATCGCCTACTATTACATTTGAAGATGTAGATAACACGGATTACTATGTACACATTAACTCCGACAGGTTCTATCTGCTGTATGGTGATGGTGGCTGGAATGGCGACAGGCCATTTACTGTTTTGCAGGGCAATAAAGTTGGTTTTGGCACTGCATCTCCATCATTTCCGGTAGAAATAAGCGGTGGGATAGCCACCGGTAATAATAGCTATGGCTATTTGAACGGTAGCGGCAACACCGGTAGTGCCAGCGGCAATATTGCCTACTCGCTGGCTGCAAGCAATCGTATTCGTTGCCCGGAGTTTAATGCCATTTCTGATATCCGCATTAAGCATGTGAAGGGAATAAGCGACCCCATAAACGACCTGGAAACACTTATGAAAATACAGGTAACCGACTATACGCACATAGATACTGTTGCATCGGGCACTGCGGTCAAAAAAGGATTTATAGCCCAACAGGTAGAGCAGGTATATCCGCAGGCGGTCATTACTTCAACCGGTTGGCTGCCCGATATCTATTGTCTTAGCTCAGGCACCCGGTTCTGTACAGAAGATTCATCGCTTGAGGTATTGCTTAAAAAACCACATAACTTAAAACCTGGCGATAAGGTAAAGTTTATTCGGCTGAACAAGGAAACAGAAGCCAGTGTTAGCCGCGTGCTCAGCCCTAGCTCGTTTGCTGTGTCTGATTGGGAGGGTCGATACGACAGTCTTTTTGTTTTCGGAAAATTTGTCGATGATTTCAAAGCCGTAGACTATGACCGCATACACACCTTAAACGTAAGTGTTACCCAGGGCCTGATTAAAAAAGTTGAAGAGCAACAGGCAAGAATAGAAGAGTTGGAAAAACAAAACAACATCCTGCAACTTGAAAACACAGAGATAATAAAGAGTATGAAAGCACAACTTGATGTAATTAATGAACGCCTGAACATTAAATCGGAGAAGTAAAGATTATTCGCTCAAAATCAAACGGGTCGCTTGTAACATAGCGGCCCGTTTTTATTTTGTCCATTCAATGGTAATTATTAAGAGCAGATATGAGTGTGTCGATATGAAACCTACGAATGCGCTCTTTTTTTGGTGCTTTAAACATCCTGTTTTTTGGGCGGCCTTTATCCGATAACTATTTTTGAAGGTAATCACCAAACTATCATTAATCATGTATACAAAACTATTGGCTTGGCTCCTCTTCGTTGCCCTGTACTTTAATACCCTTGCCCAGGCTCCTAATTTTATGAATTACCAGGCAGTAGTCCGCAATTCATCCGGTAATCCGGTAGCAAATGCAACACCTGTAAAGCTGCGGATATCTATTCACGATATTACGGCTTCTGGTACGATTGTTTTTACCGAGCTGATCACAACCACTGCCAATCAGTTTGGTCTGGTTAGCGTACAAATTGGCGCACTAAACAATCTTGCTATTGTAAACTGGGGTAGCGGCGCTAAATACATGCAAGTAGAGGCAGATATAAATAATACGGGCACATTTACCGATATGGGCACTACGCAGTTAATTAGTGTGCCATATGCATTGTATGCTGCTAATAGCTTAGCCGGTCCGCAAGGGCCTACAGGCCCACAGGGTGTGCAGGGGCCAACCGGTTTGCAGGGGGACCCCGGCCCGCAAGGAATACCAGGGGTAACCGGTGCTGCAGGCAGTGTTGGTCCGCAAGGGGTAACGGGCGCGCAGGGAGCTACCGGCGATAAAGGAGATACCGGACCGCAGGGATTGGCTGGCAATAGCGGTGCTACAGGTGCCACCGGTGCTCAGGGTCCCAAAGGTGATACAGGAGATGCAGGCTTACAAGGCGATACCGGGCCGCAAGGATTACCGGGCCCTACCGGATTGCAGGGCCCCACCGGCGATACAGGCCCCCAGGGCAGCCAGGGGATAGCGGGCAATACAGGCGCTACCGGCCCACAGGGAGATACCGGGCCACAAGGCCAAATAGGGCCTAAAGGCGATACCGGAGCAACCGGTGCACAGGGTAATGCGGGTATTCAGGGGCCTGCCGGCCCAACCGGCCCGCAAGGTAATACGGGGCAGGCTGGTGCAAGTGCTTTCTGCGCAGGCGCAGCCATTAATTATGTTACCAAATTTTCTACCTCTTCCGAAATATGCAACAGCCTTATATATGATAACGGCAGCGCTGTTTGTATAGGTTCAACAGTACCTTTTGGGGGTGCTACGCTGGATGTAAGGGGTGCTATGCGGGTAGCCCAGGGGCGGCCGGATAATGCCGATGTTTCAACTACCGGTTATGCATTTGAAAATAATGGGGATACCGGTTTGTTTAACGATACTACGCAGGGCGCAAGTAACACCCGCTTAAGTATGTTTATTAATAATGTGCGCCGTTTTACACTTTATGGCTTTAGAGTGGGCATTGGTGTAGATGCACCTGGTAGTTACAGATTAGAAATTCAAAATTTAAATAACACCAATGGTGAAGCGGTGGCCAATGCCTGGAATACTTATAGCGACAGAAGGTTAAAAGATAACTTTAAGCCTATTGCTTATGGATTAAAAGATGTTTTGAGTTTACAACCGCTTAGTTATATGAAACACAGTTCGGAGTTTGCGGATGGTAAACTTGTATTGGGCGATGCTATAAACGATTTTGGCTTTATTGCACAGGATTTATATAAGGTAATACCACAAGCCGCAAAGAAACCGGAGAACGAAGATGCCGGTCTATGGTCGGTTGATTATGCTAAACTAACACCAATATTGGTAAAAGCAGTTCAGGAGTTACAGCAGCAAATAAACGAGCTAAAGGAAGAAAACGCAGCCATTAAGGCCACCAATGCGCAACTGGCGAAAGCTATTGGGCGTAATTAGAATTGTTTGGTATAAGAGTATAAAAAAAACGTTGTATAAAAGCATTAGAGTTATACGCGGAAATTAATAGCTTAAAATTTAGCTTATTTTTGGTTATTAGCAGCGTGTGCGTAGAGTTTGGTGTATTAGAATCAATAACCTTATAAAATTCAACCTATAATCCTCCGTTTCATAAATCCCGCTATGAAAAAACATTTGTTTGTTGCCTTTGCTTTATCGCTTTTATTTACAAGACATGGTATGGCGCAAATTAATGCAGCCAATATTACTATAGTGCGCGATAGTTTTGGCGTGCCGCATATTTATGGTCACACCGATGCCGAAGCCGCTTACGGATTGGCATGGGCCCACAGCGAAGATGATTTTAAAAGCATACAACAAAACCTGCTGGCCGGTAAAGGCATGGCTGGTGAGGTAATGGGTAAAGAGGGTGTGCTGTTTGATTATGGCCTGCGCTTTTTTGGTATAGATACTTTAATAGATAATAACTACGAGCGTGCCCTTTCGGCTGATTACAAGAAGGTGATAAAAGGATATTTGCAGGCTGTAAATGATTATGCCGCTAAACACCCCGAAGAGGTATTATTAAAAAAGGCATTGCCTTTTACTGAGTACGACATGCTTAAAAGCACCACCCTTACCCTCACTTTATTTGCAGGTGCAGGCATGGCTTTAAAATCGATTAGAGAAAACCACATAGAGTTGTTGCATCAGCCTAATGAAGTAGGGAGTAATTCCATGGCTGTTGGCCCTGCGCGCACCGATGATGGTAAAGCCTGGTTGCTGGTAAACTCGCATCAACCTATTGAGGGGCGTTTTGCCTGGTACGAGGCCCATATAAAAAGCGATGAAGGCTGGGATATTATAGGGGGATTGTTTCCTGGTGGCACTACTATTTTTGTAGGTAGCAATCGGCACCTGGGCTGGGCACACACTACCAACTACCATACCTTTGGCGACATATTTAAAATAAAGCACCGTGGCAATAAGTATTTAATAGATGGGCAATGGAAGGCTTTTAAAACCCGCACAGCCCACCTTAAAATAAAATTAGGCGGCATTAAACTCGCTATTAATAAAAAAGTGCGCACCAGCGATTTTGGCCCCGTGTTTCAATCTAAGCACGGTTGGTATGCCGTTAATTTTCCGGGTGCTAAAGATTTACGGGCTACCGAACAATGGTACCGCATGAACAAAGCCGCTAACTTTAAAGAGTTTGAAACAGCCCTAAAAATGGAGGCCATACCTTTGTTTAATACGATGTATGCCGATGTGGATGGCAATATTTTTTATGAAAGCGGTTGCCAGGTGCCGTTGCGCGATAGCACCCTTAACTGGCATCTGCCTATTACTGCAAGTTCATCCGCTTATATCAGTAAGCAACTGGTGCCTTATAGCCGCAAGCCTAGGTTGCTTAACCCTACCTGCGGTTATTTGTTTAGCTGCAACCAAACGCAGTATTCGGTAACCGGTGCTGGCTGTGGCTGGCAAGGGGGCTTTGTAGGTATACAACAATTTAATTACAACCGTGGCGAGCGCTTTGCCGAAATGATGGCCGCTGTAAATGGCAAGTTTACATGGGCCGATTTTTTGCGCGTAAAGTTTGATAAAAGCTACTCTAAAACTGCCAGCTATGCGCGCAATTTTAAAGCGGTATATGCCTTAAACGAAAGTAATTACAAGGATATAGTCGATGTAATTAAAAAGCTGAAGCAATGGAACTGGCAGGGCGATATTGAAAACCGCGAAGCAGCGGTAGCTGTGATAATGCACGAACGCCTGATGAAAAAGTGTAAAGTACCTTTTGCTTTTTTAATGATTAAGAAGGATGTAATGCAGGAAGCGGAATTGGTAAGCGCCCTGCGCTATACAAAAAAGTTTATGTTGGATAAGTATGGCAGCACCGATGTAAAGCTGGGCGATATACAACGCTTGATTAGAGGCAATGTCAGCCTCCCTGCCAGCGGCTTACGCGAAGTGCCCCGCGCTGCCGATGCTAAATTATTTGATAAGGCAAACGGTATTTATCGCATTACCAGCGGCGATGGCTATATACAGGTAAACAAATATGCTAAAGCGGGAGTGGAGATAAACTCTATAAACGCTTATGGCGCCTCGGCCCACCCGGGCAGCAAACACTACACCGATCAAATGGAGTTGTTTAGCAAAGAGCAGTTTAAAACTATGACATTCAATTGGGAAGAAATTAAAAAGAATGCTGAACGCATTTATACACCGGGTAATTAATTAATTGGTTGTTTAACTTAGGCCGCAAGCAAAATTTAGTTTCGCACGGATTAGATTTTTAAGAGTGCGCAGCGCGAAAGCCGACCTATAAATTTTAAAATTAATCTATAGCAACATCTTCAAAACTGCGCTCTTTAAGCGGCACAAAATTCTTTACAAAGGCGGTAGCGGCATTTACATTGGGAAAGGGGGCCTTGTAATATACCGGCATTGCCTTTACGCTAAATGGAAGTATTGAAACAAAGGTGTGATTAATACGCATGTATTTTTTAACTACCAGCGCCTGTATAGGGTCGGTGGCTACGGCTATATTGGTAAAGCCCATACTGGTTGCTTTTTTTACTCCAAAGGCAATGTTTTCGTTGGAGTGCATGGCTTCATCTTCAATAAAAGTATGCTGCGTAGGTATGCCCATCGAGTCGGCCATTATTTTCATTACTAATGCCTCTACATAAGGGCTGTGTACCGCCGAGCCCGAAAAGATAATATGCTTTGTAATGCCGTTATCGTATAGCTCTTTTGCCCATAGCATACGCGCTTTTAGTAAGGGGTTTAGCTTGCCGGTATCGTAAGGTAAGCCGGGCACAATTACCACATCAAAGGGGGCTTTGCTTACCTGCTTGTGGTAAACGGCCATAGCGTGGTGGTCTAATAAGCCGCAGGAGCTAAGGGCCGCAATCAAAGTTACCAGGCACAGGTTCAATAAGATTTTTTTCATAGCAAATAAATTTGGCCTTAGCTGTAACATTTCGGGTATGAAAATAGTAATATTTCATAAAATAATAGTAATACTATCATTTTTGATTGTGTTATTAACTTTTGTTTTTAGTTTTGCTGCCGAAAGCAGATACGAGAAGATGAAACTACAGCTACAAATAAGTATTAACGAGGAACTTTTTCTGCGCAACCCCGAGAGTTCGGAGTTGGGTAAAAAGATTATACAGCACAGTATACAGCTGATTTATACAAACGGGTTGGAGGCATTTACTTTTAAAAAACTGGCCGAAGAAATAGGCACTACCGAAGCCGGTATTTACCGCTATTTTGAAAACAAGCACCGCCTGCTGCTTTACTTAACCAGCTGGTACTGGGGCTGGCTGGAGTTTCAAATTAGCTTTCAAACCAACAATATAAAAGACCCTGTTACGCGCTTAAAACGGGTAATAAAACTACTGGCCAGCTCGGTAGAGGATGATGAGAGCACCAGCTATGTAAATGAGGTGTTGCTGCACCACATAGTTATTGCAGAGGGTTCCAAAGCATACCTTACCAAGCATGTTGCGCAGGATAACCAGCACCAGTTTTTCAGGCCCTATAAGGATCTGTGTGCCGTGGTGGGCAATATAATTGCAGAATGTAACCCTAAGTATAAATATCCACGTTCGCTGGCTAGTACGCTTATTGAAATGGCGCATTACCAGAACTACTTTATGCATAACTTACCGGCCTTAACCGATTTTGGACATAAGAAAGAGGACGCGGGCATTATTGCTTTTTTAAACGACCTGGTTTTTTCGAGTTTGAAAAAAAATTGCAACACAGTAAGCAGAACAAAATCAAACGGTTTTTAAATTTTAAGCTATACCCATAATATGTCGCCTGTAAAAAGATTTTTAGAGCTGGTTTCGCTGGAGCGGAAAGAGATAATCAGTATTTATTTTTATGCTATAGTAAGTGGTATTATATACCTGTCGTTACCGTTGGGTATACAAAGCATCATCAATCTTCTTTTCGGGGGGCTTATATCTACCTCGGTAGTTGTACTTATTTTTGTAGTGGTTTGTGGTGTTGCCCTAAACGGATGGCTGCAGATAATGCAGATGCGTGTAAACGAACGGATACAACGCCGCATATTTACCCGTTACTCGCTGGAGTTTGCACACAAAATACCGCGGCTTGATTTGGTGGCAGTGGATGATTATTATCTGCCCGAACTAGTAAACCGGTTTTTCGATACGGCTTCGCTGCAAAAGGGCTTAAGCAAAGTATTGTTAGATTTTCCGTCGGCCTCTATCCAAATTATTTTTGGGTTGGCTCTCCTATCCCTTTATAGTCCCATTTTTATCCTGTTTGGTATTTTGCTGGTTGCCATGGTAGTGCTTATACTAAGGTTTACTTACCCGCGGGGTATGAGTACATCTTTAGAGGAATCGAACTATAAGTACGAGGTTGGGTATTGGCTGGAAGAGGTGGCCCGCACTATTAAAACCATAAAGTTTATGGGTATGATAAACTTTCCGGCAAAAAAAACCGACCAGTTGGTAAGCGGTTATTTAGATGCCCGGAGCGAGCATTTTAAAATTTTACAAATACAGTATTGGGCCTTTGTGGTTTTTAAAATAATAATAACCACAGCGCTTTTGGTGGTGGGCTGTTTTTTAGTGGTTAATCAGCAAATTAATATCGGCCAGTTTATCGCGTCAGAAATTGTGATTATCACCTTGCTAAACTCGGTTGAAAAAATTATTGGCAGCCTGGATGTAGTGTACGATATGCTTACCTCGCTTGAAAAGGTAAGTAAAGTTTTAGATAAGCCCGAAGAGCGGCCCGATGGCATACTGCTGGATGAAACCGGCGTAGGTACAGGAATACATATAAAGGCTGAAAAGTTGGGCTACCGTTTCCCCAATCAGGAAAAATATGTTTTAAAGGATCTTACATTTGAAGTAAAGCCCGGCGAGAAGATATGTGTGTTTGGTACCGAAGGTTCGGGTAAATCTACCCTGCTAAGGCTTTTTACCGGCGCTTATCCTGCTTTTGAAGGCAACCTGCTGTTTAATGATATACCGCTGGGTAATTTTAATTTAAACGTGCTGCGTAACGAAATTGGAGTGTACCTGGCCAGCGTGGATTTATTTTCGGGTTCGTTGTACGAAAACCTAACGTTAGGCGATGAAAAGATAAGCACCCGCCTGATACTTGAAACGGCTACCGATACCGGTCTTATGCCCTTTATACAATCGCTTAAGGAGGGCCTGGCTACAACCATTGATTCGATAGGAAAAAAGCTGCCACGCAATACTGTAAACAAAATACTGCTAACGCGCGCCTTGCTTACCGAGCCTAAATTACTACTGCTGGAAGATTGCTGGAGCGGCCTTGAAAAACACGAGCAGGAAAAAATGATAAGCTACCTAACCGATAAGCAGCGTACTTTTTCGTTGATAAGCGTTACCAACGACCCTGTGTTTGCCTCGCAGTGCGATAAAGTAATACTGCTGGACAAAGGGCAGATAGTTGCCTACGGAACGTTTGAGGAGGTGAGTACAATGAGTTGCTACGAAAATATGTTTAAAACACTGAGTTTATAAAATTGAGTATATGTGGCTTAACAGGGCAGAAGACATAAAACATAAGGAGGAATACGAATCGTATGCCAAGGCTTTTGGCAATGGTAATGATGTAAAAACCACGCGCTGGCTGTTTGGTATTATTGTAGCAGTATTATTGTTATCGCTGTTGCCATGGACACAAAACATACAGGCCCCCGGGGTGGTAACCACCCGTTCGCCGGAGCAGCGCCCGCAGGAACTTAACTCTATTATAGCCGGGCGGATAGAGAAATGGTATGTGCGCGAAGGGGATATAGTGAAAAAAGGCGATACTATATTGAAGATAACAGAAGTGAAAGAAAACTACCTGGACCCTGAATTGTTGTCCAGAACAGAGCAACAGATTAAAGCCAAAGAAGGAACGGTAGATTTTTACCGCGATAAAGTTGCCGCTATACAAAACCAGCAATCGGCTTTATACCAGGCGCGCGAGTTAAAACTGGAGCAGATAAGAAATAAGGTAAAGCAGAATGAATTATATATAGAAAGCGATAGCATGGCCCTGGAGGCCGCTAAAACAGAATTTAAAATTGCGGGCGAACAGTTTAAGCGCCAGCAGGAGCTTTACAATGCAGGCTTAAAATCGTTAACCGAGTTAGAGCAGCGGAAACAAGGTTTGCAAAATGCGCAGGCCAAAGTGACTATAGCCGAAAATAAGTTTACCAATGCCAAGAACGATTTACTAAATGCACGTATTGAGCTTAACTCGGTTGACCGCGAATACAGCGAAAAAATTTCAAAAGTATCATCCGATAAGTTTTCTACCCTAAGCGACATAACCACCGGCGAGGGAGAGATAGCCAAACTTAAAAACCAGTTTTCTAACTACGCTATACGCAATGCATTTTACTTTATTGTAGCCCCGCAAACCGGGCAGATAACCAAAACTATAAAAGCCGGTATTGGCGAAACGGTGAAGGAAGGAGAGATGATTGTAAAAATAGTGCCGCAGCAGTTTCAGTATGCGGTAGAGATGTATGTAAAACCGGTAGACCTTCCGCTTATTTCGCTAAATCAAAAAGTGAGGTTTCAGTTTGATGGCTGGCCCTCTATTGTATTCAGCGGCTGGCAAAATTTAAGCTACGGTACCTTTGGTGGTAAGGTGGTGGCCATTGATAACTCCATATCCGATAACGGCAAATTCCGGATTCTGGTGGCGGAAGATGAAGATGAGGCTAAATGGCCGGTGGCCTTAAAAGCCGGTAGCGGTGCTATGGGTATGGCCTTACTTAAAGATGTGCCGGTGTTTTACGAACTATGGCGAAACATGAACGGATTTCCGCCCGATTTTTATAAGGCTACGACTAAAAAGCAGGAGGCTAAAACCGAAACAAAAGAAAAATGAGTATGTGGTTAAAGTATAAGTGTTTACTGCTTGCAATGGTGGCGGGTTTAAATTTTGCGGCGGCGCAAAAAGCAGAGGTGCATGTACTACCCGTTGCCGAATTTATGGAAGTGGTAAAAAATTACCACCCCGTGGCGCGGCAGGCGGCCCTTATACCGCAGCAGGCGCGCGAGGAGTTAAATGTTGCCCGTGGCGGATGGGACCCGCTTATTTATTCCGATTACGACAATAAAACATACCAGGGTAAAAACTACTATTCGTACTTCGAAAACAGTGTAAAGATACCAACCTGGTACGGTATTGAAGTAAAGGCTGGTTACGACTTTGTATACGGCAGCGAAGTAAGTAATGAACACCGGTTGCCGGATGATGGATTGGGTTACCTGGGTATTTCGGTACCACTTGGTAAAAACCTTATTTTAGATAAGCGCCGCGCTACTTTAAGGCAAGCGCAACTTTTTAGAGAAGCCAGCGAGCAGCAGCGGATAATTATACTTAACGATTTATTGCTGGAGGCGCTTGGCACCTATTACGAGTGGAGCTATACCTACAACGAACTGGATATATACAGGGCCGCACTTTTAAATGCTGAAGAGCGATTTGAAGCAACAAAAAAACTGACGGCTTTTGGCGACCGCCCCACTATTGATACCACAGAGGCTATGACACAGGTACAAAGCAGACAGTTTCAGGTAAACGACGCGCGACTTAATTTTTTGAATAAAACGCTTGAGCTGAGTAATTACCTGTGGCTGGAAAACGACCAGGTGCGCCCGCTGGATACTACTTTAATTCCTGAGCCTTTACAATCAGAATTTCTGAAGCAAACTATTGAGCTGAACCGGGTAAATGAATTAGAAGCGGCCATGCGGCAAAATCATCCGCAGTTGCTTAACTATAATTTTAAACTGCGCCAGCTGGATATTGAACGCCGCCTTAAAATTGAAAATTTAAAACCGGTAATAAATGTAAACTACAACCTGCTTTCGGAAAGGTTTAGTTTTACGAGTAAGGAGGGTTCGCTTTTTGCCAACAACTATAAATTTGGTTTAAACTTTGCCATGCCACTTACTTTTATGCAGGGCCGCGGCGAATTAAAACTGGCAAAAATTAAAATTGCCGATACCCGCTACCAGCTTAACCTAAAAACGCAGGAACTTATCACTAAAATGAAAAGCTACTTTAATGAGCTGATTAATTTACAGGCCCAAACTAAATTATACGAGGCATCTATTGTCAACTTTCAGAAGTTGGCAGATGGGGAAGACAGGCGCTTTAGAGGAGGCGAGAGTTCGATGTTTTTAGTAAACGCGCGCGAAAATAAATTGATAGAATCTCAGCTTAAGCTGCGCGAATTGCAGGCTAAGTATTTTAAAACAGAGGCCGCAGTAAAATGGGCAGCTGGGGTTATTGCTAAATAGAGTAAC
The DNA here is from genome assembly GCA_044228435.1 of Chitinophagales bacterium. Classification (GTDB taxonomy): domain Bacteria; phylum Bacteroidota; class Bacteroidia; order Chitinophagales; family LD1; genus Bog-950. The sequence goes on from JBGAUW010000008.1 coordinate 54,654, forward strand.
CTAAAAACAAAAAAGCATCTGTTGCCAGATGCTTTTTAATAAGTCGCATTTAAAGCGGGTCGTAATTTAACTTAACTCACCTACACTGCGGTGTATAAACTCGGTAAGCGCTTTGCCTTTAAGCATGCCCTGCGCTAATAGTGCTAAATCGTATAGCTGGCGGGCGTGGTTAGTATTGTTTTCGGTAAGTATTTTTTTAACCGATGCATGGTTGGTATTTACCACTACACTCATCTGCTCGGGCATTTCGCCCATAAAGGCAAACTGTCCGCCACCACCCATGCGGCTCATATCGCTCATGCGGCGCATAAACTCGCTTTTGGTTATTTGCACCGGTACTTCTTCCGGCGCCAGCGGCTTTAATTCTACCTGTGCGTGTTTGTTATCTACCACACCGGTAAACAGTTCTTTTAGTTTTTCTTCTTCCTCTTTATTTAATACCGAGGCTGCCTCTTCGTCTTTTTCAATCAACTTGTTTAAAGTGTCGGCATCTACACGCTTAAACTGCACATCGCTGTGCTTGCTCTCTAAAAACTGAATAAAGTGTTGGTCTATATACGAGTCTAACTGCAATACTTCGTAACCGTATTTTTGTGCATTGTGTATATAGGTATGCTGTGTTTCGGGGCTGGTGGTGTATAGCTGCACCAGCTTGCCGTTTTTATCCTTCTGCAATGTTTCGGTGTGTGCCTTCAATTCATCAAAGGTGTAGCTTTTGCCTTCGGTGTTCTGATACAGACAGAATTTTTGCGCCGTGTTGTAAAACTTATCATCGCTTAGCATGCCATACTTTACAAACATGCCCAGGCTCTCCCATTTTTGTTCAAAGGCAGCGCGGTCGTTATTAAATATTTCCAGCAGCTTATCGGCTACTTTCTTTACTATGTGTTGCGATATCTTTTTTACGTTAGGGTCGCCCTGCAGGTAGCTGCGCGATACGTTTAGCGGAATATCCGGGCTGTCTATCACCCCTTGCAGCAAGGTTAAAAACTGGGGCACTATCTGCTCTACCGAGTCGGTAACAAATACCTGGTTGCTGTATAAGTGTATTTTATTGCGTTGTAAATCTGTGTTGGGCTTATATTTAGGGAAGTATAAAATACCCTTTAGGTTAAACGGATAATCGGTGTTTATGTGAATCCAGAAAAGCGGTGGCTCGCTAAACGGATATAGCTCGTTATAAAAATTCTTATAGTCTTCTTCCTTTAAATCAGCCGGTGCTTTAATGTAGGCCGGTGTAGGGTTATTAATTACGCGCGGGCGGGTTTCTTTTACCGGTTTATCATCGGCGGTTTTTTCTTCGGTGTCTACTTCCTCAGTGCCAAAGCGAATGTTTACCGGTAAAAACTTGCAATACTTATCCAGCACCTGCTTTACCTTATACTCCTCTAAAAAGTCTTTTGCCTCATCGTTAATGTGCAACACTATATCGGTGCCGCGGTCGGCTTTTTCGGCGGTGGTTAGTTCAAACTCGGTAGTACCGGTGCATGTCCAGTGTGCGGCAGGCTCTGCCTTATAGCTTTTGGTAAATATCTCCACCCGGTCGGCCACCATAAAGGCCGAGTAAAAGCCCAGGCCAAAGTGCCCTATAATACCGGCCTTATCGCTGCTTTCAAACTTTTTAATAAACTCTTCGGCGCTCGAAAGGGCAATGGTGTTTATGTATTTTTTTATCTCCTCGGCCGTCATACCAATACCGCGGTCGCGTATAGTAAGGGTTTTGGCGGCGGCATCTAAAATCACCTCTATATACAGGTCGCCCACTTCGCCCTGCACCTCACCCATTTTAGCCAGCTTGCTCAGCTTGGTGGTGGCATCTACGGCATTGCTTACCAGCTCGCGCAAAAATATATCCTGCTCGCTGTATAAAAACTTCTTAATAATAGGGAATATGTTCTCGGTAGAAACTGAAATGTTACCTTTTTCCATGCTGTGTTTAGTTTGTGTGTGGGCAAATATCAACCTTTATGCCACAGGGCAAAATCTGCCATTTTTGCAAGGCAGGGTGTCAGCTTTACAGTTGCCCGGGCCGAAATGCTTAAATGCAAGTAGCAGCCTTTTGTGGGGCTTTGCTGTAGCGCTTTACGCCTAATAGCAGCTGCCACGCGCCTGTGTGCTGTGGCGCCTTCTTCTTTGTCATTCTGAACGGTCCGGATAGCTATCGGGATGCGGAGAGAAGAATCTTGCCTTTCTGGCTTTTGAATTTCCCCCGGTATCATGGTATCATCCTCTTGTGGAAGCTGACACCATGACACCGGTAGAAATTAGAGAGAGTGCGTTAAAACCTGTGCGCAACAATCCATCCACCCCCTACACCCCCGCCAGCGGGGGACAAAACAGCCAACAGCCTTAACGCTACTTTTTTGAGCATGGCGCTAATGTCCGTGCTGTGTCTCATCCCGATTTGTCGGGAGCGGGGGAAAGTTCTGCGGCTTTGCGCAGAACAGGGGGTGGATGGATTTAAACCCTGATGCAGAATTAATACCCGGCGCCATGGTTAAATTATATTTTTTATTATTGTATATAAACTCAAAACTATGAAGCAACTGTTCTTAATTTTTGCTATTTGTTTTAGTGCGGCGGGATGTAAAAAATGCCACCAGTGTACTACTACGGTTACTACGTCTGTTACCGGCCAGTCGTCGCAAACGGGCACCGACCGTTCCGAGGTATGCGATAAATCTGCTTCAGAAATCGAACAATATGAGCGCGATGGCACTGGTACCGCTACTTCCAGCGTTGGTGGTTTTACATCTACGGTTAGTTCGGTTACCGTTTGTAATTAGGTTACAGGGTAGCGCGTAATCCAATGAGAAAAAGGGTTGAAACCAGCCCCAAGATGTATTGGATTTTTAATGCATTTGCCGGTTAATTGGAAACTGCTACATTTATAACTATGAGTTATTGCAATGCTATTGAAAATATGAGCGGCGACCGAAAGGCGCTGCACAAAAACTACCACGATAATTTTTATGGCTTTGCCATTAATAACGACGATGAGCTTTTCGGCCGCCTGATAATGGAAATTAACCAGGCCGGTTTAAGTTGGGAAACCATTTTAAAAAAGGAAGAATCGTTTAGAAAGGCCTACAGCAATTTTAGTATTAAAAAAGTAGCCGCCTATAAAGATAAAGACCGCGAACGCCTTTTAGCCGATGCCGGAATAATACGCAACCGCTTAAAGGTAAATGCCGCCATTGAAAATGCCGCTACCATTTTAACGCTGCAAAAAGAGTTTGGCTCCTTCGAAAAATGGTTGCAGCACCACCACCCCAAAACAAAAGAGGAATGGGTGAAACTGTTTAAAAAAACCTTCCGCTTTACCGGTGGCGAAATTGTAAACGAGTTTTTAATGAGCATTGGCTACCTGCCCGGCGCGCATACTGAGAGCTGCGCCGTTTATAAAAAAATAATGAAGCAAAAACCTATGTGGGCTAAGGCGCGTTAGAATGGATGACGATGTCTGTTTCCGCGGCTGGTTAAATCCTTGTATTTATAAGTAACCCCGTAATTAAAATGGCAGCCTACTCTACCAGCAATGTACGATTAAATGGCGACAAGTTTTGGCTGTTTTTTATTGTAAGCACAACAGCTTTTGTTGGCGTTCTTAGCTATGGGTTTAATTTTTTTACGGTGCTTATATATGTAACGTCAATTACTGTTTTTGCAGTAGCAATAGTTGCCTGGTACAGGCAAGCGGCGTTTGTTTTAAATTTTAATGATAACGGTATTGAACAGGTTTATACCTACAGCGGAAACAAGATGTATTTTGGGTATGAAGATTTAAAGCAAATACATTACATCGAAGTGAAGGGTGTTAAAAACGAGCTTATACTGCAAAAAGAGAATAAGGCGTATACAATAAAGGTAACCAGCGTGGGTTATGGCGAACAATATGTTGCTTTTATAAAATGGCTTAAAACAAAGAACCCCGATTTTGAAACGTATGTAGCCCCAAAAGGCACAACCATGCACATGCGCCTTAGGCAGGAATTGCTTGGCTATAAATATTGATACCTCCTGCCGGCTTACCTCAACTCATAGCCATTTGGCTATAAAGCCATTTCTGCCTCCCTAAACCTGCTTACCCTTTGGTTTGGCATGCCCGTATGCTACTGTTTGCTACGCTTGTAAAACAGGGCACTTGCCCAAACATGGCACCGGGTAAATATTGAGTAGCGAATGGTATGACTGCGCAGAAGCGTATGAGATAAATCAGTTATTAAGGAAGAGAAAACCACCGGTTAGTACAACAGCCTGTAACCCACCTTTGTAGTAAGCAAAACGATACAATAAATCCGCACGATATAAAACAAGAATGAAATAGTGTAAACCAAATGGAGCAACGGGCTATAACTTTACAATAGCAAGAACAAACAACCTGCTATTAACCTAAGCTAAAACCCGCCTGCCATGGAAACTGAAATTGCACAAATAGCTCAATTAGCGCACCAGGGCTATAAACCAGCAAGCGAATTGCAGGTAATATTTGTAGATGATGATGCCGATGACCGCGAAATAATTACCGAAGCCATGGGTAAGGCAGTGCCCGATGTTCAATTTGTAGCTTTGGTTAGTTGCACGGAATTGCTGAGTAAATTGAACCGGCTATCGCCTTTGCCGCGCCTGGTGGTGTTAGATCTTAACCTGCCCCAGCTAAACGGCCTGGATTGTTTAAAGCAAATACGCGCTAACAGTAATTATAACGGCCTACAGGTTATTATTTACAGCACCTCTGCCAACCCTACCGATATTGCCAGCGCAAAGGCAGCAGGCGCCTTGCTGTATATACGCAAACCCTGGCAATACAATGAGATTGTAGATATTTTTAAGATGGTTATAGACCGGTTGATAGCAAACCCTGCAACCCCCGGTTTTGAAAAGTTTTATTTAAACCCCGAGATAAAAAAATTTTAAACGGGATGCCGATTACGTCCTGTTCAAAGCGTGCATGAACTGATGCCGCATTGGGGAATTATGCAAATACCCGGCATTATTCTGTAACGCCAGAAGCGTTAAAATAGGGCTCTCTATGTAGTTTCAAATGCCACCTCATCCTCAGCATTATAAGGGCTGGTGTCATACACAAAATACAATAGCCCTTTCGGGCGGGTCTCTGCGGAAACAAGGCACTAAAAATTCTGTTTAGGCTAACTATAGAAATTTCCTTTTGTCCAAATCGCCCCGAAAAATGTCTATTTAGCCACCCCTTAAATTCGGTTTTATACCATAGGTTTGTTGTATTAATTACAAACCCAAACTTTACAAAATGAATACCAACGCTACTGTAGTAAAAATGCTGTTAGACCGCTGGAACAGCGCACTTAAACAATGCGATAGCCTGCTGAATGCAATTAGCAATGAGCAACTGGAAAAGGAAGTAAGCCCCGGAAAGAACAGAGGCATTTACCTTCTGGGCCATTTAATAGCCGTGCACGACCACATGCTGCAATTAACAGGCTTTGGCGATTTAAAATACCCTGAGCTAAAACCAATATTTATCGAGGCACCCGATAAGGCCGTAGCCGAACTGCCAACGGCTGATAAGTTGCGTGCAATATGGAAAGAGCAAAACGAAGATTTGAAACAAAAGCTGGAAAGCCTTACACCGGAACAGTGGTTTGAAAAACACACGGCCGTTACCGCCGAAGATTTTGTCAAAGAGCCACACCGCAATAAGCTAAATATATTGCTTACCCGCACCACCCATTTAACCTACCATACCGGGCAACTGGTGCTGCTTAAGTAAATACCGCCAGCTACACAAAACAGTACAAATACATTTTTGGGGCTTGTTTCATCCCGATTTTTCATCGGGACGCCTGCGTGCTGTGGTACTTTGCTCTTTAAAATTTAAAGGCCGTTTAACAGCCCTTCCCCGGTATCATGGTATCATCTCCCCGCCGCGGCGGGGGCTGACACCATGACACCTGTGGAAATTAGAGTGTGTGCGTTAAAACCGGAGAGCAACAATACATCCACCCCCTACACCCCCCGCCAGCGGGGGACAAAACAGCCAACAGCCTTAACGCTGCTTTTTTGAGAATGGCGCTAATGTCCCCCGCTGGCGGGGGAAAGTTCTGCGGCTTTGCGCAGAACAGGGGGTGGATGTATTAGGTCCCCCGGTATCATGGTATCATCTCCCTTGGCGGGGCTAACACCAGGTGGCCTGGGAATTAGAGAGAATTAAAAACAAAGTGCGTGCGAAGCACGCACACACACAAGCCCGTCATTGCGAGGAGTGCGGCTCTGCGCACGACGCGGCAATCCCCAAAGGCAAAAGGCACCGATAGCGTCAGAACTGCATTAGCCCTTTCTGCGCAGGGGATTGCTTCGTCGCAAAGCCTCCTCGCAATGACAGCTCTCTTTTGTGCGTGCTTCGCACGCACTTTAATTCAATAGACACGCTAAATTTTTATCAAATCACCTTGCAAGTATCTAAAACAAAAAAGCCCTCCGAAAAATCGGAGGGCTTTTGTATTTAAAGCGGTTAGTTGTGCTTATTGTATTACCATACGCTTGGTGGCGGTAAACTCGCCGGCCTGCATGCGGTAGAAGTAAATACCGGCCGATAAGTTGCCGGGGTTAAACTGAATAGTGTGTGCCCCTTGTGTAAGTGTTCCGTTAACCGGTTCGGCTATCAGCTTGCCGGTATAATCAAATACCTGAAGGGTTACCTGTTCCTGGCGCGGCATATCAATGCGAATCATGGTATTGCCGTTAAAAGGATTAGGTATGTTTTGGTGTAGTGCAAAGTCGCCATCGCGGTTTACGTTGCGCACGGCCAGTGGTGTTTCGAGGTTAAGCACAAAAGCATCTTCGATAGAGCCCTGTTGCTGGTCGGTAACAAAGAAAAGCGGATTATACGTTGGTGTGTAAATGCTATCGGTAGCATAATCGTAAATCAGGAATTGAAGACCCTGGTTGTTATTGGCTACATCGCCGTGCAGGGTAAGGAAAACGCGAGGGGAACCACCCGCTACCTGTGGTGCCGAAAGGCCTACGCAGGTGCCGTTAATAAAGGCGCCTACCACAAAGTTGCCTATCAGTTCGGTGCCGTTAGCCTTAACTACAGCCGTTACGTTCATGTTAAACTCTGTGCCAAACACATCGGGGCTCCAGTTAGGGGTGCTGCGTGGCTCTACCAATATATTGCCGGTGGCGCCTGCCTTTAATTTATAACCGCGGCCCGGCTGCATATTTTGCAGGCTTCCGTTCCATGCGCCACTGGCGTAAGTGCTAAACTGGGTGCTGCTTTGCAACACATCATTATTGTTGCTGGCAAACGAGTGCATAAAACCATCTACCGTATTTATTTTGCCTTGTGGGAAACCAATCCAGTTCCAGCCATCAACTACCGGTAGGGTTAAAGTATCGGTAAGTTTTTGGCCCACTATCTGTAACTCGGCAGGTGCGTTTACCATTATCTGGTAGCTTTTTTGCCAGCCTATATTGCCCAGTGTGCCATACCAGCTGCCGGTGCTGCTGTATTGTGCATAGCTATCGTTGGTTTTAATAATGGTGCCGGTAGCGGCTGTGGTATATTTCATTATATCGGTTACGGCCGGGTTGTTAGGTTGCAGGTAAGTGCTTACCCAGTTAGAGCCCGTAACCAGTGGTATGCGTTGTACCATACCAGCCGGGTGTAAAATCATAGGTGCCAAAGGCTGGCCTACCTGTGCATTCTCTACAAAGGCCTGTGTTTCTACCGCCTGGTATTCGGTGCCGGTGCTGGCATCCCAAATACGGAATTCAAATACTTCCTGCGGTGTTGCATTGTTGTTGCCATATACTGTAATATAAGCAGCATAGGTATTGCCGGCCGGTGTGTATTGTATGTTGGCTACACCGCGGCACTCGTTACCATAGAACACACCAATACGGTCGTTAGCATCTACACTTAACGGTGTGTTAGCTGTAGTAAGCGAGAAGTTAGCTATAATGTTCATTTGCGAAGGCAGTGTTACCACCGTCCAGGCAGGTGAGTTAGCATATACAGTTAACTGTATGTATAAAGGCTGCTGAACGCCAAGGCCGGTAAAATCGGCATATACTGTATCGTTATAAGTGCCGGGGTTTAAGCCGGTGCCGCTAACGTTAAAGTTAATGTTAAGCGAAGCGCCCTGTGCAATGCTGGCCGGTACGCCGCTTGGACTTAACCATGCCGGAACAGAAGATAAAGTAAATGCCTGCGAAGCGTTGCTCAGGTTTTTAAGTGTGCCTTGCAGGGTAGCTGCACCACCGGTGGCTACACTTGCACTAACACCACTTGGTTGCCAAAATACAGGGCTGTTGTTGATGATAAAGCTCCATACAATAGGTTGCTGTTGTATGTTGCCGTTTACATCGTAAAAACCGGTAACGCTGGCTGTAAGCAATACATTTTGCAGGCTGTTAAGTGCAATAGGGTCTATGGTAAATATTATTTTATCGTTAGCGCATACATACGTAAACGGAACCGCATCGCCATTATCGGCCCTTACTAAGTTAACCGAGTATGGAACTAAGGTTTGCAGATTAAAGAAGTGGCTGCAATCGATATCCTCGCTAAAGGTTACGCTTACTTCTTCATTAATATTCAATACACCATCGGCAGGCGAAGGCGTTCCAAACAAGGTTACCGATGTTCTGTCTATTACTCCGCTAAGCGCCACCGAATATGAACGCGTGCCGGCGGTAGCACAATCAGCATAAGCGCGTATTTCGTAAGGGCCATCGGCCATAGTGCTCACGTTTAAATCTAAAGCGTAATAAGGCAAACCATTTTGCTGTAATTGCGCGCGGCTTACTATAGAGGTTGCAATACCCGACCAGCTTTGACCGGTGCGGCGAATTTCTAAACCTATTTGCAGTAATGAAGTATCATTTACATTAAAGCCACCGTAGGTAATACGCAGGCTATCGCTTGCATCGTTTACCAGCCAGTTATTGCTTGGCGTAAACAAAGTAACATCGCTGCAGGTGCTTTGAAAACCTACGTTAAACGAAGCCTCATCCATAATATCCCCATCGCATGGCGAGTAGATAACTATTTTAAGGTCGTTGTAATCAACAGCCACAGGGCCGGCCTCTACACTAAGTGTTGCGAATATAGAACCGTTAGCAGGAATAGTGAACGATGCAGGGCCTTGTGTAATTACCTGTCCGGCTAATCTTACCACAGCGCCTTCAAGGTTGCTGCTTGGGTCAATTATTACTTCATAAGTGCGGGTTTCCTGGCTTTCGCTAAAGTTGCTCATTTGCACAGTAAGCGTAGCCTGGGTATTTAGCGGAACATTTTGAACGTTAGGAGTAGTTACCAATATTTCGGGGAAATCGCGTTGCTGGGTTCCTTCTTCGTGCGGGCAAGAAGAGGTGCCGGCTGCAAGGGTAAATACCGGTGTGCCGTATACTTTATCTTTCTTTATATCTACACTAAAAAAGTCGCCGCCATCGTCATCTACCAGGGTATAGCTTACCTCTTTAGAGTTGGTTGTTTCGGTAGAGGTGCTTTTGCCGGTGGTCCAGTTAAAGTTTACTTCGGTGCCTATCGAAACGCTATTGTTTTCGGTACCTATGTTAAGGGCCGCGGCAATAGTATTATCAATAGAAGTTTGATATGAAATAGACATAGAGTTGGTATTCTCATTGGATGTGGTGTTGCTGTAAGCTACGCCACCGCTAAACGAACGATTCTCAATAAATTCGGCATTGGTAATGTTATCGTGGTTTTTATCAACCACCTGCTGCCATACGTTTTTATAGTTCTGATAAAGAAGAGCCGAGTCGCTGCCCTGATTGTTGTAAAACTCAATCAGAAAATCTAACTGAGGTATTAAAGTGTTTTTAATGTGCCCGATGGTATACATATAAGTAGTGGCAAAATCTTCGGCGCCCCAGGTTAATGCGGTATCTAAATCGGCAGCACATACGGCCGTATCAATCTTTACAATGTAGCTAAGGCCATATATCATGTTAAACGAACCACCTACTACTACGTCGGCATCTTCGCCAATAAAATCTTCTGCATCGCTGGTGTTGTAGCTGTTAAGTGTGGTAAACGTGGCATTAAAACCTGTGCCGCTGCTGTTAACCTTGTCGGTTGTCATGGCCAGGTCCAGCGAGGTGCCGGCACTAAATACTATACCGGTAAATGGTACGGGCACTTCGGCGCCCAAACTTACATTGGCGAAAATATTAGTGCTGTTGCCGGTTTCTACCCCGGTTTCGTAACTGTAGCTCATGGTAGTGCCTTGTGTAAGGCTGGTGGTGCTTCCATCGCCAACCGGATCGTGCACTATAAATAAAGGCAGTTCGGGTGTTTTGCTAATAAAGGTATTGGTAAGCGAACGGTTACCTTCTACAATAGCCCAGAATGAAGTATCGGCCGGAAGCGCATCCCACGTTTGTGCATGTATGGTTACAAACTTTTGGTAAGGATGTTGCCCGCTGGCAGATATATTAGGTATGCCCGGGTTAATGTTATAGTTTACAAAGAAAGTATCCAGCGTAAAGTAGATAAAGCTGCTATCGCTTACATCATCGAACAAAGTAATGCGGCCGGTATCTACCGGGCAGGGCGAAGCGCCCTGAAACACGTAGTTGCGCCAAACACGCACGCGCATTTGGTACAGGTTGCCCTGTGCAAATATTACATTGTTATTACAGCCGCGGTCTATACCCAGTATTTCAATACTTAACCTGCCGCCATATACATATTTTGCTTCGGCTGCGGGGTAAGTAGTTTGCAACAAGGTATCGTATGTATAAGTTGTATCGCGGCTAATTACCACCTGGCCATTGCCCAGCGTAAGGGTATCAATATTAATTACCGGTGGATTGTTTACTACCGTCATTTGTGTTACCGAGTCGCGGTTACGTAAATCAACTACCCGTAAAAGGCTGCCTAAGTTTTGAAAAGAGCTTTTAATAGCTGCATCGGCATTTGCGTTGCCGCTGTTTACACTAAACAGCTCAACGCTGTATTGTTGCGCAGGTAATACTACCGGCAGGCCACCTATCAGGTTGCCTGCTACAGGAACAGTAAGGCTATAGCAACCAACTGAACTTGTGCCCTCTATTTTAAATGTAAAGTTAGTGGCTATTTGCGTTTCGCAGTAACCTTTCAGATCAAGCCACAGTGTATCCGTAGTTATATCTTTAAAGTTTACGTTGGGTACATTATCTACAACCTGCTGTGTGCTGCTGGCTGGTGTAAAAGTATGGTTAGGGTAAACCGGTGTAAAGGTATAGGTGCCTTCATCCTGGGCAGTGTAGGTATATTGGCCCGTAGCATTGGTTACTACACCTACATCCTGGCCGTTTACCAAAACTTTCACATTGGCAGCACCGCAACCGGTAGCACCTAACTGGTTAGGAAAATAGGCCTGGCCCGAAATGGTAAACACACTGGTATCGGTAAAGTTGGCTTGCGGTCCGTTAAAAGCTAATAAATCAAGTGTGCGCTCAAGGCTTTGCGGATTAAACTGGTGCGTGCCCTTGCTGGGTGTAATGGTATAGGTAGCCTCGTCGTTATAATATATGTTTCGTATTTCGTAATAGCCCGATGCATCGGTCGTGTCGCTATAAGTATAGGTTTGGCCTAGTACATTGCCGGTTGCAGTTACAATAACGCCCGATACCGGGGCACTTAAAGGCGAGCGCACATATCCGCTCAGGCGGCCGTTTTCTTTAACCCAACCGGTTTCGTCGCATACTAAATAGGTGCCCATAGGGTTGCTGATAGGTATTAACCTGTACTCGTAACGAACGCCCGGTGTGCCATCAAAATCGGTATAGGTAGTTGCATTGGGGTTAGTTATCTGCGCAATTATTTGTCCGTCTCTGCGTATTTCATAACCTCCGGTAGCAATACCCGATAGATTGTTCCAGGTAAGTACTGTTTTAGTTGCGTATAAACCCTGGCTGGCCCTAAATCCATAATCGGGCGTAGCACCGGTTACTGTATTAGATGCACTACCGCCTAAAATGGTACCGTTAGGATATACCCAAATCTGTTTTCCAAAGTATTTATTTCTACACTTGGTTAAAGTATTATCGGTATAGGTAAAGCCACCGTACTGAGGAGTAACTGTGTCAATAGCCACACTATCGCGGTATATTACAAATTTTAAAGAGCCTAATGCCGGGTCTGAGAATGGATAAATGCCAACAAGGTTCTGGAAGACCAATAATATAGTATTGTTACCTGCAGGAAAGGTTAACAAAGTGTCGTTAGGGTTAAAATCAGGCACCTGGCAGGGGATAATTGAGCCTCTGTAACTGGTGCTTTGCGATAAGCCTACGCCTGTGTTAGGCGCAATTTCATTGGCAAAGTTATTTGCAGGGTCCTGAAACCTCCAATAGCCGCGTAAGCTGCTGTAAAAAGGCGCATTGTAAAGCGTTGAGTTTTTGTAGGTATTTATTTGGGCCGGTGTTAAAGCTACGCCATACACCTGTACTTCATCCAGGTATGCCGGAAAAGCCTGCTCGCCATTGCGGTTGTTAAAGCCCATCACTACATTATAAACCGAACTATTATTAATAGTACCGGTTATAGCACTGGCACTGGTAGCTATAGCTGTACCGTTAATATAGATGGCCGGTATACCGCCCGATTGCCACGTAAACGCAACATGCGCCCATGTGTTAAGCGCTATATTGCTGGGGGCATGAATAGTATATGCTGTACCGCCAATAGCTATTTGTGCGCGTATGTACTGTATACCACCTATGCGGGTCATGCAAAGCTCAAATTGGTTATCGGTTACTGCGGCATCGCCCCATTTACCTACTATGGTTTGAAAAGCTCCTTCTGAAGGGAACGATGTAGTGTTTACCCATGCCTGGATAGTGATAGCCGATAGGTTGTTGTACAAGGTTCTATCGCCGGCGTTGGCATAACCAAAGCCACCCGATATTAAGTTTAAGCAATTGCCGCTACACATGGTAGGCGACTGTGCCTGGCTGCCAACGGGCGCAAGCAGCAAGCCGAGCGCCAGGGCAAAAAACAGGTAAAGTTTACGATTCATAGTCAGGGATTTTTTTTGTTTGAGCAATACGTGTTTAAGTGGTTAAGGCAAAAATTTTAATAACTTAGGCGGTATATGATTAGGTGTAAATTATGAGCGCAAATATTGGCATAGGCTTTTTAAGCAAGGCACTACAAATGCACTACAAACCCTGCGCGGCTTGTTAAACCGGTTAACTTAGCGCCATGAAAAAGCCCTTTTTAGAAAATAAAAAGTTGCAACACATTTTTGAGCAGGTGTGGCTTAACCCCGAAGGGGCACTGCTTGAATTGGATAAACTGAGTGCCGTAGAGAGTAAAAAAGGCTTTACCCCCCTAACGGCCGATGCACAACTGCTTTACCTTATAGTAAACGTGTTGCTGCAGCGCTTTGAGGGGCTTGATTTAGAGCAGAAGGAATTACTTGCCTTTTATAACCATACTAAAAACTACGAGAAGGCTGCTTTGGTAGTGGTTTGGCATATGTATGGCTGGATAGTGATTGGCCGGTTAGAGGAAGCTGATAAACTGAGGATTTTGTTCCCCGAAACATTTAAGATAGAAAGCAGCCCATTGGCTTACGCTTGCTACTACGTGTTTAGTTGCCCGTATAGCGAAAAGAATGGCTACTACGAAGATTTTGTGCGCCTGGCCCAGGAGGCGGAATCTGTTTTAAATAAATACGAAATAGAAGCATCGTGGCGCAACAGTTTGTTATGCATAGCAAGGTTATACCGCAGCCGCACGCAAAGCAATTATTATAAACCCGCCGACGCGGTTGAAGCCATGCAGCAGGTAGAAAAAGAGATTGAGGCGTATGCATTGTGTGATTTGCTGACAGAGCAACTGCTATACTCGTATGTAATGCACTACGAAAACATACGCGAGCGCGAAAACTCGCTGAAGACTCTTATAGAGCTGGTAGCATTAACCGGTAAGCGAAAATACAATGCCATTGCTAAGTATGGCGCTATTACTAACCTGGTAAATACATACAGCCTGCGCAACCGGCAGTTAAGTGCCACCGACCCGGAGTATGCCGCTAACCTGCAGCAACAATTGCTATGGATAAGTAAGGCCGATAAGCTTGTAGCCAATAGTTTTATTACAGCAAACAATGCATTTTATTATTACACCAAGGCCGGTTTTTTATTGCAACAGGGGCAACTGCCAACTGCACTGCAGGCAGTAGCAAAAGCCATTCGGATCTTTTACCGGTTTGGCCATATCCGGTTTTTAGCGCAGGCTTATTTAACGGCCCATACAATTTATAAAACGCAGGCAATTGCCAGTGCTGATTACCGGATGGCCTACCGCACCGCCCGCTGCGCCGAGCAAACGCGGCTAATGACGGATAAGTATTACAAGCAGGTGCTTAACAGGCGCATACAATCCCTCGAATTGCAGTTTAAAATAAGAGAGCAAGAATTAAACGAAACCCTGCTTAAGCAGCAAATAGATGCCATGAGTAAAGAAGTTCAACTGACTACCCTAAACCTGCACGAAAAAATTCAGGTGCTGGATGAGATAAAAATATATGTAAACTCGCTTAAGAAAAAGGAACTGGAAACCCGCCAGCTGATAAACACGATAGCCAAAAAAATAGACTCGGTAAAAATAACCGAAGAGGATAAGGCGATGCTGCAGCAAAAAATAAGTAACAGCAATCAGCATATGAACACGGTACTGGCCGAAAAATATCCTTCGCTTTCTAACCTGGAAATACGCATGTGCAGTTTGTTTCAAACCGGTATGACCAATAAGGAGCTTGCCAAGCTGTACGGACAGGGCGAGAAAAGCTACGAACAGCACCGCTACCGCATTAAAAAGAAAATGGGACTGGGTAACGATGATAAACTGGTTACCCACCTTTTAAAATTAAACACCGGTAAGTAATAGTTAGTTACTTTAATGCCCTTATGCAGAAAGCAACCGAACAGTTAGCGCACATTAACGATTTAATATCGCAGGATGTTGGCCTTGCCGAAAAGGAGCTAAAAGCTTTTTGCAGCCAGCATAAAAAGAATGCAGATAGTTATATAACCGCTAAGGTTAACCTGCTGCAAATGCTGATTGATGTAATACGCGATGTGTATGTGCCCAACGAGAAAACAGAGCAGGCAACATTAAACTATTTTGAAAAGAAGGGCTTATACGACGATGCGGCCACCGTATTGCTAACCAAAACCAGGCACTACTTTGTAAAAGGAAACGTAGCTGATGCTGAAGTGGTGCTTAGCGAAATGGAGAAACGCTTTTTGGATAAGATATCTTTAAAGTGCGAAATAATATACCTGACCCGGGTTTCGTTTTTATTGATGAAGAAAAACGAAGTGAGCAAACAGTTGGAAGTTTGCCTGCAGGCACTGGCTAAGTTGGCGCAGGTAGAAGACCGTGGCGTATGGTATAATAACAACTACACCATTTTTGCCTGCTACATAGCCTGCATCTACCTCGAAATTTTAGAGTTCGATTCGGCATTGCCCTACCTGCAAGCTTCGCTTAAGCTGGTAGAAACCGGTGAGGTGGCGTTGTATAACAAGTGGAATGTTTATCACTTCTTTCAGGAGTACTACTACTGTCTGAAGGATATGGTAGCATCGATAGGCTGGGCAGAAAAACAAGTAGAGATTCTAAAAAGCGATACCGGTTATGCTAACCTGCTAAACCTAACTTATATAAGCGCAGCGCAAATGTGCTATCTGTATTTACGCGATTATAAGCTGGATGATAAAGACCGCACCTTTTATCTGGATAAGCAAAAGGCTTTTATACTTAGCAGCAAACAGCTAAAAGGCGACGAAAAAAGCGATAACCGCGAAAAACTGTTGCCAGCCTTAGCTCGTTTAGAATATCAATCGGGCAATTACGAACTGGCTGCTTATTATATTGAGGAGTTTAAAAAATATGTGCTGAAGACCAAGCAGGTAAAAATGGTATGGCAATGCTATAGGGAGGCACACTACATTTATTTGGCCTGGGGCAAACAGACCAACGACCCGGCCAAACTGATTAAGGCGTACGATTACCTGCTTAGCGAGCGTACTTTAACCGAAGAAGAAGCGCGCATTACCAGCAAACAAAAAATGGATGCTGTAACCGCCCAATTTGAGTTAAAACAGCGCGAGCTTACCGAAAAACTAATGGAGCAGGAGATTTACGGGTTGAAAAAAGAGGTGCAATCAATATCGCTAAACCTGCACGAAAAAATACAGGTGTTGGATGATTTAAAGGTGTATGTAAAATCGTTAAAGAAAAAGGAACTGGAAGTAGGGGCTTTGGTAGCCACCATCGCTAAAAAAATTGACAGTGTAAAGATTACCGAGCAGGATAAAGCTACCCTGCAACATAAAATGAGCGAGGTAAACCAAAAGCTGTTTGCCGTGCTCTCTGCCAAATATCCCACGTTAAGCAACCTCGAAATAAATTTATGCGCCCTGTTTCAAACCGGTATGACCAATAAGGAGTTAAGCAAACTTTACGGCCAGGGCGAAAAAAGCTACGAGCAGCAACGCTACCGCATTAAAAAGAAAATGGGCCTTACCGCAAAAGATAATTTGGTAAAGCATTTGGTGTCGCTAAATGCCGGTGGCTAAAAAGATAAATGCAAACCATCATCGTTGTTCCTTATTACGGGCAGTAAGCGGTATGCAGTTTGTATGTTTTCTACTGTAAGCACTTGTTGTTTATCTCCTGCCGCAAGCACCTTGCTGTGATGCAACAACACGAGATGGTGAGCAAATTTGGCCGCCAGGTTTAAATCGTGTACAACACCGGCTACTACAATATCGCTGCCATGCAGCAGTTCCTGTATTTTATACATAAACTGGTACTGGTAGTAAATATCTAAAAATGTAAGGGGCTCATCCAGCAATAAATACCGGCAGCCATCTTTAACCGGTTGCCATATTTGTGCGGCTACCCGTGCAAAGTTTACGCGCTGCTTTTCGCCGCCGCTAAGCGTTAGGTAGTTTCTATCGGCCATATCCCATACATCAAAAAAGCGCATGGCCTGTTCCATAGCAGTTTTATCTTTCTTTTCGGGTTTACCGGTAAAGTGGGGGTAGCGCCCCATCATAACTACTTCGGCCACCGTTAACGGAAAGGCTAGCTCTATACTTTGTGATAGCACAGCGCGTATACAGGCTTGTTGTGCAATACCAATAGTTTTAAGGTCGGTGTTGCCGTAATAAATTTGTCCTTGTTGCGGTGCCAGTTGGTTAGCCAGCAACTTTACTAAGGTTGATTTACCTGCGCCATTAGGGCCTATAATTAAGTTTAGCTTGCCCGGTTCAAATGCCACCGATACGTTGCTTAACAGGGCTTTGCCGCCAATGCTATACGATATATTTTTTGCACTAAGCATTTAAAATAGATAGGTTTTGCGACGCAGTAAAAAAATAAATACCGGCACACCCACTACCGAGGTTACAATACCTATGGGTAGCTCGGCAGGCCTTACCAACATACGGGCAACAAGGTCAGCTATGCTTAAAAACAAACCGCCCAGCAAAGCGCTGTTGCTTATCAGCGCACGGTTTTCCGAGCCGCCCGTCATGCGTAGCAGGTGTGGCACCACCAGGCCCACAAAACTTATAACCCCTACAAAAGCGGTAGCCGTAGCTACCATTACTACATTAATGCAAAGCACCGTCAGCTTTAGCCTTTTAATGTTTACGCCCAGCAGTTGCGCTTCATCTTCGCCAATAATAAGTGCGTTAAGGTGTTTGGCATAGCGCAGTGCCAGCAGTATACAGGCTATGGTGGTAAAGCCCACTATAGCCACCGAGTGCCAGTTAGCGCCTGATAAGGTTCCCATGCCCCAAAACGTTATTGACCGTGCCTGTGGGTCGCGCGCTATGTAGCTTAAAAAGCCAACGCCGCTCATAAAAAGCGCATTAATGGCTATGCCGGTAAGCAACAGGGCTACAATAGAGCTTTTACCGGTTTGTTGCGATTGCGATAGAAAAAATACCAGCGTGGTAGATAGCACCGAACCGGCGCATGCCGCAAAGGGCAAAGTCCATTCGCCAAGGTTAAGTTTAAAGGTTGCGCCTAATACAAAATACAAGGCTGCACCAAAAGCCGCTCCGCTGCTGGTGCCTACCAGCCCCGGTTCAACTATAGGGTTGCGGAACAAAGCCTGCATTAAGGTGCCGCCCACAGCTAAACCCGCCCCTACCAGCAGGCACAGTATAGCACGCGGCAAACGTATCTCCATAAAAATACGTTCGTTTAAACTCATGTTGCTTGCACCGGCAAAGTGTTTTTGCAGGGCCGATAGTATTTCGTTGCCGCTTATGTTAACTGCACCAAAGCAAACTGATGCAAAGGCGGCAATTACCAACGCCAAAAGCAAACCTGCTGTTACAGCAATATGTTTATTGCGCACCACCCTGGTGTATTAATTTTTGCAGCATTAAAATAGTTTGGCCGGTACGTGGCCCCAGGTAAACCATATCGTGTTCTTCAACCCGGTAAATGCGGTTGTTTTTAGCAGCAGTAGTGCCCGATATTCCCGGCAGTTCCATTATTTTTTCGGGGGTGCCTAAGCGGTCGTAACCAAAATCGGTTAGCAGAATAACATCCGGATCGGATGCCGCTACCACTTCTGCCGAGAGTTGTTTCATTCCCTTTTCATCTACTACCGACATCTTTCCGCCTGCCCAGTTAATCAGCTTGGCAGCTGTGCTTTTTTGTGTCATTACCAGGTAAATGTTCGATGCCTGTCCAAAGTGTATCACCAGCACCTTCACGGTATCTTTGTATTGTTTGGCAGCCTCTAAAGCCAAAGCCATATCGGCATCCAGCTTATTACACAGCGAATCGGCTACGGCCTCTTTACCAAAGTAAGCACCCATTTCGCGTATCAGCATTTTGGTGCTGTCAATAGTATTACCCTTGTTGGCAAATACCTTCATAGGTATTTTTAAATCTTCCAGTTGTTTTACCACATGCTCGGGCCCTATGTTGTTATCGTGTAATATAAGGTCGGGTTTGGCGGCTAATATACCTTCGGCACTAAGCGCACGGTGGTAACCAACGGTAGGCAGTTTTTTTATTTCGGGCGGGTAGGTGCTCGATATATCTACCGCCACAATATCTTTTTGTGCGCCTAAGGCAAAAATAATTTCGCTGTATTGTTTGGCAATGCACACAATACGGTTGCCCTGCGGCGCATTAGTATCCTTATTGCCAAAGCGTCCGCAACCGGAAAGCAGCAGGCAGGCTATGGCTATTTTAAACAGGTTTTTCATAGTATAGTTTTATAATAAAAGCAGGCAGCATACGCTGCCTGCTTTACTAATTGATTTAAAAAATATATTTAAGGTTAACACCTCCAAATAAATTCGCTTTGCGCGGTGCCGGTAAGTAAGCATCGGGCAACTGGTTTAAAAACACCATAGCGTAGTTTTGGTAACCGGTAATATTGTTTACCCCAAAGTAAGCATCTATACCAATGTGGTTAATAAACACACGCTGAAAACCAATTTTAGCATTTAGCAAATGGTATTGTTTGGTTTGGTTTTTATTGTCGGATGTGTAATACATTTTATCGCGGAACGAATAAGTGGCATTAAGGTATAAACCCGGTTTGGTAACAAAATCGAAACCGGCGTTAAATGTAATTGGCGGAACACCGGCCACTACGTTTTTGCTAAAGTCAACTTCTACCGTTGTTTTTTTATCGCCGCTTAGCTGCTGAAATTTAAAGTTGCCATAGCGGAAATACGAATACGCCAGGTTTACAAAAGGCGAGAATGTTTTTACAAACTTATCGCTTTTGTAAGCTACAGCGCGGATAGCCACTTCTAAGCCCAGGTTATTTTGCTTGCCTGCATTTGCTACGTATACATACGAGGTTGCTGTGTTGGCAGCATTAGGCACCGCAATGGTGGTCATCTTATCGGTATACATGGTGTAAAACAAGGCTACATCGTAGATAAGCCTGTCGCTAAGCAACGAACCCTTCGAGCCTATTTCGTATTGCGTGCCAAGTTCCGGCTTTAAGTTAGTAAGCACCTCGCCGGTAAGCGGAATAAAGAAATAAGAACTTACAGGGGCTTTGTAGCCACGGCTAAACGATGCGTATACCGATACCTGCTTTGTAATTACCTTATTGATAGCTACGTGCGGCGAAAACATTTTAGTGAATTTGTTTTTATACTGCGATGGCTTATGTGTGCCGTTAGGGTTGCTTGGGTTATTGTTGCTGGCCACATAAAAGCGGTCGTTCAACTCAATGCCCAGGGCGCTATAACCAAAACCTGCGGTTAAAGAGAAATCGTAAGGCATAGCCAATGTCCATTCGGTAAAGGCTGCTATTGTTTTTGATATAGTGTACTGGTTGCTGCGCAGAGTGCCAATGATGTTATAGCCCGTGATGTTGCTGCTATCGGTTACCATAGGGTAGCCCAGTGTTTGTGCATTTTGCATTTGTGCTTCTAAGCCGGTGTTGCCCGAAAGGGTAAAACCTTTGCCTAACGGAAAGCGGGTATCGAAGGAAGAACGAAGGCCATAGTTGATTGACGACTTGTCCGTCCAGCCACCGGCAGAACTTACATTGCTTATAAGCCCGGTGCCAAATACCGAAGTAGTGTTAGATACATACTCGTGGAATTTATACGTATGGCCTACACCTAACCTTATGCTCATTACATTGCTGTGTGCATTGTTTTTGATATACGCAGGGTTGCCCGAGTAATTCAGCGTATCGTATTGCAGCGGGGTTAACTCGCCGTTGCGCTCATCGTTGCTGCGGCTAAAGCCAAAGTAACTGGTTACGGTTTGGCGTGCGTTGGGTGTAAACTCGCCAATAAAGTTTACAAAATCTTTATTAGAAGCGGTGTGTGGCATAAAACCTTTGTAAAGTTGTTTGCCATAATTTACCAATACCGATGAACGCTCTTTACCAATTTGCAGGTGCGTGGTATAGCGTTGCAGGCCGTAGCTGCCTGCCATAATATCCTGCCCTATTGAAATTTTACCTGCCTGTGGCTTAATGGTTTTTAAGTTTACCACACCGGCAATAGCCTGGCCGTATAAAGTGCCCGAGGGGCCTTTAATCACCTCTACATTACCTACCGAACCAAAGTCGATATCATCCATCAGGGTAATACCTTCGGCATCGGTTACCGGTATGCCGTTTAAATACACTTTGTAGCCCTGGCCGTCAAAGTTGCTGTTTACGCCGTTGGTTCCGCGGGCTCCGTTTCCGTAGCCGCGTATATTAAACTGCTGCCCCGCCGAAAAAGTTCTGCGTTGCATATAAACGCCGGGCATGTTCGTATTAATGGCATCGTCCAGCAAAATACCGGTGCCCCGTTTAATTTCGGTAACGCCTATACTGGATACGGCTACCGGTTGGTAGAGTGGTTTTTT
Organism: Chitinophagales bacterium; assembly: GCA_044228435.1. Taxonomy (GTDB): domain Bacteria; phylum Bacteroidota; class Bacteroidia; order Chitinophagales; family LD1; genus Bog-950. The sequence continues at coordinate 76,024 of JBGAUW010000008.1, forward strand.
TGCAGCGCTCAGGCTGTCTTTAATTTCTACTTCGCCCAGGTTTATTTGTTGGGTGGTAGAATCGTTTTGGCTGTATACATTCATTGCATACAATAGCAATATGCAGGGTATAATTATATTTTTCATTCGTAAATTTTTGGGTATTTAAATAAATAGCATAGCGGTGCCTCGCAATGCTGGGTTGCGTTATCGGCACTATCTAAAGTTTAGCGGTTCTGTTTTAGCAAGCGCTGTTATCGGGCGGGGGAGAGGCCACATCCAATGCTAACTTTAGCACAGGTGCTTTGTATAAAGCAAATATGCCTATGCATAGTTCAGGCACCTGGCATTGCCAGTAAGTGCCTGCGGGTATAAATTCCATAAGGCTGAAAACCGGCAGTGGTATTTTACTATTGGTATGCGCGGTTTGTTTGCCAAACAGCGCCGAAAATTTTCCTAACAGGTTGGTTTCTTTATGGTCGCAGTAGGCGGTTAAAATAAAACTACCATTTTTAAATTCTGTTTTAACCACATCATACATATAGCCACCCATACTAAACTCTTTACCATTTTCGCAGCGCCGCAGGCGTTTAAATTGGTTGGGGGTAAAAGTAAACTGCTGTGTATGCTTTTTAGCCTCTTGCTTTAATAAGCGCTCAACCTGCCTGCGTATATGGTATCGTTTTACACTAAACGATACAAAATACCCAAAGGTGTTAAGCAGCAAAATAGCCAAAAAAGAAAAAGCAAATATCTTTCTCATTACGGCAAACCTAAAAAAGAAACCGGCAGATACCAACTTTGCCGTAACCCGGTGGCAGTCAGGTAGTAACTAAACGCTCTGACTGAATGTAAGCAGGTTATTATCCGGGTCCAGCAAAGCAAACTCTTTTTGCCCCCGGGGTTTAGTTTGCAATTGATAGGCCGGGCCTAAAAAAAGCCGCTGTATTTGCATACAGCGGCTTTTTGCTTTGTGATTTAACTGCAAAAATTAGTTCGATTTAATTACACGAACCACTTGTTTGTTTTCGCCTTGTTTAACCTCTACCATGTAAATACCAGCAGTAAGGTTGTTGCCAAAGGTGTATTCGCTTTGGTTAGCAAGGCCTGTTTTAAATTCAACCAATTGGCCTAAAACATCAAATATTTTAATCTCAATCTCATCGCTGGTGTTACCGGCAACCTTTGCATTAAACTGGCCGGCCGATGGGTTTGGATAAACACTAACCTGCAATTCAGCAGCTGCATCGCCATTTGTTATCATAGCTTCTGCGCCGCCATCTTCGTCGGTTTTAGCACTGCCGCAAACGGCACCGCAAGCGCCTAATACGTCGCCGTGTGCAAGGTGCGCAGGTATGGCATTAGCGCTTACGCTAAGGGTGTTCGAGTTGGCAGGGTTGCCCGGTGGAATATGGCAGATAAGCACTTTGCCGGTAGCTTTACCTTTCTTGTCAAAGTCGCGGGCCTCTATTACACATATGGTTTTGCTTGCTGATGCGGTGCAACCATACTGGTTAGTACCGGTAACGGTATAAGCAGTAGTAGCAGTAGGCGATGCTGTGGTAGCTGTGCAGTTAGTGCAGCTTAGGCTTGCAGATGCATTCCATACATATGTAGATGCACCGGTGCCGGTAAGTGTTACGCTCTGCGCACCATAACCCAGGTAAATTGTATTAGGCAAACCATTTTGCACAGCAGGCGATGGGTTTACGGTAATGTTTACCACCGGTATGCTGCCTACTACTGTTACAGTAGCATCGCAGGTAGATGAATTACCCGATTGGTCGGTAACTGTAAGGGTTACTGTGTTGTTGCCAATGTTAGCACAGGTAAACTCTGTATTGCTAAGGCTTAAAGATGCTATAGTGCAGTTATCGCTGCTGCCGTTGTTTACTTGCGCAGCTGTAACGGTAGCAGTGCCCCCGCTTAAAGTAACAGTTACATTTTGGCAAACAGCCACTGGCGCTTCGTTATCTACTACAGTTACTGTAGCCTGGCAGGTTGATGAATTGCCGCTGGCATCGGTTACGGTTAAGGTAACTGTGTTAGGGCCCAAATTAGCACAGGTAAAGGTGCCGTTATCAATGCTTATTGATGCTACACCACAGTTGTCGGAGCTTTCGCTGTCCAGTTCTTCTGCGGTAACAGATGCTGTATTGCCGTTTAGCGCCACCGTTAAGTTATGGCAATAGGCCACCGGTGCTTCGTTATCTATTACAGTTACAGTAGCCTGGCAACTGGTAGCGTTGCCGCTGGCATCGGTTACAGTTAATGTTACCGTGTTAGCACCCAGGTTGCCACAGCCAAATATGCTATTGTCAAGGGTTAATGAGGCTATACCGCAGTTGTCGGTGCTGCCATTATTTATTTCAGCAGCAGTAATAGTAACTTCACTGCCCACTAATGCTACGGTTATGTTCTGGCAATTAGCCACCGGTGCTTCGTTATCTACTACTGTTACCAAAGTTTGGCAGGTAGATGAGTTGCCGCTGTTATCTACAGCTGTAAGGTCTACATAGTTAGGACCCAGGTTGCTGCAGTTAAAGCTGGTTTTAGATAGCGTAAGCGATACTACGGTGCAGTTCTCGTGGTCGTGGTCGCGCACATCGGCAGTGGTTAAGGTAGCATTGCCGGTAGCATCCAGTACCAGGGTAGCCGCTTTGCAGTGAATATCCGGGTCCAGGTAATCTTCTATAGTTACAGTAGCCTGGCAGGTAGATTGGTTTCCATTGCCATCGGTTACATACAGTGTAACCATGTTCTCGCCTAAGTGGCTGCAATCAAAATCGGTTTGCGACAGGCGCAGCGTTACAGCTCCGCACTCATCGCTCGAGTTGTTGTTAACTGCTTCGGCTGTAGTAGCGGCGTTGCCATAGGCATCCAGCAGCAGGGTTATGTTACGGCAGTTAGCGGTTGGTGGTGATACATCAGCCAAATCTAATAGTGTAGCAGTGCCGGTAGTAGCCCCGCATCCGCTGGCATCGGTTACAGCTGTTGTATAAGTACCGGCAGGCAGGTTTTCGAACAAGCCCGATGATTGGCCCGCACCACCATTAATAGAGAAGGTATAAGGCGCTACACCACTGGTAGCCGATAGCGTAATGCTGCCATTACCCAATCCGCAGGTATTGTTTACCACATCGGCAGTTAACTGCACCGGCGATGCGCCACCGGTAACGGTTACGCAGGTTTGGCCCACGCAGCTGTTGCCATCTACTATGGTTACACAGTAAGTACCGGCCGCTAAACCGGTTAAGCTTGTTTGGGTAGATGGGGCAGCACCGCCGCTCCACTGGTATTGGTAAGGGGCTATGCCACCGCTAAGCGATGCCGTAGCAGTGCCATCGCTGGCGCCGCAGCTGGCCGGTGTAGCACTGGCATTGATAGTTACATTGCAAGGTGCAGGCACAGTAACATTAAAGGTACGCACCGCAGAAGCCGGCTGTGGGCAGGCATTATCTATAGCATTAATAGATACCGAATACGTATTACCCTGTTGGGCTAAAGTAGGTGTAAAGCAGAAAGTACCGTTGGCAAAACCAGCACCCGAGGTGCCCAGTGTAAAAGTAGCCGGTGGTATAATACCCGAGGTAGCGGTAAGTGCAATAGCATTGTTATCGGCATCGGTGGCCGCTACGTTTACACAATACTGCTGGCCCACAGGCACTACCACGCTTGGCAGCGCCGTAAGCGCCGGTGCAGAGTTACTGGCACAGCTAACCATGCGCAGCTGCACATCGCGTGTAATTTCGCCTATCTTTAACCCATTGCGGTATTCTTCTACACGTACACATATAACCGGTATCTGGTTAGCTACTGTAGGGGTAAAAGATAACAGGCCTGTATTGGGGTTGATAGTAATTGCAGATGATGAATTAAACGGGTTAAGGCCGCTAAAACCGGCACTGTATTGTACAATGCTGGCTGCTGAACGGCGTGCATTTACAAGCGAAAAAACCAGCGCATCGCCATCGGGGTCGAACCCGTTAGGCGATAAAGAGGCCAGCTGGTTAATACAATATGTACCAATAGGCAGATTTAAAAACTGCGGCGAGCTATTGTTGGCCTCGGTGCGGAACACAGTAGATAAAAACATATCCTGCGAGCCCGGGCTGGTAAGCGTGGTTATAGCATTATTACGCGCCGTAAGTGTAGATGAGATAGTGTAGGTTACGTTAGGCACTAATGTAACTACAGCTGAGTATATGTGCTCTTCGGTACCCGGAACACCGGCTGCGTTTGCACAACGCGAAACCTGGCCGGGGCACAAAATAGTGCGGTCAATTACGCTGGTACGGTTAAGGGTATAAGATGTATTGGCTACTGAAGACGTAACATTAACTACAGAAGTAGTACCCAAAGCAACACCGGCACAATCGCGGTATATTTTCTGGGTAATGCGGTAGGTATTACCGGTTACGTAGGTTACAGTAATTTCTCCGCCCATATAGTGCGATGCCTTAGCGGCCTGCGGCAGAATGGAGAGTGCAATTAAAAGCAATGATAAAAGCCTTAAGCTTTTACAGGGGATGGTTAAAAATTTCATAATCAGGGGTTTTAGCGAAAGGTCGTGTGTCGCCTCTCTCTTTAATTAAAGGAATAAATTTTTTTGGCGCCATCATTTGTTTATTCCCGCTTTTGGCAATTCCGGTTTTTGTGAGCGATGATTGAATAGATTACAACCCTGCTACCCATGGCCATGTAACCTTTAGGTAACAGTTATAAAAATTAAATAAAGTACTTAGTCCGTTAGTGTGAGCCTGTCTTTTGCAAAAAAAGTCACATATGTCGGCGCAATGGTAGGGTCTTAATTTTTAAAAAACGAATTTGTTAGATTGTATTTTTGTAATTTATCACGCAAAAGCAGCTATTGCAGCATTTTTACTTGTTTTAGGGCATTTTCGTGTGCAAATAGGTGCCATTATAATTGAATATTATAAAGAACTTATCTGTACAATTTTAATCAGAAAGCAGAATACCCCTGGCACTGCGTAGTTTCTGGCAGCATAGGCCGCCTATGGCGATGTAAACGAATTTAGAAAATACCTGCCGGCAGTAAGTTCCAAAAAATGATTCTGCCTACGCTTGTATTTAGTTTAAAAATCTGCCGCTTAGTTATAGTAGTAACTAAACGCTCTGACCGAATGTAAGCAGGTTATTATCCGGGTCCAGCAAAGCAAACTCTTTTTGCCCCCAGGGTTTAGTTTGCAATTGATAGGCTGGGCCTAACTGCAGGCCGGTATTTATAATACCTGCATATAAGGTCTCAATCTCAGTAGTGCGTATATACACCTGCCCGTAGTTCTGTGCAGGGTCAAGCTCTTTAAACTCAAAAAAGTGAATTTGTATGTTATCCTTTTCTACCATCAGGTAGCCATCGTAATCGGCGCTGCCAAATAGTTTAAAGCCCAGCTTATTTATATAAAAATCTTTAGTAGCTGCCTTATTGCGCATGGGCAGCTTGGGGTTAATAGCTAATAGCATATAATTAATGCAGGTGTTTTGTTGGTATCTAAATGCAGCGTTGTTTTTACTTTTTTCCTTTCTCTACTTTTTCAATCAATTTGGTAAGCGCACCCATATCGCGCTCATCTATAGCTGGTGTAAGGCCATAAAATATACCGCCAACACATTTATGCTCCTCCGCGTCTATCAGCGATATACCTCCCCACAAGCTGTAATTTACAACCATATACACCACATCCTTTCCGCCAGCCTTTACAATCTTTTTATACTCCTCATCGCTAACCACTTTAAATTTATACGGGTACACACCTGCAACACGGTCAGCATGTTTAATGTCCTTTGCATTTATGTAAAGGGTTTTGGTTTTAAGTACGGTTATACGCGGGTTGTAAAATTTATTGTTCATGTATTTTACACCTTCAATAGGGTCATTTCTAAATTTACCGTCATCTTTGCGTATCAGCTCTACTGTTTCGCACAAAGTGGCAATTACATCATTTAGCCTGAATGTTATTGCCATCAGCGATTTGCCTATGTCTTCCTTATAATTGAATTTACCTACAAAGCCCATATCGGGGTCAAACACACTAAAGGCAATCATGTCGTAATCATTAAATTGCACATTTATGTTGCCAACCAGCAGTGCCAGTTGGTCGTTGGGCCTGCTGGCCGATGTTCGGTCGCTGGTTACAATGGTAGTTTGTTGTATGTTGATCGGCATCAGCAGCGCACTGGTTTCGTTACGCATTTTGCCATCCATTTTTTCGGGGCTTACAAACTCAATCGGGTTTAGTTTCCAATATTTGGTAACAGCAGCCGTTAGGGCGCTATCATACTCTGCATTGCCCGATAACTCTACTACCAGTTTTTTCGTTTTTAAAAATTTCTGAAAAATAGCCTCCTGGTTGCTGGTGGCGCTGTATTGCGCAAGCGCAGCGCTGCTGAAAAAAAAGAACAGTAATGGGAGTAGGCGCAATGCTTTCATAAATGGTGGTTTTGTAATTTAAATATAAAAGCTTTAAGTAATTAATATCAGCTGAGGCTCCGTAGCGAAAAACAAAAGGCATTGCCATGTTTGACAATGCCTTTTACATATTGTATGAGGTATTATTTCAGACTGCTTACACCACCTCCGGCTTGCCTTTGCCCTCGTTAACCAACTTTAGTAAGCTGCTTTTTATATAACTGTTCCAGGCATTTTCGCAGCCGTTGTAACATTCTAAACCAGGCACAAGCCCAAGGTGGGTAAAATTAATTTTGGTTTTGTTGCCCGCTTCTTCAAGTTCCCAAACCATAGTAGTGCCAACCCACTCTTTTTTGTTTTTAAGCCAGTGCTTGTTGCAATCGGTTACCAGCCACACAATTTTTTTGCCGGGCACCAGCTCTGTTACCTTGCTCGTAATATACGTTTCGCCAAAGGTTACGGTAAATTCATTGTTCAGCTTTTGGGTGTCGCCTTTAAAATCTTCCGTCCACCATTTGGCAACGCTGTTAATGGCGTCGAAGGTTTTAGGCGCGGTTGCATTTACACTAACACTTACGTGGTAATTGTTGGCGTTTAATTTTTCGGCGCGTGTGGCAGCCTCGTTTACTATATGCTCAATAGGGTTTGGTTTGCCGCTACCGGTGCTTATTAAATCTTTAAGGCTGCCCTTTATGTAAGTACTCCAGGCGTTGCTGCATATATCAAAGCATTCATATTGTGGCCCCAGGCCCTGGTGTGTAAAGCGCACCTGTGTTTTACCATCCTGCGTAGTTATGTCAAATACAATGCTGGTGCCGGTCCACTCGGTTTTATCTTTGGTAAAGTTAAAGTGGTTCTCCATCACCTGCCACACTACCTTTTGGCCGGGTACCAGTTCAGTAACTTTCATTTTACTAATGTGCACGTCTTTATAGCGGTAGGTAAATACTGCATTCAGTTTATCGGTAGGGCCTTCTATATTTTCGCTCCACCAGCCGCGCACATTATTAATAGCTTCAAATGCTTGTTGCGGTGTCTGGTCAACTAAAAAAGTAATGGTAAAGTCGGTTGTGCTCATGCTTTATAAATTTTGTAGCGCAAAGGTATGGCCGGGCTCCCAATTGCAAGGGGTGCAAAATAGACATTCTGGTGGGTTGATTTGGACATACCTTATTGCTACCTTTACTGCAAATAAAGGCCATGAAGCATTTAACCATTGTAGTGCCCAACGGGCAGAACAACCTTAGCAGTATAGTAGGCGCGTATAAAATTTTCAGCCGTGCAAACGATTATTATAAAAAGACTGGCCGCAAGGAGTTATTTAAAATACAATTGGCGGGCCTGGCTAAAAAGGTAGATTACTACGAGGGCCTGTTTAGCGTGAAGCCGCATACCCATATCTCTTCCATTACTAAAACCAACCTTATTATCGTTCCCTCACTAAACCATAACTACGACAAGGCGGTTAAGGGCAATAAAGCAATGGTAGAATGGATTGCCAATCAATATAAGAATGGAGCAGAAGTAGCAACCATTTGCACCGGTGCTTTTTTATTGGCCTCATCGGGCTTATTGGATGGAAAAACCTGCTCTACCCACTGGGCAGCGGCCGATAATTTCAGAAGCACCTTTCCCGAAGTCAATTTACAAACTGATAATTTGATAACCGATGAAAAGGGTATCTACACCAACGGTGGCGCTTACTCGTTCCTTAACCTCATATTATATCTTGTAGAAAAATATTACGACCGGCAAACGGCCATCTTCTGCTCGAAGGTTTTTCAAATAGAAATGGACCGCAAAAGCCAATCGGCCTTTACCATTTTTACCGGGCAAAAACAACACGGCGACGAAATGGTAATGAAGGTGCAAACGTATATAGAAGGTAATTTGCAACAGAAAATCTCCGTAGAAGAACTATCGGCTAAGTTTGCCGTGGGCCGCCGCAACTTCGACAGGCGCTTTATAAAGGCCACCGGCAATACCCCGATTGAATATTTGCAACGCGTAAAAGTAGAATCGGCGAAAAAGGCCTTCGAAACCAGCCGCAAAACCATTAATGAAGTAATGTATGAAGTAGGCTACTCCGATATTAAATCCTTCCGCGAAGTGTTTAGAAAAATTACCGGCATATCGCCTTTAGAGTATAGGGGCCGTTATAATAAAGAAGCGGTGGTGTAAGAATAAAGAAACACATGTGCAGTAAGTCTTAAAAGCATGAATTAATTATATTGCCATAATAAAATAGCAATGCGTTATGCGAGCATATAATTTTGAGTATACAAACAGATTTCTTTCTATAGCGCTATTATTATTAGGTCTGTTTGTTGCGTGGCCTTTGTTTGTGTTTGTATTAGTTAAATTTTTTGTTGTATACACTGGGCCATGGCCTTTTATAATCATTACCGTTTTGTTTCCGTTTGCAGTGTTTTGGCTGGTAAAGAAAAAGTGTTTTAAACAAGGCAGTGCATCTATCTCAGCTGATAGTTTTGATTTAAGGCTGCATAATTTAAATGAAACTATTCGCTTTGATGAAATAGAAAGTTACATGGTGCAAATTTTTAAAGGCACTTTGCTTAAACTTAAATTGAAAGACGGTCGCAAAATTCGTATACAGGCAAACGATAATTTTTGTAACCCTAAACAGTTTGATGTTTTTTGCACTGAATTGGAAGCTACCATAGAACAGTTTAAATCTACAACAAAAACAGAGGTTGTGCGTCAAAAATCTTTTTTCGATAAAAAAGGAACCTATTACTTTTTAGTTGTGTTTAGTATAGCAGTAGCCTGTTTAATTGTATTTGCGGTTATAACGGGAAAGAAGGTGAAAATTGGCAGTTTGCTGCTTTCACTTAGTGCCTTAGGTTCTGTATGGGCAGGTTATTTAGGTACAAAGGCAAGAAAACATTCAGATAATGAGTGATAACGACACCTCCCGCCTTTCGCGCCTTACTGCCATACTTACCCAACTGCAAACCAAGCGGCTTACCACAGCGCCTGAGCTGGCCAATAAGTTTGCTGTGAGTGTGCGTACCATTTACCGCGATATAAAAGCGCTGGAGCAAGCCGGTGTGCCGGTGCTAACCGAAGAAGGCAGGGGCTATACTTTAATGGAAGGCTACCGCGTGCCACCGGTAATGTTTACCCAGGCGCAGGCCAACGCTTTAATACTGGCCGAACAACTGGTGCTTAAAAATAAAGATGCCAGTTTTGTAAAAGACTACGCCGAAGCCATAGAGAAAATAAAAGCTGTATTAAGGCACAGCGATAAAGATAAAGCCAACCTGCTTACCGAGCGCACCCGGTTCAGCCAAATCATTAACCTGGAAAGAAGTAGCAACAATTTATCGCAATTACAGTTTGCGCTTACCAATTTTTGCCTGGTTAAAATTGAGTATGCCAATGAGAGTGGTAAAGTAAGCAATCGCACGATAGAGCCGTTTGCATTGCTAAGTACGGAAAACTGGCTGCTGGTTGCCTGGTGCCGTTTGCGAAAAGAGTTCCGTTATTTCCGCTTAGACCGGATTAAAAAAACACAAGTACTTACCGACACCTTTACCCCGCATAAAATGACCCTGCAGGAGTTTTTCGAGAAGTATCCGTAAATTTATTTCCTACCCCTGACATAGGGCTGTCATATGGCCCCCTTACGTTTGCATCATAACTAAACAAACAAAATTATGATCAATCAACTTGCACACTTAAACTGGCTAAGCGTATTAGCTGCCTTTGTTCCTTATTTTATACTGGGTGCCTTATGGTTTACGGTATTTTTTAGCAAACCCTACCGCCTATCGTTGGGCAAAGAAAACGAAGCACCGCAAAAACCAGCACCTATCTTTATCATCGGCCCGGCTTTATGCATGTTGGTTATAACTATTGCCAGTGCGGTTTTAATTAACGCATTAGGCATTACTACTATTGGGGGCGCTATAGAATTTGCTTTGGTAGTAGGCATTGGTTACCTGGTAGCCAACACTATAAACATTGCCATTAATCCCAATATACCGCGGCCTATTTTATATGGCATTATCACCGGTAGTTATCATTTAGTATGTATTATAATAGCAAGTAGTATTTTAGTGGCGCTGAAGTAGGTAAAAGAAACAACCCAGGTAATCAGCTAAAATGAAAAAATGGATTTTTGCAACTTTCGTACTGATTTTGGCAGTTGTGGGGCTTTGTATTTTATGGCCCACCGATAGGGAGTTAGGTGATGGATATTATTATTTGCCAAAGTATGAATCTATTGATGTGGGATATGAAAATTGCGAAGCTATCGTATATAAATCAGCATCTGAAAACTTGTTTAGCGATATAAAGATACGCGGAGATGTAATTAGCGTAAATAGTAATAGAAATTTCATTGTTGCAGCTCAAAGTACGCCCATTGGTTGTATAGATGAATTTGTTTTGGATGGCTCTTCTATCCGACATTTGTCGTTTTTTATAATTGTAAAAAAAACCGATTCGCTTTATGGTCCATATTTACTAGAAGGGTATTTAAAAAAGCGTGAGGAATTGAAGGTGCCCGACAAACTTAAATTGAAGTTTAAAACTGTGGCTGGTAACTACTAACGGTATGGCTGAGGAAAACGAAACAGAAACTTTTTGCCCCGCCAGCCGGAAGGAGTGGAGGCAATGGCTAAAGAAAAACCATAGCGTAAAGCAATCGGTGTGGCTGGTGTGTTACAAAAAACATACGCAAGTGCCCTCCATTAACTGGAGCGATGCAGTGGATGAAGCCATTTGCTTTGGTTGGATAGATAGCATCCGTCAACCTATAGACGATGAAAAGTTTAAGCAGTTTTTTGGCAAGCGCAAACCCAAAAGCGGCTGGAGCAAAGTGAACAAAGAAAAAGTTGCCCGGCTTATAGCAGATGGACTGATGGCACCGGCCGGTTTAGCAGCTATTGAAACCGCCAAACAGAACGGCAGCTGGAATATTTTAGATGAAGTAGAAGAAGGCATACTGCCGAAAGATTTGCTGAAAGAATTTAAAGCACACCCCGGTGCTAAAGCGTACTTTTTAAGCTTAAGCAAATCGGTGCGTAAAGCCATGCTGCAATGGGTGGCCTTTGCCAAACAGCCCGCTACGCGCCAAAAGCGCATTGCCGAAATTGCAGAGCGGGCGGGGCAGGGGTTAAGGCCGAAGCAATTTTAGGTGGAGGAAAGGTAGTGGACGAATTTCTTAGGCGTCTACTAACCGGCTTGATCCTTAATTAGTGATTTTTTCTGATAATACTTGTTGGTGTTTTTTGCTTCTAAAACAATATCTCTTTTAAGCTCCATCTGATCATATAGGCTAATTGTGGTATCTAATAATTCTATTAGAATGATCTGGAAAGCTTTATTTTCAATTGGAGCAGGGACGGTTAAAAGAATGCTTTTCGGTTTTTCAGTCCATGCTACAGACCCATCATTGCCGATGCTTATTTTAATATCTTGGAAGCCTTCCGATTTAAGGGCTAAATAATTACAGAAAACACTTAAAATAAACTGCTTGGAAAATTCCTCTATTGTAATTTTTTGTCCAAGCTGGGAGTAGAATATTTGAGGATGATTTTTTATTTCATCTGAAAGTTTTAAATCCTGAAATGGATCCTTGTTTTGAGGGAATTCAACACTTATGAATGAAAATTTGACACCTTCCATCAATTTGAGGAAATCAACATTTGAATTGGAATGTTTTATAAAATTGCTAGAATCTATTTCAGATGTAAAGAACTTTGCTCCAGTAAAAAGATGGTAATTGATGGTGAGCTGTTTAGAGTTAGTGAATAACCATAGATTGTACAGGAATTGTGAGGAGTGAATTGCTCGTTTATGCAAATCTCCGTAATCTTCCATGTCGTAAAGCTCCATTTTTGCAACTTCAGCGTCGTATTTTATATCCGTTACTTTAAAGCCCTGCGAACTTAGTGAGGAATAGAAATCTAATAATTTCGATTCTTCACGAACGTTCAGTTGGGATTCTTTTATAGTTACAGACTTTGATTCAATTTGTTGTATGTTATCAATTAAAAATATTGTTTCAGATACCCTAATTAATTTAAAAACGGCTAAAACGGTTTTAAGCACATTAAAAATTTCAGTTCGGGATATTTCGAACTCTTCCGTTAAATTGTTTCGCTTTATTGAACAGAATATCTTTCCGTTAATTACTTTGGAATTATGATGGTATGCTATATTCCTCCACTGGTTCAGCCTAATATTGTTTGGCCTAAGAATTAGCAAGTCTGTTAGATTAGTGGTGTTTATTAGCTCGTCCACTATCACACCTAAATCCTTTGAACGAATCTCTTCAACGTTAAATGATTTGTTTCGCCTAATTCTATTTAAATGCAGTAATAGTTTTAAAAAGGCTTTTGCTAATCCTTCAATTGACTGTCCGATTGTTCTTAGAACTACCTCTAAATAATCTTCAATAGGTAAATCAATAATGTTATTTTGACTATTATAAAGGCTCCAAAATCTAGAAATGCTTTGATTTAACTCAGGATACCATTCCAAATATGCTTCTATTGTTTGCGTTTCGTTAACTAGTTTTGCATCATTAAAAATATCCAAAATCATCTTGATTAATTTTAATGAGTCAGGGTGGTCTCTGTAGATCGTCAAGTAAGATAACCAAGTGCCAACCAAATCGCTTACTGCAAATTCATTAAGATTATCTGGATTCTTAAAATAGCTGCTAAAAGAATCAATAATGGAGGATTTAATTTCATCAGGTGTCATTCCAAACTCATAGAATAACGACATCGGGTTGGAGCGCTTAAGGTCGGTAAGGTTTTTTTCTAAGTCTTTCAATGTAATTTTCTTTAATATACAAATAACCAGCCTTAATAAGGCTTACATGCTAATTTATCTATTTCATTGCACAAATCTCTGAAGTAGAATTGTAAATATTATTTCAACCCCTACACCACTGTAATAAATCTTACATGGTTTAGAAATATTCCATTAACGATACCTTCGGGCAATCCCAACTTCTCAATCTCCCCCCCTCTCTCACATCCGCCTTTTAACAGTGGGGTAAATTTTTTTGTTAGTTTTGGCCACCCACAGAATTTTAGCAGATTAGGAATAGTATAAGAGAGCATAGTTTACGTGTAGCGGAATTAAAAATTGTGCAATGAAGAAAACTACTCTTACAATAATGGTAGGCTTGCTATGCTTAACTACCATGGCACAGACAGATTCAAGTCTGGCAGCAGCCTCGTTTTCAAAGCTTTCGCTGGAGGAGTTGATGGATATTCCTATCTATTCCGTATCTAAATCAAACGAAAGCAGTTTCGATGCCCCTCTTTCAAGCAAGGTTGTTACCCGCGAAGAAATTCGGAAAGCAGGCTGCACTACTATAATGGAAGCCCTGCGGCTGGTGCCCGGTGTAATAGTACGCGAACAAAGCAATGGTAACTACGATATACATATACGCGGTTTAGATGGTGTGCCGCCCAACCTGGGTATGTATTTTTTTACTAACAGCACTACCCTGGTAATGATAGATGACCGCCCGGTTTATAATTACCTGCATGGTGGCACTTTTTGGGAAACCCTGCCGGTAGATATTAATGATGTAGAGAAGATTGAAGTAGTTAGCGGCCCTGCCGCAGCTATGTATGGCCCTAATGCCGAGAGCGGCGTAATAAATATAATAACCCGCAGGCCCGAAAAGAAAGGCGTGTATGCCGTTGCCAATGCGCAATATGGCCGGTTTAATACCGGTATTGCCAATGCCAGCATAGGCTACAAATTTAACGATAAAATAAGCGCCGTGGTATCGGGCAATTTTCAAAACCGCGAAAGAACGCAGGCCGGTTACTACGATGTAGTAAGCAATAAATTTTTAGGGTTAGATAGTTTTGTAACTAACGATAGCCTGCGTGCCCTGCGTTACCCGCACCCTAAGCTGGCCATGCGTAAGTATGGGTTTAACGGATTTATTAATTATCAAATAAACGACCGGGCCAGTATTTCGGTGCAGGGCGGCGGGCAAAACAGCGAGGTGCAAAATCAGTTTGCAGTTAGCTACCTTACCACGGCTAAATCGGCCAGCTACTACGTTAATTTTAAGGCAGAACTTTACGGGTTAAATGTGCAGTATAGTTACCTCAATGGCACCCAATCGCCGCAGGTAGGCGTTACCCCCTGGAAATGGAATTTTAATACCACCGATATAGTAATTGATTATAAAATAAACCAGGTAAAAAACTTAACCATTACCCCGGGTATGAGTTACCGCCGCGCCACTTACGACGACCGGAAGTTTGTGCGCGAAGAAATAAAAGAAGGTTTCTTTAACCGTAATATTACGGCATATTCCTTCGCTGCTTTTTTGCGGGCCGACTACACCGCCTTTAAAAATAAACTGCGCGTGGCTGCTGCCGCGCGGCTGGATAAGTTTTTCTACGGTCCTAAAAAGCCTTACATTTCGTGGCAGTTTATGGCTACGTATAAAGCCACACCACAACATTTGCTGCGCATAGTGCAATCGCGCGCTTACCGCTCGCCTCTGTTTATCGATAATTTTCTCGACCAGGCCTCATTCTTTAATGTGCCGCAACTGGGTGCCGGTACGGTGCAACTGGTGGGCAATAGCGATTTAAAATTACTTACCACCGATATGCTGGAGTTTGGCTACCGCGGCAAACTAAAAGATAACCTTACTATCGACCTGGTAATATTTGGCAGCCAAACCAAAAACTTTTCAAACATAGTATACGACCATTCGGTAATTGATACCGCCGGATTAAACACCAATGTGGTTTTTAAATTCCAAAATCTGCCGCTGATGGCCAGGCAAATTGGCGGAACTTTATCGTTCAACTTTGTGGCAGGTAAATTTCAAATTAAGCCGTATGTTACTATACAGCATACCACGCTGTTTAATTATTCGCCGTATGCAGTATCGGCCACGGCCGACTCGGTTTATTTTATTCCTAACTCTACCACCAACAATATCAATTCGGGTTTAGGCACGCAAATGAAAAGCCAGAGCACACCGGCGGTGTATGGTGGCGCTTATATTGATGTGCAAATAACCCCGCAGTTAAATCTGAATTTAAATCCTTATTTTTTAGCAGGGCATACCCAGCTCGAAGCCAGCAACCTTACTTATAACGATGGCGTAAGGGGCGTGCAAAAACTTTCGCCCAAGTTTATAATGAACGTGGTGGTTAGTTACACCTTCTTTAAAAAACTTACTCTGTTTATGAATTTTAAAAACTGCTTTAGCGATAAAAGCCGCGAGTTTTTCAGGGGTGATGTGCCGGGCTTTAAAGTGTTGGGTGGTGTTAATTTTGAATTTTAAGCCCGTTGGGGCACAGGTTTTATAGGATATAATGAGTAAGGTAAGCAAATGCAAAATGAAGATTAAACGGGCCATATCACTTCTTGTAATGTTTTTACTGCTGGGGGCTTTTACACCTCCATTGGTAGAAGGCACCGAGGAGTATAACCTTAAGGCGGCCTTTGTTTACCGGTTTACCAACTATATTGAGTGGGATACTAACCTGGCTACCGATGAGTTTGTAATTGGCGTGGTGGGCAATTCGCCCATTACTAAATCCTTAAATGCCATTGCCAAGTCGCAGCTGGCCAAGGGTAAAAAAATTGTTATCCGGCAGTTCGATTCGCCGGCCGAAATTGAGCGCTGCCACATACTTTTTATACCCCAAAAAACACCGTTTTCGTTATTTGATATTATGGCCAAAGTACCGGCTAAGGGCATGCTTACTATTAGCGAAAAACCGGGCTATGCTACGCTGGGCACGGGTATCAACTTTATTTTGGTAGACGATAAACTGAAGTTTGAAATTAATACGAAAGCACTTTACTCATCGGGCCTTACGGCCAGTTCGCAACTATTAAAACTGGCTGTAATTGTAAATTAGAACGAATGTTTAATATCGAAAATTCTTCTATCCGCAAAAACCTGATTTTAATTCAGCTGGCCACTGCTTTTATGGCAGTGCTTATATGCTGCGTGTTCTTTGTTTATAACGATATACGCATATACAAAGAAACCTCTGTTAAAACCAAACAATCAATTGCTGAAATTGTGGGTATGAGCACCGCACCCGCCCTTGGCTTTTTAGACCACGATGCGGCTAAGCAAATGCTGCTAAAGCTTAAAAGCAATCCCAGTATTTTAAATGCCGTTATTCTGGATAAAGAAGGAAAAGAGTTTGCCCGTTACAATAAAATCGGTGAAGAAGCTTTCGTTTTTCCGGCTACCGGTACCCAAACAGCGGTGCAAGATGGCATGGAGCAAAAAATACTGGTTAGTTATAAGATACACGACCCCGATTTTTTGGGCACCGTTATACTGCGCGCCGAGCTAAGCGGCTTTGCCGAAATTGTTTTAAACTATGTAAAAATTGCAGCGTTTATATTAATGGTAAGCCTGGTGGCAGCTTTTTTAATAAGTACCTTTTTACAACGCGATATCACTAACCGGTTGCTGGCTTTTGTAGCCAAAACGCAGGAGGTAAGCGCTACCAATGATTTTTCTATACGCCTGCCTACCAAAGGTAAAGATGAAATAAGTACCCTGTCGGCTGCCTTTAATAATATGCTGGGGCAAATTGAAAAAATGCAGCTTGTGCTTAGGCAGAACAACGTGCAGTTAGAACGCCGGGTAAAACAGCGCACCGCCGAACTGGAGGCCGCTAACAAAGAGTTAGAGCGGTTTGTGTATGTAGCCAGCCACGATTTGCAGGAACCCCTGCGCACTATTACCAATTATACCGGCCTTATTGAAAAGGGCTATGCAGCAAAGTTAGATGAAAAAGGTAACAAGTATTTGGCCAGCACCTTAAAAGCCACAGCGCGCATGCGCGTGCTTATTAAAGATTTGCTCGAACTATCGCGTATTGGAAAAGATGCCCGCTTTACGCAGGTAGATACCGGCGAAATTTTAAAAGAAACTATTGGTCAGTTAAATGCGGCTATTGAAGAAAGCGGAACCAACATTATAGCTTCGCCGCTACCGGTTTTGCAGGGTAACGAAGTAGAGCTAAAATTGTTGTTTCAGAACCTGATAAGCAACGCCATAAAGTTTAAAAAGAAGGATACCCAACCGGTAATAAAAATTTCGGCCGAAGAGAAACCAACCCATTATTTGTTTGCTATTAAAGATAACGGCATTGGTATAGAAGAGCAGTATAAGGAACGCATATTTATTGTGTTTCAGCGCCTGCATAATAAAGATGAATATGCCGGCACCGGTATAGGCCTGGCTACCTGCCAAAAAATTGTGGCCATGCATAAAGGCGAAATATGGGTAGAATCATCACCGGGTGCAGGCAGCACGTTTTACTTCACTATTCAAAAAGATTTAAAATAATTTTTACTATACTTAAGTTATGAATAAAATAAACTGCATACTGCTTATTGATGATAATAGCGACGATAACGAGTTTCATGAAATTATAATACAAGAGGCCGGCGTTTGCAATTGTGTTCGCACTGCCGAAAATGGCGTTAAAGGCTTAGAATACCTTGCTAAGTCGGTTGACCCTGCGTATCAACAAGACTACCCTAAACCCGACCTTATTTTTTTAGATATTAATATGCCCCGCATGAACGGCTTTGAGTTTTTAGAAGCCTACAATAAGCTGGACGATAACCAGAAGGCAAAGGCCGTTATATGCATGCTTACTACCTCGCTAAACCCCGACGATAGAAAAAAGGCCTTAGCAATGGGCGCCGTAAGTGAGTTTAAGCATAAACCGCTTACCGAAGAAATACTGAATGAGATAATAGCGAAGTATTTTAGCAATGATGCTAAAGGCTGAACTGCCGGGGAGAATAAATAAAGCAAGCGGGTTTAAACCGGCATAAAATTCTGCATGGGTTTAATAATTTGAATGTTGGTATTTCAACATTATTATAACTTTAGCTGATAAAACCCCACCTGCTGTTTATGTCGGATATAGAAAAACTTGGCTTTGCCTTAAATCAATTTGCCGGTTTAACCCAGGATGATTTTGCTCTATCGGCCAACAGCTGGCAGTTTAAAGAGTATAAAAAGGGAGAGTTTTATAATAAGCATCGCACTATTTGCAAAAATCTGGGCTTTATCACCAGCGGTGTTTTTCGCTCGTATACCATCGATGCTAAAAGCGGAGAGGAGAAGAATGTGTTTTTGTATAGCACCAATGGTTTTGTAGTTACGTTTAAAAGCTTTGTAAATCAAATACCCTGCGATTACCACACCCAGGCCATGACCGATGCCTCGGTAGTGTACATTACCCACGCCGATTTAAATGCGCTTTATCAGCGCAGCCACCAGTGGGAAAAGTTTGGACGCCTGTTGGCCCAAACAGCCTTTAATGTTACCATGCATCGCATAGAGGGCTTTTTATTTAAAACACCCGAAGAGCGCTATATAGATTTAGTGCAACAGCACCCCGATATATTTAATAATGTCCCCCTCTATCATATCTCATCGTACCTGGGTATACAAGGCCCCTCGCTAAGCCGCATACGCAAACGTATTTCGGGTAAGTGAGGAGAGATGGAATGCGCGCTTCGCGCGAACAAGTAGAAGGTCATTGCGAGGAGGCTTTGCGACGAAGCAATCCCCCAAAGCAAAAGCACAGTTATAGCCTGTTTTAAAAACTGCCTGATATAGCGCATCACCGGTGCCAATCTCTTAGGGGATTGCTTCGTCATTTTGCTCGCCTTTACGGCAACCAAAATTGCCTCGCAACGACCTTTTCCTCTTTTATTTTTCTTTTCTACGATTTTAACCCAGGTTAAAATTATTGTGGTTTGGGCGGGTGATATTTGTATCACAAAATCAAACTATATGCAAACTAAAACAATCGTATTCATTCATGGTTTATTCGTGAACAATACAAGCTGGAAAGAATGGAAAACTTATTTTGAAGCTAAGGGTTACACCGTACACACCCCCGCTAACCCCGGCCACGAGGGCGACCCTGCAAAACTAAGAGCCAACATCCATCCACAGCTTATCCAAACCGGTTTTGAAGATGTAGTAAACAATATTGTAAAACTGATAGATACCCTGCCCGAAAAGCCAATAGTGGTAGGCCACTCACTGGCAGGCCTGGCCGTGCAAAAGCTGATTGAAATGGATAAGGCCGTAGCCGGTATTAGTATAGATGGTGCGCCGCCCAAAAATGTGTTTGCCCCTTTGGCTACTATTAAAGTAGTGCTGCCGGTAGTAAACTTTTTTAAAGGCAGCAGTCCGTTTTTGGGCAGTAAAGAATGGTATCACCATGCCTTCTTCAATAACTTTAGCCGCGCCGAAAGCGATAAGCTATACGAAAGCGTGGCCGTACCCGAAAGCCGTAAAATAGCCCGCGATACCCTTTTAACCTCATTTGCCAATATCGATTTTAAAAAACCGCACAACCCTTTATTATTTATTGGCGGCGAAAAGGATAACATCTTCCCGGCCGACTTTACTAAAAAAATAAGCAGCCGCTACACCGATAAAAACAGCACCGTAGATTACAAACGGTTCGAAGGCCGCAGCCACTTTATATGCGGCGAAAAAGGCTGGCAAGAGGTTGCCGATTATGTGCTGAAATGGATAGAAAAGCTGTAAGGTTAACTTGTAGGGGCAACCGCAAAGGTTGCCCCTTATATTAATACTAGTGTCCAACTCGTAATCATCTCTTAGCTGTATGGTTGTATTACTTACTTAGAAGTTATCGACCGTTTGAGCAAAAAAAAGCCCGCAACTAAACTATTGCGGGCTTTCAAATGTGAAATTTGGTTAGTGGCGGATATTTACTTTTGCAAAGTATGGCTGGTGTTTATTATCAAGCCCTTTTACAAGATAGATTCCGCTTTGCCATGCACTCGTATTGAATGTAATATGCTCTTGATTGCCGTTGGCTACACGGCTTTCTATCAACTTTCCATTAACATCAATTATTTCAATGGCCATTTGTGAGATATTATCAACGGCATAACTAACAACAACCGATTCATCTGCCGGATTCGGGTTTGCAGTAAACTTACCTTTACTTATTGCCTTCATTTGCTGCCACACATCAGCCAGCATATTTTCATTAGAAAAGCCGCCTGTTTCCTCATCGGGTAAGTAGGGCTTTATAAGCGTATCTGCCGCTATGGCAAGTGCTGACTGGGCGTAAACAGAAGCTATACCACCTTTGTTATAAATCCACCAAAGTGACTGAACCACATCCGGGCTTACCGTTTTCCAGTTTCTTCCAGTAGCATTCATCCTGCTTACAATATCTATGTAGTCTGCCAGATTTTGGTTTTTTAATTTAAGTGCCGCCGCCTTTGCTTCATCAGTATAACCCCACGCCAGGGCAACTGTAGCAAGATGTGTTAAAGTGCTGCTATTTTCATATAGCTTAAGCATTAGTAAAGCACTATCCTTCTTCCCGCGCTCCATATATTTTTCACTCCAGGCTAACATTTGCTCCTCTATTTGGAGCTCAAGAGCGGCAATATTTGCCTTAATCTCGTTTTCGGGTGAAACTTTCTTCTGCGCATTTTCTATTTCTGCGATTTCAGTTGCAGTAAATGGCAATTTACGTTCAAGTAATTTATTAATAAGCTTTTTGCTTAAACCTGAATTTTTAATAATAAGTGCTTTTAGCTTTTCAAGACTGTACTCTGCCGAAGGGTTTTCGATTGCTGATAATAACACATCTTCGCTAAGTGCGCTTTTGGCTAATAAATCATCATAAACCTGTTCAATAGTATAAGGGCTTGCATTTGCTACGTTTACTTTCAGTAACGATGTTTGTGCGTCGTCGATAGTTTTGCCGATAAAGTTTACCTGTTCTACTTTTGTTTTAAGCATTGCAGGCTGATAATCCGTGGGGTCAAGTTGGGATGGGCAAATTGTAGTATATGGCGAAGCAGAGCCAAAGCACGCGGCAGCCACTGTGATGGGATAATTGGTTTGTACCCGCGCTGGGGTGTAAGGTAACGCCGGAGCAGCAGGAACATAGGTATACCCAAAGGTAAGCTGATTTCGGGCCAATTGTAGTGTGGGGGTAGTGCTGTTGAGTTGGTTAAACTGGTTATTGGCGGGTGTGGTTGTTTTAGTGCAGCTACCTTGAGTTAGTTTTATAGATCCGTTTGTGGTTACGGAACCTACTACATTTTCGGCCACCCAAATATCATAAGATCTTGAATTGTTCAAAATATTGCATTGAAAGGTAAGACCGTTTGTGCCCGAGGTTGCCTGGTCGCTGTTTTGACCCACTGCTGTTAAAGCATAGCGAAAGTTATTGGTTGTGTTTCGGCGGATGGATTCATTAATTGCAGTAGTATTATTTGCTACTATACCATACGTTTTGTAGATAGGATTATAAGTGCCGGTGGCATTGAATGTATTGTCCTGAATTTTGTAAAGCGCACAACCCTCTTCATACAACCCATACGATTTACAGTCGCCGCCGCCAGACATAAAACAGGCATCAAGACCCGGTACATTAAAGGTGTTTTGTGTGATACGCGCAAACACTGCACCCTTAATATACAAGCCGTATTTATTTCCATTAAAAACTGCACCGTTAATTTTTGAACCGATCCAGTTATAATAGTAAAGTGAGCTGCTAACCTGGATGTTTATACCCCACGTAAGGTTATTAAATGTATTTGGCAGAGGGTTTGTAGAACCAGTGCTTGTTAAGGCAACTATTTCTGCGTCGAGCGCAAGAATACCCCGCCCTCGGTTAGAAATTGGGTAGGAGGTATACGAAGTGTGGTTGTCAAATGTGTTTCCTTCGATACTTACCCCTCTTACGCCCCACATGCCTATATGGTGGTATACATAAACTGTAGTATTATCAAAGGTACAGTTCATGATTTTGGTTTTGCTGTAGCCATTCGGGTTAGCCGGATCAGAAGGTGGTGTGTAGGGAGCATAAACTACCGAATTTATATTGTTTCTGAAATTCGAGTACGTGGCTACCAGTTGGCCACCATAATAATTGGGCTCATACCATCCACCCATATCTCTGGCCATGTTTATGCCGTTGGTCATATATTCTATATTCGAATTGCTAATAAGGCAAACTCCCTGATCGCCTGTGAAGGAACTTAGGCTGTCGATTTTAACCTGCCTTTTGGTTGTATTGCCCCAAACCTGTATGCCTTTCCACATCTCTCCGCAGGAATTGGTTATAGTAGCATTATTTACAATAAGTTTACCAGTTGCCTCTACAATAATCGAGCAATCCTTGCACATGTTTACTACGGTGGCAGAACCAGTTCCGTTTATAGTTAATGTGCTTCCTGCTTTTACAACTATGTTTGAACCAATATCGTAGTAGGCGGATGACCATACAGTATTACCTGTCACCTCTAAAGATTGAGCTGAATGCGGACTGTACGTATTCAAATCAAGATAAAATACGCCCCTGCCGTACGTAGAGATGTATAAACGCCGGGTACAATAGTTTACTTCCAGTTTTGTTATCGCAGTTCTGGGTAAGTTGGGGTCAACCTCCTGCCACTGTGTTAAATTTGCGTTTTTATAGTAAACCCTTCCGTTTGCTGTTGCACAAAACAGGGCATCGTTACTTCCATCTACATATAATACTTGTGTTATAGGATAAGATGGCAGCCCCGCATCATCAGAGGACCAATTGAGACCCGCATTAGTAGATTTCATAATGCGATACCTGTAATTATTATGCGCCGCACAATTTGATCCATACTGAGTCGTTGCCAACATGCGGTCATCGTAGGCTATGGAAGCCCATAATTTATTTTTATTCGAAGAACTGACAGTCACAGAGCTTGCCGGATAAAAATTCTGACAACTCGATAAATAAATAAGCTCTGATGAGCATCCTCCAAGGCAAGGAATGGAGTTAGTGCAATTTAAATCGTAAGCAGAAAGATTATACTGGTTAATATTATACTTCATTATTTTGGCATTGTTCCAAAAGCCAAAAACATTGGTTGTTGCATACAGAACATCCGGATCTGATTTGGGAACAGTAAAATTACGTATAGAATGTGTGCCGGGGTCTGCTATCTGATCTAAATAGTCATAGTTGCGCGAATGACTTGCATTGTTTGAATAATGTAACTTTTTACTGCCGTTTCCCTCCAACGCTAAAAACCTGGTAGATAATAATGAAGACGGATGTTGATATATCTGCTGCAGCGTATTGGGACATCCGATATTTACAGAAGTATTAGTATTGTTATCCATATCCTTCTCGTAAATTCCTCCATTTAAAGACATAAAAAACTTGGCAGGGTCAGTTAAATCGAACCACGCAGGGGCATAACCATCCCCGCCAGTTCCATCCTGCTTCCACACCGAGCCATCATACCAGTCATAATTCGTATCCTGTTTCCCAATTGCTACATATCCTTTTCTTTTAGGCGATGTAGACATATCGATAATTGTGCTTACCGATAATCCGGTATTTAGCTCGCTTACAACCTGCGTTGCTAAAACATACTTATATATCCCGCCATCGGTGCCTATAAGACAAAAAGTTCCACCGGGTTCAAAGGTAATTTCATGTATATCGGCATGCGCATTTGAATTGTAATTTGTTACCGTAGACCATGAGGTAGAGGTAGTCGCGGTAGAAATCATGGTGGTGGTAACGCCAACAATAAGATTTTGAGGCTGTGTGGGGCTTCTGTCAAGTTTAATCCTATCAGGTGTAATTATATCGCCGCAACCATTACATGAGTATTTTTCAGTAAATGTACTTCCGTTATGGTAGTAAACTCCATAGTATGGATTTGTTATGTCGGAGTACTTACCAAAGGCAGTTACATACAGGTTATCTGTACCTGCATTATTAAAAACCTTAAAATTCATATTTCTTTGGAGTAGGGTGGAAGATGCAGGAAACCCGCTTGCGCCACTATTAAAGTGCCCATCGAAAATACTATTGGTTAAGGTAGAAAATGTGCCACTGTTTCCTGAAGATGTGGACTTGTACATATTAAGTCCCGATGCATAAATTACGTTTGTATTGTTCGGACTAAAAGCTACAGACCAAATACCTGGTGTTTCAGAATCATTCCACAATGTACTGAAATTAGCCACCGGCTCAGTTTCGGTTAATACAATTTGCCAGGTAGTGCCGCCATCGGTGGTTTTGTATAAGCCATCTGAACTTGCTACAAATATATTATTTGCATTAGCGGGATTAACAGCAATTTTTGTGGTGAGCTTTTGTTTAGAAAAAGAGAACCCGCCACTTTGCGCATTAAAAGTACCTACCGGTGCAAAGGTCGCTCCCAAATCGGTCGATTTATAAATTCCGCAACTGGGTATAAAAGGGAAGTGTTTGTTTGAGCTGCCCGTAGCAATATAAATAGTAGTAACGCCGCCAACGTGGCTAATAACAACATCATTAACGCTGTTGGTTTCCAAATGCTGCACGGCATCCACTACAGCCCATGTGGAGCCCCCATCGGTAGACTTCCATAATCCTCCATAAGGAGATCCTGCAAATAACAGGTTAGTAGTGGGAAAGTTGGGATGAAATGCAATGCAATGGATCTGGCCGGTGCCATTTGCTTTACTGCTGTTTGCGTTATAGGTAGCGCTGCCGACTGGTCCTATAGGTAAAAATTGCGCCTTAATCTGGGGCAGGTAAATAATACAGCCCATCAGGAAAAATAAAAGATTTTTCATAGGTGTAGGTTTTAGTGTGGTAATTATGAAACTAAATGTATGTCATTTAATTTTTATAAGCAAGCAATAGCAAAAAAAAATATCACCGGAACCGGAACCGGGACCGGAACCGGTAATGGAAATTACTTTTAATAATAAAAATTTTAATGTGATTTGCGTTTAAACTTAAATATCTGCACAAATCCCTCAGGCCATACTTATCTCTGCTTGATGTAATAAAAATACATACGAAGACCAGCAGTATGCATGATGTCAGTGTAAGTCTGAATAATAAGATATAAGACAATAATTTAGTTCTTGCTATCATTAAGCGTGCTTTTTGTTATATCATGCCCATTTGCCTCAAACATAATGGTAGCAAATATTTACATGCAGGCTATAATACGCCTTGGCGGTATTGCTTTACATAACTATCTGCACTAATAAGCCCCAGGTAGCGAATCAATGTTTTATGGATGAGAGTACCTGTTGAAAGAGTGCATCCCAACTTTTTGCTACTTCATTCCATCTGAATGCAGGCTGATTGGCATTATCAAAAGATTTTTGCGCCTGCTCTTTTCTGAAGCAGTGGTCGAAATACAGTTTATTTAACATCGTAGCTATATCTGTTGCATCCACCTCTTCTTGCATCATGCATAGCCCTGGCAGCTCAGTTTTCCGGGTGATAGGGAGTAAAGTATCTACTCTTTCTTCCCAAAGTTCTTTGCATGCGCTGTGGGCAGGTACTATCTGCGGGGCGCCGGTAGCAGCATGTTCGAAGCTTACCAGCCCCCATCCTTCGCCCATAGAAGTATTGATGCCGATATCGGTAGCATTGTAGATTAGGTTGAGGCTTTCATCACTTACTGCAGGATGGTCTTCTAGCCAGCCCGGGCTTATCATCATTCGGTCACCGATACCTTCCTGCGCTATGAGCAGCCGGAGATCGGGCCCGTCGAAAGTGGCACCAGTATGCAGATACAATTTTACATCGTCTGGTTTGTCTTTTGCAAACAATGAAAATCCCCGGATGGTCAGGTCCATACGCTTTCTCAGTTGATGCTTAGCTGCATTCAGTACTATAAAGCTGTCTTGCTCTGAGTTGTGGCCCCAAAGGATGCGCCGTGCCTTTGTACGGTTTGTCAGGCCATCACGCTGCATAGGGTAGAAGGCCTCAGTATCCAATCCATGAGGAATTATATCGATGTCTTTTGAAATGCCATAACTGCCCAGCGGTCTGTCCTGATAGTGTATCTGTCTGAGCTCGCGTGCACCAAAGTTATTATAAGCCACTACCTGATCGAATCGCGCCATCGCTGAATACAACTCAGGCCGTGTGAAAATACCATCTACAGGGCTATAGGCTATTATCTTTTGAGATAAGGACACATTGCGCAGACGGGTTATGTGCATACAGCAAAACCAAAGATCATTTAATATCAGGACGATATCTGGCTGTATCTTGTTCCTTAGCTCCTCCAGCCTATCCAGTCCATATGCATCCCACTCATTGGGGTTTCCATATATTGGCCATAAGCCTTCCACCCGGTCGCTACGGTGATTGGTAGCAAACTGATGAAAATCATACTCGCTACGCAAATGCCTGATGATGCCATCTGCTATCCTGGAGAAACCCGTAGCAGCGGCACCATGACTGGATACCAGCACTACAGGCTTATTCATACCCATATCCGTCAGGTTTAAACCAATTAGCAATAGGATGCATTAGGCTACACCTTGTAGTAGCTGCTGCGGCGGCGGCGCTGCACCCCCAGGTGAGCGACTAATTGCTCCGTGTCCACAGCCAGATTCATATGTTGATACATATCTACTGCGATACCCACCGGTGGAGCTGGTTGGCCCAGCCAGCCTCTGGTTCCATCGGGCCACTTGGGGTCGCCTGTATCGCAGCTACCTGCTCTCTCAAAGAGCTCATATACAGTGGTAGAACCGGGTATCCCTACCAGCGCATAGTTAATATGTGCCAGCGCACAGCATGAGAATATCTTATAGTTTGAGTTTTTGGTATCTATCCATTGCCTCAACCCGGTATCAGCACCGCAGTTTTTCAGTATGGCAGCAAAACCACTGTTAGGCGCAGTTAGTGCAAAATTAGTGAACGTGGTAAATGCGATGATGTAACCGGAGTTATTATAGGGAGTAATATCACTTTGCATAGCATCGTAGATTGCATCATATCCGCTCCAATAATCATGTGTACTATACGACTTGGCCAGTTCCACCTTTAAGGTAGTACGGTTGATGGCTGCCAGTTGATAGCCATAAAAATTTTCCGTGCCTGACGGGGGAGGCAACACATTTTTACCATTGAAATTAATCAGGCACGAACCGGTTTTAGATTCTATAAATATCTTGTGCTCCAAATATCCTTTAAGGGCATCTTCTACAGCCTTGGCCTTTTTTCCGGAAAAAATCTTGCTTATAGAAGTCAGGGTAAAATCAATGACGGATGGATTGGATTCTGCACTTTTCAGCCATGACTCATATGCACCTTCATGATTGGCATTGAAGCCCGGCGCGAGGACATTCAGGATACTATTGTCACCTCCTGTAGCGCTTACTTTCACCTCGCGTGAACTGCTCCAATCCTCGCCTACCTTTTTCCATTCGGCTTCTGCTTTGGCTGAAGCTCCGAAGATACCGTTGTATTCTATGCTTATCTTTGTCTTAATCTCATTACTTGTATATTTATGAGATTTAGATACCACGGTACTGTAGTACAGCCTCGACCCAAGCACTACTTTGCTGATAAAGTAAATTCCGTATTTGTCAAAAAAACGGAAAAAATCCCCTCTGTTATGATGTGCAAATGTATCCGGTATATTCTGGTAATCCGGGTCGTTTTTTACCCATGGGGCTAGTCCATGTTCGCTCTTGTCTTTCAGGTCAAGGGCATAAATTTTGGAATAAGTTTCTACCAATCCATATTGGTATTCTACATCTGATTTGCTATCCATGTCGTATGAAGCTTCAAACTCCCCGCTGAAAAAACCATAGCTAGCCTTTATATTGAGTTTTGCTGCAAAATGTTCTTCTACCTTGCTTCGTGATTCAAAACTGTTTGAACTGCCATAATGTTTGGATGAAGTGTCCAGGCTTGCATTGACCGGAACGAGGTATTCTTTCCAGGTCTGCGAGTCGTATTGCATTTCAAAAAGTGGAGAGATTCGTGATTGGTCACTAAAGGAGCCCAATACATCGAATCCATAGCCAAGCGTTTCTGCTCCGGGAATGTAGGTTGCCATAATTTTAATTTTTTGTAGTGAAAAAATTGCAAACACCTCAAAAGGTATAAACTAAAGGTATTTGTTTAATTCGTATTACCAAAAAAATTTATTAGTATTTTTATTATCTGTTGGCTTCCTTGTTTTTAGAAATTGTTCATCATATCCGTTGTTTTATTTTTTTTAGGAAGTAGTTTTGAGAAATGAATCACTCACAAAAAAAGTTTTAAACAATTGCCCCTAATTATTAAAACCTTAGCAAAATCTCACCGAATCGGTTAGATGCATTTTTTAAAAAGACTTTCTTTTGTCACAAGTTCCATGTATGAGTCTACTTAGGTAATGGTAGATAGATTATATTCTTAACCCATTAAATCCCCGCTATGGAAAAGACTTTACAAAAAGTAAAGGAGTTTATACTTTCTAAGCATTTACGTATGAGTGCCATAAATGGGCGGAGAAAAAAA
This sequence comes from Chitinophagales bacterium, assembly GCA_044228435.1. Classification (GTDB taxonomy): domain Bacteria; phylum Bacteroidota; class Bacteroidia; order Chitinophagales; family LD1; genus Bog-950. Next base: position 104,767 of record JBGAUW010000008.1, read on the forward strand.
ATGTTTGAAGAACTAAACCAGCTTATACCCGGTATAATGGTAATATTTGACTATGATAAACTAAAGCCTGTTTTTTTTAATGAGAAGGCTAAGCTCCTGTTAGGCATTAAAGATGAAGGCAGTAAGTATAGTTTTTCTTCTTTTTTTAATGTTCTTCATCCGGATTCTTTCTTAGCTGTACAACATAATTTTAGCTTTTTAAAAGATAACCCCGATACAGTATTCAAAACCTCGCTGGCTGTAAAATCGGCAGCAACAAACGGGTATACCTGGCTATATTGTACATCGCAGCTTGTGTATATTAAAGATAAAAGCCTTACCCGACTTGTTTGTCTTATTGCTGCTGAAATTGAAGATATTTTGCACTTGAATGAATTGCAGAATGAACCGGTGGTAAAAAACAGCGTTGAGGGGCTAAACACCACTGTTAAGTTTTCTAAGAGAGAACAGGAAGTTATCAAATTAATGTGCGAGGAACTTACTACTAAAGAAATTGCCGGCCGGTTGTTATACAGCGTGGCTACGGTTGAAGCCGATCGCAAAAACATTATCCGCAAGCTGGGAGTTAAAAGCATGGTGGGGGTGGTTAAATACGCACTTAACGCAAAAGTGGTGCGCCGCTAAAAATATGGTTTACCATTTTTTTTGTAATACAGCTTGCTGCTTTTTGCCAAAAGCAATACATGTAATTATAGAATACTATATATATACTTGTAAATTAAATAGTATTAAAAAAAATCATGTGTTGGGAGCTGTTGTTTGTTTTAAATACGGCAACTTTTACGCCGTTTGCAAGCACCCCGTATGCCGAAAAAGTGAAAAGAGTAGGCGTAAAAAATAAATTTTTAAGTTATGGCAACTCCCTCTTCACCCACCACTACGCTTACATTACCGCAGCCAGATCCTTTTAACTTACAGGCTGTAAAGCGTTATGTGTTTAACGAAACTGGCAACATTATGCTGTCCAATACTGATAGCCCCTCCCATACCATTCCCCAATCTGTGAGAGACGTATTTGCCGAAGTGGCTGTTTTTTTGCAGCTATTACCAACCATATCGCAACGCATTAATCCGCCTGGCATGAAAGATGCCACCGGCAATTGCTATTGGTATTAACTTATTTTATTAAAACAACTATCTATGAGTGCTAAGCAAAACAAACAGGCAGGTATTACTGTAAAAAGTATAACCCCGTTAAACAATATAGTGTTATCGCAAAACGGATTATTGCAACCAGCCCATGCACCTGTTTGGGAAGACAAGGGTAGCAGTAAACAAAAAAATGCGGTGGCCTTTGATATTGGCAGCCGGATACCCGCTGCTTTGCAGGTGCAGCTATCCGGTATTGCCGGCGATGGTTACCTGGAAGGGGTAACACGCGGCAAAGTTTTGTTTACCGGTAAAACAGGTAACAGTGCTACGGTGGATGTTACATGTGCCACTCATCCCGGTAGTGTAACACATTGGCAAAACGAAACCATACAATGGCAGTTAAGATTTGCCGGTAAAAAAATTGTAGCGGCCGGTAATACTGATTTAGACCTTTACTGGATAAATTTATTGCACATACCCAACAGTATATATAGGAAGGGAACACCTCTGGAATTAATAAGAAATATGTTTCCGGCTAAAAACAAGTCAACACTATTCAGTAAAACCATTGTATCGTTAGCGGGTAGTGTGCATGCTATAGTAGCTAATGTGTTTGGTAATGTGCCGCCACGTTACGATATATGGTATGGCGCGAATTATTTTACCACTATTACCAGCTGGAACAATATTACCCTGCATTACAATGCGTACCTTAATGCGCATAACAACTTACCCAACTCCATATTAAACTGCTACGATGCGGCGGCAATATTGCAATATTGCCTTGGCTATTACAGTTTTGCAAGTTATTATTGTTTTATGTCGCCTTTTGGTTATTTACTACAAACTAACCTAATAGGAAGAGGACCCTGTAACAATCCTTTTTATGGTAACGGAGGCCCGGCAATTATTGGCCGGCAAAATCCCTCACGTACAGCCTTTGGCAATCATGCTTTTTTGGCGTTGGTAAGTAATGCCGCTATTGTAGATGCTTGTGCCGGGCCGCATACCGGTACAGAATATGCAGCGGCTTATGTAAACAATGCTACGGATAGTATATACCCTGTGCCGCCACAGGTGCAGCGTGGAACAACCGCGAACATAGGTTACTATACGGGTGTTACCCATGTTAACCTTATCACCAGTATTCGTTCGCCGTTTGCCAATGCCAATTTAGAGGTATTGAAAAAAACAGTTGGCTACAGCAGCAAGGCAGTTAAAAATAATGCCGGTAAATTAATTGCCGGTGCCTGGCCAAATCCTTTAAAGTATAAAGCATTGGGCAATAAATGGCGCATTGTGCATGAAGAGATAGTGCCCGGGGAAGAGGAGGTATTGAAAATGTATATGTTGAAAAACGGCAATAAAGTGGTAATGCTTAAAATATATGTAAGCAGTGGGGGCAACCAACTTGCCGCAAACCGGTTTTTAACTATAGCTTCTCTGTCGCAAAAAGAAGAGTTTGATTTTGAGAAAGGTGGGGATAACAGCGGACACTATTCGGTAATAAAACGCAATAAAGGCGGCTCTCGGTTTGTTGGCCATTTGTATAATGTTGCGCTGGAGATATTCAGTTCCGATAGCAATGTTGATGCCGGGGAACTGGCGCAGTGGTATTTTGATTGGGCGGCTAAGCAACTAGCCGCTACCGCTAAACAAAAAACGGCGGTAGCCAGTTTGCGTTTAACCGGCAACGTGACCGAAAAAATTACTGTTACGCATAACCAACAAGGCAATACCATGATTGAATACCTGGCGGCTGATGGCAATGCCCGGCTGGTATCTGAAAAGGATAAAGAACTGGTGTTGGATAGCATTAAGCCGGGTACCACTAAAATGCGCTTCGCTATAATAGATAAGGATACACTACTGGTTAATAGCCAGGATGTATTGCTGAAGAATGTAAAATAAGGGGAAGTGCGTGTAGCGGTATAAACACCTTTACCCTTGCAAGGAACATCTGGCACCACGGGCACCATTTTACCGAAACCACAGGCGGCGTTATAATGGAGGATATTCTTTACTTCGACATCTGCAAATCAATTTTCGGCTGGCTGGCAGGCCCCGTTGTTCCGGATGTTGTCGCAGCTTTGGGCGTCAAAACCCGGAACTTATTTTTTACCGAAGAACATTAGAAGTTTCAATAAAAAACTAAATGCTAAAGAGAATAAGAAAAAATGAAAATATCTCACCTCTCCTGGAATCATAAAAATGCTGAACGGTGAGAAATATAGCAGTTGTACATTTTCGCCAATGTTGGTTTCATAAAATAAGGAGTCAGAATCAATTTGAAAGTCCTTTCCTGCATAATTTATTTTTACCCTTTTAGTTCTTGTTCCGGCAGTGGTTTTTTCTACAACTTTACACACCACCTTGTACCTACCGGGAATAGTATTCATGCGTTTTTCCAACAGGAACATGGACGTACTAAAAAGTATTAAAAATGCCAGCATCCAATTCCCCCAGGTATAACAACTTCTACTCATTGTTTTCAATTTCTAGGCCCCCTCAAAATTTTCCTCAACTCGTCCTCTGTCCTTAGCACCCTTGCCCGGCTACATGCGAGTATCAAATGGCAAACTCTTTCTAATTCATTTAAGCCCATTTGGCTATATGATTTTGAATTTCTGTCAAGTAATCTTTTTTGCCTAACCAGGCTTTGCCACCTATAAATAAGTATTTTAATGGAATCTGGAAAATAAAAAAATCATCGTTTTGCAATTCTATGTAACACAGTGGATAGCCGAAGTAGCCGATAGTTCTTATTTCATTTAGTGGGTAAATTCGCTTTTTACCAAGTATGCTAATTATAGTGATGTCTTTATTAGTAAGATACACAGTTTTTAGCCTCCATTGCACAGCCAGAAACACAAGCGATATTATAGTTACAAAAATGCCGAACGGCAAATCAATTAGTAAGAGAAGGCCGGAAAAAAATAAAAAGAAGATACAGTATAATGTAAAAACAAAAATATTGCACCCGGTTCCAATTTGTCTCATATGGTCTCTTATTTGTTTTCTTTCCTCTCGCTGTTCAGGCTGTTTTCGCACCCAGCTGAACATATACTTCGTGCGGGCACACAAGCGCACTAGCAGAGCCATAGTTTATGAGCCTGTATGAATTCTTCGTAAGTACTGCTATAAAGATATGGCGGAGGTCCAAATGCAACAACAATTTCTTCTACGTCGCAAATAAAGTCAAAGTGTAGGTCTTCTTGTTTTGCATTTTCAGGTGAATACATGGCTGGCATTGTTTCGGAAACGATCTCCAATCGTATAGGCTCAAAGAGCGCCATCATTTCTTCTTTGTTTTCTATTTGTGTTTTAGCATCAAACAAAAATTTAACGCATTGCTTAAACAGTGCCGCCCGCTCCTCATTGTTGTCGAAGTTGATAGGGGTAAGCAATAATTTTTTAATGCCGTTTTCAAATTCTGTTTCCATGTCCGTTTTCTAAGTGCTATCATAAAAGTAAGAAACTCTTTAGTTGGCAACGCCTTCATTGCCACCAAAACCTGGCAATAAATCCATTGCCAAAAATTTTGACAATAAAATTATTGTCGGAGGGTGCAATCCAACCTAACATGCAGAAAGCTGAATTAATTAACCATTATTTCATATCTTTGTATGATAGTAAAGTTCTTTTATTTAGTATCGCAGTAATTGGACCTAAAAAGCAGAGAACCGGGTTTCGGCAACACAGATGCATGCCAGCCTAAACACAGGGTTTGCACCATTGATTTGACAACTTTTCTCTCAAGTTGTCAAATCTTAAGCATTGCGGGAACTAGAAAACCCGGGTTTACGCTGTCACACCCACCTTTTAGCGCAAGGCGCTGTTTAATAGAGTGTTAAGCAATAAAGTGACAAAAAAAGTGTAACTGTTACATCGGTTTTTGGTCCTCGTGGTCTGCGGCCCTGCGCAAGGAAAAAAAGTAGGCAAAAAATCATTAGAAAAAGCGTGCAATTTTTATTCGGTTTTTGCTGCAAGATTTTGGTTTAAATAAATGATAATTAGCTGTTTAGATGCATTTTACAAGCCGCAAAAAAGTAGGCAGAAAAGTAGGCAGAAATTGTAATAAAAGCGCAGTAAATTTTGGTTCTGCTTGCCCTCATTTTGTATTTCTTGCCGGCTTGTTTCATCCCGCCACCGCGGGAGTAGACTGCTGACTGAGGACTGATTAATGGTGCAACTAAACGGTTTCCACTTAACTCTTTATTATTGCAGCAGTTACGGAACAAAACGGTTTTAGGCTGTTGGCTGTTTTATCCCTTCTCCTAAAGGAGAAGGTGTTCGCCGCAGGCGCAACGGATAAGGTGGCTGTTGGCATTTACTAAAGAGGGCAATAAAAATAGCGTAGGCCCGTTACGCGGGGCAGGCTTTAAAAGGAATAAATGAAGAAGAGGTTTTTTATTACAGCGGTTTTAATGCCGGCTTTGTTTTTGGTAAGTTTTGGGCAAACCATACTTGCACCCGATTTGCAGTGCGTGCAAAACGATGTGGTAAATAATAACGTTACCCTAAGCTGGACCAACCCACCGGCTAACCCCTGCGGCGCTTTTGTGCAGTATACTATCTATTTTTCGCAAACGCCCGCCGGGCCATACACCACCAGGGCGGTTACCAACCAGGCGGCCACCAGCGAGGTGATACCCGGCATATTAGGCGCCGGGCCCACCTGGTATTTTTATATGGAGGCGCAATACAACTGCCCCGGCGCAACGGTGTTGCAAAGCGATACGGTAAATAACCTTAGCCCCACCACGCCGGCCATAGTAAGCGCCGATGTTACCGGCGGCGGCGATGCTATTTTTACCTGGCAGCCCAGCCCCTCGCCGCAAACGCATTTTTACATTGTATACTACTACCTGCCGGGCAGTGGCCTTGCTGTGCCGCTGGATACTGTGTATGGCCGCTTTAATACCAGCTACACCGATTTGTTTGGCGAGTTTAACGAGCCTACCACCGAGTCGCTGTTTTTTTCTGTAGCCGCGGCCGATAGCTGTGGTAAGGTAAGTAGCTACAATACCTCGCCGCACAATACCATTTTTGCGCAAGCCGGTCAGCAGGCCTGCCAAAGCCAGGTAGACCTTGCCTGGAACCGCTACATTAACTGGCCTGCCGGTGTGTTGCGTTATGAGGTTTGGGCCAGCCGCAACGATAGCGCCTTTACCAAGGCAGGAGAAGTAGATAGCGCCTCGCTGGTATATAACTACACCCTGTTTAACGATGGCGACAGCCTGCAAATATACATACGCGCCGTAAGCGCCGCCGATAGCAACATTACCGCCCGCAGCAATGTGATGCGCCTGCGCGCTGCCGTGGTGCAGCCACCGCGCTATAACTACATTACCAACGCTACGGTGGAACTGGATAACCACATTTTTGTTACCTGGCTGATTGATACACTGGCCGAGCTTACCTTTTATAAAATAGAGCGCAGCACCAACAATGTAAAATACGACCCGGTAGAACAAATACCGGCGCCCTCGCCGCTTAACCAGTTTGAAACCTACGAAGATAGCACCGGTATAATGCCGGCCAACAACCCCTACTATTATCAGCAGGTGGCCTTTGATAGTTGCCAAACCCAATACACTACGCCGTTTGTAAAAACCATTAACTTAAAAGGTGAGCTATACGATTACTATGTGGCTAACCTTACCTGGAACAGTTTTGAGTTACAGGGCGCTACCGTAACCCGGTATAATCTGTACCGCAACATTAACGGCACCTACCAGTTGCTGCGCACTTTTGCACCATCGGTAAATACCTTCAGCGATTCGCTGCAGCAGTTTTTAGATGCCAACGGTATTTTTTGCTACCGTATAGAGGCTGTATATGATTTAGACCTGCCGCTGGCTAACTACAAGGCTACCCTTAGCAGCTTTAGCAACGAGCAGTGCATTATACACCGCCCTATTATTTATATACCCAATGCCTTTGCACCCAATGGTGTAAACAATGTGTTTAAACCCACTATTATTTACGGCGAACCAAAGGGATATGTAATGAGCATATTCAACCGTTGGGGCGCTAAAATATTTGAAAGCAACGACCCTGCTGTAGGTTGGGATGGCACCGACCACGGAAAAGAAGCCCAGCTGGGCGGCTATGCCTACCTGATACAGTTTGGCGCTAACGATGGTGTGCAGATTGAGCGCAAGGGTATGGTGCTGTTGGTTAAGTAGTACGCGCGAAGCGCGCACAAAAAAGAAGGTCATTGCGAACCCCGAGGCTTTGCGAGCGGGTGAAGCAATCCTTAGAAGCACATAGCACCGGTTACGTCAGAATTGCTTTTTCGCTTTAGTGGTAGTTTAGTAACCCCCACTAAAATTTTTAAGCTTGGCATCCCAGTCGTAAGGGGCATACTTAATTTTATAACCGGTAAAGTTTTGGTTTAAATACTTCGATAGCATTTTAAGTATACCGGGCTTTCCGCCAAAATCGCCCTCGTAGTAAAACAGTATTTTGCTGGTAGTAAGTTCTTTATTTGTTTCATCCACCTTGGTTTCGCTGCTTAAAAAGCTGGCGGCGGCAAGGTTCAACTGGTCGTCAATTCGCTCGTATTTATAAAATGCAATGGGCGGACAACTTTTAGCACCACAGTTAAGCGCAAAGTGTATGCGGTAGTCTATTTCGGCAACGGCCAACTGCTTAACGGCAACCGGCACGTTGGTTTGCTCGCGGTAACCCTGGCTTAGTTTATTGCGGTAGCGGCGCAGTATACCGTGTTCAATTTCATCAAGGCTAAAAAGGGTGCCGGCAACGTTTACCAGCTTATTGGTAAATATAGCGGGGCGTGTTTTGTGTTCGCGCGTAGCCAGTATCTGGAACCAGGCATTGTAAATATTTATCCAAAAGGTTTTGCGGGCTTTATCATCGCTTAGTCCGTAAACCAGGTCAGGTAGATTGATGGTGGCCAACTGCCTTTCGAGGGTATCGGTGGCGGCTTCGTTTTTTACATGATATAGCAGCTGCTCACTTAAAGCAAGGTATTGCGAGTTAACCGGTGGGGCGTAGTTCTCGGTTGGTGGCACAGCATGCGCTGTGTGGCTAAGGGCATTGGTAACAAACAGTAAGGCTATAAGTTGTAAAGCTTTCATATAGAACGGTAGCTTCAATTGTTGTGCCCGTACCTAAAGGTAAATTATTTCTCTCATCCATGTTACTTTAACCCCTTTTTGCGTTTTAATACAATCAAATCCCCATGAAACACCGTTTACCCGCCCATACTGCATTTAGCTACATTCGTAAAACACATTGTAATTTATGAGGGCCCTTAAAATACTGCTTACCGTTTTTGTAATGCTGTTTGTAGGTTATACGTGCTTTTTAAATACAAAGCTTTATTACAAACCAACCTTTTCGGCCAATGGCACTAATATGGATTTGGTTAAGCAATGGAGTTTTTTAAAAGGCAAAATGCATAGCGGTGAGGACGAAAAAATGCAACAGCTGTTTCCGGAGGGCTATATGTTTATGAATGTCATGCATGGTTTGTTTTCGGCGCAGTTGGCTTTGGCAAAGGATAGCGATATAAGCAACGATGCTTATTTAGAAAGCTACCGGTGCTATATGAATATGGAAAGGCAGGAGGCAAAAAATATTTTTCCGGAAAGATTGCTGTTGCCCTACGGCGCTTATTACAATGGCTGGAGCGCTTACCACATGGCCAAAATGCTGGAGACCGGTAAGGCCGAAAACGATACCCTTTTGCGTGCTGCATTTAAACGGCGCTGCACAGCTATTGCCCAGGCCATGAGCCAACGGCAAAACCCTTATCTGGAAAGCTATGAGCAATTTGCCTGGCCGGCCGATATGCTAATGTGTGTGGCTGCACTTTCTGCGCACGACCGGTTGTATGCGCCACAGTATAAAGCCACTATTGCAAACTGGTTAACCGGTGTAAAACAACGCACCGATAAACTGGGCATGCTGCCACATGAGGTAGATTATTTAACGGGCTATCCGGTGCAGGGCGCAAGGGGTAGTAGTATGAGTTTAATGCTGTGCTTTTTAAAAGAGGTAGATACGGCTTTTTACCATCAGCAGTTGGCACTGTATAAAAAGTATTTTGTAACCAGCCGGTTGGGACTGCCCGGTATTTTAGAGTATCCCGAGGGAACAGAGGGCTATGGAGATAGTGATAGCGGACCGGTTATTTGGGGCGTGGGCGGCTCGGCCAGTATAGTGGGCCTGCGTGCATTGGGTGTATCAAAAGAGAGCGAAACCGCCATTGGCTTGCGCAATAGTATAGAGGCCTTTGGTATGTCCATGCAGGATAAGGAAGGGAAAAAATATTTGTTTGGCGCCCTGCCCATGGCCGATGCTTTTATTGCCTGGGCCAATAGTAATGAATCAGTAAAAGCGAATGAGTTAAATACCGGTGCGCCATGGCGCAGAGAGTTTCAGCTATATAGCGCTATTGCAGTACTGGTGTGTTTGCTATTGCTGTGGTTTATTTGGCGGCGGCTGTAGAGAAAGGGTGTGCCCTGTCTCTACAAAAAAAATTATTTCTTCAATCCATGTTACTTTAATTGTTTTTTGCGTTATAGTAGTGCACTAGTACTAACTACCCCCGATGAAACACCGTTTACCTCTGCTTATATGTATGTTGTGCTGTGTGCTGTCTATACAGGCGCAGGTAGCTATCAGCGGCGTTGTAAGCGACTCGCTGGGTAAAAAGCCAATGGACGCCGCCAGTGTGCTGCTGCTAAAAACAGGTGCAGCCGATGCCCTGCAAACCGCCCTTACCGATGATAAGGGCAGGTTTAATTTTACACCGGTGCCGGTGGGCAATTACCAGGTTAAGGTTACTTATACAGGCTATACGGCTAAAACACTACCGGTAGAAGTAAAGCCCGCACAAGTTTTACCTATACAATTAACTATCGAGCTACAACCTGCGGGCGGGCAATTGCAGGCAGTAGAAATACTTTCGGAGAAACCGGTAATACGCAACCAGGCGGGCAAAATAATTTTTGATGTAGCCAAAACCGTTACCGATGGCGCCGAAACAGCGCAGGATGCCCTGCAAAAAATACCCGGTGTAAACGTGGGGCAGGATGGTGCCGTAAGTGTGCGGGGTAAGGGCAACGTACGCATATTGGTAGATGGTAAAAGCAACCCCATGGCGCAAAGCAATCCCGAGCAGTTTTTAAAATCGATACCGGCAAAAAATATTGAGAGTATAGAGGTAAACACCTCCCCCTCGGCTAAATACGATGCCGCCGGCAGTGGTATTGTAATAAATATAAAATTGAAGAAGGGTAAACTGGAGGGAACCAACGGCTCTATTGCCGCTGGTGTGGGCACGGTGTTTAATAAGTTTAACGGCAGCGGAAATATAAACTATAAGAAGGGCAAGATAAATGTGTTTGGTAACGCCGCTTATAACGATGAGAAAAAGTGGAACCGCAGCAGCAATTATACAAAAGTGCTTGGCGATACACCGGTTTACTTTGGCCAACTGCTGACCGGTAAGGGTCACTCGCAAAACGGTAATGGTAAAGCGGGTTTCGAATATACTATCGATACGCTGCACGCACTTACCTATACCCTGGATGGCAACTACTGGGGTTGGAAACAAAACCAAACCGGCACTGGTAGCACGCGCAACGCCGCTAACGAAATAATAAACACAACGGCACCGGGCAACAACAGCACCCAATACAGCTATAGTTTTACCAATGCCATTAACTACCGGCAAACTTTTGATACCACCGACCGTGCCTGGACCATAGATGTAGCCCACACCTACGATAAAAACGCTAATAACGGTACTAATTACAGCCACGTATACGACACCACCGGTGCCGAAATGCCCGCAGCTTATTTTAGCAAGCAAACTTTTAACCAGGGGCTTACACACAGCCTGCTTCTGCAATCGGATTTTACTACCCCTTTTAAAAAATTGGCCGATGCCAAATTAGAGGTGGGCGTAAAATCGGAAATGAACATTTTTAACAGCGATGTGCGCATAAACGATTTAAGCACCGGCATAAGCATACCGGATACACTGCAAAGCAACCGGTTCAATTATTTAGAAAGTATAACCGCTGCTTATGGCAATTTTACCGGCAAGTATAAAAAGTTCAACTACTCGGCCGGCCTGCGGTGGGAGCATACCTATATCTCATCGCCGCTTAGCGGCGTAAGACAAAACTATAGCAGCTTTTTTCCTACGGCATCGGTGGGCGTAAGTATAAACGATAAACATACGCTTACCTTCAATTATGGCCGCAATATTAACCGCCCCGGTTTTTGGATGCTTAACAACAACGTTAATTACCAAAGCGCCTTTTCGGTTTATAAAGGCAACCCACTTATAAGGCCGGCATTCAGCAATTGGCTTAGCCTGGAGTATAATGCTACCATTAAAGACCAATCGCTCAATTTCTCTACTTCGTTTTCACGCACACCCGGCACCTTTCAGCAAATCAGTACCGTCGATTCCAACAACGTAACCTTTTCGCGCAGCGAAAACGCGGGCATCGAATCTAACTTGTATGTGGGGGTAGATGGCACCTTTAAAATTGGCAAGCATTTCGATTTTAATATTTCGCCGGGCTTTGGCAGCACCTGGTATAGCTACATTTACAATAACCAACGCCTTAAAGCGCACCGCAACATTGGCTACCTGTGGGGCAGCGCTACGGTTAAGTTTTGGAAGGGCACCAGCGTGCAGCTTTGGGGTTGGTTTAACACCGGTAACTACGGCGCACAAAGCACCGGTAAACCGGTGGGTGGTTTAACCATCGCCATTAAAAAGAAATTTTTTAAAGACCACCTGGTGGTGCAGCTTAGCTGCCGCGATATATTTAATACCATTACCTGGCGCAACCAAACCAGCAACCCTGCGCTTGAGAGCCGCACCCTGTGGAAGAATGAATCGCGCGTTGGCTACCTTACACTTACCTATCAGTTTGGCAAGCAGTCCTTCTCGGCCCAAAATAAAACCAAAGGTAAAAGCAGCCGCATTGGCGGTGGGGGTGGAGGGAACCAGTAAGCTCTTTGATATTCTGTTAACCGGTAATGCGCTACCCCAGCGTAAAGTAAAACTGCGCGCCCTCACCGGGTTTGGCGGTGGCCCATATTTTACCGCCATGGCGTTGCACAATGCGGTGCACCAGTGCAAGGCCTATGCCGTGGCCGTTAAATTCATCGCTGCCATGCAGGCGCTGAAAAATGCCAAACAGCTTATGGTAGTATTGCATATCAAAGCCATCGCCGTTATCTTTTACATAGTAGGCAAGGCCTGCCGCGGTAGGTTCGGCGCCAATAGTAATTTCGGCTACCTCTTTTTTGCTGCTATATTTTATGGCATTGCCTATCAGGTTAAGCCATACCTGTTTTATTAGGTTGCCATCGCCTTTAGCTTCGGGCAGTTCATTTACCTGCCACTTAATATGTCGTCCGTTTTCTCCCAGGGCTAAAGTGTTGCACACGTCCTCTACCATTAGTTTCATACTTACCGGTGCCGCCTGTAGTTCTGCTTTACCCAGGGTAGAAAAGTTGAGTAACTCATCAATAAGGGTACGCATATCGGTAGCGGTGTTGTTAATGCCGTTTAGTAGTTTCTGCCCGGTGGCATCTAATACTTTACCGGGGTAGTGCTGCAATAAAAAATCTACCCGGCTGGTAAGCGCGCGTAGTGGTGCCCGCAAATCGTGCGATACTGAGTAGGCAAAAGATTCCAAACCGGCATTAACCAATTCCAGTTCGCGGGTGCGCTCGGCTACCCGGGCTTCCAGTTCATTCAGTATCGAAACGTTTTCGATAGAAACCGAAGTTATATCGGCCAGCGATTGCAATAACATAACCTCGGCTGCTGTAGGTAATCGTTGCTTTGCCCAGTAATTACCAATGGCGCCAATAGGTTCTATAGTGCGGATGGGCACCATAGCCATACTTTTTACAAACGTTGGGCGGTAAGCATCGTGCGGTATGCGGTCGTCGGCATATATATCTTCAATTACCACCGGTTGGCGGTTAAGCATGGTCCAGCCGCTAATGCAGGTATCCATTTTAAAACGCTGGCCTTTCCAAAGAGGGCTTATGGCATCTTCATCGGCATAGTAGCAAAGGTCGTTTTCGCGCAGCACAAAGGCTGCGCCATCGGCACCGGTTAGCTTGCGGGCCGTAGTACGCACTACACCGGTTACGGTTTCCAGGTTGCGGGCAAGTGAAAGCTGCTGCACGGTATCTATCAAAATCTGTACTTGCTGATTATCCATAATTAGTAGTAGTGTGTGACTATTAGCTGTTGTAAAATTAAACACTATACGCCGCAAGTTATAGCGGTGTTACCGGTTAGTGCTTTTATAACAATAAGATAAATAGCTATTCAAACAAGCCGGTGTTTAACCCTACAACATATTAATTGTTTTGCGGTGCTGTAAACCGGTAATTACATAAAAAGGGAGTGTTAAAATGCAAGCCGGTAACCCACTTTTATTTTGTAATACGCCCGCCATTAAATGAAACTTTGTTGAGACTAAAAGTAAGAAAGGTGGCCACAAAGGGCATAGCCGCCACTCTAAATTATATTTTTTAGGGTGTGTAATAATATACGCATTTGGGGATATTGTTCCTCGTTTTCCTTTAAAAAACGACATAAGATTTATTTTTTAAGCATATAAATATGCAGTATGGGGCACTATTAAGCTTGGTACGGGAATAGATTCTACAAATAGCTACAGATGCAGAAACAACGATGACAGAATTTTACAAAAACTTTAACATACACCATAAGTTAAAACTTATACTTGTTATCAATTACCGGTTGACTAAGCAGTGCATTACACCTATATTACTACCCACACATAACCCTTACATGAAAAAAGCACATTACATTTTTTTAATTCTAATTACGTGCCTCGGTCTTAATTTGAATGCGCAGTTAGCAACCTCTGTTACATCCGGTATACCGCAAAAATTTTCTTATTCATCGCAGGTGCGCGATGCCAACGAGGAAATTTTGGCCAACCAATTTATAAGCTTGCGGTTTACTATCCGCAGTGGGTCGCAGGGGGGGGCTGCTATTTATGTTGAAACGGATACCACCACTACATCGCCTAACGGCATATTTACCGTAGTAATAGGTGGCGGAAGCATATTAAGCGGCAAATTCGATTCGATACAATGGCAACAGGCCAATATGTATTTGCAAATAGAAATGGACCCTGAAGGTGGTACTAACTATACCAATATGGGCACTAGTCAACTGGTAAGTTTTCCGTATGCTATAGCCGCGGGTAATGGCTTAGAATCGATAAAATACGATAGCACCGGCACCGTGGTTATACGCACGGCCGATACCAAAACAACAAGCAGCACTAATGCATCGTGGCTAACCAATGGCAATGCGGCTACCGGTGCTAATTCATTTATTGGCACCACCGATAACTCGGACCTGATACTAAAGCGGATGAATGCCGAAGGCTTACGTATACGCATTGGTAATGCGGTAACCATACCCGGTAAGCTGGGCCTTGGTGTAACGGCACCGGTAACTACGCTGGATGTAAACGGCGGCGTAACCCTGCGCGATACCACCTTTAATGTAAGTGGCAACTTTACCCTTAATGCCGGCAACCGCAGTATGATATTTTTAAACTCATCGGTAAGCGCTACCACTACCTGCACTATGGCCGATGGCCTGCAACGAGGGCAAATAGTAATTATAAGCATGCTTGGTAGCCGTGGTGTTAGTTTTGTAAATAATGGCCCCGTTAATAATACGCGGGTTAATACAGATGGCAAAGGAGTTAACTCGCACATTGGCGATGCTGTATTATATACTGAAGGAAACACACTTACGCTGCTTTGGAACGGTGCTGACTGGGTAGAAATTGCCAGCAGCATGCCCAAACCTTAAACCCCGAATGATATGAACGTGCCAACTGCTGACACCGGGGTTGATTTTGATAACCTGATACTGGATGCCGAAAAGCTTTGCGAGCGCCGCAACCCGCAGGCTCAGGCGGTTATAGCCAGGGCGGCCGCTATGCTGGTGCCGGGCAACACCCGCCAGGCAGCCCTGCTGGAATATATTAATGCATTTTGCGAGTGCTTTGTACGTAACAACTACGATGTGGCCATACAACGGCTGGGGGCCTCGCTGGCCGCTATGGATGTAAGCCTGCATGACGAAGTAGGGTATAAACTGCTAATGACCCTGGGTAACGCCCACCAGCTTAAAGGCGATTTATTTTCGGCGCAGGAAAGTTACCTGGCCGGCTTAAAAACGCTGAGTTTTAAACGGGCCGATTTATCAAATGTAGAGAAGAATTTTTTTGCCGCTTTTTATTATAACCTGGCAACGCTGCTAAACGGTTCGGAGTTAGATGCCGAAGCCGAAGACTACCTGCAGCAGGCTATAAACATGTATAAGGAGATAGGGAATAAATTTAAGCTATCGCAGTGTTATGTGGCCTATGCGCAAAAGCTGGAGGCTAAAGAAAATTATACCGGTGCTATGGATTACCTTAACCGCGCACTGGCTATAGGTAACGAATTAAACGATGCATACAGTATAGCCCTGGCTACTGCTAACCTGGGGGTAATTTGTATAAAGGCCGAGCAACCGCAAAAGGCGCTTGAGCATTTTGGAGGGGCCATGCTGTATTACGAGGGCAACAACATGCCTTACGAAACTGCCCTGCTAAAAATTGAAATGGCGCGCGCTTACCAGCATACCGGTAACTATACACAGGCCTTGCAAACTATTACAGCTGCGCAGGCGCTAATGCTTAACCTGGATAACAAAAAAGAGCTTTCAGAAATTTATTGCCTTAAAGCCAGCATACTTACCGCATTGCAAAAACATGCCGAAGCGAATGGTTACCTGCGTAAATACATTGATACACTAAAGTTTTTTTACGATAGTGAAAAAAATAATGCGCTTACCAGGGCTAAAAAAGAATTTGAATGGGAACAAAAGGAAAATGAAGCCCGCCTGCTGCGCGAAAAGAATAATGAAATAAAACGGTATGCCGATAAACTGGAAATAAGCAATAATGAGTTAAAACAATTTGCCAGCGTAGCCAGCCACGACTTAAAAGAACCGCTGCGCATGATTTCGGGCTACATATACCTGCTGCGCAAAAGCCTGGATGGTAATGCTACACCCGAGCAGGACGAGTTTTGCAGCTATGCTATGGATGGCGCAAGGCGTATGGAGGGTATGATACAGGATTTGCTGCGCCTGGCACGGGTAGATGCCGATGCGCGCATTGAAAAAGTAAACCTGCAGAATGTGGTTGAAGAAGTAAAGCTTAACCTGCGCGCATTGATAAAAGAGCGCCATGCAACGATAACTGCTACCGGTTTGCCGCTGTTGCTGGCCGACCGCACGCAAATGTTGCAGTTGTTTCAAAACCTTATAAGCAACGGTATAAATTATAACAACAGCGCTGCACCAACGGTGCAAATGGAGTGCAAACAAACACCGGAGGAGTTGTGTATTACGATTACCGATAACGGCATGGGTATACCCGATTATTTTAAAGAGTCGGCTTTCCAGATTTTTAAAACCATGCCTAATAACACCGGCACCAAGGGCACCGGCATTGGCTTAACTATTTGTAAAAAAATAGTAGAGAAAATGCAGGGCAAAATTATTATTGAAGATGCCCCGGGCGGAGGCACTAGGTTTAAAATTACGTTCGGTAAAGAGGTGATGGTGGGGTAGTACTAAACACTTTCGTATTTTACTTCGTTTGGCCACTTCTCCAAAAACTTAACGTTGCCCTTAACCCCTGTCTTAATTAGCAATGTATGAACTTCGTTTGTAGTAGCTATAGTTACATTAAACAGATTACGCGATTTAATCTTTTCATCAGGTATTAAATGTTCCTCTACTTTAATGCTATTTACTTCGCCTTTTAAAAGAGTGAGTGCGCTATCATTTACCGGACGCAGCAAAATTTCATTTTCATAAAATATGAGCTTGCCGCTAAGTTTGAACTTTTCATAAAGTGCAGAGTAAATCACAGCAATAAAAAGCAACGCGCAACAAGTTCCAAATACAGTATATACTGTAGTCTTCAACCAATCAGGTGCATTGAATGTTTCCATGAGAGAGTCCTGGTGATACTTGGATTTGATCAGAAAAGCGCAGGTAAAAAATAGAATAATGAGATATTTAAAAGGGACATCGAACAACTTTAAAAACCTGCTCTCTTCTAGTCTTCCGTAATCGAATTTAATTTCTTCCATTGCTTATCAGACTGTATTTGTATTCTGGCTGTTACGTCTATTTTGTCTACTGTATTCAATTGCTTACTGCCTACTGCTCTAGCACCAACCTAAACCCAAAGTTGTGTTTGTTGTAATGGTCGTAAATGTTGCGGTTGCGGGCTTTGTTGTAGCAGCGCTCGGGGCCGCTTAGCCAGCTGCCGCCGCGGGTTACACGCAGCAGTGCTTTAGTATCGTTGCGCGGATTTTGCGCAGGGCTTTGTTTGTAGTAGGCAGGGTTCCAATAATCGCTGCACAGCTCCCACACGTTGCCGGCCATATCATACAAGCCTAATTCGTTGGGTAGCTTTTGGCCTACCGGGTGTGTTTTGCCTTCGGCATTATCGCGCACATAACCCACGGATAATAAACTATCGCTGCCGGGATAGCGGTAGCCCTTGCTTTTGTTGCCGCCCATAGCGGCATATTCCCACTCGGCCTCGGTGGGCAGGCGGTAATGTTTACCGGTAACAGCGTTAAGCCGTGCAATAAAAGTATCTATCTCGGCCAGGGTGCTGTTATCGGCGGGGCATTGGGGGCAGTTATTAAAGTAAGCGTTGTTGCTGCCCATAATAGCCTGCCATTGGTTTTGGGTTACTTCGTATTTGCAAATGTAAAAAGTGCTTAGGGTAACAGCGTGCGGTGGCTTTTCATTTTTTTCGCCGGTGGCGCTGCCCATAGTAAAGGTGCCGCCTTCTACCTTCACCATCGGTACATCTATTTCGGTGGGCGTGGTTTGGGCGGTAGCTACTTGAAACAAAGCTGCCAATAATAATAAGATGGTGAAAAATTTATTCATGGATAATGCGGTTGTTTTTAAATATGTTTAGCCCTATAAAGAAAACCAGTTCTACTTTATGCACACCAAAATAAGATTCTATTTTTTACTGTCACTATGTGTGGTTACCATTTCTGCCTCCGCCCAAACCTGGGCCGATACTTTAGATAGCTACGCACGCGAAAAATTTTTGCCTGCTAAAAGCTACCACTGGCGCTGGACCCACGCGGCCCTGCTTAACACCATGGTAAAGCAATATTACCAATGCCCCGCCGAGCAAAAGCCTGTTTACCTGGCGTATGTAAAACAGGCTATGGATAAAACCTATGGCATTGCCAACGGCAAAACACCTAACGCCGTAGCCTCGGCCCTGGGCCTTGCCTTTTTGTATAAAGAGACCCACGACGAGAAGTATAAAACCAAAGCTGAAAAGGTATTTGCCGATTACCTTAAAATACGCCGCACTAAAGAGGGAGGCGTATCGCACCTGATGCTGTTTACCGAATTGTGGGACGATACCATATTTATGATAGGCCAGTTTTTGTTAGCCATGTACCAGGCTACCGGCGAACAGAAATACCTGGATGAGTTTATGAAGCAATTGAGCCTGCACCGAGAAAAGCTGCAAAGCCCCGAAACCGGTTTGTGGGTGCATGGCTGGGATAGCGATAACAAGATACACTGCACCTTTTGCAGCCAAATGCATTGGGCCGATAAGCAAAGCCGCAAGAGCACCGAGTTTTGGGGCCGCGGCAATGGCTGGATAGTAGTAACGTTATCTGATGCCTTAGACATTATACCCAGAAGCAGCCCCTACTGGCAACAGGCTGCTGAATGTTTAGAGCAAATGCTACAGGGCCTGCCTAAACTGCAGGATAAGCAAACCGGCCACTGGTATCAGCTACCGGTGCGCAACGCCGACCCCGATAACTGGATAGAGAGCAGCTGCACCGCTATGTTTGCATACGGCATGAACGCTGCTATACGCCAGGGCCTTGTAAAGGGCGATGAATATGAGCTAAGCGTAGCCATGGCCTACCGCGGCCTGCGCGAACATAGTATGGCACCGGTAAAAGATAAATACCTAACCACTACCAATGTATGCACCGGCACCTGCATAGGCAACAAGCAATATTATTTTAAGCGCCACCGTAAAAACGGCAGCCCCTATGGTATAGGCATGGCCATTCAATTTGCACGCAATTACGAGAAGGACAGGAGGAGGAAGATGTAGAGGTCGTAGAGACGATGGCATTGCCTCGTCTCTGTATTTATTCCAAAAAGTAAGGAGACGAGGCGGTGCCATCGTCTCTACAAATGCAATATGCGCTTCATGGTGAATAAAATTTGTCGTCAATCCAACCGGAGGGGTTGTTATCAATATATTTTTGAATATTATTGAATGATTCTGAATTTTGAATGATGTGGTCGTGAAAACGTGTTTGCCATTCGAAATCAGGTGTTGTATATCTTATATTTTTTGAAACAGCAGATTTGTAAGACCCTATAATAGATGAGATTGTTCCTTTGCCCTGATTGCCGTGCCGTTTTTGACCAATGGTTAATTTCGATTCATCCTCATCCTTTATTGTTACTGTATTTTTGTTGTATTGGTCTTCTTTAGAAATAATGAGTATACCATGTATATGGTTTGGCATTACAACGTAACTGCTCAATTCTATAAAAGGAAAATGATTTGGTATAGCCAGCCAAAACTGTTCTGCAATTTTACCTTCCTCAGATAAGTGCATGTTATTATCGGTTATGCAGCCAAAAAAGCACCTTCTATATTTTGTAACTATGGTTATGAAGTAGACTCCATTGCTGCCGTAATCCCAGGTTTGTAATCTGGCAGGTGGTATTCGGTATTTATTTTTGTATAAGTCTGCCATAATAGTTTTATGAAAATAAAAAATTGTATTCTGTATTGTAGAGACGATGGCATTGCCTCGTCTCTGTATTTATTCCAAAAAGCAAGGAGACGAGGCGGTGCCATCGTCTCTACAAATGCAATAGGCCCATCTTTTTGCATTTCTACCATAATTTGCCCACTATTACTGCCTGTAAAAAATAAACCTTTAAGATGATTGATATAGAATTTGCCAGCCTTAAAAGCTGCGCTTTGCATAAGGTAGGAAACAAGATTGGTGCGGGGCACTTAACGCTGTCGGATGCGCTGCTGCCTTTAGATGTGGATGGCACCGGTGAGATACTGCGCGGTTACTTTTTAAAGCCCTTTAACGGCAAGGCCGAAACACAGCATTTTATAAACCCGGTAGATTTAAAGCTGAATGCGGTTTACAGCCTTTGCACCGATATTTTAAAAGGCGAAGATTTGCTGGAGAAATCGCAGGATATAGCACGCCACTTGTTTGCCGAAACGCGGCACCCGGCGGTGAAAGACGGGGAACTTTTTATAACCATAGTAGAGGGCTTAAAGTTTGGTGAAGAGACCTGTCGCGCGGTGGGCATTTTTAAGGCTGAGCGCAAAGACAATTTTTTTAAGGTAACCGAAGATGCTACCCGGTTGGGTATAAGCATAGAGATGGGCGTAAACGTGCAGAAGCTGGATAAGGGCTGCCTGGTACTGGACCTTGACCATGAAGATGGCTTTAAGGTGTTTACCTACGAGCAGGCACAGGCCGATACCGAATACTGGCGCAACGATTTTTTGAATATACAGCCGGTAAACGATAACTACCACCAAACCAAAAACTTTATGGCGCTGTGCCATGATTTTGTAACGGATAAACTGCCTACGGCGTTTGAAGTAACCAAAGCCGACCAGGCCGATTACCTAAATAAATCGGTGGAGTATTTTAAGACCAACCCCGATTTTGAGTCGAGCAAATTTATAAACCAGGTGTTTGAAGAGCCGGGTATTATGCGTTCGTTTAAGCAATTTCAAAGCGAGTTTACCGAAGAGCGCAACCTGGATATACCCGATAGCTTTGATGTATCGCTGGCGGCGGTAAAACAACAGGCAAAGGTGTTTAAAAGTGTAATTAAGCTGGATAAGAACTTCCATGTATACATTCACGGCGACCGCGATAAGGTAGAGCGCGGTTACGATGAAGGCAAAAAACTAAACTACTACAAGTTGTATTTTAACCAGGAGAGCTAGAGGGGTAATGATCAATTACCAAGTAGCAATTATCAAACAAATACAAATAGCTAAAGACTATCTAAATACAGTTTCGCACGGAGGCAATACAGGGCGAACAGCCGGAATGCAAAATGCAGTTTCGCACGGAGACACGGAGAAAATACATGGAGAACAGCCATAGCTGTCCGGAAGATCACAAGATTGAGGAAGCATGTCAGTCTGAGCGGAGTCGAAGACAAGTGCCTCCGCCTGAGCAAATGCCTGCTTCGACTCCGCTCAGCATGACATTTGCTTGATTTAGGTAACAAAACCCAATCTTCCGAACGGTTATAGGAGAACAGCCGGAATTCAAAATACAATCTTGCACGGAGACACGGAGAAAAAGGCGGGGAGAACAGCCGGAATATGGGTTGTCTTATTTAATGCCAAAGTGTTCTTCGATAATGCGGGCCAGCGATTCATCGGTAAGGTATTTGTTTTCGTAGGCGGCTACCTCGGTGTAGGTTTTGGCGCGGGCTTTATCGTCGGGGTTTATAGAGCTGCTAAGTATAATTATTACCACCTGCTGTTTTACAGCATCGGGCAGCTTTTTAAACTCATTTAAAAACTCCCAGCCGCTCATTACCGGCATATTTAAATCTAAAAAAATAAGGTTGGGTAGGGGTTGGTTCGCTTCGGCGGCCTGTTTTATAATAGCTATTGCATCGCGGCCATTGCGGGCCTCTTGCACCTGCGTAATGCTGTGTTTGTTTTTTAATAATCGCCGGTTAAAAAAATTGCAGGCATTATCATCATCTACCAGTAAAACAGTTTGCAGCACCTTGTTCATCGCGCTATAAAGTTACGTTAAAATGGTGAAACAAAAACGGCTGTAGCTGCCCGGTTCGCTTTCTACCCAAATTTGCCCGTTGTGCAGCTCGGCAATTTTTTTGCACTGTGCCAGGCCTATACCGGTGCCTTCGTACTCCTCGCGGCTATGCAGGCGTTGGAACATGCTGAATATTTTTTGCCGGTAGGCCCCGTCGATACCAATACCGTTATCGGTTACGCAAAACTGCCAGCCACCTTCAACCGCGGTAGCGCTTACCTGCACCACCGGTGCCACATCCTTTTTACGGAATTTAATAGCGTTGTTTACCAGGTTTTGCAACAGTAGTTTAAGCTCCAGCGGGTAGGCTTTTAGCACAGGCAATTCGCCCACCGTAAGCGTGGCGCCGCTGGTAGTAATAAGCGAGTTTAAATCGGCTACCACATCGCGCATTACCTGGTTACAATCTACGGGTTGCAGTTGTTTTATCTGGCTAAGGCGGCTGTAATCCAGCAGGCCTTGTATAAGCGCTTCCATGCGCCCTACCGCGCGGGTAATAGAGCCTGTAATAAAAGGGGCATCGCCATCCTGCAGGTGCGTGCCGTAATCTTCCAGCAGTAGCTGCACATAGTTTTTAATAGTAAGCAGGGGTTCGCGCAAATCGTGGCTAGTAACGTAGGCAAACTGCTCCATCTCTTTGCTTTTAGCTTCCAGTATGCTGTAGTTACGCAGCTTTTGCTCGTTGGCTTTGCGCTCGGTAATATCGGTAGCCACGCCTAAAAAGCCTGTAATTTCGCTCTGTTGATTGCGAATTGCCGATACGATTAACTGCACCGGAAACTGCGATCCATCTTTACGTACGTAGGTCCACTCGCGCGATTCGTGTTCGCCCTGCTTTGCCTTTTCTACAAACACATCAAAGCCTTCAATAGTGCGGCCATATTGCTTGCTTAGATGTGCGCCGCGGGCTTCTACTTCCTGCGGCACATGTATAATAGCCGGTGAGTGGCGACCCACCATTTCCGATGCGGTGTATTGCAACAGCGTTTCTGCCCCCTGGTTAAAGTGGGTAATAAGCCCCTCTGTATCGGTGCTTATAATACTTACATATCCCGAGTTGAATATGGCCTTCAATTCCTCGTTGGCCCGGTTTAGTGCTGCCTCGGCCTCTTTTACTTTTGTAATATCCTGAAAAACACCAAAGCGCCTTTTATAAACGCCTTTTTCAAACTCGGCCTCGCCAATTACGCGCAGCCATTTTTTGTTGCCTTTACCGGTAACTATTTCAAGCTCTATATCAAAGCTACGGCCCGTTTTTTCCTGTTCATCTATATGCTGCATTAAAAAAGTGCGGCTGTGAGCAGGCAGATATTTGCCAATAGCGTAGTTGCGTTCGGGGTTTTGCTCTTCGGGGCTTAGTTCAAAAATTAAATTGGCCAGGGGGCTCCAGGTGGCTTTACCGGTAGCAGCGCTTACCTCCCAGGTGGCAATGCGGGCAATGTGGTTGGTGCGCTCTAATATCCGTTCAATACGGCGGCGCTCTGCATCTTTTTCTTTAGCCTTTGTAATATCGGCTGTGTACATCAGCAGGCCGCCTATTTGCCCTTCGGCTACATACCAGGGTCTTACATCCCAGGTAATCCACTGCACAGTACCATCGGCGCGTTCAAATGGCGCTTCGGGGCATATATCTATATGGCCTGCTAATACCCGGCGGTGTATTTCTTTCCAATCCTCACCAATCTCGGGGAACACCTCGTAGTGCGAGCGGCCTATAATATCCGTGTCCATAAGGTGGTAATCTTCGCGCCACTTGCGCGAGGCCGCCATGTAACGCATGTTATTATCAAACATGGCCAGCGCATTAGGTGCCTGCTCTACAAAAATGCGGTTGCGTTCGTTGCTTAAGTGTAATTCGCGTTCGGCCGTTTTTTGCACAGTTATATCGCGCAGTATTTTTGATACGGCTACTGTGTTGCCCTGCTCATCTTTAATAGGCGAAAGCGTGATGGATACCGGTAAGCGGGTTTTATCCTTCTTTATCCTTATAGTTTCGTATTGGTCTACATGCTGGCCGCTCAGTATTTTTTGAATCAGCATGTCTTCTTCGGCCAATAGCTCGGGCGGAAAAAGCATAGAAATATGTTTGCCCTCTACGTCGCTTAAGGTGTAGCCCAAAATATCTTCGGCACCTTTGTTCCAGGTTAAAATATGGCCGCTTAGGGTTTTGCTGATAATAGCATCGGCCGATGAGTTGATGATGGTGGCCAGCCGGTTTAGCTGCAACTGCTGGGCTTTGCGGGCTGAGGCATCGCGAATATCTACCGATAAAAAAATACCATCGCCGGATTGAATACGGTTAAGGTTAACTTCGGCAATAAACTCGCTGCCGTCTTTTTTAAGGCAATCAATTTCAATATCCCACCCGGCGGG
This sequence comes from Chitinophagales bacterium, assembly GCA_044228435.1. GTDB lineage: Bacteria > Bacteroidota > Bacteroidia > Chitinophagales > LD1 > Bog-950. The sequence goes on from JBGAUW010000008.1 coordinate 129,226, forward strand.
CAGTCCACCCGGGGCTTCTAAATAGTTAATGCGGTACTGCGTCATTTGCGGATACAGCCTTTCGGGTACCAACATTTTAATATCGCGGCCCGCCATTTCGGCAAAGGTGTAGCCAAACACCGTTTCGGCGCGCTTGTTGGCCAGGCGTATCATACCGGTGCTGTCTAAAAGCAAAATAGGGTCGGGGGTAGAATCTAAAAATATTTTAAGGCGCGACAGGTTATTTTCGGCTTCGGTTTTATGCGCCTCTACCTGGTTTAATTTTTTTACCGAGCGTTCTATAATAAGCAAACTGCCAAGTATAAGCAGGGTAATAAGCCATACCACTCCAAAATCGGCACTAAATACATTTTCGCGCACGGCCCACAGGCGCAAAAAGCCCAGCACTAATACCAGCATTACTACCGGTAGCACCATTTGGCGCACCATTTCGTTTCCTATTTTATCGCGCGTAAATAGCGGGGTTAAACCGGCATCGGGGTTAAACAAAGAAACAGCTATTGATAAAAAGAAAAACGCCAGCGCTGTTAAAACCGCCAGCGACGAAAAAAAGTGCAGCTCGTAAAAGCCAGGCACGTTAAATAAATAACCCAACAAAGCTACCAGCGAAATGAGCGTTACCAGGTGCAGGGCTGCCTGACTGGTTAAAACAAAGGCCCGTTGTTTAATGCCTTTGCCCAGCATAGCTGCGCTTATAACAATAATGCAAATAGCAGTTGCCAGGGCCATACGGCCGGGCGGGTAATCAGAAATTTGCGGGTCGGTAACTACCAATTCATCTATACCCAAATTGTAACCCGGCAGGTATTGCACCAAATTAAGCAGACCAAACACCAGCATAAAAAAAGACAGAACCTTGCCGGCCATTCGCCGTGTATTACTGGTATCGCTTACCAGCATAAAAAGCGCCAGGCCCATGGTAAAAAAGGCTACGGCGGTGTTAAACTTCATATTGCGGTGGCTGCTTTCTGCCCCTGTAACCATGGCTACATTAAGCAACCAGCCGGCGGCTATTATAAAGCCCATTAGCGCAACCAATGCGCTAATGGTTGCTATTAATTTTTTAAGGTTACCGGTTTTCATATATCGCCGCACTACCTGAAAGGGTTAGCGGTTAGGTTGTTATTTACGCCAAAATAGCCACAATGTTGTAAAACAGTAAGTTATATTTTATAAGGCATCTTATTGACGCTTCTTTACGGGCTTTATATTAGCCAGTTGCGCAAATAACCATAGTTAAACTTGTGTACCGCTTGCCACTTTCCAATGGGCTGCAGGCACTATATTATGTGCAAATTGTCTTAAATAACAAATTATTTAATATTTATGCCTGCTCAACCAATTACCCATGCGCTTATACCTATCTGTCGCCTTTGTACTACTGTTGTTAACGGGCGCCAGCGCCCAGTTTGAAAAAAACTATACCCCGGTAGTTTCGCGCGGCACCCTGCCTAAAGATTTTGTAACTCTATCGGCTAAAAAATTTGAGGCCGAAAAATCGAAGCTTAGCAAAAGCGAAAAGCGCAGCACCCGAAAATCGAAAGAAACCTTTTTGCTGCAAAGCAATTTTGGTATTGATGAAATACTGCTAAGCGGACGCGTGTTGTTTAACGACCCTTTGGCTGAGTATGTAAATAAAGTGGCCGATAAAGCCCTGGCCAGCGAACCGGCCCTGCGCAGCGAGTTGCGTTTTTATGTTTTAAAGTCGCCATCGGTAAATGCGTTTGCCACCAACCAGGGTATAGTATTTGTAAATATGGGTCTGCTGGCCCAACTGGAAAACGAAGCCCAGCTGGCGTTTGTGCTTTGCCACGAGGCGGTGCACTATAAAGAGAAGCACGCTATTGAAAAGTATTTAGAGACCGATAAAATAGTAAAGGGCAAGGGCGTTTATAAGCAAATGAACCTGGATGAAAAGCTGATAAGCAAATGTTCGTTTAGTAAAGAGCAGGAAAAGGAATCGGACGAAAAGGGGTTGCAGATATTTTTGAAATCGGATTACAGCACGGCCAACCTGATGGGGGTATACGATGTGCTTAAATATGCCTACCTGCCGTTTGACGATGTGGTGTTTGAAAAAGAATTTTTAGAGAACACAACCCTTAAAATACCCAGCCAGTACTACCTTACCGAAACTAAAGAAATAACTACTGCCAACATTGATGATGAAGATGAGCGCAGCACGCACCCTAACCTTAAAAGCCGCCGCCAGGGCACACAGGAAATGATAGCCGGTGTAAGCAATGCCGGTAAAGCCGATTACCAGGTAGGCGAGGCTAACTTTAAACAGGTGCGCGAAATTGCCCGCTTTGAACTTAGCCGCCTTTACACCTTAGCGCAACGCTACGAAGAAGGTATTTATAACAGCTACATGCTGCTAAAAAAATACCCCGATAACCTGTTTTTGAAAAAAAATGTGGCCCACTGCCTTGCCGGTTTGGCCCAATACAGCACCGCCGGAGAGTTTAACGATGTGCACAAGGCCACCCATAGTGTAGAAGGCAAAAGCCAGGCTGTAAATAATTTAATGAGCAAGCTGGATTCGGTGCGCGGCGATTTAACGGTGGTAACCGTTGCTTACATTGCCAAATTGCGCAAGCAATACCCGGCCGATAAAGAAATTAAAGAGTTGCTGAGTAGCCAGCTAAGCACCCTGGTTAAGCGCAATAATTTAGGCACATCCGATTTTAGCCGCTACCCGGCAACCGACTCGGCCATTGTTGATTCGATAAGGACCGTAGAAAGAGAAAAAGAAAAGGCGGATACCTTAAACCAGGTAAAGCAGGAGAAGGCCGAAAAATCGAAATACGATAAGCTGCGCGAGCTGGAGAACACCTCGCCCAAGGCCCCGGGCATAGTAACCGGTGGCAGGTTTATTAAATACGCTTTTGTAGAGTATATGGAAGAGCCCTGGTTTAAAGATGCCTTTGAAGTGGCCAATAAAGACCGGAATAAGAATGAAGATAAAATGATAGTGATAGATGATGATGAGGCCTACCGCCGCCGGTACTACGATAAAAAAACCTTTGCCCTGGGCATTAATAAAGTGGTGATAGTAGACCCTTACTTTGCACGCATAAACGCTACTAAAAAGCGCGAGTATAAATACCTTCAAAGCGAAGCCGGGCAGGTAGATTTTGCAGGCCGCCTGAAAAGCAACGGCGATGCCGCCAAGCTGGGTGTAGAAGTATTAAACACCAAAAACCTGCAGGCCGATGAGTGCGAAAAGGTAAACGAGGTGGCTATAATGGAAGAGTATATAACTAACCGCCTGGCCCTTGAAAAAACCGTAAACCTGCCTTATGCCGAGCGCGAGCGCGTGGAAGAAATTGCCAAAAAATACGATACCGAGCACTTTATGTGGACCGGTACTATTTCGCTTACCGATAACACCGCCTTTAAAAAACTAATGGTGTTAAGCTGCGTGTTTCCGGTATCGTTGCCGTTTACGCTTGGCCCATTGGTTAACCGCGGGCAATACACCCTTTACTTTGCACTTATGTATAATGTAAAAACCGATGAGGTAGAGTATGCCACCTTTAGAGAGATAAACAACCGCACCAACGGGTATATACTCGACTCGCACATTTACGATGTGTTTCACCAGATAAAGTCCACTAAAACCGCTAAAAAGAAATGAGAAAACACCTGCTTCTTCTAATCCTTTTTATAGTTACCGCCTGTGCCAGTGCGCAGGTGCCGGGCTTTAGAGGTAAAAAATTCAGTATTAAATACGATATAGGTATTAACCACCCCGCCATTGTAGGCCGCAGCGGTAAGCTGCCCATGCTGTTTCACAACGTAAGCCTTGATTATGTTGTTAGTCGCGCCTGGACCGTGGGCATAAAGTATGGGTTTATGACCTACAATGCACCGGTAGAAAGAACGGTGTTTGGGTCGGAGGTAGGTTACTACGGTAGTACCGGCAATTTTAATTCCTACGACTACAAAGGCCGTTACACACAGCATACGGTATCGTTTATTGCCAAAAAGTTTTTTATAAAAAAAGGTTACCTGGCACCGGTAGGCCGCTATGTGTTATTGGGTGTTTACTACCAATATGTGGATGATCACTTTGCCAAACTTAAAGAAATCGGCTACGACCCTTACGGCTACAGCGAGTATACCGTGCAGGGCCGCAGGGGTATTGCACACTATGCCGGATTTAGTTTTGGCCTTGGGCGCCACTTTGTAGTGGCCCGCCGCATGCTGGTAGATTTGGGCTTTACCATCAGTGGTTCGCCATTTTTTCCCCTTAACGGCAGCGAAGAGCAACAAGCCGTATACCGCGATTTGGCTTTGCGTAACCTGTTTCAATTGCGCCTTGGGTTGGGTGTGTTAGCTTTTTAAATTTTAGAAAAAACTGTAGTAATGCCACCCATGAAAAAAATAATATATTTTTTAGCTATTACAGCCCTGGGCACTTTGGCGGGATGTATTAAAGTAAGTGACGAAACCCTGGCTTGTAAAAAGCCTGCTACGCCTGCCGCCACGCAAGCTGTATACGATGCCAACACTGGCGAAAACTTTACCCTGGCCCTTAATAATTATAGCAGTAGTTATAATTACACCCTGGTGTTTCCCAATGGCACCCGGCAATCTACCCCTACAAACCCGTACCCTTTTAGCTTTACCTTAAACACTGGCAGAGCAGGGATTTATAAAGTTATTGCCCAAACCAAGGAGCTTACACCCTGCGTATCCGATACCGGTTACTTTACTATAAACGTAACTACTAATACCGGTGTTTGCCCTTTGCCTATTAATCAGTTTGTATCTAACGGCAGTGCCCCTATTACGCTTAGCACCGGCACCGGTACGCCTTATACCGGCTATTACCGCATGCGCTGGACTTTGCCCAGTGGCCAAAATTTTACACTGCGCTTTGGCCTGGGGGCGCCTTCTACCTCTTCGCCGCGTACCTATACTGTAGTAAGTAAAAGCACTGCTACCAACCTGTTAGCCGGCGAGTGTTCGGCGGCTTATACCTATAATGGAACTGATTATTTTGCCTATACCGGAACGGTAGATGTAGCGTATGTGCCCAGTTTAGGTCAATACCGCGCAAGTTTTTGCGATATATACCAGAATAACTTTTCAGGCGTTTTTAAGGGGTATATTTATTGCAATCAGTAAATTTCGAATGAGGTATTACAACTAAATTATCAAACCTATGCGAATTAAAATTTACCTGTTTTTTGCGCTAACGCTAAGTATGCTTTCGGGTTGCATTAAGGTAGAAGATGGTTTAATAAAATGCAATGATGCCCCCGATGCTCCGGTATTATCGGCTTATAGTTTTACCAAGAACAACGGCGAATCGTTACAGGTGCCAATTACTAATTATAACGTTGCTAATACCTACACGGTAGCACTGCCCACCGGTGAGGTTATTAGCCTGGGTAATAACTACCCGGTAGAAGTGCCCGTATTTGCAAATGCTGCGGGAACATACACTTATAAATTATATGCCGGTAAAAACCTGTGCGCCAGCGAGGCTACAGAATTTACAGTTACTATTTCCGGCACCCTGGCCAGTTGCGGTTTATCACCTAACAACTTTTTGCTTGGTAGCAATCCGTATACTACCAATGTGGAGTATGGATTTAGCGGCAGCGATTATTACTATATACAATGGAACCTTTTCGAACCAGGCAGCATATACAGCAGCCGTACTTTTACTTTATATTTTAAACAGCGGCCACCTACCACCGGCACCACCTTTTATTCATTAACCAATGCAGAATCCTACGCGCTTGGTAACAATACATGCCGGGCCCAGTATTATTATTCGAGCGGCAGCACCAACTATGTAAGCAGCAGTGGTGCAATGTCAGTTACCTATGCAAGCGGTGTTTATACTGTTACATTTTGCAATGCTTCTTTACGCGAAGCGGCCTACAATATTAATGTTAGTAGCAAAGGCGTACTTACCTTTGTAGATTAGGATTTTAACGCAGCATGAAAAATATAACGTTGTGTTTACTTTTGCTAATTCTTACAGGCTTTTCTGGCTGTATTAAGGTAGAAGACGCAGCTTATAAGTGCGGAAAAAAAACGCCTGCACCGGCATTAAACAGTAGTAGTTTTACTGCTACACTTGGTAGTGTGGTTAACCTTTCACCAAATAACTACAGCAAATCGATAATGTATGCAGTAGTATCGCCTAACGGAAACGTACGTACCAGTAAAGATATAAACCCCATTCCGGTTATTGCAACTACCGCGGGTGCCGGGCTTTATAAAATAGTAGCCCAAAGTAATTTAAACTGCCGCAGCGACACAGCAATTTTTACAATAAACGCAACCAATACTTTGCCCGATTGCGGATTGGCCGCAGGCACCCTTAAGGAAGCCTATAGTGTTTATAACGCGCCATTAACCACTGCCGCTTACACTACCGGTACAGGCTTTAGCGTAACGTGGCAAATTAATAATGAGGACTTTTTTATATACTTCAGTAAGCGGCCTTCTAAAACTGAAGTAGAAGCATTTGTTGTGAAATACACGGATAGTTATGCGGGGGCTGGCCAGGGGGAATGCAACGTTAAGTGGGATGCTAATTATGGCTATATAGGATACACCGGCTATGTACTTACCCAATATAGAAACGGACAATACAACGTTGTGTTTTGCAATATGAAAATGTGTAATAGGGAGGACTACCCCGCAGCGAGTCTATATCCCAAAAATGTAAGCGGCAACCTTTACTATTATTAAAGGTGCAAGGCTTGAAAATAAAGCCGGGCAATTGTTATAAAAAATAGGGCCGGTTCAAAATGCCTGCGGTGCCCGTAAAAATGTAAAAGGTTAATGCGAAGTTGCTATTTGCAAGAGCGTAATAAGAGTAGTCGGCTAACAATAGCCTAACCCCTACTCTTTTATTATGCGCTTAACTGCCTGGCGGCTGCCGTTGCTTAGTTTTAAAAAGTAAACGCCATGGGGCAGAGCCGCTACCGGTAGTGAGGCCGAAACACCGTATATAGTTTGCTGCAATACGCGGTCGCCGTTGGTGCTGTAAACCTCGGCCTGCGTAGTTTGTTTGTAGGCACTACCGGGCAGCAGCACATTTATAAAATCGTTAGTAGGGTTGGGGCCTATGGTGGCCTCTAACTTATTTGGTATAGGGTAGTAAATATCGGTTGTGGTGTTTTCTATTTGCGCCAATATAAGTTTAACCCACTGGGTGTATTGCAAGCCGCTGGGGTGCAGACCATCGGGTGCTACATAAGCAGGTGTTTGCAAGCCCTTGCGGCTAACCGGTGTAATGTCAATAAACACTATTTGCAGGCTATCGGCTACGTGTTTGGCATAGGCGTTATATGCATTCAACTCGCTGCTAATGGTTGCAGCCTGCCCGCTTTGCTGGCCGTAGGGTGTGTAAGCGTAATCGGGTATGCTTACTACAAATACATGGCTTTTAATGCCGCCGGCATAGCGTATGGCCGAATCCAGCAAAGCCGGAAACTCGCGCTGGTATTGCGCAAAGCTGCGCTGCTGGTATTGATTGTTTACACCAATAAGCAGCGATACAAAATTATAGCGCTGGCTACCCAGGTTTTTATTGCTAATGGCATTAAGCAGGTTATCGGTGCGCCAGCCCGTGGTGGCTATAATGTTTAAAGTATCGGTAGTAATGCCGCGCACTTTGAGCGAATCGGTTAGTTGCCTGGGCCAGCGCTGTATGGCCGGCACGCTTTCGCCAATGGTGTATGAATCGCCAAGGGCTAAAAAGCGAAGAGGGTTTTCGGTATCCAGTTGCGCCCACAAAAAACCCGGAAAGATAAAAGGCGCTACAAATAGTAAAAGTTTGAAGGTAAAGGGACACTCTTTCATATAACTGGTTTATGCTATAGTTACGCTAAAAACAACCCGTCAGATTTTACGCTACACCTTGAATGATACAGCCTGTTAGTTGTTGGCATTTTAAACAAGCGCACGTTCTAAAACACAGGTAAAACCTATAATGGCTCTATACAACTTACTTGCCTGTTTTTAAAGGGGTGGTTGTTCCCCAATTAAAAGGGGCAGGTTGTAGGTATTAGGGAAGGCGTAATGTATAGTGTAGATTTTTGGGAGAATACAGAATACATTTTTCGCACGCAGAAAAATGCAGAGGATAACAGCCGGGAAATACAAATTATAAAACCGAAAATAGAACTAACCGGTAGGTTATGTATCTACCCTTTTTTGCCAATAATGCGTTTGCGGTGGTTAAGGCCCCATTTGCTAAGGGCATCCAGCACATCGCGCAGGGTTTTACCGTAGGGGGTAACCTCGTATTCTACCGTAGCCGGTACGGTATCGTATACCGTGCGGCTTATAAGCTGGTTGGTCTCCAGTTCGCGCAGCTCTTTACTAAGCATACGCGGGGTTATGTTGGGTATTTCGCGCTCCAACTCTTTAAAGCGCTTTTTGCCATGGAACAGCGAACCGATGATAGGCAGTTTCCATTTGCCGCTTAGTATATCCAGGGTATCTTTTATAGGCAGGGCGTAGCCGTTGCATTCCTGGCTGATTGAAGTTGTTTTGGTTGCCTTCATAAAAACACTGATTTGATTGGTGCTATACTTTTGTATATCGATATACTAAAGTATAGTAGTTACTAAAGTATAGCAAACCTACATAATTTTGTGCCAACTAAAAAATAAACACAATGAATATTGCACTTTGGATTGCACAGGGAATTTTGGCTGTATTTGTATTTGCCGGTTTTTTGAAGGCTACCACCCCGCGCCTTAAGCTGGCCGAAAAAATGCCATTTGCCCTAGATTTTAACGATGCTACCGTGAAATTTATAGGCATTAGCCAGATACTTGGCGGCTTAGGCGTAATACTGCCCTGGCTTACCGGTATAGCTACCTGGTTAACCCCGCTGGCCGCTGCCGGCCTTGCTTTGGTAATGGCCCTGGCAGCTATTTACCACCTGCGCAAAGGCGAATACAAAGAGATTATTACCAACCTGGTATTTATGGCGCTGGCGCTATTTGTAGTATACGGCCGCGGGTTTTACGCGCCAACCTGTGGAGCTTAAATTAAATAACCAACTTGCGAGCCATTGGGGTTCCCGAACCGGGAGACCCCGATGGGACTTATGGTCCGGTTAGCTAAAGGGGGGGTATGCGGTAGTAAACACTGGCACACTCTTTTACCGCAACAGATATGGCAGATAAGGAAGAAGAACCTGATGAAGACTTTCGTAAGCTGGGCACGCTTGATATACGGCGGCCTTACCAGCTAAGCTATTGGGCCGAAGAGTTAGGCATATCGCGGCAAGCACTTAAAAATGCCTGGTTTGATGCCGGCCCGGAGATTAGTAAGATTAAGGAGTTTTTGAAGAAGAAGAAGTGAAAAGAATATTCTCTCCTTTGTTCCGTCTATACTTTGCAAAATAAAATCAATGAGCCTTCTTACTAAACTTGGAAAACTACCCTCCGGCGAAAGGCTGAAGACGATACAAGACTCACCGAATTATAAAGATGGTAGTTTTAAAAATCTGAATCATACGCCCGACCTTACCGAAGGAGCTACTTATTATGGCGTTATAAAAGAGAACTATTTTACCTTCAAGCATAATGTAAAACCTACGGACCGTATTCCTTCGCAGAAGACAGATTTATTACAGTTAAAACCTACCGAGGATATATTGGTATGGTTTGGCCACTCAAGTTACTTTATGCAGGTGGATGGTAAGAAAATACTGGTAGACCCGGTGTTGAGCGGTTCGGCCGCGCCGGTTAGTTTTGCGGTGCAGGCTTTTGCCGGTGCCGATGTGTATACTGTTGATGAATTGCCCGATTTAGATTATCTCTTCATTTCGCACGACCATTACGACCACCTGGACTACGAAACCATAATGGAATTGAAACCCCGCATTGGTAAAGTGATCTGTGGGCTGGGGATAGGAGCGCATTTTGAGCACTGGGGTTTTGCCAAAGATAACATACTGGAAGGCGATTGGCACGATGAGATAAAGCTAAGCAATGGCTTTGTTGTGCACCTGGCACCAGCCCGTCATTTCAGCGGCCGTAGTATTACGCGTAACCAGGCCTTGTGGACGGCGTTTGTTTTGCAAACCCCTTCTCATCGTATTTTTATAGGTGGCGATAGTGGATACGATACCCACTTTGCTGCTATTGGCAAAAAGTATGGCCCCTTCGATTTGGCTATACTCGAAAACGGCCAGTATGATAAAAGCTGGAAGTATATACACATGACACCGGAAGAGGTGCTGCTGGCTGCGAAAGATTTAGGTGCGCGAAAATTGCTACCGGTTCACTCGGGCAAATTTACCTTAGCCAATCACCCATGGGATGAGCCCTTAAGCAGGATTACTTCTTTACCTAAAGCCGCCGGCCTGCAGGTGCTTACGCCTATGATAGGCGAGAGGTTAGAATTGAAAAACGATAACCAGGTTTTTAAAAAGTGGTGGGAAGGGGTGAAGTAGATGGGTATTTTTGACTCAGAAATCTGTTCTACTACACATAAGTTAAATTGCAGCATAAATGGAAAAAATAAAAACGGCACTTTTAGCGTATGGCGGTTCGGGTAAGGTGTTTCATGCGCCTTTTTTAGCGGTGCATCCGGGCTTTGAACTGACCGGTGCGTGGGAGCGGAGTAAGCAATTGATACAGCAAGATTACCCCACGGTAAAAAGCTATGCAAGCTTAGAAGAACTTTTGCAGGATGATGTTGAACTGGTAGTGGTTAATACGCCGGTAGATACGCACTATGCTTATGCAAAGCAGGTGTTGCTTGCGGGTAAGCATGCGCTGGTAGAGAAAGCTTTTACCACCACCGCTAAAGAAGCGGAAGAACTAAGAGACCTGGCCCGTGAAAAAAAGCTAAGCCTTACGGTTTACCAAAACCGCCGCTGGGACAGCGACCTGAAAACGGCAAAGAGTGTGTTGGATGAAAACACGTTGGGCGAAATAGTAGAAGCCGAAATACGGTTCGACCGGTATAACCCTTTGCTAAGCCCCAAGGCCTGGAAAGAAGCGCCTAACGCCGGTGCTGGTGTGGTAAAAGACCTCGGCTCGCACCTGATAGACCAGGCGCTTTACCTGTTCGGGTTTCCGGAGGCGGTGTTTGCGGATTTTAGAACGGTCCGCGAAAACTCGTTGGTAGTCGACAATATGGATATACTGCTCTACTACACCGGTAAGCGGGTTAGGCTGCATGCCGGATTTTTTAATAAGGAGCAAGTGCCCGGTTTTATATTACAGGGGCGCAACGGCAGTTTTTTTAAACCCCGCGCCGATGTGCAGGAGGACGAATTGAAAAAGGGTATGAAGCCAAGTTTCGATAATTGGGGAGAGGAGCCGACCGATAAAGCTGGTATATTGAATGTAGTATTGAATGGCGAGACCGTGCGTAAAACGGTGCCTACCTTAAAAGGAAACTACCTGGGCTTGTTTGATGGTGTGTATGCCGCTATACGGGAAAACAAACCGGAACCGGTAACGGCAGAAGACGGTGTGAAGGTAATGCGCATAATGGATGCTGCTACCCGAAGCAATGAGCAAAAGCGGGCGATAGAATTATAAGGTTGAGAGTTAAGCACAAAAAATCCCTTTGCGCATGAGCGCGAAGGGATTTTTATAACAGTAGTATTTTGTTTAAGCAAATGCGGCACCTGCTGCAGCTAAGCCTTTGCTGGCTACCTTGGCTACATACGGAGCGGCCACTTTGCTAAAAAACGGCAATTTGCTGCCGCCAAATATAGCCGCTACGGCTGCTACACCCAGGCTGCCATACAGCAACCATTTTTTAGTATCGCCGCCTTTAGCTTCCGATTTAGCTTTAGTTGCCGATGTTGAAGTTTTAGAAATGCTTTTAGCCGGATGCGCTGCCACAAAAGGTCTGTTGCGCTTAGTTTTAGTTACCATGATTTCAGTTTTTAGGTTGATTAATTCTAACCAGTTTGAAAAACTGGTGCCAGTGGATTTAACAAACCGGTTGGGTAAATTACTGAACCAAACGGGGTTTTAATGCCCGTTAAAAATCATCCACCCCCTACCCCCGCCAGCGGGGGACATTAGCGCTTCGCTCAAAAAATAAGCGCTAAGGCTGTTGGCTGTTGTGTCCCCCGCTGGCGGGGGAAAGCGCTGCGGCTTTGCGCAGTGCAGGGGGTGGATGGTAATTTATTGCTAGACGGCGAAAGTTTTATTTCGATATGCTGCTTTGCTCAATAGTATCTATCGCTCCTTCGATGGTTCTAATTACGTTCTGAATATTATTAAGAACTTCACTATCAGAAAATCGCAAAACAGTAAAGCCGGCATTTTTTAAATCTGCATCTTTCTTTGTGTCTTTTGAGATTGTTTCATCCCATTGATGCGTTAGTCCATCTACTTCAATTACTAATTTTAATTTTTTGCACATAAAATCGGTAATGTAGTTTAGCACCGGTCTTTCACGCCTGAATTGATGTCCTTTCATCCCCCTCGCACGCAAAGCATATTTCCATAAACAGGCTTCTGCCTTGGTCATGTCTTTTCGCAACCGGTTGGCAAATGGCTGTAGATTTTTATTGTAATTTAGGTTGTTAGGTGCCGGTGGCTTCACCGCTTAAATGTAGGTAAAAGTGTAATGTTTTGTATAACGCTTAAAATGGCCATCCACCCCCTACCCCCGCCAGCGGGGGACATTAGTGCCTTGCTATAAAATTTGTGCTCCCATGCTTTGAATGGCTGTTTTGGCTGTTGTGTCCCCCGCTGGCGGGGGAAAGCCACGACGCTTTGTTCGTGGCAGGGGGTGGATGGCTTGGCTCAAAAAAACAACAAAGCCCCTTTCAGATGATGAAAGGGGCTTTGTTGTTAAAGTGCCTTGTCTCTACGGCAGCCGGCCAACTGATATGTGGATGTTTTTTATGCGCCTTTCCCCGTTAATCGCTCTCACCTTTGAATACAACACCTGTTCCTAATAATACGTTATCACCCTTGTTATCGTATCTATTTTATTTCCGTCTTTATAGTTAGTTTGGGTTATCCAGTTGCCAGTGCTATCAAACTCAAACACGTGTGTATGTTTACTCCTCAACTCACCCTCAAGTGTATAATTTGATTGTTCAATCATATTGCCTTGCTCATCGTATTTATTTTTTATAATAACTCCATAATTTGTTCTTCCCGATTTTGTTTTTTCGGCTTGCTGTTTCCATTCTACCATCCTGCCTATGCTATCTAGTATGTGCGATTGGGAGTTGTCTATTATAGTCGTATTTCCGTCACCGTCGTATAAATAACTCCACGTAACCACACGGCCGTTATTATGAGTTTGGCGCCCTTCTGTTTTTAATCCTTTCTCATTATAAATGTATGTTGTTTTGCTTCGTCGGAATGGCAGACTATCCAGCTTACTGTATACAGAGAGAACTTCATCTCCGCTTGCATCAAACTTAAATAACTGTTTCACTTTCTTTTCCAGGTCGATACTCACATATTTCACCAGGTTACCTGCCTTATCGTATTTATAGAGTTTTTTATTCAGCGCTTCACTGGTTCCGGGTTTATAATTGGTGGCTTCGCTTCTTCTTCCATCCTTATTATATTTAGTCACTGTACTATCATGGGGAAATTTAGAATCTAAATGAATAGTATAACCATGTTCATCAAAGGCGCAAATCAAGTCCTCGAGCGGTTTGTATTGAACTTTCGAACTATCTTGCTTTCCTTCTTTCACCTTAGGCATCCATATCACCAGCCCGCCTATTCTCTTAAATTCCTTTACTCTGCCTTTTAAATTAAATTGCTGCCAATCAGTTTGCGCGTAAGTCTTTGCCTTGGCGGTAAAATTCCATTGCGCATTTAAAGTAAGATATAGACACAGAAATGGCACTATTAAAAGTAGTCGCATACGCCTATAAAAATAAACATTGTATTCGTTTAATACCAGCTTTAAACACAAAGCCCCTTACATCATCTGCAAGGGGCTTTGTGTTTATTTCTGTCAACCGGCAACCGAATATTACCGCAATGAATTGATATCGATTACAAACCGGTAGCGCACATCGCCTTTAAGCATGCGCTCGTAGGCGGTGTTAATGTCGGCAGCGGGTATTACTTCTACATCGCTTACTATGTTGTTATCGGCGCAGTAATCCAGCATCTCCTGTGTTTCGGCAATGCCACCGATAAGAGAGCCAAGGATAGATTTGCGTTTCATAATTAACTGAATGGCCGGCACGGTAGATGGCTGCGGCGGAACGCCTACTACAATCATTTGTCCGTTGGTGCGCAGCAGGTTTAGGTAAGTGCTGTACTCATGTTGCGCCGATATGGTGTTGATGATAAAATCGAAACTGCCGGCAATTTTAGCCATGGTATCAGGGTCGGTAGTAAGGGCAAAGTGGTGGGCGCCTAACTTTTCGGCATCGGCTTTTTTGCCGGGGCTGGTGCTAAGCATGGTAACCTCTGCACCAAAAGCAACACCAAACTTAACGGCCATGTGGCCCAATCCGCCAAGGCCTACTACGGCAATTTTGTGGCCCTTGCCAATACCGGCATAGCGCATAGGGCTGTAGGTAGTAATACCAGCGCAAAGCAAGGGTGCAACACCTGCTAAGGGTAATTTATCCGATACCTTTAGAGTATATTTTTCATCTACCACTATGTTGGTGCTGTAGCCGCCGTAGGTAGGGGCACCGGTTCCGCGTTCGCGGCCGTTGTAAGTACCTACAAAACCACCATTGGTACAGTATTGCTCCTGGTCGGCTTTGCAGTTTTCGCAATCGCGGCAGCTATCTACCATGCAGCCTACACCGGCAAGGTCACCGGCTTTAAATTTCTTTACGTTGCTGCCTACGCGCACTACGCGGCCCACAATTTCGTGGCCGGGCACCATAGGGAAAATAGAGCCGCCCCATTCGTTGCGGGCCTGGTGTATATCGCTGTGGCAAACACCGCAGTATAAAATTTCTATCTGCACGTCATTAGCACCGGCTTCGCGACGGTCTAATGTAAAAGGTGCTAAAGGAGTGGTGGCGCTTTGGGCCGCATAAGCTTTGGTTGGAATCATGGTTTTGGGGGAGTTTAAAGGTGAAAAGGCAAAGGTGAAAGGTGAAAAAGAAATCAGAGAACAGAAATCAGAAATACTTGGCAATGATAATGCAAATGCGCTGTAGGGGCAACCCTTGCGGTTGCCCGGCAAATACAAATACCTACAACTGAATACAATTATAAGCAGAACAAAGTAAAGAGAAATTAGTTTAGACCAGATGCCGGCTGCTTGTTGTGTGTTGTGTGTAAAATAAAAGGTTAAGGCTTGGGGCCTTAACCTTTTATTTTATGCCGATTAAAAGTTAGCTACTACTGCACCTGCGAAACAGACCAGGGGGTAAATGAATTATTAAAGCATTTACCACGTATCCAAAAATAGCGTGTACCACTGTAGCCGCCTGTGTTATAAACTGACCCATTAGGCGAGCTTACCGAAAGAATATTATTGCTTATAGAACTGTTAGAGGTAGAAATAGAAACCTCATAGCTAATACTGCCATTGCCTGTGGCGGTATAGTTAATTTCGGTAGAACTAACTTTGTAAGCATATAAATTAGTAGGCTGCGTACACGCTACAGCTATATTCACATTTTCTACGGCGTAATAGCTATGCGGCCCTGCCCAGGTACTAAAAGAACTTCCCCCGCAATTGCTGCGCACATAAAAATCGTAAGTAACGCCCTGCTGCATAATAGCGTCGTAAGTATAGTCATCGTTGGTACGTATGCGGGTGCCGTTGCCAATGGTGAAACCTGTAGGGCCGTATTCCACATCATAAAAATTACCAGTATAGTCGTACCATTCAAATTTGGGCTTCGAATTGCTGCCAACTACATCCAGACGCTCAGGTACACTGCAACCGGCAGAACTGCCATCCACATTCACCGTATATTTTGAAGACCATGCGGAAGTTGTTCCGTCGGAACATTTTTTGCGGATGTAAATATTGTATTTGCCATAAGCGCTTACCGTAAAATCGGTTGAAGTTCCACCGAAGTTACTGGTAGTTCCGCTGCCCGGTGCAAAGCCATCGGCACCATATTCAATATCGTATCCGTTTTGTGGTGTATTGTCCTGAACAGATACATTTACTTTTTTGTCTTCAAGCGACGTGGTTAACGAAGGAGGGTTGCAAGGCTCTTTTGTAGTGTCTGATTTTTTACAAGCCGAAATAAGCATTAAAGCAGATACAAAAAGGCAATAAAATTGCTTCATGGGATTTATGGTTTAGGCCAAAAATAACCATAAATTTTACTCAGCAAACATGTGCTCCGGCAGTGAAGTCCTGCCTGGCCGCCAGGCGTCTTTTGCCTGCAAGTGTGCCTGCAATGCTAATGCGGTCTGCTTGTTTGCATTACCCTGTATTTAATTGAATTGTAATTTTAGTTTTTAGCTAACACATAGCCATTCAGTGAACTGGCAATAAGCAGCCATACAAAGTAGGGCACTACCAGCAAGGCAACTACGCCCAGGTGTATAAAGCCCCACACCACAAACCAACCCACCACTACGCTTAATGCAATAATAATGGCAAAGCCCTGTGCCGTTTTATGCCAGCGGAAGAACACCGGGTTCCAAACCACGTTAAGCACCCATTGCAGGCCATACATAATATAAAAGGGTTTAAGTTCTTCGGTAGTATACTCGCGCGCTGCCAGCCAAAGAAAAATGGTGTAGCAAATCATAATGGTGGTCCAGGCGGCGCCAAATACCCAGTTAGGGGGTGTCCAGGGCGCTTTTTTAGCGTTCTGGTACCAGGAGTTGGTGCGCGGGTTGCCCATTAATAAAGCGCCAATACCCAAAGCGGCAAAGTTGATGAGTGCGAAGATGATGAGTGCTAGCCACATAAATATGTTTTAACGGTAATGTTAAAAAAGCATGCCAATAGTTTTAATGGCAGGTAAAGCAACTAATGGGTGAGGCTTGCCCCGCTTAGTTAGTTTTTAGCCAGCCTGTAATGCTAAGGCGGGGCTGTTGGGTAAGCAGCACCTCGTGCAGCAAATCGCTGCTTCTAAAAAATACACACTTGCCGCTAACCGGTGCAATGCTCTGTTGGCAGTTGGCGTGGTGTATGCGCAGTTCGCCGCCATCGGCGGGTAGCCAGTTGGCGTTTAGGTAAATAATCATGCTATAAGCGCGGGTTTTGTTGTTGCTAAATTGATCGAGGTGGGTTTTGTAAAAACTACCCTTTTCGTACAGTGTATAATGAAACTCGTAGCCCGTAATACCGGTATAGCAGGTGGCGTTTAGGTAAAGAATAAAGCTATCCATCAGGTCGAAAAAGCTATTCTCGTGCAGGTTGTTATGCTGTCTGTCGAGCCAGTAAATTTTATCGCCCCGCATCAGCTTATCGTGCAATACCAAAGTAGCATTACCGGTGCCGGCATTTAGCAATTGGCCGCTGTTGTAAAGGCCCAATAAGTTTTGCTTTAAGAAAGCTGATAGCGCTGTGCTTAAAAAATCGTCGGCCACGCCTACCTTATCGGCAATAAAACTATTAATAAGGGTATCGAAAATAATTTGCACGGCAGTAGTTAATACTACTGGTGCACGGCCAATAGAGGTGCAAGGTAGTGTATTAAAATTAGGCATAGTAGATATTAGCTGATGTTACTGAGCTATCGTGTTTAACGCTTTATTCATCTGGCCGCAGAGTCCCGGGGCGGAGACTCTGCGGGGGGGGATTTGTTCCGGCAAGGAATTTATAACGCTTTAATTCGGTACATTTACCTCACCCCTTTGTCCTTCGGACATTTCCCCTCTCCTTAAAGAGAGGGGAAACCGTTTTAACCAGAGATTAAGGCTTAAACCCCTAAGAATGTAACAGATCTTTTTCCCGTGCCAGGTTATTAATATAAACAAATAGCACCATGCAAGTGTTTACTAAATGCACTGGCTTTTATACTTTAGCTAACAACTAAAATACAAGGTATGGTAATAGCAATTTTAGGCACCGGTAATGTAGGCGGCGCGCTGGCACAGCAATTAATAAAGGCGAAACACACGGTGCTTATGGGCACGCGTTTTCCGCTAAGCGAAAAATCGGTGGCGCTGGCTACCAAAATAGGAGAGGACCGTTTTACTACTGTAGAGAGCGCCGTAAAGCAAAGCGAAGTAGTAATACTTACCACCCCGCCCGATGCTATACTTAGCCTGCTGCCGCAAATGGGCAGCCTTACCGGCAAAACCATTATAGATGCTACCAACAGCATACGCACCCGGCCCGAGCCATACCCAACAGCTTACCATGCTATTAAAGCGGTTGGCAATACCGATGCGGTGGTAAAGTGCTTTAACACCACCGGTTTTGAAAACATGCTGAACCCGGTTTATAATGGCGAAGGCATTGATATGTTTTGTGCCGGCAGTAACAAGGCGGCTAAAGAAGTGGCTACCCAACTGGCAAAAGATATTGGCTTTGCCGCGTGCTACGATTTTGGCGGCGATGATAAAGTAGAGCTGCTGGAAAAACTGGCCCTTAGCTGGATAAACCTGGCCATTATGCAGGGCCATGGCCGCAATATGGCGTTTAAGGTGGTAAGGAGGTAATAGTTACGGCTTATTCAATTCGATACAAGTTCACTGCTATTGATTAACTTTAGCACTAACTATAACCTAAATGGACAGTGCAAACAAAAATATTTTAGCCATTGGCCTTGGTTTAACACTGATAACCGGTAGCAACCTTATAGGGCATTTTGCTCCTCCATTTTCCATTTTTATTACGCCCATTCTTTTAACCCTGATTGTTATCGGGGTAAATGCACAACTTTATAAAACAAATTTTGCGCTTACGGTAGCCTATAATTTTGCACTGCTGCTGTTTAATGATGTGTTTATTCGGTTTTATGCAGGCGGCACTTATGATGAGGAGGGCAAAGGCTGGATTTTTTTGTTTTTTGCTATCGCCTTTGTAGTAGCATTTATTGTAATGATAATTTATGCTTTAATCATTAAGCAAAATCATAACAAACTTTCTAAAACCAGGCAAGCGTTTAGAAATGTTTTTGTGGTAATAGCTTTTACCACTTTAACATCCGTTTTCTATTGCTATGTAAATGCTGAGATATAAGAAGCGCCTTTTTACGGCAGTGTAAAGTAAAATGTAGCGCCTTTATCTACTTCGCTTTCGGCCCAAATGGTGCCGCCGTGGCGGCTGATAATGCGGTGCACAGTGCTAAGGCCTATGCCGGTGCCCTCAAAATCGCTTATGCTGTGCAGGCGGTTAAAGGGTTCAAACAGTTTATCGGCTGTTTGCATATCAAAGCCCACGCCATTATCGCGTATATAGTAAACCGGTTCACCGGGTTTGGTATCCAGCGTACCTATTTCAATTTCGGGTTGTGGTTTTTTGCTGCTGTATTTTACGGCGTTGCTTATCAGGTTGGTCCATACCTGTTGCATAAGGGCCTGGTCGCACACGGCGGGTGGCATAGGCTTAAGGGTAACGTGCGCCTTAAAGCCGGGGGTATGGCTTTGTATATCTTTAAGGGCTGTGGCGGCCAGTTCGGTCATGTCGGTAAGCTTAATCTTCATGGGTTTGCCCATGCGCGAAAAATCAAGCAGGTCGCGTATTAAATCGCTCATGCGCAAAACGTTCGTATCTATAATGCCCAAAAACTCGCGGCCCTCTTCATCCAGCTTATCCTTATAATCTTCCAGCAAAATTTTACTAAAGCCGTTAATGGCCCGAAGCGGTGCCTGCAAATCATGCGATACGGTTACACTAAACTTCTCCAATTCCTTATTCAGCTTACTAAGCTGGGCGGTGCGCTCTTTTACTTTTAATTCCAGCGATTCGTTAAGCGCTTTAATTTCCAGCTCGGCCATTTTTTGCGCGGTTATATCGCGGCCCATGCACGAAACGCCAATAACCTCATTGCCTTCGCGTATGGGGTTAATGTAAAAACTGGTATAGGTTTTTACATCGCCAATGGTATATTCTTTTACAAACTGCATAGGGTTGCCGGCCAGTGCGTGGGCATAGGTATCGTTCCAATCGTTAAAATCGGTAGCATTTGTTTTGGCAATAAAATCGCCCAGGTCTACACCGGGTTTTACCTCGAAGCCATATACCGCATCCAGCATATTTTTAAGGTTGCTGTTGTAGGTAAGGCACTTTAAATTTCTATCCAGCGAGTAAATTACGGCATCGGTGTTTTCAATAATAGCCGATAGGTTGGCTTCTGATTTTCGGATGGCCTCTTGCTGTAATTTAATATCGGTTACATCGTGCAATACCCCGTAAAGGCCCACCGGTTTATGTTGGGCATCAAATTCAAACGTAGTTTCAGATTGCAGGTAGCGCACTGTGCCATCGCGGCGCACAATACGGTGCTCTAAACTATAGTTGCTAAGGCTTTGCTGGCTCTGCTGTATTGTGTCGGTTACTGCCTGGCGGTCGTCGGGGTGCACAAAGCTTAGCCATGCTTCAAACGTATGTGTGTTGTCTTCGGGTGGCAGGCCGTAAATGCGGCAAGCCTCGTCGCTCCATACAGCTGTACTGCTGGCAAAGCTAAGCTGCCAATGGCCTACGTGGGCCAGTTGTTGCGCCCGTTTCAGGTTGGCCTCGCTTTGGGCTAATTGCTTTTCGCCCAGCAGGCGTAGCTCTTCATTATGTATCAGCTCCATGGCAAAGCTGGCATCGTTGGCGGCCTCTTGCAAAAGGGCAATTTCGGCTTCATCAAAAAAGTTTTTTACCGTGCTGTGAAAAGCCATTACCCCAACTACCCGGCCAAATTTTTTAACCGGCAGGGCAATGCTGGCGCGTATATCGTTTTCAACTAAATATTGGCGCCGGTGCAGCATGGCCGGGTCGTTTTGCACATCGTTACTTACCACATACTTACCGGTGCGCATGGTTACATCCAGCATGGTGCCGCGAAAGGTGGCGCTGCTTAAATCAATTACAGCGTTTTGCTGATAAGTAAAAGTAGCCACCGGCGGGCCGCTTATAGCTACCATGCTTAGCTTATTATGCTCGTTAAGCAAACTGGCACCGGCCACTTTAAACTGCCCTATACCCGTAGCGGTGTTGCAAATGTTTTCCATTAGCTGCTCAACAGTAGTAGTGTGCACAATAGCCTGGTTAATGGCACTTAAAAAGGTACTTAACCGGTTAAGCTTTATTACTTTTTCGGTTCGCTCGGCTACGGTGGCCTCTAAGTTTTTATTAAATTCCTTTAGTGCATTTTCGGATTCGGTGCGGGCCTTATCGCTATTGTTTAGCCTAATGGCTAAAAACCAAATAAGCGCAAAAAGAATGGTTACAATGGTGGCTACTAATACAGCTACCCCCAGGCCCGGCGAAAATGCCCGGTACCTATAAATCCATAACCCGGCAAAGCCCACAAGGCCCGGTGCAATAAGTATAATAGGCACAAAGCGGCGCGCCAATATGCCCCCCAGGTAGGGGCTGCTAAAGGTTTGTAAAAAGGCCGACTCGGGGTTTACGGCCAGTGTGGCGCGCCCTATCAAAGCAAAAAGCATGGCACCGGTAATTGAAACGGGCATTATAGCCAGTAGCTGATAAAACTCGCGCACGCGGTATATATAGCCCAGGGTACATACCAGCCCCGCCCACATTACTATAAAAGCGGCCAGGCCGGCACATTGCCGCGCAAACGCCCAACGGTAACCGGCTAACAGCAACGATAAGCCCAATAGAAAAAAGCCGATAGCCGAAAGTAAGCCCATGCGGTTGGGCAGGCTGGCCGCATCATCGGCCAGCAGGCGTTGGGCAAAAAGCCATTGGTCTATATTAAATAAATTGCCGGTGGCAATATCTACTATGCGCAGCAGGCCAATAAGCAACACGAGCCAGGCAGTTATGCGCGCCCCATGCAGCCATACACCGGTGCGTGGTTTGTGCACCAGCAGCAATACTGCCACCGCCGATAGTAAAAAGCCAATGGCCGCCAGTGGGTTGGTGGCATCTAAATTCGGCAGGGGCCTTACCAAAAAGCCGGCATTAAATTGCCAGCCGGCCAACACCAGCGTTGCTACTATAAGGGTGCCAATTGGTATGTGCACACGTGCACTCTTCTTCATTATATCATATAGCTCGAACCACATTGTGCACAATTAAAATAACGTAAATAGTGCTGCCAAAACCGCGGCTTAAAACACGCCGCAGTTTAAATATAACAATAGGTAAAAAATTAAAGGAGGTTATGGAGGTTGCTAAGTAAAAAAGGTGGAAATGTACTAAACAATGTAGCTTACGTGTGCAGTTTATTTGCAAGTGAAAGGTCGCCTAGTATTTTTGTTGTTGTGTTTGCCATCTATTCT
Organism: Chitinophagales bacterium; assembly: GCA_044228435.1. Lineage (GTDB taxonomy): Bacteria > Bacteroidota > Bacteroidia > Chitinophagales > LD1 > Bog-950. The sequence goes on from JBGAUW010000008.1 coordinate 151,515, forward strand.
GCAGGCCGGCAATTAAAGCCAGAAGCAGAATGCGCTAGTACGCATACATTAGGTAAAATGGAATCGTTACCCCAGCTGCTTTTTAAATTCTGCTATTTGGCGGCGGTGGCGGTACAGGTGGATGATAGCGTGCTCCATCAGTTGCTCGTAATCGTATAGCTGGCCCCAAAAGGTGGTTAGCTTTTGCTCAGGCTCGTATTGTTGCATCTGGCTGTTGGCTACGTTATCGAAAAAGGCGATGTTTTTTTCAAGCAGCGTATCCAGCGCCTGGTTGTATTCTTCTACCGTATTCAAATATTGCCTTACCGGCCAGGGGCTGTTTTCGTTACCCAGGTGTATATCCATCATGGTAATGTAGTTATAGCCGCAGTACACTACGTGGGTGCATATAGCCTGCACCGATATACAATCTTTATTGGCTGTATGCTTATCTGCTATTGCAGTTAGCTGTTGCGGGGTAATGCCGCTAAGGTGTTGTTTAAAATCTTCTATGGCAATGCGGTACTCATACATTAAGGCGTTTATAATACCGGTAGATTTTTTTTGTTGTAAGGCCATGGTAATGGGTTGGGTTTTATAAAAGTTGTAGCGGTACGGCACCCGGGGCAGAAGGGAAATTGCGATAACCTGTTTCTTAACCGGTTCCGCCCGCTGTTATTTAATTCAGTTGCATTAACCGGTGTACCTGCCGTTCGCTTTTAAGCCCGCAGTGCTGCGCTATTTGCCGGCGCGAGAGGTCGGGCTTTTTAAGCAGTTCTTCAATCTTCTCTTTACGCAATGTGGTTACATATTCATTTACAGTTACACCGGTTTCTTTTTTAAATACCCTTGTAAAATTGCGCGGGCTCATATTGGCAATGCCGGCCAGTATATGCAGGTTGGTTTTTTTATGCAGGTTTTGGTGCAGCCAGTCCTGCACATGGTGTATGCCGGCATGCAGGTGGTTGCGGTAGTTTAAAAACCCGCTTTGCTGCTGTTGCTGCCCCGTGCGGCGGTTATACACTACCAGTTCGCGCGCTATTTTATGCGCAAAGTAGGAGCCTTTAATTTCTTCCAGTATAGCCAGCATCATATCAATACCTGATACTATGCCCGCACTGGTGTATACGTTGCCATGCTTTACATACAGCACGTTGGGCTGCACCTGTAGTTGCTTAAACCTGCTTTGCAGCTTGCCGGTTAGCTGCCAGTGCGTAGTGCATGGCGCCCCATCCAGCACACCGGCATAGGCCAGCACAAAAGCACCGGTGCAAATGCTGCACAGGTTTACGCCGCGTTCCTTCGCATTTTTTATCCAGCTAAATAGCCGGTGCTGCCCGGCAAACGCATCCGAGAGCAAGTAGCCCGTGTAAGCACCAGCCACAATTAAATAATCGCCGGGGTTTAGCTGCACCGTGTTATACAACGGCAGTTTGCCAATGGTTAAACCGGCCGAGGTGGTTACCGTTTTTTGCACCGAGCAATAGCTTATTTCAAAATCGGCCCCCTGACCCATAGCGGCGTTTATTACCTGCTCAGGCCCGGCAAGATCCAGCAGGTGGGTATCGGGCAAAACCATGAAAACGAATTTTAAGGCCATAGCTGTTTTGATTAGCGTTGCAAATTTTACTAACTAAATTTAAAGTTTATTGCCAATGAAAGGACATTTTGGGCCAGTTTGAGCAAAGCAAGTGGCAATGGTGAAAGAGCAAAGGGCAAAAGTGAAAAGGCAAAGGAAATACAGGGGCAAAAAGGAAAAGGTTAAAAGGCAAAAGTTGACCCGGGCAACCCTTTTACAATTTGGTTCGTTTTAATGGCGATAAAAAATAGTTACCATGAAGAAACTTTTAATTGCCCTTGCCTTTTTTGTAAGCGCTTATAGCGCTAATGCCTGTAGCTGTATGAGCACCGGCAGCCACTTTTGCGAATCTTTTCAGAACGATACTTTTGTAACGCTGGTTGGCCTTTTTAAAAAGATAGATACCATAGCCTATGGCTTTAAGGTGCAGCGACTATATACTTTTTACGGTACCGAAACCCGCGATACCTTAACCGTGTGGGGTGATAACGGTGCCCTGTGCCGCTTATACGATGGCTGGCAAATTGGCGATAGTATAGTGCTATCGCTGCAGGTGTGCGATACCGCAGGCAACCAGTTCGAAAACCCCGATTACCCGCTTGACCTTGAAAGAACTACCGACTATCAGGTATCGGGCTGCGGATTTTATAGCTTAGAAGTAGAAGGTGGCAGAATGCGGGGTTACATTGACCAGCCTTTTGAACAAACCCGCAGCTTAAGTACCTTTGCTGCCGATAATTGCCTGGAGCGTTTAACCACCGGTGTGCCGGATACAAAAGCACCAGTGCTTAAAATATACCCGCAACCGGTAAGCGAACTGCTGACTGTTGAAATAGATAATAACGGAAGTATACCGTATACCATTACCGATATGCAGGGGCGTGTATGTGTAAGCGAGTATACGCAGGGGCGTATTAGCACCCTGGCTACCCATAGTTTAGCCAACGGCACCTACCTGCTAAGCCTGCAACTACAGCAAGGCACTTTACAAAAGAAGGTGGTTGTGGTGAGGTAAACAATCCGCTTACTTCTTATCACCGCTTTTGCGGTTGAGCCTGGCTTTTTTCTTTTCGGCTTTGCCCGTGCCTTTCTTTTTATCGCCGTTAACGGCATTGCGATTTTCTTTAATGGCGTTCATTTTATCCTTAAATTTTTGTCCGGGTTTGCGGGTGTCTACCTCGGCAACCGAGTGTATGTTTATTTCATAATCAATGGCAGGGTTAAGCGCTTCAATAAAACCATTGCGCAGCAGGGCGAAAATGGTGTAAAGGATGTTGGGCTTAGGATCGTTAAAGCGGCCCTCTAAAGGTATTTTGGTAGCCAGTTGGTCCTCTGGTTTATTTTTAAACACCCACACCACACCATCCAGTATGCCTTCCCACAGGCGGGTATACCAGGGTTCATCTTTATCATCGGATCCGGATATTTTTATATCTTTTAATAAGGGTTTTACATAGCCTTTAAAGCCCCCATCTTTTGCAGCTACTTCGGCATACACATTAAACTCGCCCTGGTCCATGGTAAATTTACCGTAGGCTTTAAAAAAGTTGTTCAGCGATGGCAGATTTAAATTTTTTACATCGGCAGTTATGTCAAAGGTAGGGTCATCAGCCAGTAGGTTCAGCTTGGTATCTACATGCACCGTACCGCCATATACTTTTGCATCTAACAAAACTGTAGAGGGTAACACTTGCACAGGGTCAACTGCGTTTTGCAGGTTTTCGGCTACCACATCAATATTGGTTATGCCTATATCTACCAACGGATTAGTGGTCATATCTTTATAGCGCACCGAGCCATTCTGTATCTCTACCCGGTTTACATCCAGCGGCATACCTACGTCCAGTAATTGCTTAAAGGTGGTAGTATCTTCAACAACCTGCTTGGGTTCTACTTTATCTTTGGTAAAAGCTATCACCGGTGTTTCTATGTACAGTTCGCCTACAAAGGCACCATTTAATAAGGCGCCCCATTCTACGGAAAGGTCTATTAGTTTAACTTCTACAAACGGAGTAGCTTTTTTAAGCACCGAATCCATTTTATCCAGATAGAAACCTTCTACCTGGTAAGCCCCGCGAAAAAATGAGAAGTGAATGGCATCTATATGCCCTACGTAACCGGGCAGTTTGCCGCCCAAATAATCGTTGGCGTAGTATTTAGCTACCGGTGGCAGCGCTATGCGTATGGCTATTAATATAAAGGCCAACACCAGCAGGCCTATCAGCCAGCCTTTGCCAAAGCGGCCGGCAAATTTTTTAAAACCTGTTGGGGTATCGCTCATGTGGTTGGTTTATAAAAAGCACAAGGCGATTAAATCTTATCTATTTTTTTTTGCGCAGCAAACACTGCATCTAAATGCTTACGCAGCTCAGGTAATTTATTAGCCGCCCATTCTTTAATATCCTGGTCGCGGCTTTCGGCGGTTTCTTTTTCAAATTTGCCAATGGCATCTTTGTGACCCTCTACCATACGGTCGCAATAAGCCTTATTAAAATCGTTACCCGATTTTTCGCTTAAGGTTTTATAAAAATCAACGGTTTCTGTAGTAGCAGAATCGGGCACGGTAACCTGTTTTGTTTTGGCTAAATCGCGGGCCTCTTTTAAAGCTTTGGTGTGTGCCTCGGCCATCATTTTTCCCAGGTCGCGCACTTCTTTTACGTTGCTGCGTTTTGCCAGTTCGGCCAGTTTAATTTCTTCCAGGCTAATAGCGGTGGCATCTACCAAAAACTGCGCATCGTTCTCCTGTTTCTTATTCTCAAACTTAGCGTCGTTTTCTTTAGCCGCTACTTCCGATGAATCTTCCGTTTTAGTTTCGCTGGTTTTGGTGTTTTCGCAGGCGCCTATGGTAAAAGTTACTAGTACAATGCTAAGCGCAAACAAGCGCGCTTTAATAATGGGGTAGATGTTCATGAGGTTTGTTTTTTAACTTGTAACCCCCGTTTAACAAAAGCGTACCATCTGCCAGTTTAAATAAGTGGGGAAAGTTTTGCCGCTTTGGAGCAATTACTAAAGTAAGGCTGCTGTGCAATAACAATATTCAGGGCCTGCTGCACAGGGCGGTTTTCATTACCTCTATATCTTTTACCAGGTAGTCGATCTTGTTTTTATACTCTTCATTTTTCTGCTGTAGTTCAGTTAATAGCCTAAACAACTGCTGCGTGGCCGATACATTAAGCATAGCTATGGCCTCATAATCTACAGTGCGGAAATCGGTTACCTGTGTGCCATAAACAAACACGCGGCCTTCGTCTTTTAGCGCTACGGTAAAGCCCTTGCTGGTGGCGCTAAGCACCGGTGCCAGCTCTATACCCCGGTCTAATATCAACTTTACCACGTCGCCCGCTTTTAGTTTGTTTTCTACTGCTATGTAGCCGTTGTGTATGCTCGCAGCCTTGTATATATCGGGCACTACATCGGTTATTGTAGCCACCGCCTGCGGGTAAACCTGTTCTATCTGCTGGGCTATTACTTTTTTAAACTCTTTGGTGCCCTTACCAATTGTATCAATAAACCGGTAGTCGGTAATTTGTATTTGGCTTAGCGTTTCAAGGTCGTGCGCACTATTGCTAAGGCCTGTAATGTTTTTAATACGGGCATCGCTATAGGCATTAAACTCGGTGGCGGCTATACGGTCGCTGGCATATATAGAATAGTTGGCTGCGCCGCTGCCCAGGCCTGTAGCGCCGCTGCCATTTAGGTAGCCAAAGGTAAAAGAGCCGCTCTGCGAGCCGCTTACCTGTAAAGGATAAGTGGGAGTATTTGTGCCTATACCAACGTTGCCCTGCTTTACCACCAAAGCTGTAGTAGACCAACCGGCGCTGTAATCTTCAATTTCTAAATAACCGCTGGCAAAATCGCCCTCGTGGTGAATACGGGCAGCGTTGGAGTTGTTCTCGTTAAGAGTTACGCCGATAGTTCCGTCGTTGGTTGGGTTATTAATTAAAAACTGGTCGGCAGGGCCGCTTATACTTAACAGGTTGCCGGGGTTAGTTACACCAATACCCACATTGCCCGTAGTGCCGGTTACCTGCATCGTAATATGCCCCGCACCCCGCGCATTGAAAGATAAATCCTGGTTAGCGTTACTGCCCAGCGCCTGTATGCCCATATAGCCTATGCCTACCCCCTGGGTAAGGTTATTGGCAAATACACTTAATGTGCCGCTATACTGGTTAATATTACCGGCATCTACTACCGTTAACCTTTGCCCCGGTGCAGTAGCGCCAATACCTACATTAACCCCGCTGCCCAATACCAGGCAGTTGCTGGCGCTTACACTGGCATTGGCGCCCACGGCAGTGGCGTTGGTAAGGGTGCCGGTAGCAGGGTTGGCGTTATAACCTAAAAAAGTGTTTAGGCTGCCTGTGGTATTACTAAAGCCGGCGCTGCCGCCCATAGCGGTGTTCTGTGCACCGGTGCTGGTATTATACAAAGCATTGCTGCCGGTGCCGCTGTTTTCGGCGCCTGTTGCAAAAAATAAACTTTGAAAACCGGTGGCCGTGTTGTAGTTAGAGGCTATATTGGTAAATAAGGCGGCCCTGCCGGTAGCTGTATTGCCACCGCCGGTAGTGTTGTTTCGCAAAGCATCCTTACCGGTGGCTGTGTTTTGTACACCGGTTGTATTTTGCCTAAGCGCATCGCGTGCCAGCGCCACATTCTCTCCACCGGTGGTATTGCTTGCCAGGGCCTGGTAGCCAACCGCTATATTGCTGTTGCCGGTAGTATTGGTAAGCATAGCATCTTTGCCCAAAGCAGTATTTTGTCCGCCGCTGGTATTACTAAGCAAGGCATCTTTTCCTAATGCCGAGTTATCGTTACCTGTGTTGTTAAGCAGAGCGTTTGAGCCCACCGCCGCATTATAAATACCGCCGGTGCTGTTTCGCATGGCCCAATAACCTATCGCCGTATTTCGGTCGCCGGTGGTATTGGCCCGTAAGGCATCGCGGCCTACGGCCACGTTAAAGCTGGCTGTGTTACTGCGCAGCGCATCGTACCCCACAGCGGTGTTGCTGCCGCCTGCCGTATTGTTAAGCAAGGCCTGCGTACCAATTGCCACGTTTGCCTCGCCGGTAATATTGTTATAAAGAGCATCCTTACCTGCAGCAACGTTTTCAAAGCCGGTGGTGTTCCTTAGCAGGGCCTGGTAGCCTACGGCAGTATTATTGGCCCCCACATTTACATTGCCGGCCTGGTAGCCTATAAAGGTAATACCATTGTTGGTTATGCGCCCTGCATTTTGATTGTTTATGCGCAGGTTTAATGGTACGTTATCGGTAGTGCCAATAAAGTTAGTGCCGTCTACCGTGCCGCTGTTGCCGGTAATGGTCCAGTCGTTGCTGGCGGTTGCGGGGGTAACCCATGCAGGTATGCCACCTGCACCAAGCGTAAGGGTTTGCCCGGCAGTACCGCCGGCTATCGCCTTAATATCGCCGTTAGCATCGGCATACAAAAGTTTATCGGTAGCGGCGGCCGGTGCACTTATAAATGTGCCTCCCGTAGCCAGCCCGCCCATGCGCGCGGTGTTATCGCCAAACAGGTGCAACAATCGCAGCGGCTGCACCGTACCAATACCTAACCTTCCGTTTACATCCAGGGTAACGCGCCTTACGTTGTTGGTGCGCAGGGTATAGTCGGTGGCATCGGTAGTGCCGGCAAAGTGCAGGGCTGTATCGGTGCCGGCATTGCCTTTAATTTTCCAAAAGGGAAAGTTAGGGTTTTGCACTTCGGCCTGGGCCTGTATTTGCAAGGCAGCACAGCCGGCGGCCAGCCATAAAACAAACTTTAGCAGCGTGTAGGTATTGGTGTTTCTCATGTTGCGGGTTTAGTGCCACAAAGGTAGAAGCGGTAAAAGGGCTGTTTTCCTACAAATTCCCTACAGGTAAGTGCAGATTATAATATGTATTATGTTTGTAGTATGGCCAATTTACACAAAGCGCTGGATGAAATTGCCGACCTGATTGCCGAAGATGTGCCCGCAGCCAGGGCGGCGCTTGGTAGATTTACAGATGCTAATAGCCTTTCAAAAAACAAAGCCATATCGGCCAGGGTAGCTTTGTTGAATATACTTATAGCGGCCACTAATAATACGCTGGATAACGAAAGCATTAACGATAAAAAACTGCTGCAGTATTTCGAAAAAAACAGGAGGTATGATGATGCGGCCCAGCTGTTGCTGGCCAAAACCAAGCACTACCTAAATCGCGGATTAACTGCCGATGGCATACAGCAACTGGATTATATAAAGCAGCACCTGCTGGCCTTTGTAAGCCCCCGCACCGAAATAAGTTACCTGCACTATACCACGCAGCTATATGCTATACGCGGCGAACATGCGCAGCGCATACTTATTACCGAACAGGCATTTGAAAAGCTTAAGCAACTACCGGCCGAGGGCAGTTGGTGGTATGGTATGTATGTGTTGCTAAACGCCACCATTGCCGATGTTTACCAGCGCAACCGGCAGCACGAGGAGGCCTGGCCTTACCTGCAACAGGCCTTGCAAATGGCCGAGAGCAAACCGGTATCGGCGCAGCATAAGTTCCACTTATACCGCCATGTAGCGCTGCACTACAACTTTAAAGCCGAAACAGCAGCCAGTATTAAGTGGTATGAAAATGCCCTGACACAGCTAACTACCGAAGATAACTTGCCTTACCTGATTGTAACCAACAGCAATTTGGCTTACCAGTATTACTGGCTTTACCAGGAAACCCCCGCCACCCACAAAGCGCTGCGGGCAAAGCAAATGGAGCGTATGGAACAGTTGCTTAAGCAACTGGAACGATATAACAAAAAACTAAAGCAACCGGTGCACCGCGCTAACCTGCTGGTAACCCGCAGCCGGGTAGAGTGGTTAAAACAGAATTATGCTGCCGCTATCCGCCTGCTTGAAACATCGCTGCCCGTTTATAAAAAGCATAAGCAGGAGCGCAGCCTGGTAGAACACCACCAACTGATGCATAAAGCCTGGCATGCCTGGGGCCTGCAAACCAACCACGCCAAAAGATTAGCCACGGCTTATAAATACCTGGTAGAATATACCGAAATGGTTAAAGAGGATGCTAAAAAAACGACGGCCGAAAAGCTGAATGCCGTTAAAACAAAGTATGAATTGAATGAGCAAAAACTACAACAGCAACTAATGAAACAGCAAATTGATACACTGGATAGCGAACTACAATTAACCACGCTTAACCTGCACGATAAAATACGGGTGTTAGACGACATAAAAAACCATGTGCACTCGCTTAACCGCAAGGGCATAGAGATTAGCCAGCTGAGTAAATCGGTTTTACAAAAAATAGACAGCGTAAAAATTACCGAGCAGGATAAGAACCGGCTGCAGCAAAAGCTAAACGAAAGCAACAAACACCTGGGCAAGTTATTACTGGAAAAACACCCCACGCTTACCAACCTGGAAATAAGCATGTGCGGCCTTTTTAAAACCGGCATTACCGATAAGGAATTGGCCAGTCTGTATGGACAAAGCTATAAAGCCTACGAGCAGCACCGCTGGCGCATTAAAAAGAAAATGAAACTGGACCGCAAAACCGATTTAGTAAAATATTTGCAGCAGTTGGTTATGTAGGGGCGACCCTTGCGGTCGCCCTGTATTGCCGGGCACCCGCGAGGGGTGCCCCTACAACGGGCTTGTTTCTACAACTTAACCAACCGCTTCCTTATGTTCGTATTGCTTAACCCTACTACATATACACCGCTGGCCATGTTGCTAATGTTGATGGTGGTTGCCGTGCCGGTTATGTTTTGTGTAAAAACTACGCGGCCTTCTAGGTCAAATATTTGAAGCGTTTGGTTAGGCTGTGTGGTGGTAATGGTAAACTGCTGTTGAGTGGGGTTAGGGTAAAGGGTGAATTCAATTGGGTTAGCAATAGCGCGAATACCTACTGTAGTAGTATCTTGTTTAACCGCAATAGTGCTGGTTGTGGTGTTGGTTACCACCGGTGCATTAAAATCGAAATAAATAAAGGCAGTGTTGCTGATGGTGGTGCCCACCGGTAAATTATTTTTCAGCTTTACCTTGTATTGAATGTAGCCGTGGCTTTCGGGTTCGTTGGTGTTGCTGTCAGGCAAATTAATGTTGGCAAAATTAAAGCGCACTATGTTTTCGTTAATCAGCACCTGCGGCTGGTGGCTATAAGCCAATAGCTGAAAAGAGGAGCCATCGATATTTGTATCCAGCGTATCCAATATATAAATATGCTGTGCCTCGGCAGTGCCGGTGTTCTGAAAACGTACCGTATAGGTTAACCACTTTTGCAGCGTATCAATATCACCGGGTGGCGATGCCTGCTTATCGTTCGGGTCGAAACTGCTTACTACTGTGTAGCAGGTGGTAGTTACGTTGTTGGTGCTATCGTTATCTGCATGTGGTGTTACATTTAATGTAAGGCATACTGTAGTGCCGGCTGTAGCATAAGTATCCGTTTCAACCACTATATAAAAATCAGTCGCTCCGTCTATAACAGCAAAGTCGGCTATGTTCCATTTAATCAATTATGGCCGTTACCACGCCACTTACACCATAAGCACAATTACCGTTAAAAAAGTTAGCCAAATCGCCGGCTTGTATATTTACATAAGTTAAGCGCCCCGGTATAAAACGCATGGGGCTGCTAATGCTATGTGCCGCTAAATCGAAACCATTTTTACAACGAAGAGCGAAGTTTAGGTCGCCGGTAACTGAATCGGTAGCGCTTAAAGTATCAAAGCGGCTCATTCCGCCGGGGCATGTTACGGTAAATGGTGTGTTAGTAGTGTCAATGCGTATTTCGTAATTGCCATAGCCGGCATCGAATCCATACATGCCATTTATGGCTGTTATAGTTTGCTGTTTCAGAACTCCGTCCTGCAATAGATTAACTTTTGTGTTGGCTTGCCTTGTTTCGTTGTTATTATAGGTACAGTTAGGCACAGTATCTATAAATAGTAAGCCATTTAACGTGGTATAAACTGCACAGCCGTTTGAATTAGATGGTGTGCATAAAGGAAAAGTGTTTATATAGGGTTGGCTAGTAACGTTAAATCGCGGGTAATTAGGTAAACAGTTTATGGCTGTATTGCTAAAATCCAAAGTATTAATTGCACCTAAAAAAGGCATACAGGCAAGATTGGGATTGTTGTAGCAATATAACAATTCCATTATATCGGGCAAAAGTGGTAAAGCTGTAATATTATTATTACTGCAAAATACACTATAACAGCTGGAAGGCAACGCAGGTAAACTTGTAAGGTTGTTGGAACTACAATCGAGCACTTCAAGGTTAGGGGGAAGCGCCGGTAGTGTATCTAACTGATTATTGCTACAAAACAATGCAGTAAGGCTTGCCGGTAATAGGGGTAAAGTACCATTAAAGGTGCCGTTAACTAAAAGTCTTTTAAGCCCCTGCGGTAAAGGTGCCAAACTGGTTAGTGCATTGCCGGAAATGTCTAAAATTTTAAGTTGCGATGGTAGTGAAGGTATAGCGGTGATATTGTTTCCGCCCATTAGAAGCCTTTCTAATGAATCGGGCAATAACGGGTAGATGGATAAACTATTGCCGGAAATTGAAAGATCGCGCAGGCTTAACGGTATAGAAGGAAGAGTGGAGAAAAATTGCCCATTATAACCACAATCTAAGCTTACTAATCCATTGGGCAGGTTGGGTATGCTGACTAGTTGGTTGCCATCGCAGCGCAACGTATCCAGGTTAACGGGCAGTGCCGGAATACTTACCAGGCGGTTATACGACAATATTATCAGTTGCAGCATTGGGGGAAATGAAGTTACATGGTTTATACTGCCGCTATAGGATATCAATTTTTGCAGGCTGTCGAAATACTGTATACCCTCCAAATCGGATATTGAAGTGGAAGAAACATCCATATTTGTTGCGCTAATAATATAACTACATGTTGTATCCATCTGGTTACCATTCATACATGTGCTATAGCCATTTAAGTTCAGCCACTGCACAAAAGCGGCATCCGGTATGGTTACATACTGCGCCTTAGCGCCAATGGTTATGCTTAATAAAACAAACAGGGTTAGTAAGCGTGCTTTCATAGGGTAGGTTTTGATAGCGCAGGGGCCGCCATACATTAGTGTTGCTCAAATGTAAATAAGTATGGTAGAAAAACGAATTTGTAGGGGCGGTCCTTGCGGGCGCCCCTGCAACTTTGGCAATATGCTGGCACAGGCAGGCCTGCGCGAAATTTGCTGAGGCATTGGAATTTTTAATTATATTTAGATTAAACTATAATATAACGATGCTGCGCTGGTGGATTATCATGCTGCTTTTTTCACTTGCGTCGTGCAGAAAATCAGGTTCGGCAGCCGTAATAAAGAGCAATGCTAATGAAGGTAATGCGCCGAAATATTTTTACGTGGATACTACATTTTTAACCGGGGTTTTAAGCAGGGAAGGATTTTATGGGCCACCCGGTTTTGGCGAAAGCCCTGCGCAGGATAGTAAAGACACCTTTTTCATTCTCCATTTATTGGAACCTATAAATATAAGGGCCAGGCCGGATGCTGATTCATCTGAAATAGATTTTACTTATACCGTTGATAGTTTGAAAGAAGTGCAGCTTGATTTAAGATGGGAGGTTGTGTTGAATATATACGTAGGCAAAAGAATAAAGCTGAGAGGAGTTTTATTGCCTGCTTTTACCGGCCATCAAAATACGGCAGCAACATTTGTTATTAAAGAATTGATTAAACATCGATAACAGGTTTCTGAGATAAGCGATAACACTACTTTTGTATAACTTCCATAAATAAATTGGAAAGAGATATAAATGGGTAGCCAAATTTTTATTCACCTGGTTGGTGAAGGGCTTTACGAAAATGATTTAGCGCCTTTTTTAGGCCGCGATTTTGTGGCCGAAATTTCGTGGGGCCATCTTTGGATGGAACGCAGCCCTTTTTTATCGAAACAAGAAGAAGATTTATTGCGGGCCAGAACAGATTGGCATGAAGATTTTAATAAGCCTGTAAACCCTGCTGAACTGGCTAAGGTACTTACTAAAGTAAATGACTATTTAAAAACGAATGAAAGCACTTTGCCGTTTGAAATAGAAATTGACTACACTAAAATGGCGCATGCAGGATTGGAAACGGATTTGATTATTAATAACAGCCGCTGCTGGATAAAGGGCGATTCGTATGTGTTTGATGTGACGACAAAGGTGAATGTTGTAAGCTATGCTATGGAGCCTAACGAGGTGGATGTATGGGTTGATATAGCGGATGAGGTGGTAATAGAAGGGAAGTTGTTTTACTTAAAACGTATAACCCGGTACGAAAAATATAAAGAGATACTTGAAAAGACAATAGCCTTTTGCCGGTATGCCGGGGGCAAAAATAATAAGGTATTATGGCAGCAGTACAATTAAAGCAACTCTGTTACAGTGCAAGGGCCCACGTGCACAGGTTTGGGAAGCACTTTGTCTATATAGCTTAAATTATTTCGACGGTAAAAATATTGACAGGCATAAGGGCCAACTTACAGTATAAATTCGGCAAACAAAAAGGGATAAATTATTCTGCAAAACTGCTGTTACAGCATAAATAGTTACTTAATACCGGGTTATTCTCCTTTTTAACCACCGGTGTTTGTTTTAAAGCCGTGCATACTTATTATATTGATAGCTGGCGTGGCTTTTATAGTTACTTGTTTAAACAAAATATATTAAAATAAAGCTTATTTAATGGTGCCGGTGCAGCTGTTTTTAATAACGGTTGCAACGTTCGTAAATGCTTTTTAAGCCTATAAATACAATATGCAACTTGTTGGTATTAGTTATGGATTAATATGTGCCCTGAGCTTAGGCCGTAGCTTTTGATCTTATTTGCTTGGTTTAATTAAATAATATGTATGGCCTGCTTTAAAGTAACTTTACAAGCACACCCACTAACCGGTATAGCCATTTACTAATGGCTGTATTGGCGGCAACCACAACCCATGGATAGTAAAATTTATAAGGCAATACGCACCCGGATACCCGTATGGTTATGCGCAGCTACCGTATTGTTAAGCGTGCTGGCATTAGCGGGTTGGGCATTTTATGTGCCGGTTTTAAAGCGGCCGTTGCCACATTTGCCTGCCATGAACCCGCTTTCGGCTATCTTATTTACGATGCTGGCCACAGCCACCTGGCTGCTGCATGTAGCAGAAGGGCGACGTAGCTATTATTGGGCGGTGCGTGGTATAGCGCTGGTAGTAATGGGTGCAGCGCTACTGCGCTTTGCCGATATATTTTTGCGCATGGGGCTACATATTGACCGGATGGTTTTGGGGGGGGCGCATGGATGCCGAAGGTGTATATCCATTTGCAGGTGGCATAAATGTAATTACGGTGCTTGGCTTTATAGCCCTTACCCTGGCCCTGCTGCTATCTTCTTTTAACAGCCATCAGCTAAAGCGCGCCTCTAATTTTATATCCTTTTTGGCCTTATGCATGGGCCTGTTTGCCTTGCTGGCCTACCTGTATGCAGTGCCCGAGTTTTTTTATATGCTTTATTATCTGCCCATTTCTATACAATCGGCAATATGTTTAGTACTGCTGCCACTTGCGCTGTTTTTAATAAATGCCAATGCCGCTTTTATGCAAACTATCAGCAGCCCTTTGCTGGGTGGTAAACTGGCGCGCAGGCTTATACCAATGGTATTGCTTGTGCCGGTAACTATGGGCTTTATACGGCTGTGGTTATACTGGCACCATGCGTTTTCGGTAGAGTTAGGCGTGGCTATGTTAATGGCGCTTATAGTAATTACATTTTTTGGGCTGGTATGGTACCTGGCTATGCGTCTAAATACCAGCGATAACGCCCGCACCAAAGCCGAAGCAGAATTGAAGGAGTTTAATAAAAACCTGGAGGCTACCTTAGCTGAGCGCACCCAAAAGCTGGAGGAGAGCAGCGCCCGCTATAAGCAAACGCTGGATGGGTTGATAGAGGGCGTGCAAATGATTGATTACAACTGGCGCTACACGTATGTAAACGATGCACTGGTAGCGCAAAGTACCTACACGCGCGAGCAACTAATGGGTAAAACCATACTTGAAAACTACCCGGGGGTAGAAAAGACCCCTTTGTTTGCCACACTTAAGCAATGCATGGAGGAGCGAACGGTGCACCTGATAGAAAATGAGTTTAATTTTCCTAACGGTACCATCAAGCACTTTGTGCTTAGTGTGCAACCCATACCCGAGGGTATTTTTATATTATCGGTGGATATAACGGCGCAGCACAACAGCACCCAGCATGTTTTAAAGCTTAACCGGTTATATAAATTTTTAAGTGAGGTTAACCAGGCCATAGTGCATGTAACCGATAAGCAGCAGTTGTTTAATACCATTTGCAACACGGCTACCGGTGTAGGTCAGTTTAAAACGGCCTGGGTAGGTATGTTGAACGAAAAGGCCGAATTGGATATAGTGGCTATTAGTGGCCACGCTTTAATGGGTACTAGCCCGGAAAGTCATAATAATGTTGATTACCGGAGCCAGGAGTTTTACCATACCATACCGGCTAAAGTATTGCGTACCGGTAAGTATGTATACACCAACGATACGGTTAACGAACCGGGCATGGAAAGCCGGCGCGCCATGATGGAAAAAGCAGGCATTAACAGCAGTATAGCACTGCCGCTTAAAAAATTTGGTGAGGTAGTGGGTATGCTGGCGTTTCATAGCGCTACTAAAAACTTTTTTGATGAAGATGAATTAGCCCTGCTGGATGAAGCTGCGGGCGATATATCGTTTGCGCTGGAGTTTTTAGATAAAGAGCAGCAGCGTATACTGGCCCAGCAGAAGCTAACGGAAAGCGAAAGCCTGCTTAAACGGGCCCAGCAGATTGCGCGTGTAGGGCACTGGGCGCTTAACCTGGCTACGGGTAAAACAGTTTGGTCGGAAGAGGCTACACGCATATACGGTAACTATATTTTTAAAAGCGAAAACTGGCTGCCCGAATGGAAAACTTTTTTGCACCGCGAAGATGCAGACCGGGTAATAGCCGCTGTTACAGCCGCGCAACAAACGTTTACAAGTTTTAGTGTAGACCACCGGATAGTGCTGCGCACCGGTGTAGTGCGTTATATGCACACCGAGGGCCGCTTTGAGTTTGACGATAGCGGCAATGCCACCGGGCTGTATGGTATAGTACACGATATTACCGATATTAAGTTGCAGCAAGAGGCGATACAAAAATCGGAGGCTAACCTGCTGGCCTTAATTGAAAACACCAGCGATTTTATTTACTCGCTGGATACCCACTTTAGGTACATTACCTATAACAGCCACATAAAGAATACCGTAAAGCAGTTTTACGGGGTAGAAGTAAGACCCGGTATGCTGGTATACGAATTTTTAAAGAAACTTGACCCTGCCGATGCGCTCGAATGGAAGCTTAAGTATACCGAAGCCATTACAGGCAAAACCCTGCAGTTTATTAAAGAATATACTATAGGCGGACAGCAAAGTTTTACCCAGTTTTTTATAACCCCTATACGGCAGGGCGAAAAGGTAATAGGACTATCGTGCGTGGGGCGCGATATAACTACGCAAAAACTGGCCGAGCTGGAAATTAAAGCGCTAAACGAATCGCTGGAAAAGAAAGTGCGCGAGCGAACTACCCAATTAGAAGAGGCTAATAAAGAACTGGAAACATTCAGCTATACTGTATCGCACGATTTGCAGGCCCCCCTGCGCTCTTTAAGCGGTTACAGCAAAATATTACTTACCGATTATAAAGATAAGCTGGATGCCGAGGCTACCGATTTTTTAAATATAATTAATAGCAACGCCGGACGTATGGGCCACATGATACGCGATTTGCTTGCATTTTCGCAGTTGGGTAAACAACCTTTAAAACTTGCAAGCGGTAGATATGAACGGATTGGCAAAGGCCGCTGTAAATGATGTAAGCAGGCATACAGAAAACTTTAAAGCCGTTATTAACTTAAAGCCCCTGGTGGGCTGCAATTGCGATGCTAACCTTATGCTACAGGTGTGGGTTAACCTTATAGGTAATGCTGTAAAGTACTCGGCAAAAAAACAGCAACCCAAAATTGAAATTGGCATGGCTGAATTTGATGGGGCACCTGCTTATTATATTAAAGATAACGGCGCCGGCTTTGATATGCGCCATGCCGGTAAACTTTTTGCCGCCTTTCAGCGCCTGCACAGCATGGTCGATTTTGAAGGCAGCGGTATAGGCCTTAGCGCCGTGCACCGCATTATTACCCGCCATGGCGGCACCATTTGGGCCGAAAGCGAACCCGATAAAGGGGCTACGTTTTATTTTACGCTGCCGTAATAATAAACAACCCACCCCGCTGTTACTTTTTACTTTATTTTGCATTCTATCATTATGCGGCAATTCTGTTTAACGGGCTTTTTGTGTTTAGCGGCGTGGTTGGCCTTTGGCCAAAAGCAGCCGGAGCAAACTTTTTATGTAAATAAATCCGGCCCCCAGCCGCGCGAGTATTACCGCACGGTTAGCCTGCCCGACCACGCCACCTGCAAGGAAAGTATGGCGTACCAAATGGATAGCAACCTGGTACCCGGCGATACCATTAAACTGCAGCTGGGCGAATATACTATTGGCGCTTACCAGCTGATATGTATGCGCAAGGGCGAAATTTTTAAAGTAAATGGCTACCGCGGCATAATTGATAAAGGCGTGTTTAAAGCTTTTAACCTGTGGCGCAATAAACCCGATACCGAACTATACCTGGAGATTACGGTGCTGCTTACCCGCCAAAATAAACCCGTAACGCTTAAAAACCCCTGGAGCTACAGGCTGGCCTGGTAGTAAATTAAGCCGCTACCAGCTATTTAACGGTAAATTTCTATTACCCCAGCCCTGTATTGTGCACCCGCGTATTTGTATCCGCTAAGGCTGAAAGGATAATAATTTTTAGCGCAAACGCGGCACTGGCGTGCCTCAAAAACCAGATCGCTTATTTTAAATTCTTCCCCGTTTGGCAGCGTAATGCCGTAATCGCTAACGTCATCAGCCGTAAAAGCAAGTTGCCTGCCACTATACTCAAACTGATTAGTAGCGGGGTTTACTTCCTGCAGGGCTTCGGTATTATTAACGCTGCTATCCTGTGGCTGGGCAAAGCCTGTGTTTTTTGCGTAGCGTTTAAGAGTAACCGTTGTTACCAGGCTATCGGCAAAGTTTTTAAACTTTACCTCGCAGCGGTGGTCGTAGTAGTTACAGCCATCGCATTTGCAACTGTATAAACCAAGCATAAGGGAGAAGGCTATAGCAACAAGAAGGAGAGTTTTCATAGCGATGTATTTTAGGCCAAGTTAAATAATACCAGCGAAAATGAAAACCGGGGGCGTAGTGCTTAGGTGGTTTAGGGCGGCTATTCCAATATTCCATTTTTCCATCATTCCAATTCCTTATTTTAGCGCACATGAGTAACCTGCTGCCCGATGATATTAGCCTTTACCTGCGCTGGTTTATTACGCTGGGTATGTTGCTGGCACG
The DNA here is from genome assembly GCA_044228435.1 of Chitinophagales bacterium. Taxonomy (GTDB): domain Bacteria; phylum Bacteroidota; class Bacteroidia; order Chitinophagales; family LD1; genus Bog-950. Next base: position 169,574 of record JBGAUW010000008.1, read on the forward strand.
CTATTTAATTTTTGCCGGCGGGGCTTACCTTATTTATTATGTGCTTAAACGGCAAAAGTGGCTGGTAGCCAAAATACAGAACCACTGGCCGGAGCGTAAGCAGATACTGACCGAAATTAAATACTCGCTGCTTACCTTTTTTGTGTTTGCATCGGTAGCTGTGCTTATACGTATGGTTATTAACAGCGAGTTACTACACACCAAAGTTTATAGAACTTTTAGCGAGCACAGCCTTGGTTACTATATAGCCACAACCATTTTCGTTATCCTTTTTCACGATACTTACTTTTACTGGATGCACCGGTTAATGCACCACCCGCTATTTTACGAGCGCATACACAAGGTGCACCACTTAAGTAAAGACCCTACACCCTGGGCCGCCTTTGCCTTTCACCCGCTGGAGGCTATCATAGAAATTGGGTTTGTGCCTATTTTAATCTTTACTATTCCTTTGCACTTTACCTCGTTGCTTTTTCTTTCTATCTGGCAAATAGTATTTAATGTAATGGGCCATTTGGGGTTTGAAACCTTTCCGGAGCGGGCGCTGCAACACCCTGTGTTGCGGTGGTTAAACACCAGCACCAACCACAACATGCACCACAAGTATGTGCGCTGCAACTATGGCCTTTACTTTAGTGTGTGGGATACCCTAATGCGCACCCACCACGCCAAATACGAACAAACCTTTACCGAAGTAACCACCCGCCGCGATGCGGCAAGGAAGGCGATTGAGGAAGGGGAGGAGATAGCGAATGAGGAGTTGAGAACAGAGGTTGCGTAATACGCGTGTTTACTTATCTCGCTCCACTACCTGCACGGAAAGTTAGCAGCTATGCCCTGCTTTTCGCGCACGGTAAAGGTGGCTTGCTTAAGGCTGCTGGTTTTGCGGCGGTTAAGCTCGTAGCCGCTCTCTTTTACATAAAACTGTAAACCGGTATAAACACCGGTGCCTATTTTAAAGTCGTCGTGCAGGCGCATGTGGCTAAGGCAATCGTGTATGTGCACCGGTGCATCGCCTATAAAAATGGTATACTCTTTATCGCGGCGGGCAAACATAAGCACGCGGTTGTTGTTGCTGAATATGTAAGGTGTTTCGGTTTCTTCGGGGTAAGCGGTTACATCCATTTTGGCGTATACGCGCAAAAAATGTTGCATGGTTGGGTTGGGATTAGTGTAGTTAAACCCAAAGGCATTATCGTAGTTGTAGGCGTTAAACAACAGCGTGCAGGGGTGGTGGGCCTGTGTGTCTATGCAGTTGCTTACATTGTTTTTATCGGGCGTAAGCCTTACCAGGCTTACGTTAGTAAGGTGGTATACAATTACCTGCGAATATTCGCCAAACTCAATCCGCAAATCTACATCATCTGTATAAGCCGTTAAATCAATATCGGCGGTAAAGGTTCCGTTCCAGTATACGCCGGTCTGCACCAGGTTCTGCCCGTTAATGCGGTACCACACGGCAGCGGCATCAAATATCCAGGGTATATCGGCTATAGTAAAGGTTAAGCGGTATATGCCTCCGCCCGGTATAGTAACATTTTGCCGCAGGTTATCGCCTAAGTAACCTGCGGTGTTTGGCGAATCGTATAAAGCTTTGCCGCTATCCCAGGTCCAGTAGTTGCCGGGTACCCAATCGTTCAGCCCGGTTGCAAAACTTCCGTTTTTAAGCAGGTTAGTCATATACGACGAATCGTAAAATGCAAACCGGCTGCAACCATATACCCGGCCGGTAAACGTGGCAAAATTAATTACGGCCGTCCATGGTATAGGGTAATAGGTAATATTGGCAAAACCATCTTCGTTGTTTACAAAGGTGTTTTGCGCAAAGTAGGTGACTACACCGGTAGGGTTATCGGCCTGCAGGTAAGTAGTTTCGCCCTGGTATACGGCAATGCCCACGCGGCTCATGCGGTGGATGCTGATATGGTTTATAATAATTATCTGCTCGGGCGTGCTGCATTCTATACGCAGGTGGTCGTCGGTAATGGTGCCGGCCTGCACATACCAATGCAGCAGGTAACTGGTGCTGGTAGCCTGCCCGCTGGTATCGGGCGCATTAACCGGTAGCTCTAAGTAGCTGCCATTTATTTTAAAGCGGAAACCCTCGTTAGCTTCGGGTGTATGCTGCCCCGGTTTAATAATGGTGGCCGTTGTGGGGCCTTCGGTAGTATTTAATTCGTTGGTGGTTATAAGCACAGTGCCCGATACCAGCGAGCAACTGGCTACTGTATAAATGCCATTGTTATGTGCCGTGCCGGTAATGTAAATGGTATCGCCGGGATGGTACAGCGACGAAAAAGAAGAATCGCCGGGAAAAACCAACAGGTGCGCCCCGTTAAATTCCACATCGCCATACTCTACATACGATTCTGCTTTAATAGTAGTAGCATCTATATATACCGAATACCGGTTACCGCTTTGCAAATTAAGCTGGTTGCTTATAGCCTGTGTGTTTTGCAGGGGTGCCGGTTTGCCGTATATTTTACCGGCTGCTGCAAACCAGCCTGGCTGGTAAGTAAAATCGCTGAGCACCGAAAGTTCGGGCCCTTCTTCAGATATAGTGCCTTGCAAAAATATAAGATCGTCTTCCTGCACCGGCTGGCAATAGCTGCCGCTGCAGTTGCAGGGTAAGTTGGCAGGGCCTTCGGGCCCAAAAGCAAGTGCCTGGTTTGGTTTAATATTAATGGCCATGTTTAGAGGTTATGGTGATTGAAAATTGGAATGATGGAGAACGGGCCATTGACGATGGACCGCGGACGATTGACAACCGCCATAATACATTTTTGGCGCTGTGCTGTAGCCTTGTCTTGTTTTAGAGTGTTTGCCATAGTATATCCCGATTTTTCATCGGGACGCGCTTATGTGCTGTTGCGCTTTTTGCCTTTATAGTTTAATGCTTGCGCTATTTGTCTTTATCAATGTGTTGTGCCTAAAATCTTGTGTCTGTTCGCACAATTTTCATTATCGTTTTTCGTTAGTGCCAAATGCTTGTAGTAACTGTTTTTTTAATTTAACCCATTAACTTAAGCTTATGAAAATCACCCTGTTTACCTTGTTTATTTGCTTAGCGGCCGCCGGTTGCAAAAAATGTTATACCTGCACTGGTTATTCGCAAAGCCCCAATACGCGCGAGTTTTGCAAAGGAACACCGGAGTATGAGTCGCTTAACAGGGGCGGTATACTTACCGATTATAACGGGCAGGAGTTGCGTTGCCATTAGGCAAGTGTTCTGGTATTTTCTACGTTCGTTTTTCCCATAGTTAGTAATGCATCCACCCCCTGCCCTGCGCAGGGCCGCAGGGCTACCCCCGCCCCGATAAATCGGGATGAAACACCAGCGGGGGACATTAGCGCTATTCTCAAAAAGTTAGCACTAGGGCTGCTGGCTGTTTATGTCCTCCGCTGGCGGAGGTGTCCCGATTTATCGGGACGGAGGTGGATGGATTTCCTCACTGGCTTCGCTCAACTTTCGGTTCACTTTTGACCTTTCACTATGTTTACCCTCTAATCATTATCAGTTCATCGTTTATTGTATCGCCTACATAGTTGCCGTTTTCATCGCCTACGGCTTCGGGGGCAAAAATGCGCAGCAGTTCAAATTTTGTCATACCGGTTTTAAGCTGGTATTCCATATTTAAAATATAGCCTGCTTTTTTATCGTTTTCGAACCGGTAAAATTCTATATAGCCATAAGGGTTGGCCTTTATGGTTTTAAATTGCTGATAGGTAAGCGGATATTCGAATGAATAAATTTCGGGAAACCAAAGGGGCCTTATATTCTTTGCCCTGTCATCGCTCCATTCAATGCTTTGGCTTTCTTTAAGCGGTTGCCCGTCGAAGTCCTCCTGGCATCCTACATCTGTTTTGGTTAGTTCTAAAGCTGTGTTGCCTTCGCCCTTTGCAAAACTTATGTTGCCCTCTATTTTTTGTAGCCCCGCAGTTATTACATTAAGATGCGCTAACAGCATACGTGTTGGGGTTAACCTAAGATTGTAAGCTGTTGTAAGCACCTGCATGTTGTTTCCGCTACTAAAAGCATCGGCATATAATTCGGGTTTAAACGGTGTAGGGCCAAAACGTTTAACGGCTATAAAGAAAACGTCGTTATCGTATCGCCAGTCTTCGGTGGGTAATATATCAATGTTCTTACGGCGGGTTAATTCAATGGCGTAGGTGCTGGCAATATAATTACTAAGCTTATTTAGCGTGCCCTTGGTGCTGGATACAATTGTTGAGTATTCGTGCTTTGTGTTTACTTCATCTAATCCGCCCTTAAACTCTGTTTCCCATTTATCGTAACCAATCACCGCTTTGTTTACCATACGGTCCTCGCTTACTTTTCGTGTGTATGTATTTACAAATGGCAAGGTTATTATCCGGCTGTTGCTATTGAAGAAAAAGCCGAGCTGCTCTACCCTTATTTTATCATCAACAAGGCCCATGCCTATATTATGAAGGGCATCTAACGACCGGAACATTTCTCTAAAATTAAATAGCAATGGCTTAAGCGGAAACTTGCGAATATTAAGCCCGTTTGTAAGCGATAGTAACCCTGCACATCCATCCTTATCGTAGGTTGCCTTTTCGCTGTCAATACGCCCATAAAATTCACTGTAAAAATTATTGTCGCTATCAGCAATAGCATCTACCACCTGGTTAAATGATTCATGCACCATAACCGCCTTTGCGGTGGTTTCTTTATACTTAGTGCGCGAGTTCATTTTAATATAACCTATTTCATAATTCCACTGTTGCCTGACTGTGTAGTTGCCTGTTGATGTATTGTAATACTGCCAAACAACCCAAACGCTCTCACCCGAATCCAGCTGAAATGTAAGCGGTGTTCCATATGTTCCAATATCAAAATCAGCATCATAGTTGTCAGCACTAAATCCGCCTATTTGATTGGTGGAAAAAATATCCTCTATACTATTGGTGTCGTTAACGTCAATTTTTCCCTTTATTATTTTAAATATCAAACTTTGGTTATTCCTAAAACCACCACCGCTGGTTTCGTCATCATAATATTTGCCCTTAAACCTAAAATCCAGCTCAATGATTAGAGGGTAATTAACTCCTGTTTCCCTGGCTGTAAGTATTGGGTCCACATAAGCCGAAAGCTCGAACGCGCCAATCTGCCCTGCCTGGTCTGCACTGGTATCGTAAACCTCAACACATGGATAAACGGTGTCCATGTCTGACTTAACTACATTTAGTTGGTGCGTAACCCATGCCTCAAAACTGCCCGGTTTTACAGCCTCTGCATGCGCATAAAAATAGTTATCCGTCACGCGCCATTCGTTTTCAAAATAAATTTCAACCGAAGGCAATGTAAGGGTGGTTATTGAAGCAGGTTCAATTGGTTTTTCGCCAATGCTTAAAGCTCTTTCAATATCTACATTTATTTCATCGCGCGTAAACAGCTTTGTAAGCAAATCCGATTGTTCAATAGTACACGAGCCATAGTCGCCATCGATTGCGTAACTGGATAGGTTTAAAATCCCCCGGTACAGCATATCATAGGCGCCGCTTCCATCGCAATCGTATTCAATGTAAATATCAATACGCCCGTTTACAAAATCCCTTTCGTAAACAGTATCTATAAATTGTCGGCCACCGCCCTTACAATGAAACTTTAACGTAGTTATATACTCCGATGCCATGCCCTTGTATACATCATTGCGTTTTAGTAAAAAACTCGCATTCTCCCAGCCTATAGGGTCGTTTTGTAGCACCTCATAATTGAGTGTTTTAATATCGGTAAGGGTAAACTTAAATGGCATTAGCTGTTAAATCTTTTGGTAAAATAATTGGCCTCGGTTAACCCGTTAGTTATGCCCTTTACTATATACTCGGCATTTCTGCGTTCTTTTTCGTGCCCCTGTTTAATTGTGGACCGTAGCATAAAATCATCGTAGCTGTTTTGCTGTGCCACCGGTTGGGAGGTACGGTGCATAGCAGGCACTATGTATTTATGCATAATCAAATCCTCCAGCCTGTTTTCGTGTGCAGCGCGTATAAGGTCGCCGTGCTTTTTTACGGTAGGTATATCCCAAATGTATTCGCCGCCCTGTGCGTTTATAAGCATACCGCCCTGCCGGTGGCTGCGGCCATACAGGTGCCCATCTTTTATGCGGCCGCTGCCCAGCACTACCGGCCCGCCCTTTTCAAACTTTGGTATTTCGGGCAGGGGTGCCGCGGCCACGGCAGCCAGTTCCGCTGCACCCACAGCTGCCGTTATAGCTGCAAACACATTGCCGGCGATAGGGCCTGTATCGCTGTAGGCGCGCATAATAGCCTGCGCCATTTTTACGCCTATATCAAATATTGCAAATACCTTGTTAGCTACAGCCTGCTTGCGTTCTATTTTCGCTTTTTCTACGGCCGCCTTTTTTTCAAGGTCGGCTTTCTTTTTGGCGCTGCGCTCTTCAATAGCCTGGCGCATTTCTGCATTGCTGCCCGCCGCTTCCAGTTGCTTAGCTGTTATCTCATCAATACCACTTAACTTTGTTTGTAGCTCGGCGTCCAGCGCTTGTGTCTGCTGATCAAACAGCTGGTTGGTAATTTTGCTGATGTTAGCTACGGCATTCTGCATTTCGCTAGCATACTCGTTTAAAAAACCCTTTATTTTTTCCATGGGGGTTTCTACCTCAATTTTTATTACAGGTAGTTTCTGTATGTCTATTTCTTGCTGTATTTCTTCATTAATACCTTTAATGGAGGTAAGCGTTTTTTCTTTAATAGGTTCTACTGGCTCTTCCTTGTCGCGTTTAATAGCGGCGCTAACTTTATTAATACCTTCGGTAGCTTTTTGTGCAGGGTCGCCGCCAAGTTCATACAGCGCTTTTATGGTGTCATTAAGCGATTTTACCAGTAGCTCATTTTTCTTTTGCAGTTCGCTTGTAGCTTCTTTATGTTTTTCGGCGGCTATGGTTGAGGCAGTTGTATTTGATTTATAACCAAACATGCCACCGGCAAGGCTGATAATGCCTAGTTTAGCTTGGTCCCAAAGGTTAAGGGTTTCGTCAATGCTCTTATTGTTTTCTTCGTTAATGGCAATGTGAGTTTTGGCAATGTCGCGTGCTAAAATTTCGGCTTGTGCTTTTAATACCAATGCCTGCGAGTATTTGGCATAGGCAAGCTGCAAGTCTTCCAGCGATGTTTTTTCGTTATCAAGTGTTCCAAAGTATGCCGGCGATTGTTCTTTAAGCTCGTCAATAATTTTTTTACGCTCTTGTTGGGTGGTAGTAACATTTTTATACTTTTCTATCAGCAACTCAACTTTACCGGCTTCGCTCACTGCACTATCGCCGGCTTGTTTTCTTATTTCTTCAAAGTCCACAAGGTTTTTGTTGCTAAGGCCTACCGCCCGCGTAAACTCGTCCCAGTGCGCAACCAATTCACCTATAGCAATTACGGCCAGGCCAATGCCCGTGCCTGCCAATGCCAGCTTAAAAACCTTCATGGCGCCGGTGCTTTCGCCCACTACAAGAGCGTAAGCCGATTGTGCGGCCGAAGCAGTTTTGGTTATAATACCGCCTTCTTTGGTTACAGCATTGTAGCCCTCTTGTAAGGACGTGGCAGCGTTTAAGGCACCTTTAACCTGAGCCGAAATTTCGGTAAACCGCTTGCTCTCACTACCGGTAGCGGCAATTAAACCGGCTCCCACTTCAAAGGCAGCATTTATGCCCTTCATACCGCTGGTTAGCGCATCCAATAGCATAGCATCGGCGCTAAGGTTTTTAATTAATGTGCGCGATTCTTCCATGCGGTTGCTTAACAATACCACCGCGCGTGCCGTGTTTTCGTACGACTTTGTGTTGGTATTGCCTATTGCGGCCATGTTGGCCAGATCATCCTGCATCGCTTTAAGGGCTTTGCCAGCGTCGTTGTATTTAAGCAGATTGGCCTGCATTATGCGCGTATGTTCGGCTAACTTTTTATTTGCCTCATCTACTTGCTTGCCGCTATAAGTTGATTTAATAGCTTTCTCCTGTGCGGTTAACAGTTCGGTTATGTCGCTTATTTTAACGCTGGTTTTGTCGAACCCCGAATCGTCTATTAGAAACTTTAAATAAATTTCATCTGCCATGTTGTTTTTGTTTTTTCTGTTTTAAATCCAATACAGACCTCATCCTAAATCCTTCTCCTTTAGGAGAAGGACTTGAACAGCCGGTTTAGCGCGTAACCGGCTGTTGTTCCCCTCTCCTGAAGGCGAGGGGCTGGGGGGAGGTTGTTGTCTATTGTATAACGTCTTGTGTCTTCTGTCTTTTATTCTCCCTAACCACATGCTCCAGCTTGGTAAGGTATTGCTGCACGGTAAGTTGTTGGGCCTGGTTAAACTCGTGCAGGTTGCCGTTGCAAATGCTCATCAGGTTTTCGGTAAACTGTTCGCCTATGCGGCGGATGCGGACGCGAACGTCGAAATCTGCGTAAGAGTTGAATTGAACTTGTTTATCTTCTCCATAATCTCCGTTAAAGATTGCTGCCAGTTTTCGGCTGTAATACTTTGCGAAGGAATGTACCGGCTCAACCCGGCCTGCTGAAAAAAATCGTAAAGCGCACCTCCCTTTTGGCTATCGGCCCACAGCAGGTTAAACTTCTCTTTATGTATTTGCTCGTTATAAACCGAAGGGTTTTCATCTTCGCGTATATACAGCAGGGCCGCAATTTCGGTTAGCAGGGTAGGGTCGAACAGGATTTCTTTTCTATCCTTTAATACGCCCAGCCAGTAACCCAGTTCAGTAATTTTTGTTTGGCTGTTGCTATTAAGCACTTCTTCCACCTTAGCCAGCCAGGCATCTAAATCGCGGCCCGGCAGTTTGCAGTTTAGCTGCTCCTGCAACTCGTTCAGCTTTTCGAGTAACGGTAGAGGCAGTTGCTTTAAATCGGGGAAGTAGAAATACTTACGGTTTTGCGAATCGACAAAAGCTACCTGCATATTTTGATGGTAGGTTTTGCTTTGGTGCGTAAAGCAATAGTTGTATATGGCTTGCTTAAAGCCAATGCGCGCGAGAAGGGCGATGAGAGAATGGGTCATTTTTTATATTTAGTAGTGGAAAAGATGCAAGACACAAGACACAAGAGCAAAGAAATAGCAGGTAAGCCGTCAACTAATAACTGAGAACCAACCACTGGCAACGGGCAACTGTTTAAAGGTATTGCGAGTGTAAAATTGTTGCCAGCGCTACCGAGCAAACTATAACTACCGGCATGGTATAAAGCAAATGGATATTAAATGGTAAAAACAGTAAGCATATAACGGTGCCGTATACCGAGGGCATACACTTAATGCAATACAGCAACGGATAATACCATTTGCTAACCACCGGTTGTTGCCGCGTTACCGGGTGTTTAATAAAAATACCATCCAGCCACCGGCGGACAAAATGCAGCAGCATGTTGGGTTGCGTGGTAATGTGCAGCCCGTTTACAAACAGGGCGGTAAGCACTATGCAATAAATGGGCGCTATCATAGTAAGGTTACGGTTTGGTTTTGCGGTTCGGCATCGCAGTAATAGAAGAGGAGGGTAAGGCAACTTACCTCTGTATCGCCTATGGCGAAGGGTTGCTGATGGGTGCTATCTTCACCATCGGGGCTAAGCCACACCTGGTATTGGGTGCCGGTGCGGTATTCGCCGTTGGGCAGCACGAGCAGGCCATCGTTAGCGGTGGTAACCGGTGTTACATCGGTTCGGCCATCGGGTGTTTTAAAGGTTATTAAATAATCGGTATTGGGCGCTGCGGTGCCTATGGTAAGGTTGGTAATGCAGCAGGGTAGAGGGGCCGTTTGGTGGCAGTTGCAGGGCATGCTAATAGTATTAAGTAATTAGTATAAAGTAGATAGACAAAACGGATTGCTTGTATAATGCCCTATGCAATGGCAACTGTAGGGGCCAACCCTTGCGGTTGCCCAGATTTTAGACGATAGACACAAGAAACAAGACTTGAACAGCCCGCCTCATCCGTCATCCCGCCTGCGGCGGGCGACACCTTCTTCATGTTATGGAGAAGGAAGGAATGAGAGACATTTTTCTGTTTGCAATGCAAATATAAGTAATTGTGAAATCAAATAAAATAATTTGAGGTGATTTTTTTGTTTTTGGCCATAAAAAACCGGCTGCCGCTTGCTAACGCAAACAACAGCCGGCTATCTATTAGGTATATAATTCTATTACTCTGGCAAGCCAAAGTAGCGCATAGTTGCTTTATAGTCGTTAAAATCTACCGGTGCTTTTTTGCCAAAAGTTGAGCCTTTTGCTACTACTACCTTTCCGGCTGTTATGTTGCGGTCTCCCCCCGAGTAGCTGCTTCCGTCGGCGTCGGCAATGCGGCACTCTATTGCGCGGCTGGGAAAGTTAAACCATTTGGTTTGGTAAACGTTATCTGGCCCCAGGCCCGGCGATGGATACCAAAGCTCATTTACAGCATCTTTATAATACACTAACACAAGGCTGCTATCCATATACCCCTGGGTTATACCGGTAAGTGAATAGGTCCAATAGTTTTTAGCAGCGGTAACGGTATCAATGCGGTTAAATAAAAATACTCTTACATCGGCGTTGCCGTTAGTGCCATTTGTACCGTTAGTGCCTGCCGGACCTGCAGGGCCTTGTTCACCTTCTTTGGTACAGGCAGCAGCCATTAATACTAACATAGCCATTACTAATACAATGTTTAATTTTTGTTTCATACTTAATTTTTAGGGTTAATATATGCGGCCAAAATAGTATTTAATGTAATGCACGTGGTTGCTTTTAAAAGCAATCAGGTATTCGGGTGCCAGCAGTGCAGCCAGTAATCTACCATGCAGCGCATCAGCTCTTTAATTTCGGCGTAGTTGTGGCCCTTTTGAAAAAAGCCCTGTATGTTCAGGTGCATGTAAGCTTCATCAATAGCCTGTTGCGAAACAGCGGTAGAGTAAAAAATAAAAGGGATGCTTTTTTTACGGAGTTGTTTGTCGCTGTCTATTATTCTTTTTAGTTCAAGTCCGTTTACCTTGGGTAGGTTAACATCGCATATAATAATAAAAGGGCGGTCGGTGGTGGTTTGCAGATAAAGGAGGGCCTCTTTGGCATCGGAAAAGTATAAGACCGGGTTATCTACTTTTATATCGTTAAAAATTTCGCCCAACAGCAGTTGGTCGTCCAGATCGTCTTCTATTATCACTAAGGGTCCTTTTGCCGACATGGTAAGTTAATTTGTTACATAATTAAATGGGGTTCTTACATCGATGCTATTCCAATTTGCCTGCCAAAGAAAACTTTGCTTTTATGCCCCACCTTGTACCGTAAACGGCACAAAAAATTGCACCGGTGGCTTAAAACCCTTATCCATTGCCGGTTTTGGGGTGGTTGTGGTACGCGTTGGCGCGGTTTCGGTCTCTGCAAATTGTCGAGCGACCGCGAGAGCTGAGTTTGTGGCGAAAGCACTTGTCTTCGACTCCGCTTAGACTGACATGCTTCCTTACCCCCTACAATTTATGCCGATCTAGAAAATCGTGCAGGTGGGTGTTGCACTGGTAGCGGAAGGTATCCAGCGCATCGGCGCGCTGGGCCTGCTGCTGGCGGTTGGTTTTTAACAGGTTGCCTTCTTCGTCGGCCTCTACATACTGTAAATCGTAAATCAGTTTGGTGCACTGCGGGTGTATTTGCAAATCGGGGTGAAAGGCGCAAATGGCGTTTACCAAATGGCGGTTTTCGCGCACCGAGGGGTTGGCCTTGGGCACCATCAGCCGCCGGTTAAGCTGCAAGCGGTTATCGATAATGCGCCAGGCATCGATATTGTTTTGCTGGGTAATTTCGCGCTTGCGCTGCATGGCATCGCCGGTAATGTAGCAGTTGGCCAGGGTGCGGGTATCAAAGGTGTTTACTATCAAATCCAGCATTTTGTATACATCGCCTTTTTTTTCAATTACCAGTTCTTTAAAAATGTGGTAGTGCATACCGTTGGCATTGGTAAACAGGTGGGCGCAAATGCACACAAAAGGCTCTACGTTAAAATCGATGCTAAGGTATACGGGTAGCATAGGGTTAAACACCGCACCGGTGCTTACGTGCTTTTGCGGATTGAAATTATGCACGTAAGGGCGCTGCACTTCTTCTTTACCCCACTCGCCCAAATAGTAAATGCGGTACAGGTTGGGCGATACTCTTATTTTCTGTTCAAGCACGCGCCCGTATTCTGCATCTATATATTGGTTATCTTTAAACGTAGTTTTAAGCACCGCGCAGTTATCGGGTGGGTTATCGAAAAACCGCGCCTTTAGCCAATGCGTTTCATCAATCGGATTAAACGACAGTATTATCTGCTTATATCTTTTGGTTTGTCCGCGCAGGCGCAAATCCAGCTGGTCGAAATCGTTTTGGGTAAGCTCGGTGGCCTCTTCAATCCATATACCGGTAATGGTTTCAATTGATTTCAGTTTTTCTACGTCATCCAACCCGGCCAAAATAATTTCGTTACCGGTGGGGTTATGCGTAAAATTCATAAAGGTTTCGCGCATAGAAAATTCGCAACTGTAACCCTGCGCAGCAATTTCATTTTCAATGCGTTTGAACACCGATTCGCGCAAAGTTCTGCCTACCTTTCGGATAACCAAAAACCGGTGGCCCGGCTCGGATAATACGCGCCCTAAAATTTTTTGCGAAGCAAAAACTGATTTGCCCGAACCCGAGCCGCCGTAGAGCACCAGGTAGCGGTTGGTATCAAAAAAGTAAGGCAGGTAAACATCGTTAAGTGGACGGTACTGGAGGCTGTTGTGAGGCGCCATATAAAACAATTGTGCGGTAAGGACTCATTTCAGTTTGTGGTTTGGCATCTTGATAAGCGCCGTCCATTTTATTCAGTTCGGCAATAGCCTGGCGGCGCTCGCCAAAGTCGGGTTTCAAATCACATGCGGCAGTGCTACCGGTGGCCGGTTTTTCCCATAGCATTTCTCCGCGGGCTATAAGGGTAAGTATTTCCATACGTTCGTCGCGGCCGGCAATGGGTGGCCTTGCAGTGGTTAAAGGTGGTTGTGGCATAAAATTCTAATTTCATACAAAGTTATGAAATCAAAATAAGAAAAGCAAGTAAAGTGGCAGGTCATTGCGAGGAAATTTTGATTGCCATTAAGGCAAACAAAATGACGCGGCAATCCCCCTAAGAATAAAAGCCTAATGCTGTTCTGACGATACTTGTGCTTTTTGCCTTTGGGGATTGCTTCACCCACTCGCAAAGCCTTGGGGTTCGCAATGACGCGCTATTTTTGTGCGTGCTTCGCACGCACACTATTTAAACAACAGCCGGTTTAGCGCTAAGCCGGTTGTTGTAGAGACAATGGCACGGCCTTGTCTATACAAATACCAATACAGGGCGACCGCAAGGGTCGCCCCTACAGAACCCGCGTAAACGTTTATCTTCGCGCGCATAAATGGAAAATACAGAAAAGAATGAGGCGGCACCTAAGCGCCTGCACCCCGTGCGTACGGTTTTACTGGCATTGGCCCACCTGCATGCGCAGGGCTACGAGCAACTGCGTTTAAGTGCCGGGGCATCGCCTACGGGCAGCCACTGGCGCTACCAAATATTGCCGCGCCGTTATTTCGACCCAAATGATGGCCTGCTGGTGGCCAAAGGCCTTATACTGCCCGAGCACCCTAAAGATGCCGTAGGCGGAAAAATGGATGAGTTGCCTGCACCGGAAGAGCTGGCGCAAATGTGGCTGGACCACTACGAGTGCCTGGAAGAAGGCCTGGCTGCCGATGAGCACTACGCCAAATGGTATGCTAACTTTATAAACCTGCTGGAGCCCGGCGAAGTGCCGGTAATGTATGCCGGATGGGAGATAAATTTGCAAAAGGGCTTTCGTATAAAGGCGAAGTTTTTAAGTCTGCCTAAGTTTTATAACCTGATAGCCCCGCCTAAAGACCCACAGGCCAATAACCCGCTGCATGGCGTTACGCTGGAGCAGATATTGCACTACCTGGAAAAAAATTACGGATGGGAAGAGATGGCGCGGCAGATAGATATTAACTGCTTTAAGTCGAACCCCACTATAAAATCGAGCCTTACCTTTTTGCGCAAAACGCCTTGGGCAAGGCAGAAAGTAGAGAAGATGTATTTGGATAGTGTGGGGTAAAACCCCTAAATCCCCTAAAGGGGACTTTGAGGGTTTGCGCCGCTTAAAGTATTTGCTGTATATTGGTTTTGGGGATATTGTAGAAACAGAATGCCCGACCCCTAAACCTCTAACCCAAGCCTGTATTGTATAGCTTGTAGCAATGTATCCAGGTCTATATCTTTTAGCGATTTAAATTTAATGCAGTAGCCGGTTACAGTAGCTTTGCCCAGTTTTTTGCCATAGGTGCGGGCCAGGTAAGTTTTATCTTCTAAGCCCATTATGTATACCGAAATACCGGTGGTGTTGGCGCTTATGCCCACGCGGAACCACTCTTTGGTTTTTCCGTCGGCATATTTAATGGTAAATGCGCCGTAGCCTATGTTAGGGTTAGCTACTACTTTGTTGTTGCTATCTCTGCCATCGTAATACCACAATTTAAGCTTTGGTTGTAGCGCTTTGGTTAGCCGGTGTAACTGTTCCACCTCGCTGCGTTTGGGCTCGGGCAGGGTGGTTATATACTCTTTAATTTGTGCTGCTACGGTCATGGCCTTTGTTTAAGTCTACCCCAAATATATAATACTACCCAGGCAAGCAAATCGAACCAAAGAATTTGCAGGTATGTATTAGGGCTGTTGGCTGTTGTAGAGACAAGGCACTGCCTTGTCTATGTATTTGTTTTGAAATTTGCCAGAGACGAGGCAGTGCCATCGTCTCTACAATACAAAGCAGCCCTTTGCGCAGGCGGCTGCCGTAAAAATGCCCGCTGGACACACCTGCTGGCGCAGGACGCAGCAGCACTCCCGCCTCACCCCGGTCTGTCTCGCCTTCGGCGGACAGCCACCCCTCTCCATAAAATGGAGAAAGGATTGAATAATGCATTTTCAGTAATGTGCATACTTAATACCGCCTTAAATTAACAAATTTGAAACGCGTATGTTATACTTGTATTACTGTATTTGTATTTATCTGGTTTCTGACCTCGAATTTCTGATTTCTGTTCTCTGATTTCTCTTTCACTTTTCATTTTTCACCTTTGCCCTCTCAAACCCATGAACCGTCTTCTTAAAATTTTCACCGGCCTGGTAATAACCTTTGCACTGCTTGCGCTAATTGCTTTTGCTACCGGTAATGGCTATTTGTTTAAAGGCCTGCGCGCCAGTTACCTGCACGGTACCAACTCGGCCAGTATAGACGACGCCCAGTTTTTTAGCACTCACAACATTACCACCGGTAAACAAAAAAGCGAGTGGCCTTTGCACGCGGCTTATAATAAAGAACCGCTACCCAAAAAGCTAAGCGATGTGCTAACCCAAACCGAAAGCGTGGCCTTTTTGGTAATAAAAAACGATAGCATAATACAAGAGCATTATTGGGATGGCTACAGCGATAGCTCGCAAAGCAACAGCTTTAGCATGGCCAAAAGCATAACCACCATGCTGGCGCAAATAGCTATACAACGGGGCATTTTTACCGGTTGGAACCAAAAAGTAAAAACGCTTTTACCCGACCTTAAGGGCCCCCATGCTGATGAGTTGCAGCTGTGGCACCTAAGCACCATGAGCAGCGGGTTGGATTGGAACGAGGCTTACACCAATCCCTTTTGCGTAACGGCCAAAGCTTATTATGGCGATGATATTAAAAAGCTGATGCTGGGTCTGCAAATAATAGATACACCGGGCCAGCACTTTAACTACCAAAGCGGCAGCACCGAACTGCTGGGCCTTTGTTTAATGAAAGCCACCCGCCATAGCCTGGCTGACCTGGCTACCTACTGGCTGTGGCGCCCTTTGCATAGCGAGCACGATGCCAAATGGCACACCGATGATAAGGGGATTGAACATGCCTACTGCTGCTTTAACAGCAACGCGCGCGATTTTGCCCGATTTGGCAAACTAATGCTGCACAATGGCAATTTTGATGGCCGGCAGATATTGGATACCAGTTTTGTGCAGCAGGCTACCACCGGTAAGCTGGCGCCTTACTACGGTTACTCGTTTTGGTTGTATGAGGTTAACGGTGTAAAAATGTTTTACCAGTGGGGCATACTGGGCCAGTACATAATTACCATACCCCAATACAACTTAGTAGTAGTGCGCCTGGGTAAGCACAGTCTGCCCGAAGTAGGAGAGGACCACACGGAAGATTTTGGCATTATAGCGGAGGAGGTGCTGAAGATGCAGAACGACCATTGACAATTGACTGCTGACCATTGAAAAGGCAGAGTGGCGGCTGACTATAAGCCATTGACCGTAGAATACAAAGCGCTAACCTGTGTTAGCGGTTGTCAATCGTCCATTGTAGGTTGTCAATCCTGTATTGTCTTCTGCCTATTGTCTCACTTACAGCTTTGGGCCTGTAAGCGATAGGGTATAAGTTTCGCTTGGGTTGGCAATTTGTGTTTCAACAAAATTAAGGGTGATGGTAATAACGCCGTTATTTGTTGTAAAGCTACCAGTGCCTTCAATAGTGCGGGTGCCCTGCACCTGCGGTGGAATGGTAAACGAGCTATAGTTGTTTTGTAATTGAACCGTAAGGTTGGCGCTGCCGCCATTCACTTCTATATACAGCGATTTGATGTTGCCACCCGGCGCTGTAACCCGCACCGGCATATTGGTATAGTTATCATCGGGGTTGGTGTCGGGCATTTCTACCCCCGTGCCGGCTACCCTGTAATTGCCTGTAAAAGCGCTGCGTATTTCGCTTTGGCAGCGGTTGCCGGTATATCCTGCTGCGCAATTGCAATTGCCACCGTTGCAGGTGCCACCGTTTTGGCATACGGTTGTATCGCAGGGCAAAACGCAGGGGTTGCAGCTGCCGCCGCAATCAATGCCGGTTTCGTCTTCATCTTTTACCAGGTTATCGCAATGCTTTATCAGGTCGCCGTCCTTTTTGGGGGTGCAGCCCGTAATTGGTGCCAGGGCAATAAAAGCAAGCAGGGTTGCTGCAAGTATAAGAAGGCCGCGGTGTTTCATAGGGTGGTGTTCTTAAGGTTGTGTTCAAATATATAAAAAGACCATTGACCATTGAAAAGACGATAGACACAAGACGATAGACATTAGACACGAGGGTAAGCGCCTAACCCTGTATTATCTTACTTCTTGTGTCTTGGCTCTTGAATCTAATTCTGCATTTCCCCCATTCAGGTGATGCCTTTTTGCAAACCTCGAACAGACTTGAGACGTTAAACTTTAGTAGAAATCAGAACGCAGAAATCAGAGAATAGAAAAATACAGGGGGCGGATTTTTGTATTGTCTGATATCTTTTGTCTGATGACTGAGGTCTGTTTTTACTTTTTTTTACCCTGTCTTTTTGGTGGGTTTTCATAGGTGTTTTGCACAACCTACAGCTGGTTATTTACCGCCACTTTGTGCGCGTTGTGAAACTTTTTATGGGTGTTGTCGTAAACAAAAGCAAGCCGATGATATACAAGTCGGGCATTTTGTTTCACACTTTAAAACACCAATTATGACAATAGCTTCACGCATCAGAAAAATAAGGGAAATACGCGGATGGAAACAAACAGCAGTAGCCCAAAGCATGGACATAACGCAGCAAGCCTACAGCTGCCTTGAGCAAGGTGCAAGCAATGCCCGCCTGGAGACATTAAAACGCTTTTGCGATGTAATGAAAGTAGAGTTACCTTTTTTAATAGCCACCGATGTGCCTATTACCGAAGAGACCCTGGGCCGCTTTGGCCAGCGCAACTACAACGATTTTTTAACCAGCTACAAAAAGCTGGAGCAGAAGCTCGAAATTTTCGACGAGTTGCTTAAAGGCACCAGCAGCATACCCAGCCACCCGGTATTTGGCAGCAACACCAACCAAAGCAAACCAAACGTAGTAAGGGCATAAAACATATACTAAAACTTAAGGGTTAAATATCAAGGGCGATGGAGCAATCTGTTGCCCTTGTTTTTTTTTGGGGGGGGGTAGGGTAGGGGTAACCCTTGCGGTTACCCTGTATTGCAGTAGCCCCATGCGCCGGATAGGGCATCCGCAAGGTATGCCCCTACAAATACCAATACATTTTTCCTCACCCGGTCTGACCATTGGTCGCGACACCTCCCGATTTGATTTTGAATAATCAAAACGGGACAGGCCTCTCCATTGCATGGAGAAGGGAATGGAATAAAACACAATTTTTATGGGCTGTGCTGCTGCGCCCCGCGCACCGGTGTGCGTCCCACAGCCTGTCCCGATTTTTCATCGGGAGGCCTATGTACTGTGGACGTATTGTATTTTGTATTGTAGAGACAGGGCATTTCCCTGTCTTGTATTTGGGAATGCCGGAGACGAGGCTGTGCCATTGTCTCTACAACTTCCGGTTTAGCGCTGCACCGGCTGTTGGCTGTTTCACCCTCTTCTAAAGGAGAGGGCTAAGGTGAGGTGGCCGTTCTCCGCCGTCTGTCGTCAGCGGTCCGCCGTCAATTCTTCTCATTTCTCAAAAACATATTTACATTTAGTGCAACTAAGCCCCTATGAAACCACTTCGCCTTTTACCCCTGCTGGTAATTTTTTGTTGCCTTTTTACTACCACCCGCGCACAATACGTTACCATACCCGATACGGCTTTTGTTAGCTGGCTGCAGCAAAATTATCCAACATGTATGAATGGCAACCAGATGGATACTACGTGTGCGGGTATAGCGAGGGCTTTTTTGGTTAATGTTGGTAGCAAAAACATTTCGAACTTATATGGGGTGCAGTTCTTCGATTCACTTACTTATTTAGATTGCAGCCGCAACTTGCTAAGCAGTTTGCCACCTCTTCCTTCTAAGTTGAAACAATTGATTGCTTTTGAAAATACGCTAACCACCCTACCGCCTATACCCGATTCGCTGGCAACATTAAGGGTAAATAACAACCGGCTTACTAATCTTCCTGCATTACCTATAACTTTAACCTTTATGGAATGTGGTGCAAACCAAATTACTTCGCTGCCGGCTATGCCAGCCCTGCTAAAAACACTTACTTGCAGCAACAATCAACTTACAACCCTGCCTGTATTACCCGATTCGCTAAACCGGCTGGAATGTTCTTACAATAGTATTAGTGCGTTGCCGTCATTACCATCCGTTCTGGTTAATCTAATTGTTTCGCACAATCCATTAACTGTGTTGCCCGCTTTACCATCTACCCTGCAAATGCTGCATATGGATCAATGCTACATTACAAGTATATCGGCATTGCCGCCGGTGTTGCGAACACTTATATGCAACGATAATCTGCTTACCAGTTTACCAACGCTGCCTTTAAGTCTAAAAAGTTTTACATGCGATTACAACCAGCTTACCAGCCTGCCATCTTTACCAGCCGGGTTAAACCGGTTGTTATGTCGCTACAACCTACTTACCACCCTGCCTTCGTTGCCGGATTCGTTGTTTTTTTTATGGTGCAGGGGTAATAACCTTAGCAGCCTGCCAACTCTGCCTGACAGTTTGAGCTTTTTTGATTGCGGCGAGAATCCTGCTTTATATTGTTTACCTCGTTTAACCCATATTGGTGCCCTTGTTTTTGATAGTAGTAATATTACATGCTTACCAAATTACGGGGTTGTTTATAATAGCGAACCTAATATCAGCCGATATCAGCTGTGTACACCCGATAATGCTAATGGCTGCCAGATTTATTGGAACATAAGCGGTAAAGTATTTAAGGATAGCACCGGTAACTGCCAGCAGGACACAGGGGAAGCCAACCCGGTTTATATGAAAGTAAAACTATATCAAGCCGGTAATGTAATACAACAAACCTATACAACGGCGGCGGGGGTTTACGCTTTTGAACAAGGTAAAGGAAACTATACTTTAAATTTAGATACCGCTGGGTTGCCTTTTGTAGTTACATGCCCCGTGGGCGGTGTAAATACGGTTACGCTTATTGAGCTAAACTCACAACAAACGCGGGATTTTGCATTGCAATGCAAACAGGGCTTTGATATTGGCACGCAAAGCATTTCGTCAAATAGTATATTCAGGCCTGCTCGCTTTAACGTCATAAAAATAAAGGCAGGAGATGTTGCGCAGTTTTATCGACAAAATTGCAATACGTTTAATCTTGCTGGGCAATTGGTTACTACTATAACCGGACAATTGCGTTACGTATCACCTGCACCCGGCGCGTTAGTGCCAACTTCTGTATTGGGCAACACGATTAACTATACTATAGCGGACTGGAGTGCTATTGACCCCGAGACTGCCTTTAATATTATCACCCAAACTGATACTACTGCGCAAAGCGGAACTTTTGCCTGTTTTGATGTAACCGTATCACCAACAGCAGGCGATAACTATCCACAAAACAACTCCTACAAGTTTTGTTTTCCCATGGTAACCTCCTTCGACCCGAACGATAAGGCCGTATACCCCGTAAGCAATGTAGATATAACCGGCGATAAGTGGTTAACCTACACCGTGCGCTTTCAAAACACCGGTAACGCCCCTGCCGAGCATATTTACATAGCCGATACTATTGATACGGATGTAGATATTGAAACTTTCCAACTACTGGCCTACAGCTTTCAGCCGCAGGTAATAATTAAAGGCAATGCCGTGCGTTTTAACTTTGCCAATATTAATTTACCCGATAGCGTAAACGATGAACCTAACAGCCACGGCTACGTGCAGTATAAAGTGAAGGTAAAGGATAACGCCACCGTGGGCACCGTTATTAATAACACCGCCTTTATCTACTTCGATTTTAATGCACCGGTGGTAACCAACACTACTACCAATACACTTACACTGCCAAACGGCATTAATACCATTGCCAACAGCACCGCTACTATGCAACTATATCCTAATCCGGCCAATGAGGTGGTAATGATAAACCTAAGCGATAACCTTACCGGTTGCACCTTAACGCTAAGCGATGTAACGGGTAGAAGCTTAAATGCGCTACCGGTAGTTGGTGCGCATAGCCAAATAAGCACGGCTAACCTTAGTAGCGGCGTATATTTGATAACTGCGGTTAAGGGCGGAGAAAGAGTGGTGCAGAGGTTGGTAGTGAGCCATTAGGCAATGGTGAAAAGTGCCCCGCTAATGCGGGATGAAACAAAAAGGCAAAGAGAAAAAGCCAGTAGCCGGTATGCCGGTTGCTGGCTGTTTTTGTTTTTGTATTGTAGAGACAGGGCATGCCCTGTCCTGACAAATCCCAATTAATACAGAGACAAGGCGATGCCATTGTCTCTACAACAGCCGGATTCGCGCTAAACCGTCTGTTAGCTGTTCCTATTCACTACTAACTATTTACTTTTTACAGAAACATATTTACATTTAGGGTAACCTAACTACCCGCACTATGAAACCACTTCGCCTTTTACCCCTGCTTGTATTTTTTTGCTGTTTGTTTAACAGCAGCCGCGCGCAGTATGTAACCATACCTGATACGGCTTTTGTAAGCTACCTGCAAAATAACTTTCCGGCTTGCATGAATGGCAGCCAGATGGATACTACCTGCCAGGATATTACGGATGTAATTAACGTTTACATCAATAATTTACCTATAAGAGATTTAACCGGTATACAGTATTTCGATAATATGGGCCTTATTACCTGCGAGTATGATTCGCTTGAATATATACCTTCTTTTCCTGCCAACTGCACCTCTATAACTATTTGGGGCAACCCTTTGCTAACCGGTATACCTGCCTTGCCAGCCAGTTTAATGCACCTGGATGTAGCAGGTAACCCCATTACCGCCTTACCTGCTTTACCGGCCACTTTACTTACGCTGGATTGTACCGTGGACCGGCTAACTGCGCTGCCCACACTGCCGCCGGCCTTGCGCGATTTGCGTTGTTCATTTAATCAGCTTACAACGTTGCCTGCCTTACCCGCCACTCTCGAAACTTTGTTTTGCGGCGATAATGCGCTTACTGTTTTACCGGCACTACCTTCTAATTTGCGATGGTTAGAATGCCATAATAATAACCTAACCGCGATACCTGCCCTGGGGCCGCATTTATTAACGCTTAGGTGCGGCAATGCACAGTTTGGGGCCATTCCCTCGCTACCCGATTCGCTAACGGATTTACACGTTGTAGCGGGCAGCTTTACCACAGTGCCCGCTTTGCCTTTAAGTTTAAAAGTACTTGTCATCTCCGATGCACCTTTAAGCAGTTTACCGGCTTTGCCCGATAGCCTGAGCGAACTGGCTATTACTTATACCCCGCTTACTGCGCTGCCAGCCCTGCCTGCTAAACTAAGGCGGCTGGATTGCAGCAATAATCAGCTTACGGCTTTACCGGCCCTGCCCGATTCATTGGCTATTTTTTATTGCAGCTATAACCAACTTACCGCATTGCCCCCGTTACCTGCCCGCTGCGGCGATATAATGTGCGATAATAACCGGCTAACGTATTTGCCCCAG
The DNA here is from genome assembly GCA_044228435.1 of Chitinophagales bacterium. Taxonomy (GTDB): domain Bacteria; phylum Bacteroidota; class Bacteroidia; order Chitinophagales; family LD1; genus Bog-950. Next base: position 192,049 of record JBGAUW010000008.1, read on the forward strand.
TTGCCCGATTACCTTTACAGATTGATGTGCGCCGCCAACCCGGATATGCATTGTTTGCCCAGGCTAACAACTATTATGTCGTTCGCTTTTGACGATAGTGCCATTGCCTGCCTGCCTAACTACGGCCATGTGTTTTCCTGTAGCCCCCCGCTTAACTCCAAACCCCTGTGCGACCCTTTTAATGCAAGTGGCTGCCCGGTTTACTGGAACATTAGCGGCAGCGCTTACAACGATTTAAACGGCAATTGTGTGCAGGATAATGGAGAAGCTTACGTGCTTAATTGTAAAGTTAACCTGTTGCAAAACGATACGGTAGTGCAACAAGCATATACATCGTTATATGGCACGTATGCATTTGAAACCGCTGCCGGCAATTACACCGTTACAGTTGATACGGCGGCTGTTCCTTTTAATATAGTATGCCCTGCCAACGGGCTCGACTCAGCTACTGTTACCCTGGTTGATTCTGCTTCTGCCGGCTTAAACTTTGGCCTGCAATGCAAACCCGGTTTCGATGTTGGGTTACATGCAATAGGTTTATCATCCAGGGCAAGGCCTGCTGCATTTAGTACCGTGCAAGTAGTGGCTATGGACATGGCCCGCCTGTATGGACAAACCTGTAACACCGCCAATATAAGCGGCCAGTTGGTGCTCACTTTTAGCGGACCAGCAACTTACCTATCACCTGCAGCCGGAGCGCTTACCCCGATAGTTGGTGGCAATACTTTAACTTATACTGTTAATGATTGGAGCGCAGTTAGCAGTGATGCTTTCGATTTTAAAATACAGGTAGATACCACTGCGCAACTGGGCCAGCAAATTTGCTTTGACGCAACGGTTACACCTACTATTGGCGATAATAACCCAACTAACAATCACCTTACCTGGTGCGCAGCCGTGGTTAACAGCTTCGACCCAAACATAAAAGAAGCATACCCTGTAGGCACGGTAGATATTATGGGCGACCACTGGCTAACCTATACCGTGCGCTTTCAAAATACCGGCAATGCACCAGCTGAGCATATTTATATAACCGATACTATTGATACGGATGTAGATATTGAAACTTTCCAGCTACTGGCCTACAGCTTTCAGCCGCAGGTAATAATTAAAGGCAATGCGGTGCGCTTTAACTTTGCCAATATAAACCTGCCCGATAGCGTAAGCGATGAACCTAACAGCCACGGCTACGTGCAGTATAAAGTAAGGGCAAAAAATAATCTCCAATCTGGCACCAACGTAACCAACACCGCTTTTATCTACTTCGATTTTAATGCGCCCGTAATAACCAATACTACCAGCACTATCTACTCTATGGTAGAGGGGATTACCGCTGCCACAGTCAGCAACGTTACTCTACAACTCTACCCCAACCCAGCTAACGATATGGTAATGATAAACCTGAGCGATAACTTTACCGGTGGCACATTAACGCTAAGCGATGTAACGGGTAGAAGTTTAAATGCAATCGCTATTACATCAACCCATAATCAACTAAACACCGGCGCGCTAAGCAGCGGGGTGTATTTGGTGACGGCGGTAAAAGGCGGGGAAAGAGTGGTGCAAAGGTTGGTGGTTAGCCGATAAAAACGGGTTAACCGTCTGGCCTGTGGCTAAACTATATAGTTGCCAGTTTTTCTTTCAACTTAGCCGGTGTAAAATCGACTGGTTGGTAAGATTCAGCTATAACTGGAATACCGCCCGTAGTACCCGGTATACGCACTACTATAACAGGCCTGCTATAGGTTTGTGCAAACGCTACCTCCAGCCTTACCCATTCCTTACTGTGCGTATCGTTACCTACCAATAAAATTACGGCCGCCGATTTACGGATACGTTCTTTAATATCCCGGCGTAGTACGTTATCCGGGGTTGGCGGTAAGTCTTGGTTAAACACATCCAGTGTAAAAACCTTACCCAGCTGGTTCTGAAAATTCCAGTTCTGTAATTGTTTAATCCAACGCCCGTCTTCAAAAACGTGGCTTATAAAAATTGGCCCTGCCATAGTCTGATTTGTTTTAGTATATAAACATAAGCACATTGCCAGGTAAAAAATGTAACCGAAAAGGTGATGTTTTGTTAAAACTTGAAGGGCCGGTTGGTAAAAATGTATGCGGCTATGCCACTTTACGCATTAAATAAATTTATCTTTAATTTTATTCGTCCATTTTTTAGCCGTAACCAGTATATAACCCACAGTAGTAATTTATAATGCCTGGTCTGTTTAAACGTTTATGGCTTAAAGCTTACCGCTTGGTGTTTGGGCACGATCTATTCATATCGTATTCGCGCAAAGACGGTATCGACTATGCCTATAACCTGAGTACCCGCTTAATGAAAGAAGGGTTTGATGTGTATATAGACCAGCTTAACAGTGCAGAGCCGGGCAAACTTTTACCAAATTCCATAAAGCAGAAAATTACTACATCTACCGCATTGGTTATTGCGGGCAGCCGCGGAAGCGAAAAATCGGTGCCTATTGATAATGAAATAGAACTGTTTTTGGCCCATACCAAAAACAGACCGGTTATTCCGGTTATAATAAGCGATGTAAATATTGCTGATTGCATTTGGGGCGAACGTATTATAGGCTTGCCATTGCTGGATGATACCGCCGAAAACCTGAAAAACGGCACCCCCTCAGAAGAGGTAGTGCAAAGAATAATAAGCGCCTGCACCTTTACTAAAAAGAGTGCACGGTTAAGAAGAATTTCGGCGTTAACTGTGGCCTTGGTTATTTTAATAATAGCGGGTACGGTAGGCTATACCTCTATAAAAATTACAGCGGCAGAGTTGAGAGTTAATGTGGCCGATAGCGCCAGCGCAGCTGCTGTAAACACAGCCAGAATTGCAGACAGTATAAAAACTTTAGCCCAGCAAAAAACACAGCAAGCCGAAAGCCAGGCGGCGATAGCTAACCAGCAAAAAACAGAGGCCGACAGTTTAACTAAAATAGCGCTTAACCAAAAAGGGGTAGCGGAAAAGGATGCTTATGCCAATAGCCTGATTGGACTCTCTAATAACACAGAGGAAATTAGTAACTGGTTTTCGGCGGGCGATACGGCTGTAAAGGCCTACACCTTACTTAAAAGCAAAAGGGCTATGCAAAATGCCGGCTACATTTTTAAGCAGCATCCGTTTATTTATGGTATGCACTTGCATTATTTGAAGGGCAACTACTTATTGGGTTGTAATAAGAACTTTTTTTACCATGTAGAAGATAACAAAATAATAAAGTATACTGTATTTAGTTCGGGCAAGTTTCTGGCCGAAGAAAAATTGAGGCTTACCGGTTATCACCCCGCATATAAGGATAGTATGTTTGCTATAACCAATAACGATGATAGGCTGGTTATTTCAACTGTTAATCTTAAGCAGGGCAAAATTGAACAGATGGAAATGCCAATTGAAAAATCAAGCTCATACTCCGATGAAGAGTTAGAAAAAACAAGGTTACTGCACAAGCATTTAAATTTCGGCGATAGTATACTGGAAATAAGTGCATACGATGGAACAGAGCATATGCTGGCACAAGTAGCTACAAATATTGGCGCAGATGCCGTTGCTGATTATAATTTACTTGGATTTGGCAATCAATATTATGCTTTATTGGAACTACAGCAGACTGAAGAGGACCAGGCAGATAATAGTACCCGGATTAAGCTAATTCGTTTTGACCATGCATTTAAAGTTATTGATGAAGCTACAATAACAGTAGGTCTTACATTGTTTCGCGATTACAGTTTCCGCGAATTAAAAGGTGTGATAGGATATACCGGAAAACGTGGGAGCTTTTTTGTAATGCTCATTTTTTCAAACGGAGTTACCAGATATAATATAACAATGCCGCAGGAAAGAAATGCATTTGAGATTTTGAAGGATTTTGGCATACAACGCTACCAATTCATTAGCAGTAATAGAATTGTATTGGTTAAAAACGGCAGGTATTTTCTGGTGCATTATTTGGATGACTTAGATAATCATAGTAGTATGTTTTATGACAGCCACGTTGTTGATATGGAAACGGATGAGTATGATTTTTATGCCTTAAATGATAAATATGTAATGTTTACTACAGGCGATGGTGAGTTGTATTTTTACAACCTTCAGTTTAATCCCGATGGAGAGGACCATATACACAGCACATATGAAGATTTTATAAAATTACGGAGCCAATACACCAAAGAGTTTCTCGAATATATAAAGCAATAAACCGGTCCGGTTATATTGTTACTTGCAGGTATTTATCTCTACCCGCTCGTTAAATGCTACTCCCTTGGAAATAGGCTTAACATCACCAAAAGAGCGCATTATTACATCTTGCCGTGGTATGCCATGTTTTATCAGGTAATCAATAACTACCTGCCCCCTTCTTTGCGATAGCTTCTCGTTATACACAGCTGTGCCTTTTTTGGTACGCCCTATTATCTTATTCTGTTCGTTTATATCGGTATTGGTGCTAAATCCGCCAACCTCTATGCAAGGTTGGTTGGTAGATTCGTTCCAGTCGTAAATAAGTTTATCCAGCATTTTTCTTTGCCTCGGCCCAATTCTCAAATCGTCTGGTTTTCCAAAAATTATAAAATCCCCTGTGTCTATTAAAAGCGTTTTGCCTGGATTATAAATAGCAATACCCGGCACTACTTCCAGCGCATAGGCTGGTTCCTTTGCCAGGGCTACCGCTTCCTCATATTGCCTTTTAAACATTTTTGCCGATTCTTCGGCCTTTGCTCTTTGCTCCTGTGTTTCGGTATTTGCTTTTGTAAGTGAATCTCCTCTTTGCTCGGCAAGTCTTAAGTTTATTACAGCGGTGTCCTTCTGCAACTGCGCAAGCGTATCACTTCGCTCGGCCCTATGCTGCGCCTGCGTAGCTTTATCGGCCTGTTTAAAAGCAAAACCCATAGCCGCAAGGCTAACCACCAAAAAAACCGACAGCAGAATGATAGCCGCATTGCGGTACAACATGGTCCTCCGGTGCTCTTTAATATCCTGCCCAATTAGTTCGCCCACCGTTTTGCCATGCACCGGTGCCGCTATTTGCGCTACGGCTGCAATAAACGACCCATCTTTTAAATTATAGCCGGCCTTATCCCAAACTTTTGCAAACTCTACATAGGCAGGTTCCTGCGTATAGTATGGGAACATACACGCCGGTAGCGCGGTAGTGGTGGCGGTATCAAAGTTGTTGTTGACATAATCCCACCCTATAGTGCCCGACGATAATACGATAATAAGTGTATCTACCGATTTGTTTTCCAGCCAATACTTTACCTCATCGCTTACCCATTTAGAGTTAGCGGCCTCGGGGGAGGCCATTAAAACAAAGTAGTGCGACTGGCTTAGGGCATCTACTATGCTTTGCCATAAATGGGGCGAGGCATTTAAGTCGCTTTGGTCGCGAAAGACAGATAAGGCTTTTAGTTTATACCACGGCTTGGTAAGCTTTTGCAAAGCCCGTTGAATATCGGGCGCCAGGCGCCCATCTGCCTTGCGGGAGTAAGAGATAAATACATCGTATTTCATAGCGTGGGTTAAGTGCGCAGCAAAATAGAAAGAAAATTTTATTGCAAAAATTGTTTATCTGTATGGTTTGAGTGTAAAAAGGTAGCCGGTGCTATGAGGGGTAAGAGGGGGTGGTATGCATCCGGGTGATGGGAAGGAATTACCGGTTGGTTTTTATTTATGGTGAATAGTTTAAATTTGAGAATCCGCAATGTATTTTTGTGGGAACCACACTAATTGTAATCTTATGTCTGAGACCAAACCCAAGCTGAGGCTTTTTATATCGTATGCGCACGACGATAAACCCTATTTCGATGTTTTTAATGAAGGTTTGAAGAAAGTAGTAAAGAATACGAAGTTTTTTGATTGGAGTATTTGGGATGATAGACAAATACACATAGGAACTTTTTGGGATGAAACTATAAAAAGCAATATTCATGATTGTAATGTTGCACTTCTTCTAGTGAGCATGGATTTTATGGCAAGCACCTACATAAAAGAAGAGGAGTATAAGACATTCTTTAAACGGTACGAAGACAAAGGAATTTTAATAGTTCCTGTAATGTTTGGCCCATGCAATTTTGAGCTTTGGGAAGATTTAAGTAAGCTTCAGTTTTATAAGCCGGATGGGACCGAGTATGGTAAGGCAGAGGTAAAGGACTTTACATACTCACATTTGTTTAGTTTCAATTTAAGTAATGGTTCTGTGCTACCTAATACTTACCGCACAACGTATCATTTAAATTTAGTGAATGCGATTGAAGCTTCTTATAAGCATTTTCTTGATACCAGGCCAGTCCATGCTCCTGTAGCTGCCTCTATCACAGTTGCCGAAGTTCATACTGTAAGTGAGAATAAACTCTCGAAAGCACCTAACGCATTAACTTATTTTACAGGACGCGAAACAGAAATTGATGAATTTAAGAAAGCTATAGATGATAGAGTAAATTTTATAGCTATTGATGGGCCAGGAGGTATAGGCAAAACACAGTTTGTAAGTAGGTGTATAGAAAAATTTATAGATCCTGAAAAAATAATTTGGTATAACTGTACGGTTGCTTCGCAGCTAGATACACTTATAGCTGAAGCAGGGTATCCGGAGTTGCTTAAAGGTAGCAGCAAATCCGATCGTGAAAAATTTAGTGCCTTTAAGGATAAGATCGAGGAAAATATTTATTACTTATTCCTGGATAATTTCCAAGAAACAAACGGCAACCCTGTCTTTAAAGAGTTTTTGGAGTTTGCTCAGGGGTATTTGCATAAGGGTTGTGTAGTAATAATTGATAGGGATGACATCAGAAATGAAACGCTCACCCCAAGACGTATCCCAATAGAAGGGTTGAAAGAAAAAAGGTTGGATCTTGCAAAAGCCCTCATTGAGCATGCCCATAAGAATGTAAGAATTAGTGATGATGAACTGCTGACCTTGTGTGACCAACTACAGGGCTATCCATTCGCTATAAACCTTGCGTTGCTACTTATAAGCAGAGGAACTACGGTTGCTGATGTTATTACCAAAATAGTTCAACAAGGTGATGTTTCCAAAGCCGGAGACCGTTTGCTAAATGCAATCTTCACCCGTTCTGATGCCACACAAGAAGAGAAAGATTTTATAACGCAGTTTTCCGTATTTACCGGTAAAGTTTCTAAAAGCGTAGTAGAGAAGATAATACCGGTCAATCTAACTTCTTCAGCACCGGATGAACTTCAAAAAAAGAATCTGCTTACGATTATTGAAGGCAATTACGAGGTACATCCATTGGTTAGAGAGTTTTGCTACAAAAAACTGGATGACCATAAACCCGTTCATGCCAGAGTAGCAGAATACTATATATCCCAACGTGTCAAAGATCAGTTGAGCCCATCACTCGAAGAACAAATATTTTATCATTTATCTAAAAGTGAGCAGTGGGATAAGATTGAAAAGGAGATAGAAGATAATGGCAGGCAATTCATTCTCCTTGGTCAACTTAGTTTAGTAAAAGAGTTGTTGGATAAGCTGAAGGAGTTGGGAATTGAGAAACCAATATTTGATATTTTGTACGGGGATATAGCGCAAATACGAGGTGATTGGAATAAAGCCCAACAGCATTATAACATAGCTCAGATCCAAGACATCGATAACAAAATCAAGGTGGAGGGCCAAATAAAGTTTGCAGAGATGTTATATAGAAAAGGTGACGCAAAAGCAGCATTGCCTCTTTTTGAAAGTGCTGTAAAATACGCGCAACAGTATAATTTCCAGAATGAAGAGGCGAGAGCATTAAATGATATTGGTTTGCTATATAAATTTTGGGGGCGTTTGGATGAGAGTTTTCAAAAGCTAAATGCTGCATTGTTAATTAGGCAAAATATCAACGATAGGGATGGTATAGCAATTTCATTTAATAATTTAGGAAGTTTATTATTGGCAAAAGATAAAAGTGATGAAGCTTTAAAAATGTTTGAGCGAGGCTTAGAAATTTGGGTGGAAATGGATTCTAAGGAAGGTATAGCTGATTCACTTTGCGGTATTGGTATAGGATGGCAGGAAAAAAATAGATATGACATTGCTTTAATGAAAACGAATGAGAGTCTGGAATTGTATAAGGAAATCGGGAGTAAATCAGGTATCGCTGTCGCTATTCATAATATTGCTACTGCCATGGTTGAGCAAGGGTATTATTCAGAGGCGATAGAAAAATTGCATGAGAGCTTAGTAATTGAAGAAGAACTTCAAAGTGGCGAGCATAGAGTTAATACAATTGCTACTATTGGTGTCACTTATCTAAAAAAGAAAATTAGGGAATATGATAATGCTTTGATTTATCTTTTTGAAAGTTTGGCATTGAGCAACAAAATAGGGTCTACCCCTAGATCTTCAAGTATAATTTCTTGGATTATTGATATAAGGGACAATGATATTAGTCTCGCGGAATTTAAAAGTTTGGCACAAAAGGCTCTCGATCGTGTAGCCCCTGCAATGCGAAAATATATACCTATCAAAGAATTATTGCAAGAACCTGTCACTCGCGCTGGCAAAAAATACGGTTCTAACGATAAAGTCTCTGTTCGCTATTCTGATAATGGCAAGATTGTAAAAGACGTAAAATACAAAAAGGTAAAAGATGATATTGATGCAGGCAAATGCGAAATAATAGAAGGGTAGTATTCTGCATTTAATTATTTAAAGCCTAAAGCCCTACAGCGCGCACGCGCACTGCAGGCACCGGACGGCGCGAGGCGCAGCAGCACTCCTGATGAAATGTCGGGATGAAACAAGCGCCTAATGCATCCTCCTCCTGCTCCGACCAGAGCGTCGGAGCTTTCCCCCTCCAAAGGGGGACATAAACAGCCAATACAAAAACCAAACAGCTTCCGCACTAATCTTTAAGTTTAGCGCTAAGGCTGTTTGTGTCCTCCGCTGTGTTTCATCCCGATTTTTCATCGGGAGCGGAGATGCCCCGACGCTTTGGTCGGGGTGGAGGTGGATGTATTTGCATTTTGTATTGTAGAGACGATGGCACTGCCTCGTCTTGTATTTGGGAGTGCCGGAGACGAGGCTATGCCATCGTCTCTACAACAGCCTTAAGCCGCCGTTGTTTTCCCCTTCGCCATCTCAATCAACACCGCTTTTATCTCGCTGTCTTTTTTGTCGAGGAAGGTGGGGTCTTGTTCCATTAGTTCCGCTATAAAGTTGTAGATGTAAAGGTGCAAGGTAACCTCCCAGGGTTGCAGGTAGGCCGTTAGCTGGGCCAGGTCGGCGGGCGATTTGGTGAAGAGGGCATCGGTGTATTGGGCTATGCGCGTAATGCGCGCTATGTCGCCCTTTTGGCTAAAGCGCTTTTGTATATAGTCGCTGGTTAGTTCGCTAAGGGCTATGTCGGGCAGGGCTGTGGTTTTGGCGTTGCCAATCTCACCGGTCAGCTCGCCGGCGCTTATCAACTCAAATGTTTTAGGCGGGGTGATAACAATAGGGCTGGGCGCGAGGTAGCGTATGGTATAAGCCGCATCGATAAACCGGTGCAGCAAATCGAATAACTCGTTGCTTATATCCAGCATGCTTACAAACTGCTCCTCTCTGTCTATCTTGCTTTTGGTGGCGGTGGCGTTATTGCCTAAGCCGGTTTTAAAACCATCGGGTGCGGCATCGATATTCAGGAAGAGGAAAGCTTGTTGAATCCATTCATTAATAGTGGCCTTGCTAAAATCCAGTATGGCGCTATCGGGGCTTACGTAGGCAATACCCGGAAAGGGCACCGTATCAGCATTGTTGGTAATGGTGGGGGCATCGTGCACATAATCCTTTAGCGGACTGAACTTAAGGCTACCGGTGCCGTGGCAACTGCTGCAGCGCACCGGTTCGGTGGCGGTATCGTAGTGCCAGCCGTTCTGGCAACTGGTGCAACGCTGCTCGTAGTAAGCGCGGATGGGGTAAGCAATTTTGCTGATACTGGCCTTAAGCGTGCTGTGGATGATGATGGCCTCGTTTAAGTGCGGTATAGCCGCCGAAAAGTGACTATCATACAACACCTGGTTTTGCAACACGGCACCGGGTGTGCCCTTCAGCTTCCAGCAAGGCAGCGTACCAAGGTTGTGGTAATAGTATAACGACGATTGAAACTGCCAGTCGCTCTTTTTTCCGCATTGTTCTATGCGGTAAATGTTCTGCTCATCGTATAAATACAGCACATAGCCTACCTGTTGTTTTTTGCCGCCAAAATCAACCAGGCTTTTTTCGCCGCTCATAAGCAGGGCCATTTGGCCGGGCTCGAACAAAAGCACCTCTGTGCAGTTGTAAATTACCGGGTAGGGTTGCACCGGCGTGCTATCGTCTACCACCCATTCGCCTTCGGCAAGTTCCTTAACGGGCAAAGTAAAATCAACGGTAAGCACCGCGTTAGGGTCGTTTATTTTACCGGTGGTTACCACTTGCTTAAAGTAGCTAAAGATGTTTTGATGCAGCGGCAAAGCTTGCGTAAAGTAGGTGCGCACCTCCTCATCGGAGCCCCACTTAATGCCAAAGTTTTGTTCGCTCCATACGCGGTTAAGGCTGCGCACGGCCTTCTTCCAATAAGGTGTGGTAATGGGTTGAAAGGTCTTTTTACGGTAGTGCTTTTCTTCCTCCGTTTCGTTAGGGAAGGTGTGGCTTAGTAAAGCAGCGGGAAACTGCCCGGCGGCATGCACCTCTATTTCCTCGCTGTGTTGTTTGGCGCGCGTATAAAGCGGACCCCAAACCACGCGACGGTAAGGTTCATCATCTAAAGCATTATCGGTTTTGCGTTTAACGGCACCGGCAGCATTTTTTAAGCGGGTGCTAAGCAGGTTTAAAAGGTTGTCAATTTCGGTAGGGTGGAGCATGTGTATGTTTTGATGGAGAAAAAAAGGCAAATACAACTAACCGCAAAGGGCGAATAACATTTAACCGCAAGGGGCGCAAAGGAAAAGGCAGCGCAAAGGGCGCATTAGTTGCAATTCATCTTAGCGGCCTTAGCGAAAAGCCGTTGCGATCCTTGCGGTTACAGCATTTGTATTTACCAGCCATTGCGAAAAGCCATTGCGTTCTTTGCGGTTAAATGTATTCGGGTTTCCTTGCGTTATATTTTACTTAGCGCCCTTTGCGGTTAAATGTATTTATTGTATTACGAATTTTGATTGTGCCAGCAACTCGCACTTGGCGTAAAACGGTTCGCCGGTTTTATTGCCTACCACCTGCTGCCATACATGGCGCATGTGTTTGTTGTAATGCTCGCGCAGGCTTTGGTGGTTGCTGCGCAGCTCGCCAAACAGGCCAATGCCGTAATGTTGTTCGGCCAGTTGCTCTACCGGCACCGGTGGACCGCTTTCGTGCACCATACGGAAGTGTATGGCCGATATATGTTGGGGCAGTATGTTTAACTCGGCAAGGGCCACGTTAAAATACAGCTCGTCGGGTTGATTGATTTTGGTTTTGCGCGTGTTGCCCCATGGGTGCCAAAATTGCTCCGGCTTTAAGGGATTGCGCATCAGCTGCTCGTGCGCGCGGGCAAATAGTTGTTCGCACTGCGTGCTTTTGCGTATAAACATAAAGCTGCTGTTAATGGCCGGCAGTGTAGCCAGGGCGTTAAGGCCAAAGTGCCACCACACTACATCCGGGTGCGCCCATTTCATTTGGTTAAAGTGGGCGCCGTGGGTAAGCTGGTAAGTGCCCTGCACATCGGTAGCAAAGTTGGCACCGGTGCTAAACAAAGGGGTAATATCTTTTATAGTGCAGCCATCTACATCTAAGTAAATGGTTTCATCAAAGGCGAGGTAGCGGTAAAAATCGGTTTTAAGTTTGGCAGGGTATAGTTTGCCATCGTGCATAAAGGCATCGTCGGGCACCGGTGTAAGTATATCAAACAGGCCGTAGCGGCTTTGCGCCAGTTGTGCATCGGGCAGCAAGGCGCGGCTGGTAATAAGCTGCACAGGCGCACCGGGGGTATGGTGCTTTAACGATGCGGCCATGTTAACGGCCCACTGCAAATAACCATACCGCCCGATTGCAATTAAGGTAAGTCCCTGTGTCATTGTTTAAATGATGTTGTAATTATTAATTAAAAGATAAACACGCCGGCCGGTGCTACGGCTGTGGTAGGGAACCAATCTTTGCTGCTGGTCCAGGCACCGGTAATGGTATAAAACTGATTTTCGCGGTTGCTGGCCGGGTAAACCGGGAAGGCCACGTTGCTCACCTCTTTATCAACCACAATTACCTTGCTTTCATCTTTGTTCCAAAGCACCAGGTAACCGGTTTTGTTGTTCAGTGTTTTGTAAAACTCATCGTTAAACACGCTGCGTTGCGCATCCATAATTTCCAGTTTCCAGTCAAAGCCATCCAGTATTTGCACGGCACCGCAGGCCACCGGGTTATCGCTCATAATGGGCGAGGGCTCGGGTATGTTGGCCTTTATGCGGTTTACAATTTTTACTTTACCGGCCGTGATGTTGGTTTGCCATTGGGTGGCGTTGCTCCAGTCGGTAATGGTGTGGTCTTTATCTACCACCGCAAACGACGGAAAGCCCCCTTTTAAATACTTCGCGCACTCGTTCTCCACATGGTCGGGCAGAACGGCGCAATCCGTTAAAAAACTCATAATTAGTTTGTAATTAAAATATTACTGCGTTTGTATAATGCCCTTAGCAAATAGAGGCAACGGGTAGGAGAGAAGAATAACCGACTTGGCGGCAAATGTAATAACTAAATTTGAAATGGCAAAATTATGAATGGAAAAAATGCAGACCGCAGACCACTGACCGCGGCAACAGCCGCCGAGCAGTAATAGCCAACGGGTAAAAGGCAGTTAATGCATTTGGGGCCCTACTGGTGCGCCTTGCGCATTCGTGCGCCTGCCACGCGCCTGTGTGCTGTTGCCGTTCCCCGTTTGGAGGGGTCAGGGGGTGGATGTATTTGCATTCGCCACCGGTTGAACCACATACCATCTTAACTATGCCAAAAATCGATATACCCGAAAGTTATATATTTACTACACACATAGTTTTACCAATGCCCAACCACAAACCATACTTTACTACACCAATAGCCCTAATAGCACTTGTTGTTTTTATGGCTATGGGCGGCTGTAAAAAAGAAACGCTGGGTGCTTGCGGCAATGGTAAAATGGATGCAGGCGAAAGTGGTGTAGATTGCGGCGGTGGCTGTAAACCCTGTAGTGCAGGGGATTACCGGTTAAAAAGTGTGGTGCGGATTGAGGGGAACGATACAGCCACTACCAATTTGTTCTATACCGAAAACGGACTTATTGATTCTACTTCCTATTTTGTTAGACCCGCTAATGCTATTTATTCTATTACAAAGTTTGTCTATAGCAACAATCAGGTTAGTATTACTAATCACAATGGTGGAGTAGTGGGTATAGCGTTTTGTCGTTACACTCTTAATAGCAGCGGATATGCTGTTAAGCTAGAAAACGGGTGGTACGATGGCTATGTGTACGATTCTACAAGCCTAACCTACGACACCGAATGGCATTTGCTGGAGGATTCGTTAACTACCTACGCTAATGGCAACAGGGTAACCGGCCCCAATGAAACTTATACTTACTACACCGATAAACTTAACACGATTGGCAATGAAAATATGGGGCAAAAGTATTTGGGCCGCCAATCCAGAAATGTTTTAGCCTCAAAAACAAGAACCGGTAATACTCCGGGAACAACTACCTATATCTGCCAGTATGATTCCCTCGACCGCCTGGTGCAGGTAAAAGAGGGAGGAATGGTTACTACTTATACGTATTATTGATTGCCGCGTTTTTAAACGTTAAGCGATTACTCTTTTTCAAATCTGCCGCATCTATATACTTGCCATTTAACTTAGTGCCGGTAAAAACTACATCGCCACCAGCAGCTATCAGCCCTTGTTTATTTAGCGGTATATCAAAGTGTTGGGTATACAGCAAATTCCATAGGGCTTGGCCGGAGTTAAGCATTTCCGATGATGAATAGGCATAGGCCGTGCAACCGGTGCCGATGCTATCGGGCATTATTTGCAGGCGGATAGCATCGCCGGCAAGGCCGCTGGTGCGCAGGTTACTTTTAAAGGTGTGCGTGTTACTTGTTGAAGTGTGCGAACCAGTTAGTTCTCCGTACGAAACACTTATCTCTGCGTTTTGTTTTTTATTGGTTTGCCGGCATATACAAAAAGCACCCAGGCTACCTTTAGCTACTAAACAACCCATGCCATATTCCCGGGCAGGGTTGACAAATGCTTCGTCGGGCGAAGACCGTGTGGCGGCAGGCAGAGTCTCCCAATCGGTAAATCCGTTTATTAAGGTGTCCCATGTGGTTAAAGCCCGGGTAGTCGGTATTCGATGACCAAGCCCCAAATCGGTAGCGCTTAGTGTGGTATCGGGCCCCATTGTGTATTGGGCTACTATCCGGTTCCCCAGTTCAATAAAGGCTACCGTATCGAAGTTTTTGTTTGGGTTAATGGGCTGAAAAGGCTGCGTTAAATCCTTACCACCGTAATGTAGCCATGGGTAATCGGTTTGCAGCATGTGAAACCCTGCTTTAATGCGTGCCTCCTGCTCGGCCAAGCTAAATGAGTTACCGCCACGCACTATGCCGCCGGCGGCAATAAACTTGCTCACTTCTGCTAAGTGCGCTGTATCGTTCAGGTTTTCTACCTGCTGAAAGACAGATGCGCTGTATGCCTTCGCCAGTTTTTCGGGCTTTACCTTTTCGCCGCCGCGCTTATTAAACACACTAAAATCAGAAAGCATTGGGAAGGCCGCCGGTGTATCGCTTACCGCATAATCGGCCCAGCCTGCGCCACCATGTCCAATGGGCCACACATGAAAGTTGCCCAACACCAAAAAAATAAACTTGCCGCGCAGATGTTGCGTGGTGGGCCAAATAGTATCGGTACTCGCGGCGCAATCGCGCAGGTTAGTGGCACCGGGGCAACGCTGCATAAGGTGTTGCGGGGTAAAAAGCTTATCGCCCAAATACTGCTTTAGCAGTTTATCTAAATCGGCGGGGGTATGGTTTTTATCAAAATTATGGGCAAATATTTCTTTCAGCTCCAGCACCACGGTTACAACTTCATGCTCCGGCAAAAAATAATCAAACTGTTGCAGCTGCTTCAAAAAATCGGTCAGGTCGTGAAAGAAAACATTTTTATGTCCACCGGTGTGGTATACCTGCCACTCGCCTTTTTTACCGCGTGTTTTGTGTATGTCTATTTCCAGCGTGCGCACCTGGTCAAACAGCAGCTGGTCCATCAATCGCTCCTGCGTGCCGGTGGCAAACAATTCATGCACCTTAGCGCGCTTTACCCAGTAGCTGTTGTGCGTGGCTATGCTATACACCTGGTTGTAGCGCGGAAGCGTTTTGCCCGGTTGCGCAAAGGCAACGGTGGTGCATAGCAGTAAAAACCAAAGGGCGGGTTTCATAAGGGGTGAAGGTAGAATAAAATGCAGACTACAGACGGCAGGCAACGGACCGCAGTAGCAGCCGGCGCCGCGCTAATCCGGCTGCTGTAGAGACAATGGCAATGCCTTGTCTCTGTATTTGTTTTTGCAATGTGCCGAGACGAGGCGGTGCCGTCGTCTCTACAATACAAAACCCTAGCGGCTCACCACCAGCCTCTGCACCACTCTTACCCCACCCTTAATCGCCGTTACCAAATACACACCACTTGCAAGCGCACCGGTGTTTAGTTGGTTGTGGGTTGATGTAATATTAATAGTGTTTAAGCTTCTGCCCGTTACATCGCTTAGGGTTAAGCTGCCACCGGTAAGGTTATCGCTTAGGTTTATCATTACCACCTCATTGGCCGGATTAGGATATAGTTGCATAGTGGCCGTGCTGTTGTTAACGGTAGTAATGCCGTTTGGCAGCGCAAGCGTATTGGTGGTGGTGTTGGTTACTACCGGGGCATTAAAATCGAAGTATATAAAGGCCGTGTTGTTAATAAAAGTGCCTACGGTGGCATTATCCTTTATCTTAACTTTATACTGAACGTAACCGTGGCTGTTAGGCTCATCGTTTACGCTATCGGGTAAATTAATATTGGCAAAGTTAAAACGCACGGCATTACCTTTTATTATTACCTGCGGCGCAAAGCTATAGGCCAGTAGTTGGAAGGTCTCAATATCTACATCGGTATCAATAGTATCGGTTATATAAATATGCTCGGCCGGTGCATTGCCCGTATTTTGAAACCGCACGGTATAAGTAAGCCAGTGGTCGCCGGTTACATCTACATTGCTTACGGGGTATACTGCCTTGTCGTTCGGGTCGAAGCTGTTAACTACTGTAACACAATAGGTAAGGTGGTTGTTACTTATATCATTATCTCCGGTGGTGGGCGTTACAGTTGCATCAAAACAAACCTGCGTAAAGGACTGGGCGGTAGTATCTACCTGAATTATAAAATCGAAATCACCAGACACTACGGTGCTCCAATCGTTTACCGTATAGCTTAAGGTGTTGCCATTAACTACCGGTGTAAGGGCATTGGGTGCCGGAGAAACATAAGTGGCCGGTCCGGTGAAGGTTAATACCAATTGGCCGCTTAAGTTGGCGGTGTTGCAGGTTTGCCCAAACAATTGAGCCATGTCGCCGGCTTGAACATACACGGTATTAAAAGCTGCGGGCCTTATTCTTTCATCACTGGTAATACTATGCACACCTACATCAAAGCCGGGTTTGCATTGCATAGCAAAATTTAAATCGCCGGTAGTAGAATCTAGAAACGTAATGCTGACCGAATCGAACCCATTCGTAGGACAGAGTACAGAAAACGGAATGCCAGTGGTATCTATCGTAACTGTATAATCGCCTGTGGGGGTTTCTAACGAATATACCCCACTTTGCCCTGTGTAGGCTTGTTGAACAAGCGTACCGTTTTGAAGTAGGTTAATTTTTAAGTAAGGAATGTTGGTTTCGCCATTTTGCTGTAGGCAGTTGCCACTTGTGTCGTGAAATACATTGCCGTTTATATTCCAGTATACCTCGCAATTGTTTGCATTAAAGGGGTCGCATAATGGTAAGGAATTAAGCGGGGGATAGCTGTTGGTTACATTGCCGTAATTAGGCAGGCATGTAACCGCAGTATTATCAAATCTTAAGTTAGTAATAGTTTTTAATAATGGTAAACAATGCAGGTTTGGGTTATCCGAGCAACTCAAATCACTAATAGTATCGGGCATTTCTGGCAGTGAAGTAAGTAGATTATTGATGCAAGTTAACCCTTCAAGGGTTCTAGGTAAAGCAGGAAGACTACTGAGTAAATTGAAACCGCATAATAAAGCGCGTAAAGAATCAGGTAGCGCGGGTAGACTAGTTAGTTGATTACCGCCACAATTAAGAGTAAGCAAGTGCGGCGGCAAAGGAGGCAGAGATGAAATCTGGCAATAAAAAACGCGCAGCCAATTTAAATTAGGGGGTAAAGTTGGCAACGAAGTAATGGGTACATACAAAATATCGAATTTTTGGAGCGAATGGGGAAATGCGGGTAAGGTTGTAAAATTGCCATACAAACATCCAAGGTTAACCAGTGAATCGGGCAAAGCAGGCAAACCGGTAAGTTCTGTATTGCCGCAAAAAAGATACTTTAAAGAGGGGTTTAAAGCGGGCAAATGGATAAGCTTATTTGCCTGACACTCTAAAATCTGTAACCCGGCTGGCAGTAAAGGCAAACTATCTAAACTATTATCATTTACATACAAATTTTGCAAGGAGGCTGGTAAAGCGGGCAGAGCAGTTAAAAGGTTCGAATCAGCATTTAAAGTTTCGAGGTTAGACGGCAAACCGTCTAAGCTGGTTAGTCGATTATCATACATTATAAGCCTTTTAAGGGTAGATGGTAATGGCGGTAAAAAAGTTACCGCATTTTTGTAGGCATCGAGCGTGTGCAGGTTATCGAAATACTGAACGCCGGTTAAATCGTGTATGTTTTTAAGCATACATTGTACAGAGGTATCGTTTACAATATCCGCACAAGTAGTATCCATCTGGTTACCGTTCATGCAGTTGGGGTATTCGGCCTGCAGCCAGCTTACAAAGTTAGTATCAGGTACAGTAACATACTGCGCGCGGGTGGTAGTAAATGCACAGCAAAAAAATAGCAGGGGCAGTAAAAGGCGAAGTGGTTTCATGCGGAGGCGCTTAGGTTAGATGCGCTAAATGTAAATATGTTTTTTGAATAACGAATTTTGACGGCGGACGACTGACGGCTACAAATGCAAACAGCGCCTCGCAACCCACTAACTCCCTAAACGGGAGGACCGCCACCCAATAACAGCCGGTGTAGCGCTAACCCGGCTGTTGTAGAGACAATGGCAATGCCTTGTCTCTGTATTTGTTTTTGCAATGTACCCAGACGAGGCGGTGCCGTCGTCTCTACAATACAAAACCGCCAACTGCGCGGGCGGGTACCGGAGAAAGGCGTCTCGACCAAAGCATCGGGATAAACTGTGGCACGCACACTTAGGCCCTATGCGCAACAGCACGGCCCCCAATATGCCTTTATGCTACCGGTTGTAGTTTGCTTAATATTTTGCTATCGATATAAAAGGTGCCGAAGGGGATAAAGCAGGCTAATACCACTTTAAACCAGGTATTGAATTTCCAGTTGTGCTCTATCCCCACGCTTAGGGCGTTTATTAAAAACAGTAAAAATATAGCGCCGTGTATGGGGCCAAGGGTTTTTACCATAGCGGGGTTGCCCGCCATATATTTAATAGGCACGGCAATAAATACGAGGGCTATAAGCGAAACGCCCTCTAAAAATGCGATGATGCGCAGCCAGCCGGTTTTGGTTTTAAATAGTTGTATCATGTTATCTTAAATAAGGTCGGTTTACAAATGGAGAAAAAGGCCAGGGAATAACTATTAAAATAATGAGTAATGCAACAGAAAACCAAATAAGCATGGTTTTAAATTTATCGCTATCGGTTGGTTTGCGCTTGGCCAGGGCCGAGCCAATAGTAATAAGTATAACGGCAATAAACATAAAAGCGATGTGAAAGATGCCGAAAAAAGAAAATTCGATATCGTGCACGGCGGTGGGATAGTTGGCCCAAAAATATTTAATGAGGCCACTGTTAAAGTATAGCAGCATGCCCAGCACCAATTGCACATGGGCAATGGTGGCGGTGCCGTGGCGCAGCAGGTTATCGGTAGTGGTAAATGCGCGCTTTAAAGCGTAGCCCCGGTAAGCTTTGTATATGGCCAACAGCAGGCTGGCCAATACCAGCCAGCGCATTAAGTTGTGGCAAATTAAAAGTGTTTGATACATCTGCTTTTTAATTACTCGATGCAAACATAAACCAAAACATACTAAGTGGTATGTTTTTGCCTGAAAATTTATTGCAGGGCGTTCAGGTAGTTTTTAAGCTCCTTTAGCCAGGGGGTATATATTTTGTTGCTGTTTTCTAATTTGCCGAAGTTGCGGATGCCCCAATAGCCCGACATAATAAAAAGGGTAACCTGCTTTGCGTTTACATTTTTGCGCACATAGCCTTTTTGTTTGCCCTGTTCTATGGCCGCGGCCATCAGCTCCATCCATTGTTGGGTAAGCTGGTTAAGCACCTGGGTAAAGTCTTCGTTCCAGGGCGTCATCTCCTGCGTAAAATTGGCGGCGGGGCAACCGTATTCTACCCGTAAAAAGTCGTTTTTTAGCAGCAGGTTGTGCATCAGGTGGTAGATGCCCTCCAAAGGGTTATCGTATTTTTGCAGGGGCTGTATAAAGCCTCCGGCAAGAGCCGGTTTCATCAACTCGTTTATTACGGCCAGCCCCATTTCATCTTTATTTTTAAAGTGGTAGTAAAAGGCCCCCTTGGTAACTTTGGTGGTGGCCAGTATATCGTCGATACTGGTGGTTTGGTAACCTTTGGTATAAATAAGCTCGAAAGCTTTTTGCAGAATGGCCAGTCGGGTGGATGATGCTTTAGACATAAAAGATACTACTTGGTATTTTATGTAAAGTAATTGAAACATTGGCAGCTTTGCAAGTGTGTGGGGGACTTGCCGCAACAGCCTCCGCGCATAGGCAACCGGTGCATCCACCCCCTGGCCCGCGCAGGACCGCGGTCCTTTCCCCCGCCGGCGGGGGACACTAACAGCCAAAAGCCGCCACGCAACCTACTAACTTCCTATAGGAAGGACCTCTGCGCAATAACAGCCAACAACCCAGCGCTATTCGTTTTAATGAAAGCCCAGCAATAAGCTGACCGGCGGGAAACCCTCAAAGTCCCCTTTAGGGGATTTAGGGGTCTTAATGGCTAATAGCCAGCCTTTGCACCACTCTCACTCCTCCCTTAACCGCCGTTACCAAATACACCCCACTGCTAAGCGCACCGGTGTTTAGTTGGTTGTGGTTTGATGTGATAGATATAGTATTTAACCTTCTACCCGTTACATCGCTTAGGGTTAAGCTGCCACCGGTAAGGTTATCGCTAAGGTTTATCATTACCACATCCTGCGCGGGGTTAGGGTATAGTTGCATAGTGGCGTTGCTGTTGGCTATAGTAGTAATGCTGTTTGGCAGTGTAAGTGTGTTGGTTGTAGTATTGGTAATTACCGGGGCATTAAAATCGAAGTAGATATAGGCCGTGTTATTAATAACGGTGCCCACGGGGGCGTTATCTTTCACCTTCACTTTATACTGCACGTAACCGTGGCTGTTGGGTTCATCGTTTACGCTATCGGGCAGGTTTATATTGGCAAAGTTAAAGCGCACCGCATTGCCTTTAATAAGCACCTGCGGCTGAAAGCTGTAAGCCAGCAACTTGAAGGTTTCAATTTCTACATCGGTATCAATAGTATCGGTTATATAAATATGCTCGGCAGGTGCATTGCCCTTGTTTTGAAAGCGCACCGTGTAGGTAAGCCAGTGGTCGCCGGTTATATCTACATCGCTTACCGGGTATACTTCTTTAGCGTTAGGGTCGTAGCTGCTAAATACAATAGTGCACCAGGTAAGGTGGTTGTTGCCAGGGTTGTTATCGCCGACGGTGGGCGTTACCGTTACATCTACACAAATTTGCTGGCCGAACTGTGCGGTAGTGTCGGTTTGGGTAATAATATTAAAATCAGTTAGTGGGTTAACAGCGGCCCAATTGCTTACGGTATAGGTAAGCGTATTGCCGGCAACAGTAGTAGGCGTTAAAGCGCCTGGCGCAGGCCCTACATAATGAAAAGGTCCGCTTAGG
Organism: Chitinophagales bacterium; assembly: GCA_044228435.1. Classification (GTDB taxonomy): domain Bacteria; phylum Bacteroidota; class Bacteroidia; order Chitinophagales; family LD1; genus Bog-950. The sequence goes on from JBGAUW010000008.1 coordinate 213,231, forward strand.
GTAGTAACCAGCTGCCCGCCCAGGTTTAGGGTATTGCAGCTTTGCTGGTAAAACAGCGCGGCATCGCCGGCCATAATTTCTATCGTATTAGGGCTTACCGGTACAAACGCACCCCTGCCAAAAATGCTTCGCGCAGTTACATCAAACCCGGGTTTGCATTGCATGGCAAAATTGTAAACTACAGATGTAGAATCTAAAGCGGTAATGGTAACCGGAGCAGAAAGGCCTGCGGGGCACACTACATCAAACGGAACACCGGTGGTATCAATAGTTACCACGTAGTTGCCTACCGTAGCGCCAAAGGAGTATAACCCATTCAATAATACATATTGCTGTTGTATTACGCTGCCATTCTGTTCCAACATTATTTTGGCAAAGGGAATGTTGGTTTCTCCGGTCTGCTTTATACAGTCGGCGTTGGTATCGTTGTATACGTTACCATCTATATTCCAATATACGGGGCAGTTGTTGGCATTAAAAGGGTCGCATAGCGGCTTTGTGTTTAGTGGCGGGGTGCTGCGAAGCACATTGCCATAATTAGGTATACAGGTAATATTGCTATCGCTAAAATACAGGTTTCTAATCTGCGTTAGCCGTGGTAAACAGTGCAGGTAAGGGTTACTATCGCAATTGAAATGGCTAATACTATCGGGTAATGCCGGTATGCTTGTAAGCAGGTTGTTTGGGCAATCGAGCGATGAAAGCGACTGCGGTAGTGCGGGTAAACTTGTAAGTTGATTGTTAGCGCAATATAACCAGCCCAGCGAATCGGGCAGAGTAGGTAAAGAATGTAGCTGATTATTGAAGTTGCAGGTAAGGCTTACTACGCTTTGCGGCAGTGCCGGCAGCGAAGTAAGCGGGGTGTGCTGAACCCATAACGATGATAATTGGGCTGGAAGAGTGGGTAAAGAAGTTAGCTGTAAATTACTTATAGCAAGATGTTTGAGTGTTTGTTGCAAAGCAGGTAAGCTGGTAAAAGTGCCACCATAACAGTTAAGGGTATAAAGAGAAAGAGGAAAAGACGATGGCAAGGCCGTTAACTGGGGGCTACCGCAGCTAAGCTGTTGCAAACCCGAATTTAAGGTGGGCAAAGTAGCTATAGGGTTATACTCGCAGGCCAGCGCGTTCAAACTAGCGGGCAATGCAGGCAAACTTGTAATGAAGCAATTGGTGCAACTTAAATTGGTAACTGTACTAGGCAGTGCCGGTATACTGGTAACCAGGGGTGTAATTGCACTCTAATGATACCAAATACGAAGGCAGCGTGGGTATAGCGCTAATAGGATTTTTTGAGCACTCCAGCAATTGTAAAGTAGAGGGCAAAGCGGGCAGGGTGCTTATCTGGTTGCCGCTAACCTGTAGGCTACGTATATTGCCGGGCAAAGGCGGAACTGCAGTAAGTAAATTATAATTAAGATTAAGCCCTGTACACGTTGAGGAAAGAGGAGGAACGTATTGTATAGAATCGTAGGTGCATGAAAGGCTGGATAACTTATCGAAATACTGCATACCAGTTAAATCTCTTACCGGCTTACGCGTTATGCTAATTATACCTGCGTTAATTATGCTGGGGCAGGTGGTATCCATCTGGTTGCCGTTCATGCAGGCCGGGTAATATTGCTGTAGCCAACTTACAAAAGCTGTATCGGGTATGGCTACAAACTGCGCGCGGGTGGTACTAAACAAACAGCATAAAATTAGAAGCAGGCTAAGGTGGCGAAGTGTTTTCATGCGGTGGGGCTTAGGTTAGATGTTCTAAATGTAAATATGTTTTTGTAAAAAGAGAAAATTGACTACGGACGATTGTAAATACAAACAGCCACGAACCGCCCCGTCTGCCTTCCCGATGAAAAATCGGGACAGGTGGTGCAGACACCTCCCGACAGGTCGGGATGAAACACCGCCCCGGGGCTATACTTGGGATTTGCAACTTAACCAAGGCGGGGATAACCTAATGCCTGATATTCGCGCAAGGCCGGCTGTTGTAGAGACAATGGCAATGCCTTGTCTCGGTATTTATTTGGGGTTTGCCGGAGACGAGGCGGTGCCATCGTCTCTACAATACAAAACCTACTGGCCAACCACCAGCCTCTGCACCACTCTTGTTCCGCCCTTAACCGCCGTAACCAAATATACACCACTTGCAAGCGCACCGGTGTTTAGTTGGTTGTGGGTTGATGTAATAGATATAGTATTCAAGCTGCGGCCCGTTACATCGCTAAGGGTTAGGGTGCCACCGGTAAGGTTATCGCTAAGGTTTATCATTACCACATCCTGCGCTGGGTTAGGGTATAGCTGCATAGTGGCGTTGCTGTTGCTAATAGCAGTAATACCATTTGGCAGTGTAAGTGTGTTGGTGGTAGTGTTGGTTACCACCGGTGCATTAAAATCGAAGTAGATAAAGGCCGTGTTATTAATAACGGTGCCCACGGGGGCGTTATCTTTTATCTTCACTTTATACTGCACATAACCGTGGCTGTTGGGTTCATCGGTAAGGCTATCTATTAGCATTATCTGGTAAAAGTTAAACCTTATCGCGTTGCCTTTTAGTGTTACCTCGGGCCGGAAGCTATAGCCCAGCAAGCTGAACGTTTCTACCTCCACATCAGCATCCAGCGTATCGGTTATAAAAATGTTTTCGGCATAGCTGTTGCCGGTGTTTTGAAAATGCACCGTATAAGTTAACCAGCGGCTACCGGTTACGGGTACATCCGCGGCAGGGTAAACCTCTTTAATGTTAGGGTCGTAGCTGGCTACTACCGTAAAGCAATTGGTAAGCAGGTTGTTGCTGCTATCGTTATCGGCGGCGGTGGGGGTAACCTGCGCTTGTATACAAATTTGCTGGCCGGCCTGCGCGGTGGTATCGGGCTGCACTATAATATCAAAGTTGGTGTAGGGGTTTACGCCGCTCCAGTTAGCTATGTTATATATAAGCACGTTGCCTGCCACGCTATCGGGCGTAAGCGCACCGCCGTAGGGGCCTATGTATTTTGCGGGGCCGGTAATAGTGGTTATCAGTTGACCTGCCAAATTAACGGTGTTGCAGTTTTGTTTCCATTGCAGGGCCTGGTCGCCGGCGTTTATACTTACGGGCACAAAAGCAGCCGGCCTGAACAAGGGGCTGCTGGCAATGCTCCACGCTGCAATATCGTAACCGGGTTTGCACTGCAGGGCAAAGTTGTTGTTGTTGCGCAGCGTATCGGGCACTATAGTAGCCGAATCGTATCCGCTTACCGGGCATAAAATAGTAAAAGGCAGCCCGGCGGTATCTACCGTAATAGTATAGTTACCGGTATCGGCCAAAAAGCTGTATACGCCATAGCCGCCGGTGTACGCCTGCTGCACCACGCTATTATTTTGCAGCAGGTTTATTTTTAAAAAGGCCATATACTCTTCGCCGGTTTGCAAGGTGCAATCGGCGCTGGTATCGTTGTGCACCTTGCCGGCTATGTTCCAACTGCTAATGCAGCCGCTTGGGTTACCCGGCTCGCACAGCGGCACATTATTTAAATTGGGTATACTAATTATTATATATACATAATTGGGCACGCAGGCAATATTGGCACTATCAAAACTTAAAAATACCATGCGCGATTTTAACCTTGGCAGACAGTGCAGGTAGGGGTTATTAATGCACGATAAATTACGCAGGCTATCGGGCAGCTCGGGCAGGCTGGTAAGCAGGTTATTGCCACAGGCCAGGTTAGCTATGCTTGCCGGCAAGGCAGGTAATGCTGTAAGCCAGTTACGTTGGCAAGATAAATCAGTAAGCGCCGGGCCAAGCACAGGCAGCGAATCGAGCTGATTGTGGGAACAATCTAAATAATTCAAACCTGCTGGCAATGACGGCAATATAGATAAGGCATTAGCGCTACAATACAGCAGGTTTAATGCAGCAGGCAGCGCAGGTAATGCCGTTAAGCTGTTTTGGCTGCAGTTAAGCCAGGTAAGCGTAGCCGGTAATGCAGGTACAGCGTTTAGTCTGTTACCTGTACAAGATAAATGTTGCAGGCCGGCCGGTAGTGCCGGTAACGAATCTATATTATTATACTCCACATTAATACTAGTTAGGGAAGAAGGAAAAGAGGGCAAGGTTGTAACGTTATTTTCCCTGCAGTTGAACTCCAGCAGTTGAGGCGGAAAAGGCGGCAGGATGCTAACATTATTATCGCCAATATATAAATAAAGCAGGCCAACCGGCAAGGCGGGCAAAGTAGTTAGCAGGTTGCTATCTACATACAAATACTGCAGGCCAACGGGCAGGGTGCCTAACGTGGTTAACCGGTTATAGCTTGCGGTAAGGTTGCTTAGCGTAGCCGGCAGCACCGGTAATGTGGTTATGGCATTGTGGCCGCAGTTTAAATCCAACAGGTTATCAAAATACTGTATACCGGTTAAATCGCTAATGTTTTTGTTGGCGCAAACTACATCCGTTGCATTTACAATAGCCGCGCAGGTAGTATCCATTTGGTTACCGTTCATGCAGGTGGGGTAGTTTACCTGCAGCCAGGTTACAAAGTTTGCATCGGGTATGGTTACAAACTGCGCGCGTGTGGTAGTAAACAGGCAGCAAAAAATTACAAGCGGGGTTAAAAGGCGAAGTGTTTTCATAGTGTTATCTTAGGTTAGGTGCACTAAATATATATATGTTTTTTGAAAAAACGAATTTTAAGCACACCGGTAACAATTAGCGGCCGACGATTGACAATTGACCATTGAAATACAGAATGAATAGGGCCTTGCATTTACAAATACAAATTACCAAAACGTCTACAGTACAAACGCTCCCGATGAAAAATCGGGACAGGGCGTGGCACGCACCCTAATGCGCAAGGGGCAACAGCACAGCGCCAAATGCAATTGCCGCCTCACCCTGCCCCACGCACAACAGCCTGCTTATAATTAAGCAGGCTATTGTTATTGCACCCCGTAGTTTTTATTCTATATCTAAATCGCTTTCGGCATCGGCTTCTACCGGTGCGGCTTCGCTGCCTTTTACGCGCTCAAACGTGTTCAGTTTATCTTTGCGTTTTAGTATTTGCTTTTTAAGGTCGTCGGTTACCAGGGTAATTGCCTGGGCAAAGGTAGCGGCGCTCTCTTTGGCAAACAGGTCATCTTTGGGTATTACCAGCCTCACTTCGGCGGTGCACTCTTTCTGCTCGGTGCTGTGCTCTTTTTTAAGGGTTACCTCGGCTTTTTCAATGCGGTCGTATAATTTCTCCAGTTTCTCCAGCTTTTCGGTTACTTCTTGCTGCAAAGCAGTGCCTGCATCAAAGTGCAGCGATTGAATTTGTATTACCATATCAAATTATTTAGGTGATTAACTACATAATACCTGCACACCCTGTGCCACGCTTTGTTGTTGGCTAAAACATATTTCAACTTGTGGCTTGATTATTGACCCTTAAGCCGTTATAACTTTAATTAAACCACATATATGAAAAAATTTGCCTTTATAGCCGCTTTTAGTTTGTATCTTATTTTTAGCCCTGCTACTTTGTTTAGCCAGCGCGCCGCAGCAAAAAAAGTAACAGTGCTTAACGTTGAATTGAAAAACATGGTGGCCAACGCCGGTACTGTTATAGTGGGGGTGTATGGGCCCAACAATAAATTTCCCGCCCCGGGCAAGCAACTAAAGGTTTATAAATTTAAAACAACAGGCACCGAAATGGTGGTTGGCCTGCGCAACCTTAAATTTGGAACCTACGCCCTGGCTATTTACCAGGATGTAAACGGCTCGGGCAAAATAAATAAGAATTTTATAGGCATACCTAACGAGCCTTATGCATTTTCGAACAACTACCGCCCCACCGTTAAAGCCCCTAACTTTAACGATTGCAAATTTGAATACAACGCCGCGCACAAAACCATAACGGTAGAAATGATTCGGTGATAGTGATTAAAAAGCCCCGCTCTAATTGTCGGTATACCGCACGTTATCGAACCGGCCACTTTGCACCTGCGATTTTGTGCCCTGGCTATTAGAAGAGGTACCGCTAAACGAAAAACGTCCGCTTATAATTTTCTTTACTTCATCGTGCGCTGTAACCACCACCGTACCGGTGTCGCCCAGCTGAAAATAATAACCATCGCCACCACCGAAGAAATCCCCGTTCGAAACAGGCAAAGGCGTATTTAATGCTGTTATAGTGAATGAGAAATCGATTCCGCTACTGCCTCCATAGGATTGAATATGGTGGCTGCCACTTCTTTCGCAATCAATACTTGAGGCGTTATAATTTAAACCCGACATGGTAGCCGATAAGGTGGCCGGGGGCGGACAGGCCGTACAGCTTACACCGCCGCAATCTATTTCTGTTTCAACGCCATCTTGTATGCCGTTGTTGCAATCATCTTTTTTTTCGGTTTTGCAATTGCTAAATAAAAGCAGGGCGCATACGCAGGTTAGTAGTGCAAAGCGGGTAGTGGTTGTTCTGTTCATACGTTGGTTTGTAAGCTAAATATAGTATTTGTTGGTATATGACAAAACAGGTGGGGGGTCTCCCCTAAACACTATACAAAAGTATACCCCCTATAAACTATCGCCAATCCCTTATACCTTTGCACTATGAAAAACATGAAAGTTGAAATTTGGAGCGATGTAATGTGCCCCTTTTGTTACATAGGCAAGCGCCGGTTCGAGCAGGCCCTGGCGCAGTTTGAACATAAAGAGAATGTAGAGGTAGAGTGGAAGAGCTTTCAGCTGCAGCCCGACCTTAAAACCGACCCCACCAAAAATACCGTGCAACACCTGGCCGAAAGCAAGGGCTGGCCTTTAGACTACGCCAAACAAATGACCAACAACGTTACCGCTATGGCCGCCGAGGTGGGACTGCAATACGATTTCGATAAGGCCGTAGTGGCCAATAGCTTCGATGCACACCGCCTTAGCCACCTGGCTAAAAAACACGGCGTGCAGGATGCTTTAGAAGAGGCCCTTTTTAAAGCCTACTTTACCCTTGGCCAAAACATTGCCGATCACACCGTGCTAACCCAACTGGGCGTTAGCGTGGGTTTAAACCAGGCCGAAGTAACGCAACTGCTTACCGGTAACGATTACACCGGCGAGGTTAAGCGCGATATATACGAGGCCCAACAGGTAGGCGTGCGCGGCGTTCCGTTTTTTGTGGTAGATGGCACCTATGCCGTTAGCGGCGCACAGCCCACCGCCACCTTTGTGCAGGCCCTTAACACCGGTTGGAAAGATTTTGAAAAAGAAATGGCCGCCGCCACTACAACTACCGATACCACCGGTGGCGTATGCACGCCGTAGGGGTAACCCTTGCGGTTACCCTGTATTGCCGTTAACCGGGCAGCCGCAAGGGCTGCCCCTACTGCATTAAATGCTATTATGGGCTTTACTTCATAGCCTTCCGCATAAGTGTGCGTCCCACAGTCTATCCCGATTTTTCATCGGGAGGCCTTCGTACTGTTGCCTGTTCCGCTTGCGGAAGCGTTTTGTATTGTAGAGACAATGGCACTGCCTTGTCTCTGTATTCACGCCTTGTCTCTACAATAGCCAAAGGCCGCCGCGCAACCCACTAACTCTCCCGAGGCTTCGCTCGGGACTGTAAGCCTATAGGGAGGACCGCCGCGCATTAACAGCCACGAACCGCCCCGTCTGCCTTCCCGACGAAAAATCGGGACAGGTGTGCAGACACCTCCCGACAGGTCGGGATGAAACACCGCCCCCGAGGCTATGCTCGGGATTTACAACTTAACCAAGGCGGGGATAACCTAAATGCCTAAAGTTAGCGCTTCACCGGATGTTACTTTCTCCTCCTCAGATGAGTTGTAAATCCCGAGCGAAGCCTCGGGAGAGGAGTGTCCCGACGCTTTGGTCGGGACGAGGTGGTCTGATGGCACCACCCGGCATTAAGCACTACCACCCACCGGCACTGCCCACCATCGCCAAAAACTCTTTTATATCCATAGCCTGTGTTACCGGTGCATCGGTTAGGCTACGCTGCCAAACTCATGAAAGGCGTGGTCTAACTCATCGTCATGCCCGTATGTCATGCTGAGCGCAGTCGAAGCATCTGATAGGCCCCAAGCAATGTCATGCTGAGCGTAGTCGAAGCGCAGGTATCATCCAGCAGGTGTGCGCGGAGGGTTTGCTCTATCTCCTCTAAGCTTAGTTGGTAAGCGCAGGTATCATCCAGCAGGTGTGCGCGGAGGGTTTGCTCTATCTCCTCTAAGCTTAGTTGGTGGGTGTTGCTAAATACCTCTTCGCCGTGGTTTTTGTAGTTGGCGTAATCGCGGTAAAGATAGCGGAGGGAGATGTTGGGCATGTGTTTCATCCCGCCTTACGCGGGAATGCAAACGTAGGGATAGGATAGGGGAGTACGTTTGCTTTTAAGACACGTTGAAAATAGCGTGTCATTGCGAGCCCCGAGGCTTTGCGAGTGGGTGAAGCAATCCCCAAAGACAAAAGGCACAGGTTTCGACAGAATTGCATTTGCGCTAATTGTATAGGGGATTGCTTCGTTGTGCGCAGAGCCGCACGTCTCGCAATGACTTGAAATTCTTACGAATTCCTCTCCTTAAACACTTTATTGTGCCCCACCAGAAATTCCTTGGCGGGTGCATACCTTTGCGGCAGAGTAATGGTTTGCCCTTCAAAGGCGATGAAGTTTTTTTGAATGAAATCGTTACCGGTTTCCGCTTTAAGCTTTGCAGAAAGCTTTATTTTATAATCCGGTGTAACGGTAAACAGGTAATTGTCAAATGCCTTATCGTGCAGCGCATTTAAGCATAAGCCGTTGCTAGGGTTTAACCGGTTGGTTTTATCTTTACTCCACGGGGCAATATGGCTTGCCAGTAACAAGGTAGAGTTTTTAATACCAGTTACACAACATTTAAAATCATACGCGGCCAACACCATCGCACGGAACATATATTGGTTCACTCGCACCCTTACCAAACGCTCTTTGTCTTTGCCCTCTAATAATTCTATATCGCCAAAATCTATTAATTGCTCAATTGGTTTTTTCTCAAACTGCGCCCTTAGTCGCTCGCTTTCATAAAATAACTCCTCACGATTATTGATAAACTCATTCCAAATGGGCTGCACTTGCTTAATGCCACCCGGTAGACCGCCAATACCTCTTTGTTGGTGGAAAGGGTCTACTGCCGCAAAGTTGCCTAAACGCATGGCAATAGAGCCGGGGCTGCGGCCAATCAACTTAGCTAAGTGTTGCACCTCTGCATTGCCTTTATGCATTTGCCCGAAATTCAATTTTAGGTAGAGGTTAAAGGCAAGTATTAATTCTTCGCGGGTCCAGAGTTTTTGGGTGGTTGGCATAAGTTATGCAGATAGATTAAAGTGCCTAAATTTAGAATTAAATGCCACAAGTAACACCAGGTAAAATTAAATGGTTTCAAAAGCGAATTTTGAAATGGGCAAACGAACATGGCCGACATTTTACTTGGCGCAATAAGGGTATAACCAATTACGATAAGGTAATTGCGGAAGTGTTATTGCAACGTACCAAAGCCGAAACCGTAGAAAAGTTTTATAAGCAGTTTATAATTGACTACCCCAATTGGAAAGCCCTAGCTGATGCCAAGGTAAAGGATATTGAGAACTACTTAATACCAGTGGGCTTATATAGGCAACGAGCAAAGCGCTTGCACAACCTAGCTGTTGAGATGGTAAAGCGCAACGGGCGGTTGCCCAGGAATAGGGAAGAATTGGAAAGCATACCTTTTATGGGCCAGTATATTGCTAACGCCGTTGAATTGGTGGTATTTAACCAACCAAGCCCATTAGTAGATGTAAACATGGCAAGAGTATTAGAACGCTTTTTTGGGCCGCGCAAAATGGCCGATATACGTTACGACCCTTACCTGCAAGGATTATCCTTGAAAGTAGTAAGCATTGAAAAAAGCAAAGAAATTAACTGGGCTATTTTAGATTTTGCGGCGCTGGTGTGTAAGGCGAATAATCCAGAGCATAGCAAATGTAATTTGCAAGCTTATTGCAAATTCTTTTCACAACTACCTATTAAATCCAACAGTTAGAGTTCCATCACCGAACATAGTTATACCTTGCTTAATTTTAGATAAAGCCCTATTGGCGTCTATTCTAGATTTCCTATCTCGCGCTTTACCTAGTAGTAGATTATTTTTAGCAATATCTATTGAAGTCGAAATGCTTACAGAAAGCTGATTAAATGTATGATTTTTATCAATCGCATTTACAATACTATTATACATCACATTGCGCAGATTCTCTTTGACTAAATTAATGACATCCTGCTCTTTAAAATTCTCTGTCAAGTAAAAAGGGATTTCCCCGAATCCAAGAAACACTTGTGCGCCTGCATTTATTGCGTAACTACCTAAATCCTTTGAGTTACAGGCAAGACATAAAATTTTTTTATCCTTAAAAACATCAATATTTAAATTGGGCGAAATAAAATTACCATAGGTGTAATTTCTATGTGAATTACTGTTTGAGTTAGATTCAATCTTACAACCTCTAAGACTTTTCTCTAATGCATGACAAAATATAAAAGCTGTAACATCCTTTGTTCTACGCATCGCGGCGAGACAATTTTGATGCGAATCATAATTAGGTCGTAACCGGTAATAAGTATAATTAGAATACTGGGAAACTAAATCATCATTAAGTTTCCTTAAAAAATTTAAATCTTTATCTTCAGGGTGAATGCCGAAGAAACTCATTGAGCCGAATGTAGTTTAATCATATTGGCTAAAGAAGACTGGAGAATCTCATTAGTAAAATAAATCCCCTCATCAGATTGCTCTCTTATAAGAGCAGCAATTTCTGACAATTCCTTTCCGTTAAGCAATTCATTCCCATCATTAAAAATTGTTTCACCATGTTTTAATAATTCGCTTTCTATATACAATTGTAATGACGGTTTTTTTATTAGCTCAATAGCCTTTTCTTCAAATTTATTTCTCGGCACTATAGCATCTATTTTTGCCCTAACTGCCATATTCAATAATTCTTCTGCCGGCTCTTCTTCACTGCGTAATCTTTCTAACTCTGCCTCTAGCAATTCAACATTAGCTTTCTTGTTTTTTTGGATAATGTGTTCAGATATTTTTTTGGCTAAATCGGCATTATTTAATCTGATTAATTCTTTCAAGGGAGAGCCACTAAAAAGGATGATAGTACACACTTTATTATATTTTCTCACATAATCTATTATGTAGAAAGCTAGATGCTTATGCTGAGCGTGGAGATTAAAATCGCAGAGTAACATATCCATTTTTTGATTCAAAAAATTAGTATCTAGGTAAGCAAAAAATGAAATTAATTGGTTATTCAATGGCGCTTTAAAATCAATATATGATAATGGATTAAGCCACACTAATTCAACAGGATAGAATATATTGGAATTTTGATTTACCTCAAATTCAATTTCCTCTTTAAAATCAATAAGAGCTCTTTCGTCCGGATTATCGTCTATTACCAAAATTTTTTTATTCATAGTTACAGCTTAATTTCAAACGTTGCCCCTTTCAGGAATAGGTTATTTCCTAAAAAAACAATACTGCCTCCCATCCGTTGTATTAAATCTTTTACCATGTAAAGACCAATTCCAGAGCCTCTCGTTGTAGTATACCCTAAATCAAAAATATTACTCTTGTCTTTTTCCGCTATACCATGTCCACTATCAGAGAATAAGATTTTTATGCCTTTGGGTCTCTTTTCCAATTCAATTAATATTTTTTTGCTTTTATCCATAGCCTTTGCTGAATTGGATATCAGGTTGTCAATAATTATGGAAAACTCTAATACACTAAAATCAACAATGAACTCTTGCTCATTCTGCTTAACTTGAATATTAATATCTTCTAATCCTGGTTTAATTTCCTCAATATATTCTGATATGAATTTTACTAAATCTCCATTGTGCTTTTCATATTTAAAGTTCAAATCAGAATAAGAAACTATCTCACTTAATTTTTGTATTTTTTCAGAATATAGTTTAAGCTCATGCAAAATTTCAAGCGTCTTTTTAGGGTCAAATCTATTTACTTGAACATCACGTGATAAAATTTTTATGCGCGAGTTTAATGCTCTAGATGTTATTTTTATTTGATGTATTAAGCCTAAAGTTGCACGATTGTTCTCTCTTCCCGTTGCATTAAAAAATAAATTCTTTTTTCGCTCTTCTTCATAAGCTTCTTGTGCTTTCCTTTTTTCCTCTTCAGCCTTTCGAAGCGCCTCTTGTTGTTTTCTAGCTAGCTCTTCAGCCTTATTCTTTTCTTTTTTTAGTTTTATATACTTTTTTCTCGCTTGAACTATTTGAACTGAAAATTTTTTATCCTTAGTTTTTCTTGCTATTGTTTCAAGGCTTGTAAATGCTTTTTCGTCAGCATCAGAAAGCGATAGTTTAGTGTTTATTATCTGAAGAAAATCTTTAGGGTATTCGTTCAGTTCGACGTTTTGTGCATCTACCAGTTTGGATATTATATTAGCAATTTTTGCTGATGCTTTA
>JBGAUW010000027.1:0-52221 GCA_044228435.1 Chitinophagales bacterium
TAGCAAAACCCGCCTTACCAAAGCGTATGCTGTTATCTTCCGATAGCTGCCAGCGCTCGTTGCCAATTATCAGCTTATCGTTATCCAGCATCAGCATATAGGTTTTGGCGGTATCCTGTTTCAGGTTGCCGCTTACCAATAATTTATCCAGTGTATCGGCGCCGTGTATGCGCAGGGCAAACAGGGCGTTGTTATCGGCCAGCGAGCCGCTTACCGAGGTTTCGCTCAGCTTAACCGGACCCACCGTAAGCCCCTGCAAATCCAGGTTATACCGCATATCCTTTTTATCGCTGTTCAGCCGCACGCTTACATCGGTAGCTTTTACGCCGGCGTAGGCTAAGGATGATGCCTGTGCATTTAAAGCCAGGCTATGCTGGCTGGCATCGTATATTATCAAAGCCGAGGCACCGGTAAAGTTTTCAAACTTAGGCAACAGCAATTTGGTAATGATGGGATGCGGCTGTATGCTCACTGCAAAGTTGAATTTTTGTATGCTGCTATCGGTAGCGGTGCTATCGTTGCCTATCATATTTTTTACCATGGTGTTGGTGGTAAGGCTATCTACTATACTTGTGCTGTCGCGGCCCAGCAATGCGCCATCGCCGGTAATGGTAAAGTAACTGTTTATGTGATTAATAATCACCTTGGGCAGCGCTGTAAGTTTAATGTTGCCATCGTAACCCGCCGTTAATAAATCGCTGCTAAGGCGCAACTTGCTGTTTATACTATCGCTGCTGCTTACCACTACTAACGAATCGAGGCGATACACATCTTCTTCCTTAAGCACCAGCACATCGGTTATGCGGGCCGTGGCATTCAGGTCCATTAGCTTGCCAGTAGTGTTTACCTGCAGGTTTCCTTTGGCGCGTATATCATCGGGCAGCAAATTCATGCGTTGCAACCAGGCCTCGGTTATGCTGGCGTTGGCTTTTATAAATTCTTTATCCTTTACAAAACTGGCCGCCGCGTTTAAACTCATCTTTAGCGCCGAATCGTTAATAGCAGCTATGGCCGAGTAGATGCTGCTATCGGCCGTGGCCGTTATATCAATGCCGTGGTAGCTGTGCCGCATAAACTGCAACAGGCTTACGTGCGCAGTAAGCGAATCCTGCATGGCCGATAAGGCAAAGTTGCGACCTTTAATATCAGCCGTCATGGTTACTTTGCCCAGCAGGGTATCCTGCTTTATTATGTGGCCAATGTTCAATGCATTGGTGCTAACGGTGCCGCTGTATTGCGTATCGCCGGGGGCCATTTTAAATTTTACATCTACGGTTACATCGCCCTCGCTGCTTACCAGTGCCAGTTGCGCCGCTGCATCTTTTATGCTACCCTTTACATTTCCGCTAAGGCCTATTGTTTGCGGTATGCGTATAGCAGTGGGTAATTTGCCTCCGGTTAAATCGCTTAGTGCTGCACTAGTCGTGTTCAGGCTGTGTATCTGCACGTCGTAGTAAGCATTCAGTGCATCGGGCAGGCCTTTAATGTGCGCATCTATATCCAAATCGGTTCCACCGGTAAGGCTGGCGCGCAAACCGGTAGCCGTTACATCTTTTAAAGTGCCGCTTACTTTTCCGTTTAGCACCAACACCTTGCCGCGGTTGGCTACAAAAAATTCGTTCTGCTTTACCTTATCCGGCAAAAAGTAGATGATATCGTTTACCGCCACCTGCGCATTGCTTATTTGGGCATTCAGCCCCATGCTGCCAATATCATCTTTCAATGCAGCAAAGCTTTCGTATTTAATACCCAGCGTATGGCTTATGCGGGTGTTATTAGTTATCAGTTCCAACCGGTTCAGTTGTATGTGCGTATCATCATACACGCCCTGCGCCGTAAACTTTTTTATCTGCACGCCGCTTTGTTCGCGCAGCGATATATTTTTTATATCGGCCGTTATCAGGTGCGGGCTGTAAAACGCATCGGCAATATCAATGTTTGCATTCTGCAATGCCATGTGGTTATAGTCGAAGCTGCCCACACGGCGCGGGCTATGGCCTAAATCGAGTTTAAAATCTACTGAGTCTAACTTCAGTTCGTTGCCGCTTATCTGCCAGCCCTTACCGGCTTTGGCCTCTACCTCCATTTTTTCGGCCACCGTATCGGCTGTGTTCAATTCCATAGCAAACGACGATTGCGTGTTGCTCAAATTCAGCTTCTTCACTTTTATCACATGCCCGTTCAAATCAATCGTATCGGGCAGCAGCAACAGGTTACCCGCGTTAATGGCAAACTGCAAATTGTTAGCCTTAAAACTGAACTTTACATTTTGCGCCTGCAATTTTTTAAGCGATAGCAAAGGCATAAGCACTATGCTGGTATCGGCGCTTTTGCCGCCGCTTTTGCTTTGCACAAAACTTACATCGGTATTGCTTAAAGTTAATTCGTTGCCCGCAAAGCTAAGGAGCTTAATATCCATAGCCTGCATATCCAGCGCCAGGCCGCCTATCACCCCCTTTATATCGGTGCCGCCTACCTCATCATAAAACCGGGCCCGTATATTTTGCAGTCGCACTTTGCCTACCTGCACCTGCCAGCCAACGGTATCGGCCAACTCTTTAATTTCTTTTTTGCTGTTAGGGTTTTTGCTGGCAAAGGCGGTTATAAAAAAGTTGAAGTTAAACACGCTATCGGTGTTGCGGTGTATGTTGGCCGTGGCGTTCAACAGTTCCACGCTGTTTATCTGCACCCGTTTTTTAAGCAGGCCGGTCATGTTTATGTCTACCTCTAATTTTTGCAAATTAAGCAGGGTATCGTGCTGCAAATCTTCAGCGTAAAGTCCTTCTATTACTACCGATTTGGGGAATTTTATGTACAGCCTTTTTACCGCCAGTTTAGTGTGGGTTTTACTGCTTACAAAAGCAACGGCTTTGCCGCAGATGTAGTTTTGAATAGCCGGCAAGCGGATAAGAAACAGCAATAGCACCACCAGCAGCAATAAACTGCCAATAATGCCCGCTAAAACCTGCAAGGTGCGCTTAACTACTTTTTTCAACAACGCCAATGTAAACAATACCTTTAAATGGGTGAATTTTAATGGGCTATTGCAAAGTTGGTGCCGCTTTCTCTTGCGCTTTGGGCTTTTACTTTCTTTTGGCTTGAACCAAAAGAAAGTAACAAAGAAAAATTCAAGGCTGTGCGACTTTTGGCTAAAAATCAGTCTGTAAACCGAAACTGCATAAACTTGTGGCGCCGAACCCAAGCTGCCGATATAGAAAATAATTTAGACCGCGCCACTTCAAACAGTATGCAGTTTTTACGGTTTCCATCCCGATTTTTTCAACGCCAAAATTCGCAAGGCCGGTCGGAATGAATAAAGCTGTTGTAGTTTTCTGGTGCCGTAGGCACCTAATATAGGTAGCAAGCGCAAACAAATCCCTCACCATGCCGTAGGTATGGAAACTATTACTTGTTACTTAACATGGAAGAATACTGCAAGTAATAAAGCATAAATGTACTTAGCCTAAAAAGGTGTGCAGGTGGCAACAATTATTATGCACTAACTGTTACAACAGAGGTGATAAGAACATATTGGCCAGCATAGAAGCAGCCCTGTCTTTAAGTATCATCGGAAATTTATTTGGATTTAGGTTGGGCCACCAATTTATATAGCGTTGTAGTTGCCGTGTTACCGAATCTATTATCTCCTCGTTATCGGCATCTCGTAATTTGTCGATATAGCTGTTTGCATTTTTTAATGATTCAACTGCAAGGCTGGTTTGCTGGGCAGAACCTGCTAAAAGCGGTTCAAGCAAATACAATTCTGCTAAAGTGCCAAAAGCCCAAAGCTCTTGAAGGTTATACCTGGGCGTAGGATCGTTTATAGTGCGCTTTCTGCTTTTCTCATCGGCTATTTGTGTTGTAAACAAAATGTACCTCCACAACTCTTCATCGCCATTTAAAGTTCCATCAATGGCTGCTTTAAGGCTAAGGTATTGCATGGCCGGCCAATGGCCCCAAATACAGGCATCAAAACCAGCTTTATAAAAAAGTTTCGATTCCTTAAGCGCCTGATCAGATTGGAAGAAAAGCGTGTGCTTGTCAGCACCGGGCAAATCCATCAGGCGGTAGCAATGTTCTGCTTTTCGTTTGTAAGCGCTGCCAATAAGGGCAAGGTGTTCGGCCTGCAATTCAGGTTTTAATAAAAGACTTTCGTACCCTTTAGTAAATTCATTAGGGTTATCGCTATCAGTAAATTCTTTAAGCCGCGTAGAAATATCATCGTAAATACTTCTTTTTACGTCGTCACCTACATTTTTCGCTACATGATCGGCCCACGTAGACATTACCCTCATTTTAGCAAACATTAAACTTAACTTGTTAGCTGTTAACTGCTCTTCTATATCCTGCGGAAAACGGGTATAGGCTACCAGGCTGGCCCAATCATGCCTAAGGGGATTATCAAGGGCTTCCCTTGCCTCGTATAGAGCATGGCGGGGGTCAGCGCCGTTCAACAATGAATTATATAAACTTTTAACCAGTATAACCGAGCCTTCTTCCGTTAGCGGAAACTGCGATGCAAATACGCAGGGCACACCAATTTCATGCAGTTCATGTGCAAGGCTGCCTGATTCTGCTATTACGCTTCCTACGTTGGCGCTGTCGCAGGTCATTAGCGAAACTACAGCTGGCGCCTTTGCAGCGTTGCCAGTGCTGCCTAACACGGCTTTAGCCAGTTCCTGGCTGCTTACAAGTTTTCTCTTGCTTTTATTACCCGGTGCATGCAACACAAGTTTAAATTCGTAAGCATCGTCGTCCTCATTTTCAATTTTACATCCGTGTGCCAAAATATGCACATGGGTAAACGGGTTCCCCTTATCTACCTGTATCTTTTCATTCTTTATTCTTTCTTCCAGCTCTACCAGGGTAACCTTAGGCAACACGGTTATTAAAGGAGCAAAATCCTTTTCTGCTTCTACCACATTTTTTTTAGGCAGGGCAAACATAGCCACCGCCTCTTCAAGTGCCTTTAAATGCTTTTCCCATGGTACCGGGGCCACATCAGGCGGCTGTGCCCAGGCAAAAAGTATACGCGGTTTAAAGGGCCATTGGTAATGTACGTTACTATTTTGCCTGGTTGCACGGGTTATAACTATAGGCCTGTTTTTACAGGCCTCAAATTCATCGTTGCCGGGCTTATAAAGTTTAACCGGTGGTATTGCCAGCTCAAAAGGCAACTGGGCCAGTTCTTTAGCAGCTACAAGCAGCTTCAAATGCAACGGTCCGGTTTCTTTTGCAGTCTCGGCAACTAGTGCAGGCATGTTATTAAAAATTTGTTTCCCTATTAGCTGTTTCAAAAAACTAATAGCCTCTGCGCGTTTACTTTCATCAATACTACTGCCATACCGCAAATTGCGGGTATGCCGGTTAAACTGCTTTTGCGTACAGTTAATAGCTATATCTACCTGCGGGCTCGAGCCGCACATGCCTATGTACCCTACCGAGCCTAAGTTTTGGTTATAATTAGGCCCGCTTCTAACAAGTTCAACTGTAAATGTATTCATGCGTGGTTAAAACTACTATAAGTCTTTTTCGTCTACTCCTTCTGATGGTTCCAGTTCTAATACCAGCCCTTTGCCTTCCTGCTCTACAACATCGGCACTAAGTATGTTTATGCGGTTTAGCAAATTCAGCTTAAATAACCCTAAACCAATTACCCCTTTTTTGCCGGTAATATTAAGTCCCAGTGCTTTATTAGTTTCCATTTTTAAATTGGCACTGGCCCCTTTTAATACCTGCACCAGGGTTAAATCCAAATTAAATGTAAGTTCCGTTCCGGCCGAAATGTTAGAAATCAATACTGCATCTTCGGCATGGTATGTTTGATATACAACCTTAAAACGGTTCTCCCACTTAGGTTCTTCTTTAAGTTTCGTACCTACCTGGTTAACATTCTTTATTTGCTTAACCTTAATAACGGGCACTTTTAGCAAAAAAGAGCGTTCTTTCTGAAATGTAAACTTCACATCGCCTCCTATGCCAAGGGCTGGATTTACCTGCACTTGCGCCGCTACACCGGTATGCGTTACAATCGTATCTTCTGAAGTAAAATCGAGTGTGGCATCTTCCCCATTTTCCTCTTCAATAGCAATTCCAAATTCGCCAATGTTACCCATTTTGACAAATACCCCATCGTTGAAAATACCATAATCGCCTAAGGTATATGCATTGGCAATAGGTAGCCATGCCGCATAAACACTCAAATGTCTTTTAATAATGTCGTTAAATTGATTTTGAAGTCCCATTTTGATTAGTTTTTTGGGGGTTAATGAATATGTTTAGGTAAAAAGCGGCATTACTAATGCGCTTTGCAAGCTAACGTTAGAAACAAATTTTTAAAAAAGAAGTATTATCGATACTAATAATTCGTTTTTGTGCGCAACGAAGAACATTAATTAACAATTTATCACCTTTTCGGTGAGAAATTATTAGAAACACATACAAGTCGTGCAACACAATATCCACGTAGCCACATTTTTCCTTTTGCCAAATCAAGCCAGCTTAGCAATAAACCGTCAACGGTCCATAAGTAGTTTACCCAGGTTATGCGACAACTTCTCAGGTTCACGATCAATATTTGCAAACTGTTTAAGTAATACCCTCCACATTACCCCATCTCTGCTCAAACAAACCAACATATTTTTTGGGCTGTCGAAAAATAGCTTTGTAATTGTAGTTCCCTGTTGAAGCGTAAGTGCTGTAAGAAACTTATATCCGTCTAATTCAACTTGTTGTGAATATTTATTTTCGTTAGCCCAAATTATCACATTACCCCTGCTGGTTCCTGCAAAAATGTAATTGCCCGTGGCAAAAACAGATGTAACAGCACCATAATTATCGGTTGTAGAACATTTGACAATATAGGGGTTGGTGTTGCCTTCATTAACCCCCACAAGGTTTACAACATATACATTCCCCGCATCGGTGCCATAAAACAATTCGGTTTTATGCTCACCGGTTATAGCCCAAGCTGAACAACGGGGTGCATCGCTATTTAGTTTAGTTGACCACCCGTTATTTTGAAACAGCTTTAAAAAGGGTGTTGTTTTGTCGAAATTATAGATAAGGCTGGCTCCGTTAATTACATTACCGTTAAGCTGCAAATAGATAAATTTATTATCGGGGCTTATAGATACATTTTCAATTTCTATATCAAAAGTATAATTGGCAGGATACTTTATTTCTTTCAGGGTATAAGATAGTTTGTTCAAATCCACAAAAAGTGCAGTAAAGGAATTGTTACTTTTAAACCGGTATCCGGCCCCCACAACACGGGGCACAATTAGCAGGTAATTGCCATCATCACTTGCTGTGGCTAATGCTATTTCCTTGTTATTTTGATGGCCTTCAGCTATATCGAAGAGTGAAAGAGTATTTGCTTTAAGGTTATTAATGTATTCAGTTAAAGGCCCGTCGGGCGCTTTATTTAGTAAACTATAAACTCCATTGCTATCGCTGGTAATTAAATCCGATGCCTTACAGGTAACGATATTGTATACACAAACGAAAGATGAATTTTTTTGAATACTATTATTTACAAGATAAAACACTTCTGTTTTTGAATTAAAGAAAGGAGAGGATTGCGAAGGCAAATGAAAACCTGCACAAGTTTGCCAAATACTATCTCCCATTTTTTCTTCAATCCGATTCTTCCAAAATTTTAATTCGGTTTTTTTTGAAAGTGAATACGTATAAATGCCCCTTACATAGTCACCGGATGACATTCTAACTTGTGTGCTATCTACATCAGGTATATTCTCTATTGTTTTAAAAAAATGACTAAGAGTGTCCGGCAATGCCAAGGTATCATCCGGGCTACGCATATAAACTTCACGGGTAATGGTATTGCTTTTGTAAAAATCCCATAATAGTGCAAATACACTACTATCTGTATTGTTGGCATAGGCCGATTGGTAAAACAGCAGTGCCTTATTAACATTTACAGGGGCAGCCTTGCTGGCTTCATAAATCAAATAATTTGAGCGTGAGATATTTTGTTGCTTTGCGCGGCTGAGATATAGAAAAACACTTATGCAAACTATTAATGAAAATAGCAGCGTAGCTATAGTTATTACCCCATTTACAGCTCTGTTTCTTCTTAGTTCTGCCGACTCTATATCCCGCGGGTTCTTCCCGGTAATCGCTCCTATAATTTTAGTTATTGCTGTTGTAAACCCTGCCGCCTTATAGTTTATTTGTTTACCGCTTTTGGTTTGGTTTACATAAGGCCTTAAATCTACCCAGTGGGGCTCTGATTTAAATTTGCCTTTAAGTGCTACCGGAATAGCGTTTGTAACGGCCCAGTCGAAATCATTACTTTTTTTATCCCAGCTTATTTCTCCATCGGTAAGTGCAATAAATATTTTTTGCAGCCCGTTTTTATCCGAGTAATTTTTGTTTATCCATACTATCAATTCATCGGTAATCCAGCCGGACTTTGCCGCTTGCGGAGATGCCAGTAATATCAGAAAATCTGAATTAAGCAGGCCTAACTCAATATTAGGCCAAAGTTCGGGGCTGGCCGAAAGGTTTGTTTCATCTCTGAAAATATCGAGATTTCTTTTTTGGCGGTACCAGGGTTTCCCTATATTCTCAATTCCTTTCTGTATAACCGGCGCCACATCGCCACAATCGGCATGGGAGTATGAAATAAAAGCACTGTATATAAATGGCGCTGCCATTGATAGGTTGTAATTTATACCTGCTTATTCGTTGTTAGCAGTTCCATCGGGATATTGCAGACTCAGTTCGTGCTTCAATAGTATTTCGCTACCGTCTTTTAGCACCACTTTAGCTCTTATTACAAACGTGCCCCAGCCCTCTGTTTCTAACTTAAAATGCGATCGCCGGTCGCTTGTTTTTCTTACCGGGTTTGCAAATGTGGGGTGCAGGGTATAAACTACGTGCTCTATCTCATCTAACATATCGTCGGCAGCATCTATCCATAACCACCATTTCCACCAGTCGTCGCCCTGGTAGCTAAAGCCTTGTGCAATTTTATAATTGGTATTTAGTTCAGGCATGGTTTTAGTTTTTTTGAAGATTAATAGAAAGCAGTTGTACCGACTCATAATCCGATGACCACTCAAAGCCGGGCCCGGTTATATTTACCTGCACTAAACTATCCTCGCTGGGCACATTAAATACATCTACGCACAATCCCTGCCCGAATTTAAATGGCTTTGCCTTGTAATCCTGCGATTCCCGCGTGCCGGTCATAAACCGGTAGGTGCATTTTAAATCTTCTTTATTTATATGCGGGCGTGCATCCTGTACAATATCTCTTGGCAACAAAAACAATCTTCTTCCCTTAATATTGCGCCGCCATACAGCCAGCATTTTTGCAATATCAACCAGTAATTTGGCCTTCTGTTCCAGGTCAAACTCTATTCTTTGCCTGTCGCCGGCAATACCGCCCTGGGGATCTACCATTTTGTCGCGCACTTCTACCGCCGGAACTTTACACGCTATAGAGGTTGAAAGTTCATCGTACACCCAGCGGTGCGACGTAAATTTACCCGAGGCCAAAGCTTCGCGACGGGTTAAAAAAGCAATTACTCCATCGGCCTTCTCTATTCGTGCCTTTACTTCTTCCGAAATAATATCACCGTATAAATCTTCGCCGGTAGAAATTTTTACATCAAACGATTCCAGCAAAGGGAATACAAGCTCTTTAATCCATTTGTCGTTATCGTTATATCCAAAGCCAATAAAAATATTCATGCTTATGTTTTTTATGGGATGTTAAACACGTTTAGCCCCGGCACTTACTATTATAAGTTATTTGTATTCGTTATCAATGTTAAATATTTTTTATTACACATTGTTTTGATTTAGTTTATTTAGTTACCAAGTTAAAAACAATACCGGTAAGTAATACGATTATAATCAGCCACACTAATACCTGAAAGCCCATAAAAAAATACGCTATAAACGAGGGGCTGCTTTTGTACCTTACCAGGTAAGGCCTTAACTTTAAGTAAAAAGACAAAGTAGTGGCAACATTGGAAAGTTTAATAAGCGGCAGTTTATCAAAAAACCCAAGGTATTTATTTTGATACGCAATTACTGCTGCCTTATTGGCGCCATCAAATGAAATAAGTTGAGTTTGGTTGAATTTATTTTCATCTATTACAGGTAGGTTAATGCTGTATTTCTCTAATTCAGCTTTTAAACTGCAATAGAAATTATATGTTTTTACTTTTTTATTATATGGAAAATAAAGCAAGGTTTTATTCAATGCCTTTTGCTTTATTAATTCGCCTACCTCCCAATTGGCGCCCGCACTCTTGTTGTAATAAAAAAATATAATGTCGGCTTCTTCTATTAACCGGCTAACTTCTGTTTTCCAACTATCACCAACAGGGTTCAAATAGATGCGTGTAAATCCCAGTGTTTCAAATTTCTCGCCAGGTTTGCCTATGCAGAACTTATTAATATTAGCGTGAAACTGCCTGGCTAATAAAGTTTCGTGATTGTTGAAGAAATTGTCGTTATCAAAGGCCCTTAAATACAACAGATTGTATTTATGGTTGTCGGAAAAGTTAATCTCCTCTTTATCCAATATGTTACCCACAACAATCAGTACAAAATACAGAAACATGAATAGCGGGAACCATGGTGTTACAGGAGGCAGGTTGTGAATCATGGGTCCGATAAAAAAATATAAACCGGCGGCAAGGCATACAATCGATAACGCCTTTAACACTTTACCCAATGGCCTGTTTCTGTATGGAACCATAAATGATTACTTCCGCTTACCAAATATACATGTAAGTATTTTACATAAACAGAAAAAGCTGTGAGATAATTTTCTCACACACGGCCCTGTAACGCAGTCCATTTTAACATGGCACAATCTTTTATGCCCTTTGGGTATAAAATCTACCGCTATGCTAACCGACTACCGCTTCGCCGTTCCCGTGGTTGTTTTGTTTTTGATAACCGCTGCAGGTTTAACCCTTTTTGAAGAGACCATGGTGCAGGCCATTGTAATGCTTTGCCTTTCGCCGTTTATGTTTGGGTGGATGGTTTACAGCATTCTAATGCACAGCGATTTAGAGCATCCTTTGGTAGAGTTTAATGCCCCCGATTTTAGCCGTGCCCGCCATTATATTAATACACTGACGCACTCATTAAAATCGCACCACTTTTATAAAACCGGTATTAACTAACACTCAACTTTACTCTTATGCTTACCAACGATAAATTGGTTGTGTTGTTTGTGCTCATCTTTTTAGTTGCAACAACCATGCTCGCCATTTTTGAATCAACAATGATAGCAGCGCTGATTATGGTGATAGCATCGCCCTTTTTAGTGGTATGGATGGTTTATACCGTGCTAAAGCACGGCAAGTATAACGGCCCGGAATTAAACAGTAAAGAGTTTGGCTACCTGGATATGCCTGATATTAAAGGGTAAGCTTTATTTTATTTCAATTTACTTATCCCCCAACACCTCTGTAATCTTTTGCCAGGCTTTTAGCTTTTCATCAAAGCTCATGCGTGCGTGCTGTCCGCTGGGCGAGGGAAGTAAATAGAACTGAAGGTGCGGGTGCGCACCGGTGCCAATATGTTTATCGTATAATTTTTTGGCAGTAGTGCTATCTAAAAACACAGCTTTAATATGCGGGTGTTTTTTGTAAAACTTATTAAAGTCGTTTACTACCTCGTTTTGTATTTTGCTATCGCTACTGCCTTCGCGCTCGCAGTGACTGAGTACATCCCACAGGGCAATTTTATGTTGCAGCAACAGGTTAACGCGGGTATTGTATTCAGTGCTAAAGGGTTGGTTAAACAAGGCGAACAGCAAGCGCCAAAAGTGATTACCACTATGGCCATAGTATTGCTGCAATTGCAGCGAGCGCACACCGGGCATGGTGCCCAGTATAAGCACTTTACTATCGGGGGCCACAATAGGGGCAAAAGCCTGCAGCATAAGCGGTTTTAAACAGACTTAATAATACAAAAAGTAGTTACTACCGTTTAAATTTTATGCTTCAAAATAGCCTCTACATCTTTTACCATAGGCCCTACCTCGCGCACTAATTTCTCCAATTGGTCCTTATCCACGCCAAAGCGTTCTGTCCAGTAACTCACTTCATAGTTTTCGCTCAGGCTTATACGGCTGCGGTCTTGCGGCCCCGTTTTTGTTTTATCGTCGCTCATAGTTGTTGTTTGTTGCAAGGGTTAAAATGCTGTGCCATAGCTCTCGACCACCGACGGCTGACGACCGACCGCTGCCAGCAGCCACCTCACCCCAGCCCTCTCCTGTAGGATAGGGTGCAACAGCCAACAGCCGCCTCACCGGCAAATAAACACCCCACCCCACCGGGCACCATTTTTTAGCGCAAGGCTACAAGCTGCAAAAATGAAAAACGCCTTGCCTCTAAAACTACGCCCTGCCCTGGCCACTTTGGTTAACGCTCCCTTTGATGGCGACGAGTGGCTGTTTGAAATTAAATGGGATGGCTACCGCGCCCTGGCTTTTATTGACGGGGCCAACAGCCAGTTAAAATCGCGTAACGATAAACTATTTAACGAAAAATTTTACCCGGTTTACGAGGCCATTAAAAAATGGAAGATAAAGGCTGTTATTGACGGCGAGATTGTAATGGTAAACGATAAAGGGCTGCCTACTTTTGGCGGCTTGCAAAACTGGCGTAGCGAGGCCGATGGACAGCTGATGTATTACGTGTTTGATATACTGTGGCTGAATGGTAAAGATGTTACCGGCGTGCCTCTTACCGAAAGGCGCAAACTGCTGGAAGCAAAAATGCCCAAGGGCAGCACGATTATTCGCCTGAGTGAGGCCATAGATGCCAATGGCAAAAACTTTTTTGAGGTGGCCCGCAAAATGGGTTTAGAGGGTATAATGGCCAAGCGGAAAGATAGTCCCTATGCTGTAAACGAGCGCACCAACGATTGGCTGAAAATAAAAAGCAACA
This sequence comes from Chitinophagales bacterium, assembly GCA_044228435.1. Lineage (GTDB taxonomy): Bacteria > Bacteroidota > Bacteroidia > Chitinophagales > LD1 > Bog-950. The sequence goes on from JBGAUW010000027.1 coordinate 12,948, forward strand.
AGCGGCAGGAGATGGTGATTGGCGGCTACACGCTGAACGATGATACCAGCAAACCCTTCAGCTCGCTGCTGGTGGGTGTTTACGATAAAGGCAAACTGATATACACGGGCAAGGTGGGTACCGGTTTTAGTATCGACACACAAAAAAAGATGATGAAGCAGTTTAAGCCACTCATCACTAAAAAGGTTCCGTTTTTTGAGCTGCCCGATATAAACAAGCCTTCGCGCTTCAGGCCCAACCCGCCGCATGCTACGGCTGTGTTTTTAAAACCCACTTTAGTATGCGAGGTAAGCTACGCCGAACTAACCAGCGATGGCATTATGCGCCACCCCTCGTTTGAAGGTATGCGGATTGATAAAAAGGCATCCGTAGTTACTTTAGAAAAAGAAAAACCGGTGGCTAAGGCCATTAAAAAAGATAAACCTGCTGCCATTGAAAAGCGCATTGCGGCACCGGTGGGCAAGGAAAGGCTTACCCTGCTTAACCCCAGCGAAGATACACAGGTTAAAAAAGTAAACGGCCATACGCTTACGTTCAACCACCTGGGCAAGTTTTACTGGCCCGACGAAAAAATAACGAAGCGTGAAATGATTAACTACTACTACCAGGTAGCGCCCATTATTTTACCTTACTTAAAGGACAGGCCCCAGTCGCTGAACCGATATCCGAATGGCATAAAAGGCGAAAGCTTTTATCAGAAAGATGTGACCGGTAAGGCGCCCGACTGGGTAAAGACCTATTTATACCATAGCGAAGCCGATAACCGCGACCGGCATTTTTTAGTGCCCACCAGCGAAGCCGATATACTTTGGATGGCCAGCCAGGGCAGCATAGAGCTAAACCCCTGGAGCAGCACCATTAAAAAACACGACAACCCTACCTGGTGCATTATCGATTTAGACCCCGATAAAAATTCGTTCGACCAGGTGATAGAGGCCGCGCAGGTAACCAGGCAGGTGCTGGATGATATGGGTGTGCCCTCTTATCCAAAAACCTCGGGTAGCACCGGTTTGCATATTTACATCCCGCTGGGCGCTAAGTATACGTACGAGCAAAGCAAAGAGTTTGCACGGGTGGTAGTTACATTGGTGCACCAACAGTTGCCTAAGTATACCACCATTGAGCGCATGACCAAAAACCGCAAGGGCAAAATGTATCTCGATTTTTTGCAGAACCGCGCACAGGCAACTATTGCGGCCCCTTACTCGGTAAGGCCCAAGCCCGGTGCCACGGTAAGTATGCCGCTGCATTGGGAGGAGGTAAAGAAAGGATTGAAGATGCGCGACTTTACCATATTTAACGCCGTAGAGCGTATAAAAAGCGAGGGCGATATTTTTAAACCAGTGCTTGGCAAGGGTATTAACCTGCATAAAATTGTAAAGGGGTTTAAATAAAACAGGCTGCATTATGCCGTTAGCATAAATGCAGCCTGTTCGCTATTATAGCTTACTGCTTTATAAACCCAAAGCTGCCGCTTGCACTTTCGGTGCTAAGTAGTAGGGTATAGGCACCTGCCGGTAGCTCACTTACGTTTACTTTGTTGTTTACCAGCCCGCCGTGCATTAAGCGGCCGGCAGCATCGTATATTTTAGCCACAGCTACATCAGTTGGTTGCAGACCTTTAATTAATAGCAAGTCTGTTGCCGGGTTAGGATATACCGATACACCACTTAGCACTTTGCCATCGTTTATACCCGATGGGCCACCGGTAGTAAACTGCGCTGAGCCCCACGGGCCATAGCAAACCGCCCCGTGGGCCACCCGCACGCGCCAGTAGTACGTGGTATTAGCGTCCAGGTTGGGTTGGGTATAGTCGCTTATGCCCGAAAAGAACGGAACCGATACTGCATTATTAAATCCCGGGTTGGTAGCGTATTCTATATTATAAACATCAATGCTGTTAGCCGAAAGGGGCACATCGCTCCAATCAAAAAACACAGAAGAGGTGGCCACGTTTATAGCGCCGTTAGCAGGTGTAATAAGCGTAATATTATCCACCGCGGTAGTAAACTGCCGTGGGCCCACCCAGGCACCCACCGAATCGTTATTGTAGGCCCTTACACGCCAATAGTATGTAGTGCCGCTATTGCGCACACCGCTTACCATATAACTTTCTAAATACGAAATGCCGGAATAACTGGTATCGGGGTTGCTAAAATTAGGGTTGCTGTCTATTTCTATTTCGTAGCCGGTAGCGCCCGGTGCATCGGTCCAGTCAAAGGTAACATCAGTGCATATAACATTGTTGGTGTTATTGGCCGGCGATGAAAGGTTAAACGAGCTTAAGCGCGGCACTGTGCTGCCAAAATAGCGGGCAATAAACATAGCGCTGCCGGTGTATCCCACCACAACTATTTTACCATCGGGCTGCAACACCATATCGTTCATTTCGGTAAGGTTGGTGGTGTTAAACGTTTCGGTTATTTGTGCATAGCCACCGCTTATACCAAAGGTAACATCGCGGCTGCCATCGGGTTCCAGCTTCATTAGTAAACCCGCTCTTTCGGTGTTGGTATAAGCCGCACCGGCGGTTATAAAATAACCATCGGGCGTTACTACCATGGCATTGGCATAGGCAGGTGCGCCCCCCGGCGAGGTAAAGTAGTAAATGTTACTGCCCGCATAAGCCCAGTTATCATCCTGTCCGTTGGCTGTAGCCCGCTTTACGCTAAGGCGCTCGTTATAATTGCTTTCGCCAAAGTAGGCAATTTCGCTGCCGGCTGTATATATATTACCGGTGCCCGGTTCAATATACATAGCGTTGTTGTAGGTGTGATAATCTTCTACCATTGCGCCGCCGGTACCAAAGGTTACATCGGGTGTGCCGTTGGCGTTAAGGCGCGTAAGCCATCCGTCAAAAGGCACTGCACTGCCAATATGGGTAGTGTTGCCCACGGCCGTTACCTTGCCCGAGGGGGCTACATATAAATCGCGCAGCTCGGTATAGTTGCTGCCCAGTGTAGGGAACACATTAATACCGGTAGTATCAAAGCCGGTATCTAAGGTGCCGTTGGTGTTGTAGCGCGCTATTACAGCGGTTGCATAATTGTTGTTGTATACCGAGTTGCCCGCAGCCAGTATTTTACCGGTAAGGGTATGTATTTTAACCTTGCGGAAGTTATCGGCGTTGCCGCTAATGCAATTGGTAATTACAATGCCGTTGGTGCCAAAGGTGCTGTCTAACCGGCCATTGGGCTGGTAGCGCACCAGCGCCGCCGATTGTTTGGTGCCATCGCTGCTGTTGCCGGCCAGTATAAAATTGTTGTTGGCATCTACTACTATCGAGTAGGCTGCATCATCGCTACCCAGCTGTAAATCGGTAGTAACGGTGCCGCCGGTGCCAAAGGTATTATCTAACACACCGCTGGTGCTAAACTTGCTTACAAAAAAATCTTTACCGGTTACGGTGCTGTTGGTTTCGCCCACTACTAAAAGCGAGCCATCGCCAAGCAGCGCCACCCCGCGGGCTATGTTGCCGCTGTTACCCGGCAGACTGCGTATTACACGGCCGCTGCCCGCAAAGCTGGGGTCTAAATAGCCGCCAATTTGTGCGGTAGCGGTTAAAATACATGCAAAGGCAAATACAAGTGTAAAGGTTGTTTTCATGTTATAGTGCTGTAATGCTGGTGTCGAATTGCGCATAAATACAAATTATATTTATAGCGTGCATACGGGCATGCATTTCCCCATTCAAGCAAGGTATTAGGTTTTAATTATCAATGGTATAAAAGCTGAACTATGGAAAACAAGGTGAACTGGAGCAAAATAAAGATACCCTCTTTTGGAATGAGCGATGCTATGGTAAAATATAAAAACGGCACCCTGCCCGAACAGCAATCCGACGACCTTTTTGAGAAAAGTAAAGCCCTAAAACCGCAACGCGCAGGTCGCAAAAAGGGGTAAAGAGATCAATACAATTAACCGCAAAGAACGCGAAGAATTTTCGCGAAGCAACGCAAAGAGATACCATCTACTTTGCGTTCTATTGTATTAGTTTGTATTCATACTTAGCGGTTAACTGTATTCTTTGCGGCCTTTGCTCTTATCATTACTATTCTCATTCCCTTCGCGCACTTTGCGTTTAAGTGTATGTGTCTCGCGCCTTTGCGTTTATCATTTATCTTTTTACATCTCCTTGCGCCCTTTGCGTTTAAATGTATTTATATGTATTTGCTATGCGCCTTTAGCGGATGAAATGTATTCATTGCGCCCTTTGCTTTTTATCATTATTCTTTTTGCATCTCCTTGCGCCCTTTGCGTTTAAATGTATTTACCTGTATTCGTTTTGCGCCCTTAGCGGTTAAATGCATTTGGCTCCCCCTCAAACATTTCGCCCTTCACCCTTGTTATTACTAAAACATTATTTTTAATGCAAATAACTACCCCCATGCGCCTGCTTGCCCTTTTGCTGTTTTTGTCGGTTTCCGTTGCCAATGCTCAATCTTTTAACCTGGCGCCCGATACTGCCCACGCTCCCTTTATATACGGCGTGGCCAGCGGCGACCCTACTGCCGATGGCGTATTAATCTGGACCGCCACCCAACCCGCCGATTCATTACACGGCCGCACCATAAACTGGCAACTGGGCACCGATAGTTTGTTTTCAACCAGCGTTGCCAGCGGCAATCATATCTTAGATAGCAGCTGGGGCTACACCCTTAAAATAGATGTAACCGGTCTGCAACCTGCTACCCGCTACTACTACCGCTTTAGTATGCAGGGCATCAACTCCGTTACCGGTATTACTTACACGGCCCCCACCGGCAGTTTAGATAGTATACCCATGGCCCTGGTAAGTTGCAGCAGCTTGTTTTCGGGTTACTTTAATGCTTACCGCCAGCTGGCCCGCCTGCCGCTAAAAGCACTGATACATGTAGGCGATTACATTTACGATTTTGTAGACCCTAACGAAGAGGTGCGCATGCCGCCCGAGGCACTTATAGGCCCGCGCGATACCTTTACCGAAGATTGGCGCGCCCGCCACCGCCTTTACCTTACCGACCCCGATTTGCGCGAAGCCCGCCGCAGCTACCCCTGGATATGCACCTGGGATAACCACGATGTAGTGCGCAGCAACCCCGCCAAATCAGCCCGCGCCTACCGCGAGTTTGTGCCCTTTCGCGAAGACCCTACTGATTCTATTCGCATTTGGCGCAAGGTATCTTACGGGCAGCTGCTCGATATTTTTATGATTGATATTAACCTGGTTAACCGCCGCGATACCTTTAGCACCGGTAGCATAAAAGCCATGAGCGATGCGGAGTTTGACTGGCTTAAAGCCGGCCTTAAAAACTCTACCGCCACCTGGAAAATAATTGGCAGCGAAAAACTTTTCAGCCCCTGGGATTTAGGCGGCTTGCCCCTGCCCGGCAGCGGACTAAGCAACACCTGGAACGGCTACCCTCAAAGCCGCGACTCGCTGCTTATACACCTGCGCGATAACCAGATAAACAACACCGTAATATTAAGCGGCGATTTTCACATGAACATTTGGAGCGATGTGCCCCTTAGGCCCTTCGATTCGCTGGCCTACAACGGCGCCACCGGTGCCGGTAGTCTGGCTATCGAAATTATGGGCACCAGCGTTAGCCGCGGCAACCTGGATGAAAGCGGCCTTAGCCCTTCTTTTCAAAACGGACTGCAAAGCTCATCGCTGCTATTTAACCCCCAGCAGCGCTACGTAAACTTATACGACCATGGCTTTAACACCTTCACCCTTTCGGCCGATAGCCTGATAGCCAAATCGTACCTGTGCCCTATACTTACCAAAACCGATAGCATGTTGCTCGAAGCTGTATGGGTAAGCAAAGCCGGAGAGAACCACTGGCAACGCCCTGCCATAGCCACCGGCATTACAGCTGTTGAGCCGGCAGGCAAACTGCAGGTTTATCCCAACCCATCGGCCACCGGTCTGTTTACCGTAAACACCACCGGCCTTAAAGGCCCGCTCACCCTCACCGTGTGCGACCTTACCGGCCGCCAACTGCTTAAGCGCGAAGTAACCGGCGGCACCACCTTGCCGCTAAACACGCAAGCCCTGCCTACCGGCAACTACATATTATACGCCGATGGCAAAAAAGTGCGCCAAAGTGTGAAGTTGTTGGTGCCGTAGATAACAGGGAGGCTAGTCCTTCTGAGCATTCTTTGTATTTAATGGCTGTTTGTTTTTGCGTTTTCCGTGCTTTCTGCGAGAGCTATTGTATCCGGCTGTTACTTCTGAGCATTCTTTGTATTCTGTGTATTCAATGGCTGTTTGTTTCTGCGTTTTCCGTGCTTTCTGCGAGAGCTATTGTATCCGGCTGTTCCTTCTGAGCATTCTTTGTATTCTGTGTATTTAGTGGCTGTTTGCTTCTGCGTTTTCCGTGCTTTCTGCGAGAGCTATTGTATTTAGCCTCTCCTTCGCGATATCTGTGTATTTCCCTCCATACCCCGCCCGAAACCTGCTCTTTTTGAGGTGCAAATTGCCCCATAAATTGTTGCATGTAAATTGCAATAAGCAGGTAGATACTATTTGTTCAACTAAATTGGGAAATGATGAAAACATATAGGATGAAAGGGCTACTAACTGCCGGTATGGCAGTAGTATTAGCAACCGGTGCTTTTGCGGCCGGCGATATGAAAGCTGCAATGGAACATATACGTAGCAACCAACAACAGGTAAACCAGGATTTGATAAAAGTAAACCGCCAGCAACAACGCGTTAAAACAGCGGGGCAGGCTTGCCGCATCGAAAAAACAGCTGCGGCACATAAAGAATATAAAGATGCCAAAGCCGATTTGCGAGAATACAAGGCACAGCTTAAAAAGGATAACAAAGATTTAATAGCAGCGCACCGCGAGCATATTAAAATACACGAAGATGAAGCGAAAGCCGAACGCAAAGCACTGCAAACGGCACAGTTTAAATTAGACCGCGATAAAGCCATGCGCAGTGAAGCTACCTTAAGCGACGCAGATAAATTAATGGCTGCCCGCGAAAATTTTCGCAGCCACTTAAACAACCTTGAACGTGCCCGTTTAGAACGTGATAAAGATAACTGGGTTGTAAACCACGAATATTACGATATGGGCGCAAAATCGAACTTGCAGTTAACCATAAATAGTACTACCAACAGCAACAACACCGCGCAAAAATAAGCGCTCTATTATAAACAGGATTCAAACAAGCACCGCTGCACTTTGCACTGGTGTTTGTGTTTTTTTATACTTTGGTGGCATGCCAAAGTTTAAAGCCGCCATACAAATTATAGGTGTTAACCCCTATGTGCTGTTGCCCGAAGCCGTATTAAAGTCGGTGTTTAAGCAAGCCGGCAAAGACAAAGGCCCTATACCTGTTAGTGGCACTATAGACGGACATGCCTATACTCAAACCCTGGTAAAGTATAGCGGCCATTGGCGCCTCTACTTAAACGGGCCTATGCGCAAAGCGGCTGGTAAAGATGTTGGCGATACGGCCACATTCACCATCGCCTACGACCCTGCCGACCGCAGCTTAATCATGCATCCCAAATTGCAGGCAGCAATAACCCAAAACAAAAAAGCAAAAGCAGTATTTGATGCCCTGCCAGCCTCGCGGCAAAAAGAGATTGTGCGCTACATAGGCCATTTAAAAACTGAAGAATCGGTAGACCGCAACATAACCCGTGCTATACAGTTTTTGTTAGGCAAAGAAAGATTTATAGGGAGGGATAAGCCGTAATGAAAAGTTTTTAAAAATAAGGCCCCGGCATTCACCATTTAAGTATAGGCTTATAAACCCACAGTTTTATGTTGAATTTTGCAACAATATATTAAATGCGTGCTATATTTGGTGTGCCGGGTTATGAAAAAGATCTACTACTTACTTTTTGCATTTGTGGTTTTGCAAGCACGGGCGCAAAATAACGTGGGCATAGGCACCACCAATCCCGATGGTAGTGCTATACTGCATTTAGATGCAACCGATAAAGGCTTTCTAGCCCCGCGCATGACTACTGCACAGCGGCTGGCCCTGCCTGCGCCGGCTAATGGCTTGTTAGTTTACGATATTACCGCTAATTGCTTTTTTTATTTTACTACAAGTGTGGGCTGGGTCTCTCCTTGTCAACTTTCGGGCCCTACCGGCCAGCAAGGGGCAATAGGCCCCACCGGTCCCACGGGCTTACAAGGGCAAGCCGGTAACACGGGCCCTACCGGCGCACAAGGGCCAATAGGTTTAACCGGCAATACGGGCATACAAGGCATAACCGGCGCTACCGGCCCCAGTGGCAATATTGGTGCTACGGGTTTACAAGGTAATACCGGCCCAACGGGCAATACAGGTGCCACCGGCGAACAAGGTAGTACCGGCTTAACAGGCAATACAGGGCCAACCGGTGATAGGGGCCCGACGGGTTCCGTAGGCGCCACCGGGGCGCAAGGCAATACTGGCGTTACCGGTGCTGTAGGTGCAACCGGCCCAACCGGTAGCACTGGTATAAGTGGCAATGTAGGCGCCACCGGCCCGACGGGTTCCGTAGGTGCAACCGGGGCGCAAGGCAATACTGGCGCTACCGGTGCTGTAGGTGCAACCGGACCAACGGGCTACGTAGGGGCCACGGGAGCGCAGGGTAATACTGGCGCAACCGGTGATGTAGGTGCCACCGGTAGTACCGGAACAACAGGCCCCACCGGCCCCGGGGCAACTATATATTTAGTGGCCACCAACGCGGCGCCACAAACTATTCCTTCCTATTCCAGGGGGGTGGTTAGATGGAATACTATACACAAAAACCTAAACAATCAATACAATGTAACTACCGGTAACTTTACAGTATCGCAATCGGGTATTTACGAGGTTAGCGCCTCGGTTGTTCATTACGGAGGCTCCGGTGCCGGAATTATAAGAAATGGCAGCCCTTTAGTTTTTAGTATATCGGGGGTAGTAAATACCTTTTTTGGATATAATACCAGTACCAGTAAGCCTGCAGGTGTGTTTTACCTTAACGCAGGCGACGTTCTTAATGTGCAGGTAGATAATCCATTCAACAGTACTGTAACCATGTATAGTGTGGGTTCAGGTTTCAGTGTTATATTGCTTGAGTAAGAAATGCACCGTCGGCAGGTGCTTATATTTAAACGGGCCTATGCGCAAAGCTGCCAGAAAAGAGGTAGGTGATACAGCCACATTCACCATCGCTTACGACCCTGCCGACGGCAACATAACTATGCACCCAAAGTTGCAAACGGCTTTAACCCCAAAAAAAAGCGAAAGCAGTATTTGATATCCTGCCCGCCTCGCGGCAGAAAGAGATTGTGCGTTACATAGGCCATTTGAAAACCGAAGAATCGGTAGAGCGCAACGTAACCCGTGCTATACAGTTTTTGTTAGGTAAAGAAAGATTTATAGGAAGGGATAAGCCGTAAGCGGTTATTGCACGAAACATTTTATATTGGTTTAAAATTTAAAGCATTGAATGCATACGCCCACGCTCAACTATCTGCCAAACGCCGCGGCGGTGTGCCCGAAGATTACCTGCCCATCCATTCCTTTATGGATTGCACCAAAGAGTTATGCGCCGATAACCGTCACCGATTACTGCACAACCATTGGGGTATTGCCAATGTAATTACGCCGGTGTTTGGGCATCAGTTAACCAACTCGGCAGGGCGGAGCGTAAACATTAAAGATATGCTGGAACAGGACCATCTGTTGCCCGATTTTCAAAATAAGTTTATACCCACGCTGGCTGATTTTGTAAATGCTATTGACGATGGCGCCGTTAACAGCGCACAATTAAATAGTGTGTATAGTCTATACAAAGCCGATAAAGAAGTGGCCGACCTGTTACTAAGTCCTTTTTTGCTTACCGGCAAATTAAAGGCCTTGCTAATAACGCATAACAGCTGGTTTATAAATTTTATTGTGCCTAAAGTTTTAAAGCGTGAGGTTCAGTTGCGTGATTTTGATTTGAATATTGATTGGCTGTTCCGCAACATGAAGTTTGAACTTTGGATGGATAACGGCGCTGCTACCCCTTTAAGTTACTTACCTACAAACCCCATAACCGTATGAAATACATTGTAAGAACCAACAGCTATAATTATAACGATGAGAACTATTATATAGAAAGTTCGGGTGATGTGATAGGTGTGTTTACCGATAAGCAACAGGCAATAGCCGCCTGCAATGAAACGAATGTGGAGATGCTGGGCGAATTTGATAACCTGAACGATTTTATTTTCAGTTCGGGAAACGAGGAAAAGAAATATGCCTGGTTGCGCAATTTTTACCTACAGAATTTTAGGATAGAATTAGACAATTCGGAGCCGGATTTTATTGAAGGCGAGGTGCTGATACCTAAAACAGCTACCGATGCACAGCTATTAGAAATTATAAATAACCTCGATATCCGTTTCTGCCAGGTTTATGAATTTGAGGATACACCGCAAATGGTAGAGCTAAAATATAACCCGCCATTTTGGGGCAAGCAGGATTACGACCCGCTTATTGGCGAAAGCGGCCGCAGCTTTTACTTTAGCGAAAAAGAGGGGGTAGATTATTTAAATGAAAGATTGAGTGCCGGCTTTTACGAAGGTGTAGCGGGGCTAAAGGGCCCATTAAATCAATTAAGTGCGGCACCTGAAATACTGGCCGCCTTTTTAGAAAACTCAAAAGCGCTTACTTACGATGCGCAAAGTTCGTGCATTAAAATGCGTGAGCGGGTTTATAGCATTGAGACAGAAGAATTAACCGCGCTTATTGATTTGCTAACTATAAAGCCATACACCGTAGAGATATATAGTTTAGAAGATACGAAGAAGTTAGCCGGTAAACAGAATGAAGATTTTGCCAAATCGCAGCAGGAGTATATATACACCCACCCGCAAGCACCGGACCCTAAAAAGTGGTGGCAATTTTGGAAGTAAGGTAATAGCATTCCCTAATTCCCCTTCTTGCTCATTCTGCATTTATCGCTGCAGTATTTTACTTCGGGCCAGTTGCGCTCCCACTTTTTGCGCCAGCTAAAAGGCCGGTTGCAGGTAACACATATTTTCTGCGGCAGGTGCTGTTTTTTAAAAGCTTTCATTGGGCAGCCAATTGTTTTTCGCACTTTTTCCAATAAGCAAAAAAGGAGGGATAGTAACCCTGCACGTTTTCAAACATCCAGTCGCGCGCTTCTTCGGTTCCTTTATAATGGCTGTTTAGCGGATGCTCTTTAAAATAGATGTTCTGCAAATTATACTGCTGCAATAATTCATCAAAACTACCGGTGTAAACCTGTATGCCCGGTATGTTGCGCGATAGCTCCAAAGCAAAGGCAATGCTTTTATCGCTTACCGGATATTGGGCAAAGTGCGCAGGCTCTAATAACAAAATACGGTTGGCAGGTTCATCCTTTCGCCAAAGTGGGTCCAGGTTGTAAAAGTTGTAAATAAACGTAGGCAGATTGCTTTGTATGTTTAATGGTGCTGCCGGTGGCAGTGTTGTAGTAAGCAAGGGCACTGTGGTGTTTTGCAGCACCGGGGGCACGGGCAGTGTAGGCAGTTGCTCATAAGGCACATCTAAAAAGGTACCTTGTTGCGTGGTGCTGCAATAGCGGTTTATGTTCTCCTGGTTGGCATAATACTTTTTACTACTAAAGCTGCCGGCTACCCATTGCCAGCTGCAGGCATTGCTGGCCCAGTCGGCATCCAGCAGGTAGTAATACATCCACCGGGCGGGCAGCAGCCAATGCGCCTGTGCTACATTGCAGGTAAGCGCCGCCACATACATGCGGGCATGGTTATGCATGTAGCCGGTGCTATAAAGTGATGCTATCGCCTCGTCAATAGCTTGTATACCGGTGTTAGCCTGCGCCACGGCAACCGGTAGCTGATGGTGGCTAATAGCCAGCTGCTCCTGCTTTAAATAATCGTTTACGCCATTGCCCCGCGCTACCCATACCTGCTGAAAGTAATCGCGCCAGGCCAGTTCTTTTAAAAACGAATCTATTTGTTTCGGCTGGTGGCCTTTGTTTAAAACAGACTGCATTACCTGCCGTGTGCTTATAACCCCGCGCGATATGTACGGCGAAAGACGTGTAACCGCACCGGTAAGGTAATTACGTGTTTGCCCATAGGCTATTGGGTCTATAGCATCTATCGCATTAAGTATATCGGTATAGTGGGTGCTAAACACGGCTATCGTTTACTTATTTTATTATGCGTAATGGCTCTTTGCATATTGCTTTTAAACCGGTTTATTTCGTTGCTGCGCTTTTTTAAATGTTTTTGGCTTACGCCGCTGTTTACGCGTTTGCGCCACAGGTTAAAACTGCTGCGTTTTAAATTGCGCCGCATCAGCGCAATGGTTTCGGCTTCGCTTAAACCAAACTGAAACTGTATGGCTTCAAAAGGTGTGCGGTCTTCCCAGGCCATTTCTATAATACGGTCGGTATCTCTATCGGTAAGTGTGGTGGCGGTTTTTGTACGCATAGTATTAACGCAGGGCGGCAAGTCCTCCATCTACATGCAGTATCTGCCCGGTTATAAAGGCTGCTTTTTCCGATAATAAAAATTCGGCCATGTTAGCTACATCTTCAGCCGTGCCTACCTTTTTTAAAGGGTGGCGCTGTGCACTTGCCTCGCGCTTTTCGGGCGTGCTTAAAAGGGCCGCGCTTAAAGGCGTATCGGTTAACGAGGGCGCTATGCAGTTAACCCGCACCTTGGGGGCAAGCTCAGCAGCCAGTGCGCGCGTAAGGCCCTCTATAGCGCCCTTGCTGGCTGCTACTTGTGTATGGAAGGTTAAACCGGTTTGCACCGCTACGGTGCTAAAAAACACCACCGATGGCTGTGCGGCATTTTTAAGTTTAGGCATAGCGGCCTGTAACACTTTTACAGCACCGGTTACATTAAGGCTGTAATCGTTTAAAAAATCTTCGGGCTTTATACGCGCAAAGGGCCTTAGCGAAATACTGCCGGGGCAGTATACAAGGCCATTTATTACATCGGGTAAAAAGCTAAAATCAGGTTCGGCATCCAACACGTTTAGCGGAAAGTAGGATATGGCCTCATTACCAACCACCGGTTTGTTTTTGTTATAGGTAGCAAACACTGCTGCGCCGCCCTGCGCCAGTTGCAAAGCCAGCTGCGCCCCAATACCCGACGAGCCTCCAATTATTACGTAGTTCTTCATGCCCTAATAACAAATAAGGGCGGGGTTTTGTTTCGGGGTGAGGCGATACCTGATCAGTATCATTTCAAATAATCACATATATTAGCTAACACCTAATCATGTTCTAATGCAAAAAAATATTCACTTTATGTTTATGTTACTGGCTTTCGTAACTATAACATCTATTACCGGTTGCGGGCCTAAAGACAATACCACACCATCTACTTGTAGCAACGGCATAAAAGACGGGGACGAAGCCGGTGTGGATTGCGGGGGTAGTTGCACAGCCTGCACAGTAGCGCAAACGCGCATAAAAACAATTATTAGTACAAGCCCGATAAACAGAAGTTATGATAGCCTTGTATACGATAACAGCGGCAGGCAGGTTTTAACGTTAGGCGATACACGCCGCTACGAATACGTATATAAGACTGATTCGGTTATAAAAACTTACGAAGAGTTTAACAGTAATATATGGGGCTCTATAAGCTATGTAGTTAATAGTTCCGGGCTGGCGATTGCGGCAGTAGAGCATATAAATAATGGCACTGTTACTTATTATCAGTATACATACGATGCACAGGGTTATTTAATTAAGGAGGTAAGAGCCAGCGATGCCGGCAGCATACGCGATACAATTATCCATACCTGGCTAAATGGCAATTTAGTGAGCCGCACCATTAGTTCTGCAAACGATATTTCAAGCTCTTATTATAGCGATGTAGATAACTACACCTACTTTACCGATAAGGCTAATTCTATCAGCGATGAAAGTAAGGGTATTTTATTTTTAGGTAAAAGCAGTAAGAACTTGCTAAAGTCAATTAACCCGGGTACCCCCGGTGAAATAAATATTTCCTATACCTACGATGCCAACGGCCGGGTAACTATAGAGGATACTTATATGCTTTACTCGTATTACTAAACTACTTCTTCTTAGCGCAGAGCCGCGGACCTCGCACGGATATGACTGATGTGGCACCCAGTACAGATATTTAAATATATTAGCTACCACCTAACCAATTACCAATGCAAAAAAATATTCACTTTCTGTTTATGTTACTGGCTTTCGTAACTATAACATCTATTACCGGTTGCGGGCCTAAAGACAATACCACACCATCTACTTGTAGCAACGGCATAAAAGACGGGGATGAAACCGGTGTGGATTGCGGCGGTAGCTGTACAGCCTGTAGTGTAGCGCAGGCAAGACTAAAGACTATTGCGAGAACAACACCCAATTTAAAAACTTACGACAGTATTGCATACGATAATAGAGGAAGACAAATTCTTTTGATAGGAGATCAGCAAAATGAAACTACTTATATGACTGACTCTGTATTAGTAAACACTTCACTAATTAATGGTGTAACCGCAAAGATGAAATATGTGCTTAATAGCGATAAACTTGCAGTTACAGCCACTTCAGAAACCAGCAATGGCACGGCTTGGGATTATAAATACACTTACGATTCACAAGGATATTTAATTCAGCAAGTAAGTATAAATGCTGCAAGCTCAAGGCGTGATACAACCATTTACACCTGGACAGATGGCAATTTGACAAGCGAATATATTGCATATTTATATTACAATACAGGTCAATATAACTCCAACACCTATACTTATACGTACTATAATGACAAAGAAAATTCAATAGGTAATGAGAGTAAGGGCATTGCCTACTTAGGTAAAAGCAGTAAAAACTTGCTAAAGTCAGCCGATTATGGTTTCGGTCCATCTACTTATACTTACACTTTCGATTCCAGTGGCAGAGTAACTTCAGAAGGCACCTATACGCTTTATACTTATTACTAAACTATTTCTTCCTCCCCTTCAGCACCTCTACCACATCCTTCAACTCAAAGCCTTTTGCTTGCAGCAGGATGAGGTAGTGGAACAGCAGGTCGGCGCTTTCATTTAGGAAGAGTTCGGGGTTATTGTCTTTGGCTTCTATTACTACTTCTATGGCTTCCTCGCCTACTTTTTGGGCTACTTTGTTTATGCCGCGGGCGAATAGTTTAGCGGTGTATGAATCGCCGGTGGGGTTGGCTTTGCGGTCGGCTATGGTTTGTTCAAGCTCTTTAATGAAGGCTAAATCGTTGGGGACGTTCTTTTCATTCCAACAAGTATCGGCACCGGTGTGGCAAACGGGGCCTACGGGGTTGGCTTTAATCAACAGCGTATCGTTATCGCAATCGGCTTGTATAGAGACTACGTTTAAAAAGTTGCCGCTCTCCTCTCCTTTCGTCCACAAACGGTTTTTGGTGCGACTGAAAAACGTAACGCGTTTTTCGGCTTGTGTGCGTTCCAGCGCTTCGGCATTCATATAGCCCAACATCAATACCTTGTTGGTAGTTGCATCCTGTATAATAGCGGGCACCAGGCCGTTGCTTTTTTCAAAATCTATTTTCATAACCGTATGTTGATGTTGTTTTGCGATAAGTAATTTTTAAGCTGCGGTATAGGTATTTCGCCAAAGTGAAAAATGCTGGCCGCCAGTGCCGCATCGGCTTTACCGGTGGTAAAGGTATCTACAAAGTGTTGCATAGTGCCTGCCCCACCCGAGGCTATCACCGGTATGTTTACAGTGTCGGATAACTGCGCTAAAGCTCCATTAGCAAAGCCATTCTTCGTGCCATCATTATCCATGCTGGTAAAAAGTATTTCGCCCGCTCCTCGTTGTTCGCCTTCTTTAGCCCAGCTAAATAATTCGAGCTCCGTTTCAATTTTGCCGCCGTTTACAAATACCTTCCAACCGGTGGCGGTTTGTTTGGCATCTATAGCCAGCACCAAACACTGACTGCCAAACCTATCGGCAATTTGCGAAAGCAGCGCAGGGTTGCGCACGGCGGCGGAGTTAACCGATACTTTATCGGCACCACTTTGCAGCAGGGCATATACATCGTCGGCGGTGCTTACACCGCCACCTACGGTAAAGGGTATATTTATTTTGGCAGCAATGCGCTCTACTAAGGCTACTAAGGTTTTGCGTTTTTCATCGGTGGCTGAAATATCTAAAAACACCAGTTCATCGGCGCCTTGCGCGGCGTAGATGGCGGCCAACTCCACCGGGTCGCCGGCATCGCGCAGGTTTTCGAAGTTGATGCCCTTAACGGTGCGGCCGTTTTTGATATCCAGGCAGGGGATGATGCGTTTAGCTAGCATGGGGTGCGTGTGTTTGTTTCTAAAATACTCATCCACCCCCTGACCCGACCAAGGCGTCGGGTCCCTCTCCCGCCGGCGGGGGACATTAGCGCCATGCTCACTAAGGAAGCGCTAAGGCTGTTGGCTGTTAGTGTCCTCCGCTGGCGGAGGTGTCCCGATTTATCGGGATGGAGGTGGATGGCTAACTCAAGCATCGGTATACTTTTTCAAATCATCCAATAATATCTTACCCTCATAAATGGCTTTGCCGATGATGGCGCCATACAGGCCTGCGGTTTGCAGGGTAGCTAACTCCGCCACATCCGTAACACCGCCGCTGGCTATTAGTTTAAGATTAGGAAAGCGTTCCAATATCTTTTTATATAAAGCTATCGATGAGCCTTGCAGCATGCCATCTTTTGCAATATCGGTGCAGATAACATATTGAATGCCGTGCGCGGCATAGTCGCCTAAAAAACCGAAAAGGTTAATGGCGCTATCTTCCTGCCAGCCACTCACCGCAATAGTTTCATTGCGCACATCGGCACCGAGTATTATTTTTTCGGCACCGTATTTTTGCAGCCAGTGTAGCACGGTATCGCGGTGCTTAACGGCAATGCTGCCGGCAGTTATTTGTGCGGCACCGCAATCAAACGCTATTTTAATATCCTCGTCGGTTTTAATGCCTCCGCCAAAATCTACCTGCAAAGTTGTAGATGAGGTTATCGCTTTTAGCACCGAATGGTTGATGATGTGGCTAGCTTTGGCGCCATCTAAATCTACTACATGCAGGCGGGTAAGGCCGGCTGCCTCAAACTGTTTGGCTACCTCGACCGGGTTATCATTGTAGACTATCTTTTGCGCGTAGTCGCCCTGGCTAAGGCGCACACACTTGCCATCTATAATATCAATAGCGGGTATTATTTGCAGCTTATCTATCATAAGTATCCTTTTTTCGTGATAAATAAAGTTCATATTCATCTTGAATTAGGCCAGCATTAATAAATTTATCACCATAGCAATGATAATTTATAATGGCAAATGAAATTGCTTCTTCTGCAGAAGTGAAATTTTGAATTAGTCCATATGGTAAGTTCGGGTCAATCTGCGAAAACTCATATACATCAAAAAAATCTTCTTCGCCTTCATCAAAGCATCGAAAGAAGGCCACAGAATAGCTATTATCCTTTTCCTTATCTACTCGAAGCCACTCAATAACGACATAGTTTAACTCAGCATAATCTTTTATCCATTGTTCAATAGCAATGCCCTTAGTAAGAGAATTAAAAGCTTCATCAACTGTCAAATGTTTCATAGTATCAATTTCTAATAAATAGAGGAGGGACCCCAACTTGTATCATGCCTATTTAAAAACCATTTTAAATATTCCTCTCCCGCAAGGCCACTCTTTTCGGGATGAAACTGTGCGCCGTAAAAATTATCTTTTTGCACTGCCGCCGAAAAGTTATTGATGTAATTACAGCTAAGCGTGGTAAATTGGTTAACCGGTACGTAGTAAGAGTGGACGAAGTAGTAATAAGGGGCTAACTCTGTCGGAAGCACTTGTCTTCGACTACGCTCAGACTGACATGCTTCCTTGTTTTGGTCGTCTTCCTCAGAGGGAATGTCATGCTGAGCGGAGTCGAAGCGCGACATTCCCTCCGCTATTGCGCACTGATTCCATCCCGTATGCGGCACTTTTAGTTTTGGTTCAAACAACTTCACTGTTTCATCTATGATGCCTAAGCAAGGTATATCGCCCTCTTCGCTGTGCGCGCATAATAACTGCATGCCTAAGCATATACCCAGCACCGGTTGCTTTAATTGCGGAATGAACGTATGCAAACCGTTAGCGGTTAGCACTTCCATAGCGGCTTTGGCATGGCCCACACCGGGGAAGATGATTTTATCGGCACCGGCAATTACTTCTTTATCGTTGCTAAGCACCGGTGCAAGCCCCAGGCGCTCCAGCGCAAACTTTACCGATTTGGTGTTACCGGCCCCGTAATCAATTATTACCAGTTTCATAATACGCCTTTAGTGCTTGGTAAAGTCATGTTTTGTAAATCGCGGCGCACAGCCATTTTAATGGCTTTGGCAAAGGCTTTAAAAATGGCTTCTATTTTATGGTGCTCGTTATCGCCTTCGGCCTGTATGTTCAGGTTGCACTTAGCGGCATCGCTAAACGATTTAAAGAAATGAAAAAACATTTCGGTAGGCACATCGCCCACGCGTTCGCGTTTAAACTCTGCTTTCCATTCAATCCAGTTGCGGCCGCCAAAATCAATAGCCACCTGCGCTAATGCATCGTCCATAGGCAGACAGTAACCATAACGCTCCATACCCATTTTATCGCCAATGGCTTTGGCAAAAGCTTCGCCAAGCGTAATAGCCGTATCTTCTACGGTGTGGTGTTCATCTATATGCAAATCGCCTTTGGCAATTACTTTTAAATCGACACTACCGTGGCGGGCAATCTGCTCCAGCATGTGATTGAGAAAATTAAGACCGGTGATAATCTCTGCCTTGCCGGTGCCTTCTAAATTCAACTCTACTTCAATATTAGTCTCTTTAGTAGCGCGTATGTGTGTTGCTTTGCGAGGTCCGCCCTTTAAGTAATTATACAGATACTCCCAATCGCGGCTCTCTACGGCAATAAAAGGTTTCAGTTCATCCAGTGTATTGTTTACCTCTGCGGTGCCCAGATTGCGGCCTTCGTTCAACCAAAAGCATTTGCAGCCCAGGTTTTTAGCCAGCTGCACATCGGTTATGCGGTCGCCGATTACAAACGAGTTTGCAATATCGTAGTGGCCTTGTAAGTATTGTGTAAGCATACCGGTGCCGGGCTTGCGCGTTGGCAGCCCCTCATGCGGAAAGCTTTTATCAATAAACACTTCGGCAAAGTTAATGCCCTCGCCTTTAAAGGTGTTGATGATGAAATTTTGCACGGGCCAAAAGTTCTCTTCGGTAAAGTTGGGGGTGCCCAATCCATCCTGGTTGGTAACCATTACCAGTTCATAATCCAGCTCGGCGGCAATTTTGCCCAGCCACTTAAATACGCCGGGGTAAAAATCCAGCTTGGCAAAACTATCAATCTGGTGGTCGGCGGGCTCGATGATTAGTGTGCCATCGCGGTCGATAAAGAGGACTTTTTTCATTGGGTTAGTGTGCTTTGTTTGGGAATGCTAATATGGGTCGTTGCCGGGGAATCTGTTGTTAACGCATTAGTGAGCCATCCACCCCCTGCCCTGCGCAAGGCCGCAGGGCTACCCCCGCCAGCGGGGGACATTAGCGCAATGCTCAAAAAATTAGCGCTAAAGCTGTTGGCTGTTGGTGTCCTCCGCTGGCGGAGGTGTGCTGACGCTCTGGTCAGGACGGAGGTGGATTGCAATTTTGTGCTTAGCACACTAAGCCCCCCACCTAACCTCCTCCCGCATAAGGCGGGAGGAAACACCCACGGGGAGGGATTAACAACCGGCGAGCCACTCACCAGTGCTTTTTCCTTTGGGGATTGCTTCGTCGCAGAGCCTCCTCGCAATGACCTTATATTCATCACGCAAATTTATTTAGTGCTTCAATCAATTGTTCATTCTCCTCGGGGGTGCCAACGGTAATGCGCAGGCAGCCTTCGCAGAGGGTTACCTTGCTCCGGTCGCGCACGATGATGCCTTGTGCCGCTAAGTAATCGTATACCGGCTTGGCCTGCTTTACTTTTACTAAAAAAAAGTTGGCGTCGCTGGGGTAAACCTTCTCTGTTATAGCCAGTTTGCTTACAACCTCCATTAAAGCGCTGCGTTGCTTTACGGTTTCCAGTATATGGGCATTTACCCATTCGCGGCCGTCGAGGGCTTCTATGGCCAAATCCTGCGTTGGCTGGCCCACGTTGTAAGGCGGCTTTACCTTGTTCATATAATCGATAATAACCTGCGGGGCAAAGGCCATACCTAAACGCAAACCGGCTAAGCCCCAGGCCTTGCTAAAAGTTTGCAGCACTACCAAATTTTCATATTCCGTCAGCCAGCGGATGGCCGACTTTTGGCGCGAATAGTTGATATAAGCTTCGTCGATTACCACTACGCCTTTAAATTTTTCTAACAGCAACTCTACATCATCGGGGTGTAAAGAGTTACCGGTAGGGTTATTGGGCGAACAGATGAAAAGCAATTTGGTGTTTGGGTTAATAGCTTCCAGTATGCCCTCAACATCTAAATCGAACGAGGGCAACAGGTTTACTTTTTGTATAGCTACATTATTTATGTTGGCGCTTACCTCGTACATGCCATAAGTAGGCGGACAGATAATTACATTGTCTAAACCCGGTTCGCAAAAAATGCGGAACAGCACATCGATAGCTTCATCGCTGCCGTTGCCTAAAAATATGTTTTGTGTGGGCACGCCTTTTAGTGCGCTTATCTTCTCCTTTACTTCTAATTGCAAAGGGTCGGGGTAGCGGTTAAAGTTGGCGGGCAGGGGCGAGCCAAAGGCATTTTCGTTGGCATCTAAATAAACAGAGGCTTCGCCTTTAAACTCATCGCGCGCCGATGAGTAGGGCTTTAGCTCTTTTATGTTGGGGCGGATGATGTCGTTTACTTCGAACATTTTAGTTGCGTTTATCTTTTTGGGTTTGTGCTAAGGTTTGTATGTAATACAGTGCTTGTTGTTTGGGGTTTCTCTCCTCTCCCGACTCGCCTTCGGCGAGCCACCCTCCCCAAGGAGGGACATAACAGCCGCCTCACCCTCAACGAGTACTGCCAGAACTTGCGCGGCTGTTGTGTGCTCCGCTGGCGGAGGTGCCATCACGCTGCGGCGGATGGCGGAGGTGGATGGCAAATTTGTGCTAGGCGCACATAGCCCCCCACCTAACCTCCCCCGCGGGGAGGGATTAGAGTTGCCTTTATTGTTTAGATGTGCTTGCGCTCTCACTATTTCTTTCCTCCTTTTAATTCCTTCAACCTGATACTTACTGCATTTTTATGCGCCTGCAATTCTTCGGCTTCGGCCATGGTTTCTATAACGGGGCCTAAGTTTTTCAGACCGGCAGGCGATATTTTTTGATACGTTATCTTTTTTACAAAGGCATCTAACGATACACCGGCATATACCCTTGCATAGCCGTTGGTAGGCAGGGTGTGGTTGGTGCCGCTGGCGTAATCGCCGGCGCTTTCGGGGGTATAGTTGCCTATAAACACCGAGCCTGCATTGTATACATTCTTAATAAAGTAATCTTCATTCTTAACCGCCAGTATTAAATGCTCGGGCGCGTAAGCGTTGATGATGTTAAGCGCTTCGCTCTTATCCTTCACTAAAATTATCTTCGAGTTTTTAAGTGCGGCGGTGGCAACTTCTCTGCGCGGTAGCAATGCAGTTTGTTCTTCAACCGCAGCTATCACTTCTTTTATTACACTCTCCTTCCAGGTTACAAACAGCACCTGGCTATCTGCGCCGTGTTCGGCTTGCGAAAGCAAATCGGCGGCTACAAACTGCGGTATGCAGGTATCATCGCCCACTACCATTACTTCGCTTGGTCCGGCAGGCATATCTATAGCTACGCCGTGTTGCTGCACCAATTGTTTGGCAGCTGTAACAAACCGGTTGCCGGGGCCAAACAGTTTATCTACCTTTTTAATACTACCGGTGCCGTATGCCATAGCAGCTATGGCCTGCGCACCACCTGCTTTGTAAACCTCGTGCACGCCACACAGTTGCGCGGCAAACAAAGTAGCAGGGTGTATGTTACCATCTTTACCGGTGGGGCTGCAAAGCACTATGCGCTTACAACCCGCAATGGCAGCGGGTATAGCCAGCATTAGCACGGTGCTAAACAGCGGGGCACTGCCACCGGGTATATACAGGCCCACGTTTTCTATAGCGCGGCTTTCGCGCCAGCATACCACGCCTTTAGTGGTTTCTATTACTTCAGTTTTCAGCCGCTGCGCTTTATGGAACTTGCGTATGTTATCGTAAGCCGTTTTAATGGCCTTCTTCAACTTATCATCTACCTGCTTAACGGCTGCTGCAATTTCTTTATCGGTAACCCGCAGTGTTTTCAGTTTAGCGCCATCAAACTTTTGGGCATACTTTATCAGTGCTTTATCGCCGTTGGTTTTTACATCTTCTATAATAGCGGTTACACTGCTTAGCGTAGCCGATAAATCGGTGGCCGGCCTTTGCAGGGCAAGCGCTAACTGCGCGGGTTTGGGGTGCTTTAGTACGTTCATTACATTACCATTTTTTCTATCGGCACAATCAATATCCCCTGTGCTCCGGCGGCTTTCAATCCGTCTATCTTCTCCCAAAATTCTTTTTCGCTTATTACCGAGTGCAGCGAGCTCCAGCCCGAATCGGCCAGGGGCAGAATGGTAGGGCTTTTCATACCCGGCAGCAGGGCAATAATATCGGGTAACTTATTGTTAGGTGCGTTTAGCAAAATGTATTTGTTGGCGCGGCCGCTAAGCACGGCGTTTATACGCATTACCAATTTATCTAAAATGGCGCGCGCTTCGGGCTGCATGTTGGGTGCGGCTATCAGCACTGCCTCGCTGTGGTGCATTACCTCTACTTCCTTCAACCCGTTTTTAAACAAGGTGCTGCCGGTGCTTACTATATCGCAAATGGCATCGCCAAGGCCAATGTTCGGCGCTATCTCTACCGAGCCCGAAATTTCATGTATCTCGGCACTCAGGTTATGCTTATCCAAAAACTGTTGTAAAGTTTTGGGATAGCTGGTAGCCAGTTTTTTGCCGTTAAAGTATTGCAGGCCGGTATAAGTTTCGTTTTTAGGTATAGCCAGACTTATTTTGCATTTACTAAAGCTCAGTGGTTTTACCACCTCTACGCGGCTGGTTTTTTCAATCAGCACATTGCTGCCAATAATGGCTACATCGGCCACGCCATCCTGCACATATTCGGGTATATCGCTGTTGCGCAAAAAGAAAACCTCCAGCGGAAAGTTGCGCGCCGTTACCTTTAGCTGGTCGTCGCCGTTATCAATGGCAATGCCGCAATCGCGGATAAGTTTGAGCGACTCCTCGTTCAGGCGGCCCGATTTTTGAATAGCAATACGTAGTTTAGTTTCACTCATGTTACTTAAATTAAAAAGCCTGCTGTATAACAGCAGGCTTTTGATTATTGTTTATTCGTTTAAATAAAACACCATCAGTCCGCTGTGCGAATTGCTAAATGGTGGTGGTGGTGTTTTACGGTGTTCATATTAAATATGGTGCGAAGATAAATGCGGAAGGGAGAAATGCAAATAAAGAACCCTCTAAATCTCCATTTACCGCGCATTACAAATGCTAGTCCCCTGGCATCTCCCGATGAAAAATCGGGACGGGCTCGTCCCTTGGCTTAACCATGGCTTCAGACGAGGACGAGTTTTCGCATTGCCTTGTCCTGGCACCTTTTGGCATTAAAAATACAGAGACAGGGCATGCCCTGTCTCTACAACAGCCAGCAGCCGCCTCACCCTGTCATACCACCTTCGGTGGCTGATATCTCCCGATTTGATTTTATGAATCAAAACGGGACAGGCCTCTCCATTACATGGAGAAGGGAAGGAATAAATACATTTTTTATTGGGCGCTGTGCTGTTGCGCCTTGTTCCTAATCCCGTCTCCAGCGGGCGTGTGTGCTGTGGGCGTTTTGGCTGTGGGGTCGCATAGCTGACAGCCGCTTTTTCTTTCAAAAACCTATATTTAAACTATGAGCGACGAAAAACCAACCTATTCCATATCGCTGCGCCTGCGCCGCACTATACAGCAAGATTGCTACGTATCGGTAATGGTGAATGATGCCCTAGTAAAACAGAATGAAGACGGAAGTTTTGGTATAGACACCGATAAGTTTTTTGCCGAGGGTATTAAACTGGGTGCCGATGAAAATGCAGATTGGCAGCAGGAAACAACTGTAGTTGAGGTACACCCTATACAAATGGCAAGGCCCGATGGGCGAAAGAGTGGTGGGTTTGAGGAGGATTGAGTAATAGCCTAAAAATCGGCATCGGTAATGGTTAGGGTGTAGTTGCCCTGTCCCTCGTTTACTTTTGTGTAGGTCCAGCGGTTGCGCTTTAAAAAGTTAGTTATGTTTTTACTCGTATCGCTTCTGAAAACATTTAAGGTTGTTAGGGTTACCAGGCTATCTTTAATTTCATGGTCGTAAGCTTTACCCATGCGCCCGGAGCGACAAATGGCCGTATCTGTACCGGGCAAAACAACAACTAACGAGTCGCTCTTTAGCATATAAGTTCTAAAATAAACCCTTAAAGTTTCGCCGGTATCGTTTTTAATCCGGTAATCATAGTCGGAATAATAATCGCATCCCGCCAGCAGCAGTATACCCGCCAAAGCCAACAGCGAAAGCATTTGCGCGCCAATGGTGTGTGGTTTCATTTTAGTGCATTTAGGTTTCGCAATATAGGTATTTAGCGTAATACATGCGGGCAGGCCGATATCGGACGCGGAACTCAAGTTACTATATTCTCATGGGCGCCGTTGGCTGAAGGTTTAACGGCGTAAACAATATGGGGTTGGCCCACAGCGCTGAAATAATTATAGGCGAGGCGGCACCTGCGGCGCGCAATTTCATTTTGGCCCTTGTTTCTAAAAACGGCCGACCGCTACGCGGTGAAAACATTTGTATTTCGCTCCGTTAGGAGCGTTCTGTTTATAGTAATTATAAAAAGGCAACACTGCGCACCGGAGGTGCCCGCCTGTTATGTACTAATTTAAACCAAATGAACCCGCCTTGCTACATCACCGGCGTTGCGCTTTGCGGTATGGGTATGCGGGGCAGTGTAAAATAAAAGGTGGCACCTTCGTTTACAACGCCTTCGGCCCATACGCTGCCGCCGTGGCGGTCTATTACGCGCTTTATAAGGGCCAGGCCCACACCGGTGCCTTCAAAATCGGCATATGTATGCAGGCGCTGGAAGGCCTCGAAGAGGCGGTCGTAATACTTCATATTAAAACCGGCGCCGTTATCTTTTACCCATATAATAGTTTTTTCGGTGTTTTGCGAGTAGCCTATCGTTACGCGCGGGTCTTCTTTTTTGCTTGAATACTTAATGGCATTGCTTAGCAGGTTTACTATTACCTGTTGCAGCATACTGCTATCGGCATACACATAGGGCAGCGGCGGTAACTCGAGCACCGCATTGTGCGGATGGCTTAGCGAAATGTTATCCCACACGCTATGGAACAATGCCGTAAGGTTAAACTCGGTAATATTTAAGCTACCGGTGCCGGTTTTGCATAATAGCAACAAGTCATCAATAATAGCGTTCATCCGGCGGCTGCTGTTTTCTACATGGCTGAACAAATCCTTCTGGTCATCGTTCATCGCATCGCCGTATTCTTTCAGTATTATTTTTACGAAGCCCATTATACTCCTAACCGGCGAGCGCAAATCATGCGAAACGGAATACGAAAATGCTTCTAAAGATGTGTTAGCATCCATTAATGCCCGGGTGCGGTGGTTTACGCGGTCTTCCAGCTCGTTATTCAAATCCTCAAGGCCCTGCTGCGCCAGTTTGCGCTCGGTAATATTTATATGCATTACCACCGCACCGGTATCTACACCTTCGGCAAGGGGCCTTACCTCTACCTTAAACCAACGCTTTTCGGTAGGCGAATGGCAGGGGTATTCCAGTGAATAACTTTCCAGTTCTCCGTTTAAAATCTTTTGCATAGCCAGTGCCATTTCATCGGCATGCTCTGCATTTATACCGGCAGCATTTTGGCACACAGTAATGTAATTAGTGCCCATGCCATACAGGTTACCATACATATCATTTTCTATGGCAAAGTTTTTCCAGGCATCGTTAATACCAATTATAGTTCCACTTTTATCCAGCAGGGCAATGTTGGCAGGCAGTGTATTTAGTATAGCCGAAAGCTGCCTGTTAGCCGCCGCCATACCTTCATTTAACTGCTGTATAGTAGCAATTGCTTTTTTACTTTCGGTAATATCGTGCGAGTGGCAGGCCACGCCAATAATTTCGTTGCCATTAACGATGGGGTAATAGGAAATAGAGGTCCATGTTTCTGTACCTATTGTATTGTGTTCCACCTCGGCGAATGTTTCCCCCTTAAAAGCTCTTTCATAATAGCTTTTAAACCGCGCTGCCTGCTCTGCCGACGATGATAAAGTGAGCATATTAATGCCCTTGGTAAGCGTACTGCCCATCATTTGCTTAAGCAAATCGTCCAGCGGTTGGTTGTAGCTTATCAGTTTATACTCGCGGTCTACACTCCACATAAAATCGGTAGTGTTATTTATAAGCGCCATAAAGTTTTGCCGGTCGTATTCCAACTGGCGCTCTGCTGCCATTCTATCCGATATATCTCTAAAGTTCGATACAATGGCATTTACCCCGGGTTCTTCCAGCATGTTAGTAATGGTGCCTTCGCACCAAATCCATTGCCCGTTTTTGTGTTGTATACGCTGCTGTGTAAAAATTGAACCACCGGGTATTTGCAGCATTTTTTCCATTTGCACTGCACTTATAAAATCATGCGGGTGTATGTGTAGTATATCTGCTGTGCCTACCACATCCACGGTATTGTAACCCAGCACACCCGTAACCGAGGGGCTTACGTAAAGCAGGGTACCGGCTGCATCGCTTAGCGATATCATATCAGCACCCTTTTCAATAAGAGCACGGAAACGGTTTTGGTTAAACATTAGCTGCTGTTGGGTAGCTGCTAAAACTCTGGCGTTTTCAAATGCATCCAGCGCAAACGATATGTCGCTGGCAACCTGCTGCAGTAGTTCAATTTCTTCTGTATCGAAGAAATCGGTTTCGGCGGCATACAAATTAAAACTACCTATTACCACACCGGCTTTTTTTACAGGCAATAAAATGCAGCTGTTAATACCCTGCGCCACTCCTAAATCCTTCCATGGGGCAAGCAGAGGGTCGGTTTGCGCACGGTTGCTTACAAAGTAAGTGCCGTTAGTAGCCACCGTTTGCTGCGGACCCCCGGCCTGTAAATTAATATGCGTAAATGCCGGTAAATATTTTGCAGGTATACCACATTGGCAAACCAAATCTATGCTTTTATAATCGCGGCTAAACAGCCCTACCCAGGCTATTTTAAATTTACCAAACTGCACGGCTATTTGGCAGGCATTATCAAACAGCACATCTTCGGTTTTTACCCTTACAATATTTTGATTTACCTGGTTAATAAACCCCAGCAACCGGGCTGTGTTTACCAGTTTTTCTTTTATTTTTTTCTGTTCTGTTCTATCGATAGAGAGTACCGATATTCCCTCGGGTATGGGCTGCATGCTCAGTTCAAAACTTACCGTAGTGCCATTAGGAAAAGTAAAATCACTTTCCATGTGCTGTGGTTCGCGGTCTACCATACACCGGTGCATGGCCTTAAAAATATCCGTTTGTTCTATACCGGCGTATAGGTCTAAAATAGACTGACCAATTAGCTGTTCGCGCGTATAACCGCTTTGCTTTACCAGTGCATCGTTTACATAAATATACCGCCAGTTAAAATCGTGCAGTTGTATACCCTCCAGCAGGTTATTAAGCGTGTTTCGGAACTGCTGCTCGTTGCGGGCCACTAACTCGGCCAGTTTTATCTTGGCCTTTTCATCGCGGCTTTTTTTAACAGCATTAATAACCGAGTTAGGCAGGCGCTGCATGCGGTCTTTTAAAACATAATCGTAGGCACCTTTGCGCATTACATCGGCAGCATACTCTTCGCTTACGGTAGAGGTAACCAATATAAAGGGTACGTTTGTGCCCGATTCCATCGCCATTTTTAAAGCGCCCATCGAATCAAAGTTGCCCATGCTATGGTCCGATAAAATAATATCGGGCGCATATTCCTTCAGTGCTTTTTCGTAGCTGCTTCTATCGGCTACCCAAAGGGTTTCAAAATCAATTTTGGCGTTTTTTAATTCGCGGTCTACCAACTGGGCATCTAACGAATAATCTTCGAGGTGCAGTATTTTAATTTTACTAACTGACGTATAGGGCATCTTGAAGGGTTGAGCGTATTTTAAATTTCAAAAACCGCTCAGATAGATTCCATGCAAAAAATGCAGCAGGGTTAGGGCCGGATTGAGAAGCATATTTGCTTAGTGGAACAAACATACGATACCAAACATACATTTAATGCTACATAAAAATTGTTGTATTATACAACAGCCAATAAGGTGAGTTTTGTTTTAAAAGCTAACTAATTAAGCAGCAAGGCAGTAACAGGCAACCGTAAACCGGTATGTAAAAAAACAATATTTATCAGCTGCAAATGATTGTTGCAATTGTGTAACGATTGTAGTGGTTCATACTACACCTTTGTAGTATGTATACCAAAGAACAACTAAATGAAGAGATATTAATTATTACGATGCTTATACAAAAGCGCTACCCCGAACTTAGTAAATTTATAGGCGAGATGCCGGTAACCATACCGCATGAAGAGCACCCGCATGTTACACACCAAAACCTGCTGGGGTATTACGATTCGCTGGTGGCTATGTTTACCGATTATGGCGCCGTGCACTGCGGTGCGATGGTGTAGGGAGTAAAACCGGGTAACCGCGAGGGTTACCCCTACGCCTTCCTCCGGAGCTTTGCCAACGATAGATGGCCTTTACTAAATAGCTATTTTTTAGTAACAGCCTTTTCAATTAAGCCGACTTCATGAAAGAGTAGGTGCATTTGAGAAATGGTTGCCGTTAAATCTGCTTTAGCAGTCTTCTCTATTTTTGTAGCACGTTTAACCGCTTCTTCTAAATTACCTTTAAGCTGAAGGTAAATGTCTTTATCCTGTTTGGTAAAAAAATTTCGACTTTTTTCATAGGTGGGTAAATGCCCTTTGAGTCTCTTACCGGCTGCTTCGCAGGAATGGAAAGGCGCGGCGGTTTCTTCAAAATGTAGTAGCAGCCAATATTCCAGGCAAGGATTATTTCTAATAACAACAATACGGTCGCTGTATTTTGCTTCAACTTCGGCAATATGCTTTTTCAACAAATCGGCAGGGCTCTCAGTTCCTTTTGCGGTAAGCCGGCTTTCGGCAGCTACCACATCGCAATCAATCATCCAAAATACTTTATCGTAAGTTTTAGCCAGCTCCTTTACCTGCTCGTATTGGTCGGATATTTTTTTCTTCTGTGGTATTTCGGGCTTTAAATCAAAACCGAGTTGGCGCTCATTTCTTTTAAGCATTTGTATATACCAATGCTCGCACTCGCCCTCTAACACAATGGCGTATTTAGTTTTACTTTTAAAAGGTAACTGACGCTTTACTCTCATTCTCCTAAATCGATATAATAATCACCCAAATTAGGCACGCCACCCAGTTTACCGGCTTTATAAGCATTAAAAACACTGCTGGTGTTTCTTACCACCGAACTATCAAAATCGTTTAAAGAATAAAGTTCGGTAGCACCGGTAGCCGATTTATCGGTAAACCAGATAGCATCGTTGCGAAAAATATCTTTGTTATCTAAAATCTCGCGGTTGTGTGTGGTGGCAATTAGCTGCGATTGCTTAGCGTTTGCAAGAAAGGTGAGGAGGAAATGAATATAGAGATCCGGGTGTAGAGAGGATTCGAGTTCGTCAACAGAAATGCATTGCGAATGTTTTATAAGTTGTAATAACATCCCGGCAAAACCGAAATATCTTTTGGTGCCTTCGGATTCTGCTGTAAATGGTAAAGAATATTCCTGTCCATTTACGCTATGAACAAAAGATAGATCAATTTGCTTTTCATTTTTCAATATTGAAATTACCTGCGTAGGAAAATTGGTCCTTTCCCGCAAGGAATGTAACTCCTCTTCGGAAAAAAGATTTAGATCCTTTTTATCCAGCTTTATATCAGCAATATTGAAATCAGCTTTTTTAAGAAGAGCAGTTACATCTTCCTTTTTAAGATCTGTCGAATCCAATGCTGAACTTACCATTTCTTGAAGATCTTCATTTGGTGCAACTGCAAATTTTAAGTAGAAAAGAAACCAATCGGCCGCTTGTTTTATCTGGGGTATGTCAATGTTTGTCTTTAAAAAGCCTGCCAATACAGTGTTATTCCAAAGGGTATTTGCAATTAATACATCTTCAAAAGTTTTAGCTGCTTTAATTTTACTGCCAAAACTGATTTTGGAGAGTTGCTTTTTTATATCGGTTGTCCTACTAAAAACATTAGCTTTATTGGGGTTATAAAAATCAAGAACTTCCCTTTCAATACAGTGAGTATTAAATTCAACTTCGTAAAAATAATGTGTTTGGTTTGCTATGAAATTTATGCTGATAACTGAATTTTGTTTCGCAGTTTTTACATCAAAAAGATATGGTTTAAAGTCAAGAGTTTGCGTTTTGTTATTCAAAGGCAGTTTAACTAAGCGAGAAATAAAATCGAATGCCTTTAAAATCGTTGTCTTCCCCGAAGCATTCGCCCCGTATATCAAAGCCAGTTTCAGCAACCTGAACTTACCGGCTTTAATTACATAGTAATCTTCCAGCAGGTCGCTGCTGTCGGCCTCAAACGATAGCGTTTGCTTATCTTTAATAGGCCCGAAGTTTTGCACCGAAAAATCAATTATCATTTTGCGCCTTATTTTGTAAGTAGTTTACAAATTTAGCCATAAAAATAGGAATAAAGCCTTTTTTTAATTGAAATTTGTAAGGTATTTACATTTATTGGGCTTTGAGGAACAAATTGCAGCGGCATTGCCTGTTTACTCACCCAGCCCCCCACCTAACCTCCCCCCATAACTGTTCGAAACCTGACAAAATCGAGGAAGCATGTCAGTCTGAGCGTAGTCGAAGACAAGTGCTTCCGCCTGCGCAAATGCCTGCTTCGACTCCGCTCAGCATGACATTTGCTTAGTTTAGCCAACTAAAAACCAGATTTCGAACAACTATGAACCTCCCCCGCGGGGAGGGATTAAAGTAGCCTTATTTTATATAACAATACGAGCTTCCCTTACCCCAAATCAATCGTTTGGTGCAACTCCGGTATGGTTATATCATTAAAGCCTTTGCGCTGCAGTTTGCCGGCAAAGGTTTGTTGCACATCGTATTCGCCGTGCACTAAAAACAGCTTTTGTACCTGTGCGGGATTTTGGCAGGCAATAAACTGGCACAGGTCGTCGTAATCGCCGTGGGCGCTCATGCCGTTTAGGGTTTCTATTTCGGCGCTTACAAAAAAGTGTTCACCAAAAATAGTTACCTCTTTATAACCACGCGTAAGCTTGCCGCCCAGCGAGTTAGGCTCGCAGTAGCCCACCATTAAAATGGTGTTGCGCTTATCTTCTATATTATTTTTTATGTGGTGCTTTACACGGCCGGCATCGGCCATGCCCGAGGCCGATATAATTACACAAGGTTCGCTGCGGGTGTTTAAGGCCTTCGATTCTTCTACATTCTCGATGTAATGCAGCCTTTTAAAATCGAAGGGGGTGCCATCTTTTTTTCTATACTCCTGAAACTCCTTGTTCAGCACATCCATGTGGTTTTTCATTACCTGCGTGGCCTCTACCGATAAAGGCGAGTCGACAAAAAAATCGATAGCCGGCAGGTTGTGCGAAATATCTAACCGGTTAAGTGCATATACAATCTCCTGCGTTCGGCCTACACTAAACGAGGGGATAATAAGCTTGCCGCGCTTTTTTAAACAGGTATGCGTTATTACCTCCAGCAATTTGTTTTCGGTAAAGTGTATCTCTTCGTGCAGCGAGCTGCCATAGGTAGATTCGAGCAACAGGTAATCGGCCTGCGGAAAAGTTTCGGGGCTTGCCAATAACTTATCGTTGTAGCGGCCCACATCGCCGCTAAAGGTAAGGCGGCGCTCTTTGCCACCCTCTTTAATAGTAAGGTGCACAGCTGCGCTGCCTATAATATGCCCCGCATCGGTAAACATAAAGCTTACATCGTCATCCAGCTGCTTCACTTCGTGGTAATCTACCAGCTCGAACCGGTTAAAGCAGTTCTCGGCATCCTGCACGGTATACAGGGCCTCTACGGCACCCTCGTTGCGCTTGGCGCGTTTTTTATTGTGGTAGCGCACATCGCTTTCGTGTATATAGGCCGAGTCCATCAGCAATATCTTCACCATATCAAAGGTAACCGGGGTGCAGTAAATGCGGCCCTTGTAGCCCTCTTTTACCAGGCGCGGTATAAGCCCGCAGTGGTCTATATGCGCGTGCGAAAGTATAACGTAGTCAATCTGCTCCGGGTTAAAGCCCCAATCGCGGTTAAGGGCATCGGCCTCGCGCGGGTTACCCTGAAACATACCACAATCGAGCAAAATGCGGGTGCCGCGCTTTAGTTCCAGTAAATGTTTGCTGCCGGTAACGGTGCGCGCTGCGCCATGGAAGGTAAGTTTCATATAGGTATAATTGGCTTTTGGCAAATATGCCAACTACAAGATACGCTAATAACTGATTTTAATCAGTCCGCGGTTTGAAAGACATCAGCCCCCCGCCGCTAAATATAAAACAGCTTTGCAACGTAAACGGAATACCTTACACGCCACCGGCAGGGGTATTGCGGTTTTTTTTAACCCAAAAAAAGTAAACAAACATGAAGACATCGTTAAGCGTATTACACCACCAAACCAGCGATTGGTTAAGAGAGTTACAGTTTTATAAAGAAGAACTGGTGCTGCTGCAAAACCGCCTGGGCGAGGTAGCTGCCAAAAACACAGCCACCGAAGTATTGGCGCAGGTAGAGCACTTTCAGAACAAATTTATACTACTGAACGAGCAGGCCGATATACTAAAGCACGATGTAAACGCCGTAAGCGAAAAGGTGAATGCCGCTGCTAAAGAGTTGCCTACGCACCTGAACGAAAAATATGTGCCCGAGCATACAGCGCTGCAAACCCGTGTAAGCGGTTTTGCCAAAAGCATAGCCGATACCCGGTTTGAACTGAACCAGTTTTTGAGTAAGGCATTGTAAAACCTCACCCCGCCCCTCTCCTTTAGGAGAGGGTGTAACAGCCAACAGCCTTAGCGCTAAAACGGCTGTTGAAGTCCTTCTCCTAAAGGAGAAGGATTTAGGATGAGGTTAAACTGCAGATATAAGAAAGACCAACTGGAACACGTTTTTAGCATTAAAAGGTATTGCAGCCAAACAGCCACCTATCCCCAACCCCTTTCCTAAAGGAAAGGGGCTAACAGCCAACAGCCTTAGCGCTAAACCGGCTGCTAAAAGTCCCTCCTTTAGGAGGGATTTAGGGAGGTTGGTATTGCATTGTTTATTTTTTGAATGTAGAACCGGCTTATGCATTTTGTATTATCTGTTAACGTAGGCTCATCGGGAATTAAGTTTGCGCTTTTTAAACCCAACGGCCACCACCCGCGCGAAGTAGTGCGGGGCAACTTTAAAAATATAGGGCAGGGCACCGGTATGTTTACGAACGTGCAACGCGGCGTAAAAAGCGAAGAGGAACTGAGCTTTAAAAACCATACCGATGCTATACTGCACCTTAGCCACTTTATAAAAAAAACTTTTGCCGCACCCGTGTATTGCATTGCCCACCGGCTGGTGCACGGCGGAGATAAATACTACCGGCCCGCGTTTATTACCGTAAGCCTGATGGAGGGATTAAAAGAATGTATCCCCTTAGCGCCCGACCACTTGCCTAATGCCTTAGTTGCGATTGAAACCCTTGAGTTATTGTTTCCCGATGTGCCGCAGGTGGCCTGCTTTGATACTTGTTTCCACCATCAGTTGCCACCGGTAGCCAAAACGCTGCCGGTAGGTAATTTGCCCGATATGCCGCAGCTGCACCGGTATGGTTTTCATGGTATATCATACGAATATATTTGCGGGCAGCTAAAACAACTTTACCCCGATTTTACCGATAAGAAGATTGTAGTAGCCCACCTGGGCAACGGTGCCAGCATGGCGGCGGTTAAACACGGGCACAGCATAGATACTACCATGGGCTTTACGCCCATGGGCGGGCTGCTAATGGGCTCGCGCAGTGGCGATATAGACCCCGGCGTGTTGCTTTACCTGCTGCAACACGGTTACACCACCGAAAAATTAAACGAGTTAATAAACCACCAAAGTGGGTTAAAAGGCATTTCGGGCCTTAGCAGCAACATGCAGGTGCTGCTGGATAATAGGACCAACCCCGCCGCCAAACTGGCCATAGATATGTTTTGCTACCAGGCAAAAAAGCACTTAGGTGCCTTGATTGCTGCCCTTGGCGGTATTGATATACTGGTGTTTACCGGGGGCATTGGCGATGCCGCCGCACCTATACGCAGCGCTATTTGCAGCGGAATGAATTTTGCTGGCATTACCATAGACGAAACTCTGAACGGAAGCAACAGCCCCACTATTGCACACGCCCACAGCAAAGTGGCCATACACGTATTAAAAACGAACGAAGAAATACAACTGGCGCAGCATGCGCTTGCGTTACTTAAAGCCAGCTATAAACACACGAACGAATGAAACACCTTACACCAACCGAAGTAAAGTTGCTGAACAACTACTGGAACGCAGCTAACTACCTATCGGTAGGGCAAATTTATTTGCGCAGCAACCCCTTATTGCGCAAACCCTTAACTGCCGATGATATTAAACCCCGCCTGCTGGGCCACTGGGGCACCGTGCCCGGCCTTAACCTGGTATATGTGCACCTTAACCGCCTTATAAAACGCACCGGTGCCAACGTGGTATACATTGCAGGCCCCGGCCATGGCGCACCGGGTGTGCTGGCCAATTTATTTTTAGAAGAAAGCTACAGCCATTTCTATCCCAACATTAAAGCCGATGAAGAAGGTATGCTTACTTTCTTCAAACAGTTTAGTACACCCTATGGCATACCCAGCCATGTAAGCGCCCACACACCTGGCAGTTTGCACGAAGGGGGCGAACTGGGTTATTCATTATCGCACGCGTTTGGCGCTGTGCTGGATAACCCCGATTTAATTGCCGCTTGTGTAGTAGGCGATGGTGAAGCAGAGACCGGTCCGCTGGCGGGCAGCTGGAAGGGTATAAAATTTATAAACCCGGCAACCGATGGTGCCGTGCTGCCCATACTGCATTTAAACGGTTACAAAATTGCCGGCCCTACCGTAATGGCCCGCATGGATAACGAAAGCCTGCAAAAATTTTATGAGGGCCTTGGCTACAAACCATACATAGTAGAGGGCGACGACCCGCTTAAAATGCACCAGCTGTTTGCAGCGGCTTTAGATAAAGCTTACCACGATGTTACCGCTACGCAGCAACACTACCGCACCGGTACCGGCACCCGCGCACCGCAATGGCCGGTTATACTGCTACGTACCCCCAAAGGTTGGACCTGCCCGAAAGAGTTAGACGGCAAACCGCTGGAGGGCAGTTTCCGCTCGCACCAGGTGCCCCTTACCAAAGTGCGCACTAACCCGGAGCAACTGGCTATGCTGGAGACCTGGATGCGCAGCTATAAACCCGAAACGCTGTTTGCCCGCGACGGACGATTGATAGATGATTTAAAACGCCTGCTGCCACCGGTAGCTAAGCGCATGGGTATGAACAAATCGGCGAATGGCGGCGAGGTGCTGCAACAATTATTAATGCCCGATTTTAAAACCTATGCCTTAGAAGTAAAGAAGCCGGGTGTAGTAGTGGACGAAGCTACACGCCGCATGGGCCTGCTGCTGCGCGATGTGTTTAAGCTGAACGATGCACATAAAAACTTCCGCATCTTCTGCCCCGACGAAACAAAATCGAACCGGTTGGATAATGTGTTTGAAGTAACCACCCGCGCGTTTGACGGCACTATATACGACAGTGACGACCAGGTATCGCCTGCCGGCAGGGTAATGGAAGTATTAAGCGAGCACCTATGCCAGGGCTGGCTGGAAGGTTACCTGCTTAGCGGCAGGCACGGGCTGTTCCCCTGCTACGAGGCCTTTGTATCGATAGTAGATACCATGATGAACCAACATGCCAAGTGGCTTAAAACGTGTAACGAAATTGGCTGGCGTAAACCCATCGCCT
This sequence comes from Chitinophagales bacterium, assembly GCA_044228435.1. GTDB lineage: Bacteria > Bacteroidota > Bacteroidia > Chitinophagales > LD1 > Bog-950. Next base: position 49,175 of record JBGAUW010000027.1, read on the forward strand.
CGCTTAACTATTTGCTTACCTCGCACACCTGGCGGCAGGATCATAACGGTTACAGCCACCAAGGGCCGGGCTTTATTGATGCCGTGGCCAATAAAAAAAGCAGCGTGGTGCGCATTTATTTTCCGCCCGATAGCAACACCTTACTTTCGGTAACCGACCACTGCCTGCAAAGCAAAAACTACATAAATATTATAGTAGCCGGTAAGCAACCGGCCCTGCAATGGCTGGATATGGAGGCCGCACAAAAACACTGCACCACCGGTGCCTCGGTTTGGGAGTGGGCCAGTAACGATGAAGGTGGCACACCGGATGTGGTATTAGCCAGCGCCGGCGATGTGCCTACGCTGGAAACCATGGCCGCTGCCTGGCTGCTGCGCAAGCATATACCAGAGCTAAAGGTGCGCGTGGTAAACGTGGTTGATTTAATGGCGCTTTCGCCGCAACCCTACCACCCACATGGTTTAACGCCCGAGGTATTCAACGCGATGTTTACTACCGATGTGGATGTGATATTTGCCTTCCACGGGTATGTAAGGCTGATACATGATTTGGTGCACGGTCGCCCCAAGCCCGAGCGCTTTCATGTGCGTGGCTACGCCGAAGAAGGCAGCACCACCACCCCGTTTGATATGGTAGTGCTAAACGGCATGAGCCGTTTCCACTTAGCTATAGAAGCCCTTAAACGCAGCAAAGTGCATAAACAAAAATGCGAAGCCGTAATTGCGATGTTTGAATCTAAACTAAAAGAGCACACGGCCTACGTTAAAGAACACTTGCAAGACATGCCCGAAATAGATAACTGGAATTGGGAGAGTGAGGGGTAGAAAAATGGCAAGTCATTGCGAGGAGCGCGGCTTTGCGCAAATGTCCCACTGAGCGAAATCGAAGTGCGCGGCATTTGCGCAATAAGCAGGAAGTAATACATCCACCTCCATCCCCGACCGGAGCGTCGGGGACACCTCCGCCTCCCGAGGCTATGCTCGGGATGAAACAAGCGGAGGACAAAACAGCCAACAGCCTTAGCGCCACTTTTTTGAGCATTGCGCTAATGTCCCCGCTGTGTTTCATCCCGATTTTCATCGGGACGGGGGAAAGCTCCGGCGCTTTGGTCGGAGCAGGGGGTGGATGGCAATCTATTAAAAGAAAAGAAGTGCCTACTACTCCTTCACAAACTTTGCCGTAGCCACCACCTGCACGCCGCGTTTTATAAACGCGGTATATACACCGGTAGCCAACTGACTTACCTCTACTTTTTGAAAGCCGCTATACATGGGCAGAGGCTGCTGATGCACCACCTGCCCTAACTGGTTGGCAATTTCTAAAGTGGCTTCGCCTTTGTTCCAATCGGTAAACCCGTAATCAACGGTTACAAAATCAATGGCGGGGTTGGGAAATACTTTTAGTATTTTTTCTTTCTCTGCCCTGGCTGTTTCGTTTAGGCCGGTAAGGGTATCGCAGGGGCTGCCGGGTAGGGCGCCAAGGCGATAGTTAGGGTAGTAAGGAAGGCCGCTAATAAAAGTAGGTAGTGTAAGAGCCGTATCGCTAAAATTACAGCTTAATCCCAGCCCATTAGGGTTGTCTATTACACCAATGCAATAATTATTACTACCTCCATTCATATAGATTTTTCCATTTGGCGCCAATTGTGCGTGGGTAAAAGTTTGATTAAATGGGCATTTATGTGTTTTATCATAAATACCTACGGTAACCCTGCTTGCGGCAATGTTAGCCGCCTGCATATCATACTGATAAATGCGATAGTTGCAAAACACATAAGCAAATCGACTATTAGGAGAGAACTCTAAACCCGTTGGCCACCAATAAGTGGAATCTTTTAATTCTTGAATAGGTACCAACTCCCTCAAGTTCATCTGGCCCAAGCAACGATCAAAATTGAAAATGGATAAGCCACCTAGAGAACCTACACTGGCAAAGATAGAACCATCAGGTGAAAACCGCTCCGCTTTGGAATAACCCCTCTCATCAATACCTCCGCCACATTGAACTGATGTAATTAAGTTTTCATTACCATTATAATTTATTAAACTATAACAATTTGTAAATGTTATGTAAGTGACAATCCACCAATCTTTGCCGTTGCCGTGCTTTACGGCAGCAATAGAGATATTATTCTCATGCTCGATAATACTTACATCTTTGCTAGTAACTTTGCCATGCCCGTTGTTTGCAGCAATATCAATGGTGGCCCTTAATATCTTTTTCCCATCAATTGATAATCCTGTTGGCACTTGAAATGTATCAGCAAACACATAAAATAAATCATACAAATTAGGATTATTAGGATTGGGCAGCACGATATGATACTGTTCATACACTTCTCCCAAATAAAGGGAAGAACCTAAATTATACAGCAAATATCCATCAGATAAACTATCGCCATTTTCAATTTTTTCATCAAGACGATTATGAATTCTTACTCCATTGCAATAGAATAAAAGATTACCGTCTTTATCGGATATTATTGAGTTGGATTTATCAAAATTGATTCCTAAAGAATCCCTGGAAATATTAACAGGACTTATATCAAAGTCGAATTTAGAAATGCCTAACCAATGTTGGTAGGTATTACTGAACCCTCCCGCGCTGTTATATCCCGCCATCCAATTATAGTCTTGCTTCTGCCCATAGCTACTGCCAGCCGCAAAAACAAACAGCCATAAAACAAGCAACCGGTTTTTCACTTGCCTAATATAGTTATTTAAGAATATGGGGGGAGGCTTTCTTCTGCCGTCAGCTAAAGCAGACGGCCATGAAAACAGCCTTAGCGCTAAACCTATTCATTGCCGTTGGCTTGTAGCCAACGGTAACCAATGCTGAGCGCATACCCTTCGAGTCCCTTTTTTTCGCCCCGATTTATTTGGAGCGGGGAAAGAAGAACGAGCATGTGGCTTTAGCCACGGATAGCAACTGTAGCGCAAGCTAATGCTACAAACGGGCTGCGCTCATTCATCATTTGCACATCTAGCTTCAGGTTATCTATTTCTTCTTTTAAACGCAGCTTGGCGCGACCGGTTAAATCCTGTCCG
>JBGAUW010000028.1:0-51024 GCA_044228435.1 Chitinophagales bacterium
ATAGATGAAAGCGCTGTAAAGCACTTAAGCGATGCTATTAAAATAGTAACTATTAGTAACGATGATACGGCGGTGGTTAACCAGGCCGCCTTCGATTCGTTTTTTGTGTTTTTAAAAACCGAGTATGCCCCGGTGTTTGAAGCATTGGAAGATACCGTAATTAACCAGCGCAGCCTGCTGCTTAAATGGAAAGGTAAAAACGAAAGTGTTAAGCCGGTAATACTCTATGCGCACTTAGACGTAGTGCCTATTGAAGAAAGTACTAAGGAGAAGTGGACACACCAACCGTTTGGCGGCGAGGTAGCTGATGGCTTTATATGGGGCCGTGGTGCGCTGGATGATAAAGGTAGCCTGGTATCGGTATTCGAAGCGCTTAAAAAACTACAGGCAAAAGGCTTTGTGCCCGAGCGCACCGTTTATTTTGCCTTTGGCAGTGACGAGGAGATTGGCGGTGCCCGCGGTGCGGCCGCTATTGCAGCCTACCTGCGTGCACAAAAAGTAAATTTTGAGTTCTATATAGATGAGGGCGGAATGGTAAGTGAAGGCATAGTGCCTAACCTTAAACGCCCGGTGGCCCTTATTGGCACAGCAGAAAAGGGTTACGTAACGCTGGAACTTACAGCTAATGTAAAAGGCGGGCACAGCAGCCACCCACCTAAAGAGAGCGCGCTGGATGTGCTAACCACCGCTATTAAAACCCTGCACGATAACCAGGAGGGTAGAAGGACTACTGAAACCGTAGAGGAATTTTTGGCTTTTGTAGGGCCCGAGATGCCCAGCCCCTTAAACATGGTGTTTGCCAACCAATGGCTGTTTGGCCCTATTATATTGAACGAATATGAAAAGAGCGATGAGGGCCGCGCCTTGTTGCGCACCACCGAGGTAGCTACTGTAATTAATGCCGGTAATAAGGAGAATGTAATACCCAGCTTAGTATCGGCCAAAGTAAATTACCGGATATTGAGCGATGAAACCTCGGCACAGGTAATTGAGAGAGCTAAAAAGCTAATTAACGATACTACGGTAAAAATTACAGCGGGCGAGTTATATGAGCCCAGCCGCAACGCCAGTTCGTCTACTTATGGCTTTAAACTGTTGCAACAAACCAGCGCGCAGGTGTTTCCCGATGCGTTGGTTACGCCATTTTTAATGTTGGGTAGCACCGATAGCAAGCATTTTCAGGATATTACCGAAAATACCTACCGCTTTTTTCCTACCCGTATGAACAGCGACCTGCTGGGCACCATACACGGTATTAATGAAAGAATAGGAGTGAAGGAGTATATGGAAACCATAAGCTTTTACGAAACCCTGCTTACCAATTTAAAGTAAGCGGAGCATGAATAGTCATCCGATGACCTATCTTTTGAAAGTTGAGTAAGAATCAAAATTAGTGCTCTTTGCCGCCAAAGTCATCGGATGACATAGCCTTTCTTATATATTTAATGTATGGAGCTTAATCCAAATTATGTTTACCACATATATAATAGGGGCAATCAAAAGCAGCCGATTTTCTTTAAAGAAGAGAATTATCTTTTCTTTTTAAGAAAAGCGCGAAAAGAACTGACCCCGTATTGCGATATACTGGCCTATTGTTTAATGCCAAATCATTTTCATTTTTTAGTATATGTAAAAGAAGCGCCTTGTCATCCGATGACTTCTAAAGCAGAAGGCTTAAAACTTAAACCAACCACTCAAGGTTTTGAGCAAGGTCATCGGATGACTACTTTTTCTTCCAAGGAAGTAAATCCTTTGTCTAATGGAATAGCGGTTTTGTTACGTTCATATACCAGGGCTGTTCAAATACAGGAGATATTTACGGGGTCATTGTTTCAGCAAAAAACGAAAGCTAAAGAAATAAGCGACTGGAGTTATCTGCTTACCTGCGCCACCTATATCCACCAAAATCCATTTAAAGCTAAATTGGTTACACAGATGGAAGATTGGGTGTTTTCATCTTTTAAAGACTATTGTGGTTTGCGCGGTGGAACGCTTTGCAATAAAGAATTGTTATTGCAACTTAGCGGTATAAGGCCTGATGAGGATTTTAGGCAACTAAGTTATAACATGATAAAGGATGAAGATCTGCTTATGATTTTGTAGATAATCATTTACTACCAACTATCTAACTAACCGCCAACCTTTTTAAATTCGCACAAAACAAAGCAACCATGGCCGACCAAAACCAGAACGAAAACCAGATAAACATTGAATTGCCCGAAGATATTGCCGAAGGCGTATATAGCAACCTCGCTATTGTATCGCACTCGCCGCAGGAGTTTGTAATTGATTTTGTGCGCGTAATGCCAGGCTTACCCAAAGCCAAGGTTAAAAGCCGCATAGTGGTTACGCCCGAGCATGCCAAGCGCCTGATGAAGGCCCTGGTAGACAATATAAAGAAGTACGAATCGCAGTTTGGAACTATAAATGATAAAGACGGCCCAATTGTGCCTATGAACTTTGGCCCTACCGCCCAGGCTTAGTTTATTACTTCCATATTCCCTTATATATATAAGGTGCAAGCCCCCTGTTTAAGTAGTTTAAAACAGGGGGCTTTTTTATGTAACCTATTGAAGGGCTATGCCGGGCTTGTTGTTTTGCAAGCCAAATAACCAGTAAAACGTTGTTTTTATCAAGTCGAATTTCTTGATTTTCAGCACCCTATAATACAGCCTGTAATGGGTGAAACTTCCATTAGATAGTATATCATACAATGTTAAAACCCGCGAAAACAATGCAGAACTTGTGGGTTAAAAGTCTCATGGTTTAAAGATTACCGTGCACGTTGTAATATACGATTACAAAACAGAATCAATAAAAAACAAGTAGGCGTAAACAAGAGCAAATGTTTCGCATGAAAAATTTGTTACTTGTAATCTTGATAACGCTGTCTGTAAAATCCTTCGGGTTGGTGCAGGCAAGTTATACAATAGATCGGCCTAACGGTTGTCCTCCACTACTATCTACTTTTACCAATACTACTTCGTTTACTCCAACTATACCTAACGATACTTTAGCTTACTACTGGGATTTTAATAACGGAAACACATCTCGTCTACAACACCCTAATGCAACTTTTTTTAATTCAGGAACCTATCGTGTTAAGTTAGTAGTTAGAAGCGCCGGCGGCGAAGCAGATTCTTTTACCCGTTCGGTTCGCGTGTTTCGTGTGCCACAAGCAAATTTTCAGGCGCAGGTTGCCAATTTATGTTTAGGCGATACACTGGTGCTTAACAGCAATGTAACCCTTGGCGATGCACCTATTACTGATTACGCCTGGGGTTTTGGTAATGGTATAGCAAGCAGCACAACTAATACAGCCTATGTATATACCGATACCGGCCGATATGACATTACCCTGGTTATACAAGATAGCAACCGTTGCAGCATTAGCTTAATAAAGCCACAGTACGTAACAGTAGCATTTAAGCCAACCGCTGCTTTCACTGCATCGCCGGCCATAAGCTGTAGCGCTTCGCAATTAGTATCTTTTACCAATTCATCTTCGGCGCCATCGGGCACACCATTAACTTATAGCTGGGTGTTGGCCCCGGGCGTTACATCAACAGCTACTAACCCTACACATACTTATAGTAACACGGTTCAAAATGTTCAACTTACCGTTACCGATGGCTTTGGCTGTTCGGCCAGGGCAACCAGGCAGGTAGTGGTTGGTGGATTAACAGTTGATTTTTTTGCCAGCAATACAGAACCTTGCACCGGTCAGCCGGTTCACTTTACCAACGGAAGCAACCTTACAGGTAACTCTATTTGGTATTTTGGCGATGGCACTTACAGCTATTCCACCGACCCTGATAAAACATATTTTACCCCCGGTGTTTACACTGTAAAATTAGTGCAATATGTAGGCGCCTGCTCCGATTCGATTACAAAAACTGCTTACATTACAGTTAAGCAGGGTTTTATTCCGAGTTTTTCGGTTACCCCTCCATCGGGTGGATGTAACTCCGTAGCCACCGTAAACTTTACCAACACCACACCGGGCAGCGGCTTAACTTACGAATGGACTTTTGGCGATGGCGGAAATTCAACAGCAGCTAACCCAAGCCATGTATATACTACCAACAGTAACTTCCAGGTGGTGCTTAAAGTAAAAGCGCCCAATGGCTGCGAATCATCAATAAGCAGCACGGTGCCAATAAACAGTTATTTGCCCGTTCCCAATTTTACTGCCGATACTGTAACTTGTCGTGGCGGGGCGGTAAACTTTCAAAACAATTCAACTACCGCCGCCAATGTTAACTGGGGTAATTTAAACTGGCTATGGACTTTTGGCGATGGCGACTCGAGCAGAGCTGCAAGGCCGACACATAATTATCAGAATGCGGGCGTATATAGTGTAGGGCTTACAATTTCAAACAGCCTTGGCTGCGATACTACGGTATACCGCTATAACTACATACGTGTAGATACTATTGCTGTAGATTTTACAGTGAACCAAACATTTTCGCCATGCCCGCCTTTTGTAAGCATTTTTAAAAGCACCGTAACAAATCCGAATGTTGAATATCTGTGGGATTTTGGCGACGGCAACGTCGATACAGCTACTCACCCAACGCATATTTACTTTTACCCGGGCATATATACCGTATCGGTTAATGTAATATCACCATCCAGTTGCACAGCAGTAAAAGTTTATAAAGACCTTATTGAAGTGCAGGGCCCATCGGGTACTTTTACTGCCGCCCCAACTACCGGCTGTGTGCCACTTACAGTGGGCTTTACCGCTAACATTTCGGCTAACACTAAAAATATGTGGTGCGATTTGGGCGATGGCAGCCTTATAAGCGATTCGCTTGCTTTTAACTACACCTACAACCATTTGGGGGTGTTTAACCCGCGCTTTATTCTGATAGACCATGTAGGCTGCACTGTGCCTTATAACTTAACCCCTGTTATTACACACGAAGCTCCGCCGCTTTCTGTTTTTGATACTGCCATATGTGCAGGTCAATCAATAGAAGTGAGTATGGATAGCAGCCGCTATCAGTGGTCGCCTTCGGTTGGTTTAAGCTGCGATACCTGTGCTGCATTAACTATTACCCCGGCAGCTACAATTAACTACGTGCTGGCTTCATCAAACGCATACTGCACTATTTACGATACCATGCACATTTTTGTAGATACTATACCGGTGCTTAAGCCATTTGCCACAAAGGTATGCCGCAACACACCCGTAGAATTGAAAGTGGGTGAGGCTTTTGCTATGGCCTGGTCGCCTGCTTTATACCTTAGCGATTCTACTATTGCAAACCCGGTAAGCACTGCATCCGATACCATAGTTTATGATGTAACAGGCACTAACAGCCTGGGTTGCGGTGTATCAACTACGGCAACTGTAATAGTAATTGATAAACTGGAGGTGGATGCAGTGGCTGATGTAGCTGTATGCTCCGGTGAGGCTTTTCAACTGGGCGCCTGGTTGCTTGATTCGATTGATGCAGTAATAAACTATAACTGGACACCGGCAGCTCATCTTTCTGCAGCTGATATTGCAAACCCTACCGGTTCAAATCTGTCTGCCTCTACTTTGTTTCATGTTGTAGCTACCAGCGGCACTTGCACTGCCGATACAGCTTCAGTAAGAGTTACCATTAATCAGCTTCCTAAAATGGAGCTATCGGAAAACGTAACTACCACTATTAATGCCGAGGTAAAAATGTATGCCGAAAGCAGACAAAAACTTACATATGCCTGGACCGCTATCGATTCACTAAGCTGTGCCGATTGCCGTATTACCAACTTATACCCTTTACAGTCGCAAACTGTACAAGTAACCGGCACCGATGAGAATGGCTGCATGGTAAGCGATTCGTTGCAGGTGCGTGTAGTGGATTGCGACCCGGAGTCTATCTTTTTGCCTAACATATTTACTCCTAACGGCGATGGTCTTAACGATGAGCTGTTTATCGGCTCTAAAGTACTTGCCAGCATTAACTTCTTCCGTGTGTTTGATCAGTGGGGCCAGTTGGTATATGAAACCAAAAACATGAACGATAAGTGGGATGGCAAAATAAACGGCTCGCCGGCATCGGTTGATGTGTTTGCCTATGTATTAGAAGGCAAATGCCACAATGGCTCGCCGGTGCTTAAATATGGTAACGTAAGCGTAGTAAAATAACAACAACAGTAAAACTCTTTTAAATAAACCATTCAATTAATAACCTAAAACCAATAACAAATGTCACTACCAGACAGAATTAGAAAAATCCGCGAACACCGTGGTTACAAACAATCAGCAGTTGCACAGGAAATGAAAATTACCCAACAGGCTTATAGCTGCCTTGAAACCAAAGCCGGCAACTTGAAAATGGAAACCATGCAGCGTTTTTGCGATGTAATGAAAATAGAAACTTCGTTTCTGTTAGCCTTTGATATTGCCGTAAATGATGAGAACCTTCAAATGTTCGACCGCCTTAATTTTTCGCAGGTGGTAGATGAGTATAAGAAGCTAAGCAACAAGCTGGCTGTATACGAAGACCTTTTGCGCAAAGACAGCGGCATAAACCGGAACGAAGGCAACGGACACTTTTAATAAAAGCCACACACTTTTATTGGATAAGGCGGCCGCATAACACAGCGGTTGTTTAATCCCGATATGTGTAAATATTTAAAAAAAATGAGATGAGAAATTCTATACTTAAAGCCTTAATGATTGCGGCCCTTGCGGGAATGATAACCAGCGCGGCACAAGCGCAGGACCTTCACTTTTCGCAGTATAACGCTTCGCCCCTGGTGCTAAATCCCGCCCTGGCGGGAATGAACGGGGGCGACTACCGGGCCTACGCTAATTTTCGTACCCAGTGGGTTACACTGTCAAAAAATACGTTCCGAACATTTGCCGGAGGGGCCGATATGGCTATAGGTAAGATAACCAAGCACAACAGCTTTGCAGGCATTGGCTTATCTTTCTTTAGCGATCAGGCGGGCGACCTCAATCTCAATTCAAACCATGTGGACCTGTCGTTTGCCTATCACTTTATGCTAAACCGTAAAGGTACTATGCAGCTTTCGGCAGGGGTACAGGGGGGGCTTAATGTTAGAAGCATCAATCAGTCGCGGGCCGTTTACGGTTCGCAATACGATCCTGTTACGGGCAATGTAGACCCTAACGGCACACGCGAAATACTGGGTAAAAACCGTATTATTTTTGCCGATGCATCGTTAGGTTTATTATACAGTGTAGTAACCCGCCACGGAGCCAATATATATTGCGGCTTTGGGTTAAGCCATTTAAACCAACCGCGCATATCGTTTCAACCCAGCGGAGTAGATGGGGCTGATAAGCCATCGGATAAACTAAGAATGAAAGTAACCATACATGGCGGCGCCAGCATACCACTTAATAACCGGGTAGCTATTATGCCAAACTTTATGGTGCTTTCTCAGGGAAAGGCCTACGAATTTAATTTGGGTTGCCACTTAAAAACAACCCTGGGTAACGTAAAAATGAGTAAAACTGCCATTTACTTTGGCGCCCAGTACCGCGGCTTGTATGATGCGGTAATTGTTAGCGGCCGTTTAGATGTTAAAGGATTTACCTGCGGGCTTAGCTACGATTTTAATATATCGAAACTACTGCCGGCCTCTAAAACAGTAGGCGCTCCCGAAATTTCGCTAATGTATCAGGGGGCTTTCCGCAAAAAGCCGCGCCCGGGCCACTGCCCTGTAATGTTCTGATAATGTGCATGGTTATTAAACCGTGTTTTATATAAATAAAAAGCCACCCTTAGGTGGCTTTTTTATGCTTCTGTTTTATTACTGCCAGGATAATTTATAGATGTATACTTAATTTCGACCTTAAATAGCTGATGTGTTGTTACGGTTGTTTTAATTAACAAGTGCAGGTTAATATTAAGTACCCAATTAGAAGTAGTTGTTTCCATATTTGCACACGTGAACTCCAATGACTCTACTATACTGATTATTGATGATGATAATGATTTTCGTGCCCTGCTGGTGCGCATTATCTCTAAAGAAGGCTTTGTGGTTTTTGATGCGGATGATGCTGCCAGTGGCCTTAAAATTTTACAGAAAGAAGAAATACGTGTAGTGCTAAGCGATGTAAACCTGCCCGATGCCAATGGGGTAGAGTTGGTGCAAACCATCAAGAGTAAGCACTCGCTTACTGAGATTATTGTAATAACAAGTTTTGGATCGATAGAGGATGGTGTAAAATCGATTAAAAACGGTGCTTTCGATTACCTGGTAAAAGGTCAGGATAATCAGAAAATAATTCCACTGCTTAATAAGGCTATTGAAAAATCGCAGTTGCAGTACCGCATACAGGTGCTCGAAAAAAAGGTATCGGATAAATTTAGCTTCGATAATATAGTGGGGGCATCGTCGGCTTTGCAAAAGGCAAAAGATTTGGCGGCTAAAGTTGCGTTAACCGATGCAACAGTTTTGTTGCTGGGCGAAACAGGTACAGGTAAAGAGGTATTTGCCCAAAGTATACACGAAACAGGCCCGCGTAAGCTTATGCCATTTGTGGCGGTTAACTGCAGTGCTTTTGGTAAAGAGATATTGGAGAGTGAGCTATTTGGTCACAAAGCGGGCGGCTTTACCGGCGCAATTAAAGATAAAAAGGGCTGGCTGGAAGAAGCGAATGGCGGTACCATATTTTTGGATGAGGTAGGCGAAATGAATATAGACCTGCAGGCCAAGTTGCTAAGGGTACTTGAAACCCAGCAGTTTTACAAGGTTGGCGACTCGAAACCAACTACAGTTAATGTGCGTATTATTGCCGCCACCAACCGTAATTTACAGGCCGAATCGGAAAAGGGAGTTTTCCGTTTAGACCTTTATTATCGCCTTTCGGTATTTCAAATTCACCTGCCTTCTTTAGCTGAACGCATTGAGGATATGGAGCCTTTGGCTTTCCATTTTATAAAAATGTATAGCGATAGGATGAATAAGCCCTTTCCGAAAATTTCGAAAGAGTTTTTACTTACGCTTAAAAAGCACCCCTGGAAGGGAAACATCCGCGAGCTAAAAAATGTAATTGAGCGGGCTTTAATTTTATGCGATAACGAATTGCTGCCCGAGCATTTGCCGTTTGATTTGGTTAGAAATGAGAACGCCGAACACGTGTTCGATTTGACTGAAATAGAAAAGCAACACATACGCAAAGTGCTGCGCCATACCAATGGCAACAAAACCGAAAGTGCTAAATTGATGAATATTGGCCTTACTACCCTTTACCGCAAATTGCAGGAATACAAACTGGAGGACTAATCAGCCAACAGTCTACCTTGGGCAAAAAATACAGTAACCCCAGTTCTGCCAGGGCAATTTTTTTACTTTAATTATTGATTATTAGCGCATTGCGATTTTTTTGTGTTTGAGGTTTTGCTGAATGTTGACCGCCGGATGCCAACTTATTGTTAGCAACCACCTAAACCACGTAAAACACCAGTTTAAACCTGTTTTGATGGCTTGTTTCGCACAAGAAAAAACTTGTAACCCTTCCATTTTGGAAAAACGGTTTTCCAAAATGGTAAGGTTTTAGCTTGTTTAAGCCAAGTTGCAACTTGTGCCAAAAAAGCCCAAACCCTTGCCCACAAAGGGTTTGAGAGTGTTTTGAAGAAAATGTTGGCATTTGGGCACCAACTTGGTAATAAACAAGTGCAACCATTTATATAACAACTCAAAAATTCATACTTATGACAATTGCCTCAAGAATCCGGAAAATACGCGAAGTACGCGGTTGGAAACAAACTGCTATTGCTTCTTCAATGAACATTACGCAACAAGCTTACAGCTGCCTTGAGCAAGGTGCCAGCAATGCCCGCCTTGAAACACTTAAGCGTTTTTGCGATGTAATGAAGGTGGAATTGCCTTTTTTAATTGCCACCGATGTGCCTATTACTGAAGAAACAATTGAGCGCTACGGAAACAAGAGCTACTATGAGTTTATATCTACCTACCGCAAGCTTGAGCAAAAGGTAGAAATTTTTGAAGAATTGCTTACCGGTGCCGAAAAGCAAATGAACGCCAACAACAATAACAACATGTCCGCTTCGGTTCGCAGAGCCTAAACCTTTATAATTTTATTGGTATATGAGAGGGACAATTGCAGCTGCCATTGTCCCTTTTTGTTTTCAGTATAACAACACACTTTGGTAAATAAATGAGCCAATAGAGTTCTTCTTATTCTGTTTTTTTTAACTTGTAATTGTAAGTAGCAGTAAATTAACATAGTGCAAAATTCAGCCTCAGCCCAAATGGTCCAACAAGCCACCGACCAATACAGTTTATTAGTGCAAAACCAGGTTTTGGGCCTGGTATGGTGCACCGCCGAAGGAGTATTGGTAAACGTAAACGATTCGTTTTGTAAAATAGTAGAGAGGTCGCGCACCGAATTGCTGGGCAGGCACTTTAATGATTTTGTACACCCCGATGATGTGCAGATAGGAATGACCTTGTTTCAGCAATTGTTTCTTAACGGTAGTGATAACTACGTAGTAGAAAAACGTTATTTAACCAGGGCTAATAAAATAGTGTGGGTTAAAATAAATGTAATTGCATCTAAAAACAGCGAGGGCAAGGTAGAATCAATACTGGGTGTATTACAGGATATAACAGAGCGTAAAAAGGCCGAAGAGCTGTTGCGCCAAAGCGAGGCGAACCTTCGTTTTTTATTAAATAATTCCGATACCGCTTTTATATTGCTTGATACAGAATTGCGCGTGGTAACTACTAATAAAATGGCGCGACAGTGGTCTACCATTGAGTTAGGATGTAGCTTGCAGGAAGGGGATGCAATTTTAGGTATAGTGCCCGAGGCATATAAAAGTGTGGCCCAAAATATTATGCAAAGTGCCACTTCGGGCACAAACTATAGCAGCGAGGATAAATTTGTAAATCGCAATGGCCGGATAGTTTGGTACCATATTAAGTTTGATGGAATAAAAGATGCAAAGGGAGTTATTACGGGTTGGTGTATAGCGGCCAATGAAACTACCCCTTACCGCAGTTCGCATGCCGAGGTAAAGGCCACCAATGATTTACTGGAGCAAAAAGTAAAGGCCCGCACCGCCGAGTTAGAAATTGCCAATAAAGAACTGGAAGCATTTACCTACTCTGTATCGCACGATTTAATGGCGCCGCTGCGTATTATCGATGGCTTTTCGCAGGTATTGCTGGATGATTATAAGAATAAACTGGATGATGAGGGGTTCCAAACCCTGCAGGTAATAAAGCGCAATGCTAACCGCATGGGCGAGTTGGTAAATGATTTATTAAACCTGGCGCGGTTAGGCCGCGCTAACCTGATTAAGCGGACGGCCAATATGCAGGATATAGTAGCCTCGGTAATTGACGAAATGAGGTTTACTACCAATAAGATTGAAGCCAAAATAAAAGTGAAAGACCTTAAGCCTGCCGAGTGTGATGCAGTGTTGATTAAACAAGTGTGGAGCAATTTGGTTTCGAATGCTATTAAGTATTCGCGCACCAAGGCTGCGCCACAAATTGAAATTGGCTGCACCGAACAAAATGCCCAGGTAGTGTATTATATAAAAGATAACGGCGTGGGTTTCGATGTTCAGTTTTCGGGTAAACTGTTTGGCGTATTTCAGCGATTGCATAAGCCCAACGAGTTTGAAGGCACTGGCGTTGGCCTGGCCATAGTGCACCGTATTATTACCAGGCACGGTGGGCGTGTATGGGCTGAAGCTAAAGTAAACGAAGGTGCTACTTTTTATTTTACCCTGCCTTAATTGTTGATTTTACCTGCCGGTTGATGTTTTAACATCAAATACCATATTTTACTTGTGTTATACATGATATAATAAATAAATTATATCTCTTTAAGTAAACATAATTGGCTTTAATAGCATTGTTTTGTAAAACTAAAAAGTCATTTGTCTTAATCTGCGATAACCATGAAATACAATGAAGTAGAAGTTCTTTTGGTGGAAGATAATCCGCACGAAGCGCAACTTGCCCTGCGTATTTTGAAAAAATACAATTTGGGCGACCGCCTTTTACACATTGATGATGGTATAGAGGCGCTGGATTTTGTTTTTGCCCGTGGCAAATATGAGGGTATGGAGCCGGGAGGAAATTTAAGGGTTATTTTTTTAGATTTAAAACTACCCAAAATAGATGGCCTGGAAATACTTAAGCAGATAAAGGGCAACGAAGAAACGAAGCTGATACCAGTTGTTATACTTACTTCTTCCAAAGAAGAGTCGGATATTATTGCGGCTTATAAGTTGGGCGTAAATAGCTATGCGGTAAAGCCTGTCGATTTTCAAAGCTTTAACGATACCATCTCTGCCCTGGGTAACTTTTGGATTTTTGTAAACCAGCCTTTTGGCCCCTCGCACGCTTTAAAAAAGCAATCGTAGCTTTTAAACCAAAGCGTTTTTCGCTTATAGGGTAAATGGCTGGAAAATTTCGGTAAAATATTGTAACAAACGCAACTTGTTTGCGTAAGGAATACATAGGATATCAAAGAAAGCACTTCTTTATATTACTTCAAAAGCGTGTGCATACGTAAAACACAAAGCCAAGACTGTATTATAAGTGCCTCATAAAGTATCTCTTAACCCTGTTCTTCCGTTTATTTACCCAAACTAATCGCTATGAAATCTTTTTTTTACACATGCCTCTTTCTAGCCACACAAACTGCATTTGCAGGTAGTAACGAAGCGGTAAAAATTAATGCCGATAAAACTTCGGGCTGTTCACCGTTGCAGGTAAACTTTTCAGCCCAAAGCAATAGCGGTTCGTTAAAATGGGATTTTGGTAATGGCCAAAAAAGTGAAGGTGCATCACCTTCAATTATGTTTATAGAGCCGGGCGTTTACAAAGTAAAACTTTCAGATAACGGAGTAGAAACAGTTTCAGAAATTACCGTGCATCCGCGCCCGGTAGCTGAGTTTGTAGCCGATAAGAGTAAAGTATGCGCCAGCGATATGGTAAACTTTACCAACCAAAGCACCGGCACCAGCCCTATAGTAAATTATGTATGGGCTTTTGGCGATGGAAAAACTTTAAACGGAAGCAATGTAGCTGCTGCCAGCCACATATACAAAACGGCAGGCCAGTACGATGTTTCGCTTTTGGTAACCGATGCTAACGGTTGTATGGCAACTAAAACGGCCTATTCATTAATACAAGCAAACGCTAAACCGGTAGCCGATTTTAAACCATCTACTACCAGCGCTTGCAGCGAAACCGAAGAAATTTATTTTACTAACCTTAGCACTGGTGGCAATAAGTTAGATTACAGCTGGGCTTTTGGCGATAAGAGTAATTCTACGCAACTAAGCCCTGCACACGTATTTAGCCAGGGTAAATATGATGTGGCCTTAACCGTTAAAGACGAAAACGGTTGCAGCAGCCAGGTTACTAAAAAAGTAAGCGTTACTAAGCTTAAAGCAGAATTTGTTTCGGAAAAAGAACAGGCCTGCACCGGCGAGGCACTTAAGTTTGTAAATACATCAAACTTTAAAGGCGCAAAATGGGCATGGGATTTTGGTGATGGAACCGCATCTGCCGAAAGCAATCCAAATAAAGCTTATGCAAAGCCCGGTACCTACTCAGTTAAGTTTACTTTAATGGATGGTGAATGCAAGCAAACTGTTAGCCGCGAAGCCTACATTACTGTGCGCCCGGGTGCAAACACTAACTTTACTTCGGCTGTTTCGAACAACTGCAACCAACCGGTATCGGTTAAGTTAGAAAACAAAACACCTAATACTGCATTAACACTTTGGAACTTTGGCGACGGAACCGTTTCTACCCAAAGCAACCCTGAGAAGGTATATGCACAAGCGGGTAACTATAAAGTAAGTTTGGAAGTTACCGATAGCTCGGGTTGCACTATAAAGAAAGAATCGGAAAAGGTAATACATGCACTAAAACCATTGGTTGGCTTTAAAGCAGATACTTTTGCCTGTGCAGGTTCGCAGGTTAAGTTTACCAACTTTACACCTAACGCTGCCTCTTACTTATGGAACTTTGGCGATGGCCAAACTTCTACCGAAAAGAATCCTTTCCACGTATATGCTAAAAACGGCCGCTACGATGTAAAACTTACCGCCTTTGGCGATGCCTGCGACAGCACTATAATAATGAAAGAATATGTGCATGTAGATACTTTGAAAGTTGATTTTGAAATGACTGCTGCCACTCAAACTTTAGTGCCACCTTTCTTATACAGCTTTACCAACAAAACCAACAACCCTAACTTAAAGTATATGTGGGATTTCGGTGATGGTTATACCGAAGCTTCGGTTAGCCCGGTGCATGTTTACAACACACCAGGTAACTTTAACGTAAGATTGATTGCCTACGCAAAAAATGGTTGCACCAATTCAAAGGTGCTTCAGAACTCAATACAAATGGGCACCAGCATGGGTGAGTAACAGAAGAAACCAAATTCAAAATACAGAAAGGGTTAGCTATCGAAAGATTGCTGGCCCTTTTTTATTAATAACGGTTTAAGTCATCCGATGATTTTTTTAAGAAAGATTACTCTTTGTATACAATGCCGCTTTTTTATCGGGTAATCCATCGGATGACTATTGTATGGAGCGTTCCACCGCCTGCACTCCCTTTTGCAAACCCGTTTGCGGTAAATATTTAATAGGAATGGAAGCAAGTATTTCTGCCTTTAAGAACTGGAGCACTTTTTTGCGCGGGAAATTATTGTTTACTACCAGGCTAATTTGCCGGCTCGGCTTGGGGTTGGCAAACTCTCTAACTTTATTACGTTGCACCGGTTTAAGATTGGTTACCGCCAGTCCTGGTATAATGGTTATGCCTTCATACTTATCTACCAGGTTAATCAGCGTTTCAATACTGCCAGCCTCGTAATGCAGTCCGTTGTTTTGTTCATCGCGGTTTTTAAGCTCGCATAAATTAAATACCTGGCTGCGCAGGCAGTGCCCTTCTTCCAATAGCCACAGGTGGTTGGGATTAATCTCATCGGGCAGCAAATATTTTTTGCGTGGTAACTTTTCGTTTTTGGCTGCATAGGCAAAAAACTCCTCGTAAAACAAATGCTGCTCGGTTAGTAATGGCTCGTGTAACGGCGTAGCCAAAATTCCTATATCCAGCGCGTTGTTTTTTAGGCTTACAATAATTTCATCGGTTACCATTTCTTTAATAAATACTTTAAGTAGCGGATATTTTTGGGTAAACGATTTTAAAAAAAGGGGCAGCAGGTAAGGCGCAAGTGTAGGAATAATGCCCAGGTGTATTTCTCCTTTTATCTCCCCCTTTAGTTCGGCGGTATAGGCTTTTATGCCTGCGGCATCGGCTACTATTTGCCGGGCACGCTTTATCACTTCCACACCTTCGGGCGTGGGAGTAACAGGTTGTTGCCGGTCGAAAATTTTTATTTCCAGTTCGCTCTCCAGCTTTTGAATCATCATACTCAGGGTAGGCTGAGTAACAAAACACTTTTTTGCTGCAGTAGCAAAGTGCCGGTAGGTATCTACTGCTATAATGTATTCTAACTGTTGCAAATTCATGTTAATAGATTTTATCTATACAAGTATAGTAAATATCAATTTGATTGATGGTAACTGCTGGTTACCTTTGCACTAATAAACAAGTAAGCACACAAAACCATAGCCATGAAAGAGAAAAACAAAAAACTAACTACTGCTTCAGGCAAGCCGTATGCCGAGAATGAAAACAGTTTGAGCGCCGGCGCCCGCGGGCCACTTTTATTGCAGGATTTTATACTGCACGAAAAAATGGCACACTTTAACCGCGAGCGTATACCCGAAAGAGTAGTGCATGCCAAAGGCACCGGTGCTTTTGGAACTTTTACTGTAACTCACGATATAAGCCAATACACCAAGGCGAAGCTGTTTAATAAAATTGGTAAGGAAACGAAGGTGTTCCTTCGTTTTTCTACCGTAGGTGGCGAAAAGGGAAGCGCCGATACCGAACGCGACCCGCGCGGTTTTGCCCTTAAATTTTATACCGAAGATGGTAATTGGGATTTGGTGGGTAACAACACTCCTGTATTTTTTATAAAGGACCCCAAAAAATTTGGCGATTTTATACATACCCAAAAACGCGACCCGCGCACCAACTGCAAAAGCCCTACCATGATGTGGGACTTTTGGAGCCTGAACCCCGAGAGCCTGCACCAGGTAATGATTTTAATGAGCGACCGCGGCACACCGTACGGCTACCGCCACATGGATGGTTTTGGTTCGCACACTTTTAGTTTATTAAATGCGCAAAACGAAAGGGTGTGGGTTAAGTTTCATTTTAAAAATATGCAGGGCATTAAAAATTTTACCAACGATGAGGCTGCAGAGATGAAAGGCAAAGACCCTGATTTTGCACAACGCGATTTGGTAGAGGCAATTGATAGAAAGGAGTTTCCTAAGTGGGCGCTTAAAATACAGGTAATGACCGCTGAGCAGGCTGCAGCCTTTCCTTTCAATCCTTTCGATTTAACCAAGGTATGGCCGCATGGCGATTTCCCGTTGATTGATGTGGGTGTTTTAGAGCTTAACCAGATACCTAAAAACTATTTTGCCGATGTAGAACAATCTGCCTTTGCTCCGGCACATGTGGTAGACGGCATTTCTTACTCGCCGGATAAAATGCTGCAGGGCCGCCTGCTGTCGTACCCCGATGCGCACCGGTACCGCTTAGGCGTTAACTACGAGCAGATACCGGTTAACAAATGCCCCTTTATGGTGGCTAACTACGAGCGCGACGGAGCTATGCGCGTAGACGGTAATGGGGAGAGTGAGCCTAACTATTTCCCTAATAGTTTTGATGATGTATATGTGGATGAAAGCTATAAAGAACCGGCGCTTGAATTGGATAGCAATATTGCCGACCACTACGATCGCAATGCTCCCGGTGATAACGACCATTATACCCAGCCAGGCCTGCTGTTTAATAAAGCTATGAATGATTACGACCGCCATAACCTGGTATCGAATATTGTAGGAGCCATGAGCGGTATTGCAGGGCCTAAAAAGGATTTGATTATTAACCGGCAACTGTGTCACTTTTTCCGCGCCGATGTAAAATTGGGGATGGCTATAGCCAAAGGTTTAGGGGTAGATGTAGATGCGCTGATGGCTGAAATGAAGCATGGGCAGAAGTAAATAAATGTGTATAGGTGTTGGTGTGTATTGTGTGAGCAGGGGTGAGGAGCCCCTGCTTTTTTTATTTATTTTTATCCCGGTGCTTACTAAAAAACACAAACAAAAACTAAATGATAACCTAGAGCGCGAGCGGCGCGAGTTTTATTTAGACCTGCAATTATATTTTGACATGGCATTGCTGGCGTCTATGGTATTCTTCGCAAGTGATTCTAAACGACTTTTATCTTATTTCGATCACAATCACCCAACCGTTTCCATCACTATTATACTAGTTTTTATTGCCGCACTTGCGGCAACCGGTATATATGGTTTAATTAAAGAAAATACCAGAAGGTACACAATGATTATGCTGCGGGTAGAATGTATCCTCATTATTATAGCATGGGCTATAATGAAGGTAGTTTACGATTTATAACCACGTTATGTAGTGCAAAAGCCCTAAACAGGGAAGTAGTAAGCACTTTCTCGATACCCTGACTCATGGCACCGGCTTTGCAGCCATAGGTAAAAAAACAAACTATGGTACAGCAAATAAGCGGCTTACATGCTAATGTGGTAGGATTTGAATTTACCAGCGACGTAACTAAAGAGGACTATGAAAATGTAGTATTGCCGGCTATACAAAAGCTGGTAGCACAATACGATGAACTGAATGTAATTTTTTTGATACATACCGATATTAAAAACTTTACTGTAGGTGCCTGGATGCAGGATGCCTACGTGGGCCTAAAAAATATTACCAAGTGGCGCCGTATGGCGCTTGTATCCGATTCTGCTTTTGTGCATACTACCACACCGGTATTAAGTGCATTGGTGCCCGGAGAGTTTAAAGCGTATAAGGAAAGCGAAAAAGATGCGGCTATTGCATGGGTATCGGCACCCGGCGCTAAGTAGATATGGATAGTTGCGAAACTAAAACCGGATATACTTACCGGTAGCAATACTTCTTCATTATCTCATACGATTCTAGTATGCCCAGCTCGCCGGCTTTGCTAAGGCTAATACTGGCAGTGGCATTATCGCGCAGTAAAATCAGCATCAGGCCTTTGTTGTACCAGGCCTCGGCAAACAGGTTATTGCAAGCAATGGCTTTTGTAAAATCGTTAGCCGCCCCGTAAAAATCGTTTAATAAATATTTTGTGTTGGCGCGGTTATACCAGGCATAGGCAAAGCTTGAATCGAGCTCGATGGTTTTAGTATAATCTTTACTTACCATGTCAAAAGTTTGATTGGCTGTCATAGGTTCCTTTGCCTCGCCTATTCCGGTTCCCTTTATCTGCATCTCGGCAGTCTCTTTGCCAAGGGTACTAAACAGCGATAAAAATTTAAGGCGGGTATTAGCGCGGCTGAAGTAGGCCATGCCGTTGCTGGAGTCGTTAGCTATTGCTTTGTCATAATCGGCGAAGGCTTGGTTATATAATTGCAGGTTGCTGTAAATTATGGCGCGGTTAAGATACAGGGCCGATTGATTTGGGCTGCGCGCTATAGCGGCATCTAGCTGCTCGATTTTTTTATGCGCATTACCAAAGTTCAAACTATCCGACCGGTTGCTTAGCAGGTATATAGTTCTGTTTTTGGCCGTATAGGGCCTTGCTTTTTTGCCGGGTGTTTGCTCGGTTACAATTACAAAGGCAGGCTGCAATTCAATATCTTCAAAATTATCCTGCACCTTCTCTTTAAAATTTGCGGCTACGCCATAGTCATCATCCAGCCTTATTAATTTCATCAGGCGTATTTTATCCAGATAACGCAGGCTATCGTTTTGCGCAAACTTTACCTGCTCTATTTTTTTTGCCTTATTAAAATCACTGGTAGAGCCTTTAATATCGCCCAGTTCTTTTTTTACCTGCGAGCGTAAATTGTAGGCACCGGCATAGTCGGGCAGTATCTCTATGGTTTTGTCGTAATCTTTTAATGCGCCGCGCGTATCGCCTTTGCCCCATTTTACACTTGCCCGGTTATAATAACCCAATAGGTAATTGGGTTTTATAATCAGCAGGCGGTTATAATCGGCAAGGGCGCCGTCGTCATCATTTATACTACTTTTTAAAATAGCTCGGTTAAAGTAAGCCGATGCACAAAAGGGTGCCAGTTCAATTACCTTGTTGTAATCGGCAAGCGCCTGCTGGTATTGCGAATCGGCCAGGGCCATACTTGCCCTTTGCAAAAGCACCGATATATCGACTGAATCTATTTTTAAAGCGCGCTCAAAATCTTTCGCTACCGAATCTTTTAACCCCAGGCCGCTATAAGCCATTGCCCGTTGCACATAGGCGCGTATGTTGCCTGTATCACTTTTAAGGGCTACACTATAATTAGCAATAGCGCTATCGTATTGATGCAGGCCCGCAAAGGCGCTGCCCTTTACCAGGTAAATATCTTCATCGGTAAACTTTAAGCGCTCTGCGGTTTGGCAATCTTCTATTGCCGCCTTAAACTGGTTAAGCGATAGATAGGTAATGGCGCGGTTGCAGTAAATGCGCACATCGGTGCTATCCAGTTCATAGGCTTTGTTGTAATCCTGCAGGGCGCCTACGTAGTCGTATAGCTTATCGCGGGTTACACCGCGCAGGCAGAATAAATCGGCCCTAAAAGGATATAGCTCAATGGCCTTGTTGTTGTCTTCTTCCGAGCCCGTATAATCCTGCAGCTCAAACTTGGCTACAGCCCGCAGGTAATACCCCTCGTAAATTACCGGTTGTATGGTAATGTAAATATTCAGGTTTTCGATAGCTGCCGGGTAGTTGGCTTTGCTCAGTTCATATTTAGCTGCCTGCAAATAATCTATCCTCCGCTGGCCCACGGCGCTCACAAAAGCCATTAGCAGCAACACGGAGAACACAATATTTTTTAGCGGCGCTAACATGGTTTACAGAAATTAATAAAACAAAGCTACGGTGTAATAAACGCAAAGATGGATAGTTATTGCGAAAGGCAGCGTTTTTATGCCTTCAGATGTTGATTTTAGAGGTAGGGCTACGATTTGCTGAGGCCAAGTAGGATTTATATATTCTTTTTTAACACTCCACTACTCTGCTTACCTTATTTTAGCGGCTTGTAAAAACCCAAGGGCATGTCGGTAAAATTGTATTCGCTTTTTCTATCCACGTTTTTAATAGGCGGCCTTGGCGCGCAAAAAAATATTATCTATTCCGAGCAACCAGCCAAGAAGATTGTAATTGACGGGCGCTCGGCGGATTGGAATGAGCCTTTCAGGTATTACGACGGAGCATCTAAATTAGAGTTTAGCTTTAGCAATGATTCGGCTAACCTTTATTGCTGTATTAAAACCAGCGATGAAGAGGCCCAGAAAAAAATGCTGCACGGCGGTATAGAACTTTCGATTGAGGCGGCTAAGAAGTATTCGCCCATGATTAATTTTCCTACCCCCTGGCTGCGTGGTAAATCGGCCCTGCCGGAATTGCAGCCCGGTGCACAGGGCCATGCTAACGTAATGAAGGGTAAAATGGCGGCCGAGGTAAACCTGGTAAAGTTGAAAGGGTTTAATACCATACCCGATGGCATTTACCCTATAAACAGTAAAGAGGGGATTGAAGTAGCTTTTAGCTTAGATACGTTGAACGAGTTAACCGCCGAATACCGTATAGCCTATAAATTGCTTTTTGATAAAGCCGATACTACTAAACTATTCACAGCGGCTATATTGCTAAAGGGCTTAGAAATGCCTGCCGGTAGCCGGATGAATTCATCGGCTATGCAAACCCCTACCAGTAATAATGATATAGAGGATAATAACATTGGCACTATGAATGGCAATATGCGCGGAGGGCAATATGGAAATGGTAATAGCAATAACCAGAATTTGACTCCACCACCGGGCTATATGAACGGGCCGGTTAATACATTGGGGCAGGATAATAATGTTAAGTTGAAGTTGAAGTTAGCGGCGTGGTAGGTTTAAAGAGCGCTTGGTCTGAGTTTTTTTAAGGCCACGTTCAACGTTTGCGGATGTGCATCAACTTAAGGCATCCACCCCCTGCCCCGACCAAAGCGTCGGGGCTGCCCCCGCCGGCGGGGGACATTAGCCCCATTCTCAGAAAATTAGCGCTAAGGCTGTTAGTGTCCTCCGCTGGCGGAGGTGTTCTGCTGCTATGAGCAGGACGGAGGTGGATGCATTTAAACACTAAAATGAGTTCTGCTTCTGCCTGCGCAATGCCGCACGTCGACTCCGCCCGCTGAACGGAACGGGCAGGCTCAGTGTGACATTGCCTGATTTAGTTGAATGATTATAAATCAGTAATAGGTTTGTAAACCGGTACCAGGCTTTTCATTACGGCCCAGGCAATAAGGTAGGCGAAGGCGCAGAAGGTAAACATAATGGTGTAGCCGGTTTCGATATGCCCCGTGGCTTTGTAGTAATCGAATAAGGCGCCACCTGTTTTAGTTATTATAACTCCGCCAAGTCCACCGGCCATGCCGCCTATGCCTACTACAGAGCCAATGGCTTTTTTAGGAAACATATCGGATACGGTAGTGAAAATATTAGCGCTCCAGGCCTGGTGGGCGCTGGCGCCCATGCCAATTAGTAGCACCGGTAGCCAAAAACTAATATACCCTAAAGGTTGCGCGGCTAAAACCACCAGCGGAATAAGCGCAATAAGTAACATGGCCTTCATGCGTCCATCGTAAGGCTTGTAGCCTTTATTAATAAAATAAGTAGGGAAGTAACCGCCATTTATACTGCCAACCATGGTCATGCTGTATAGCACGGCTAAAGGCAGCATAATGCTGGTACCGGTCATAGCGTATTGGTCTTTTAAATAAGCGGGTAGCCAAAACAGGAAGAACCACCAAACGCCATCCGTCATAAACTTGCCGAAACTAAAAGCCCATGTTTGTTTGTAGGCTAATAATTTAAACCAGGGCGTTGTTGCTAAGGATTGGTTTAAAGGTTCCTCGCTATCGCTAAGAATGTGATCGCGCTCGGCAGCTAATAACCGTGGTTGTTTATCCAACGGTTCGTAAAACTTAAGCCAAAAAATAAGCCACACAAAACCTAAAGAGCCAATAATAACAAAGGCGGCCTCCCAACCCCATTGCGCTGCTATAAAGGGTACGGTAAGTGGTGCTAAAATAGCGCCTACGTTAGCACCCGAGTTAAATATGCCGGTAGCAAACGACCTTTCTTTTTTAGGGAAATACTCGGCGGTGGTTTTTATAGCCGCCGGAAAATTACCTGCCTCGCCAAGGCCAAGCACAGCACGGGCAAACATAAAACCCATTACTGAAACCGGTAGGGCCGTAATACCTACAAAACCCAATACGGTTACAAACGTATTGCCAATAGGCACTGCTAGTGAGTGAATGAGCGCGCCGGTAGACCAGATTACAAGCGCCCAGGCAAAGCCTTTTTTGGTACCCAGTTTATCAATAAACCGGCCGGCAAACAGCATGGATATGGCATAGGTAAATTGAAACACCGAAGCTATGCTGGCATACTGCCCATTGCTCCAGCCAAATTTTTCTTCCAATAAGGGTTTAAGTAAACTTAGTACCTGCCTATCGAGGTAGTTGATAGTAGTGGCAAAAAATAAAAGGGCGCAAATAGTCCACCGGTATTTACCTATGTTTTGCGCCATTGTATTAGTGGGTTATGGTTTTAAGTAATTGCAGTGTATTGCGGGTGTTGTTCTCCAGCCCTACGTAATCTTTACTATCCATTAATTGCCTGCTTACTAATTTGCTGCCCATACCAACCGCACACACACCGGCACTAAACCAGGCTTGCAGGTTATCCTGTTCCACCCCACCGGTAGGCATAAAATCTATATTTGGAAATAACTCTTTAATGGCACTTACAAAGCCTGGGCCTAACACATTGCCGGGAAAAAGTTTAATCAAACTGCAACCGGCGTTTTCGGCTGTATGTATTTCAGTAGGGGTCATGCAGCCGGGTATCCATAAAATTTGTTTAGCGGCGGCAGCTTTACACACTTCATTATCAAAAAACGGACTTACTAAAAAATCGGCACCGGCATTTATAAAGGAATCTGCCTCTGCAGCATTTTTTATAGTGCCTGCGCCAAGCAGTAAATCATTCATGTGTTTATTACGCGCGTTAACCAGGGCCGTAAAGTTTGCTAAAGCCTTTTCGCCCCTATTGGTAAATTCTATTAAACGGATACCCGCGGCGTAAAGTGCATTTACAACCCCTATGCATACTTCTGCATCGGCATTGTAGAATAATGGCAGCATTTTTTGCTGTTTTATTCGAGTAATAATATCCTGCGGGCTATGCATGCGTGGCTATCATTTTTTCTACATCGTTTATTGTTTGCCTGGTGGCATCTCCTTTCTCCATCATTTTGCCAACGGCAGCAGCCGAAGCAAAATTTATAAGTTGTTGTGGCTGGTGCTTATTATACAATCCGTAAATAAGCCCTGCCATAAAGCAATCGCCGGTGCCCACTTTATCTGCTATCTGCTGTAAAGCAAATTGTTTGGAATGGGTGATAGTATTGCCTTGTTGCAAAATACTAAAATACCTGTTATGCAGCCTAAAAGTATAAGCGGCAGTTGTAATTTGCGGATAGGCAACATGTAATTGCTGTAGGCTCGTAATTGCAGCGGCTATTAAACTTTCATTGGTAGCATCATCGCTGCTTTGTAAGGTGCAGGCAATACCGGCCAGTTGTTCGGCCGACCACATATTACCCATTACCACATCGCAGTAGGGCAGTAGTTCGCGCATTACTTTGGCTGGTTGTTTGCCATATTGCCAAAGTTTGGCGCGATAATTTAAATCGACCGAAACGGTAAGGCCCATTTGTTTGGCTACTTGTAAGGCCTCTTTACAAACTAAGGCCACCTCGTAATTTAAAGCAGGGCAAATGGCGCTAAAATGAAACCAGCTACAATCTTTAAAAACCTGTTGCCAGTTTATAGTGCCCGGCTTAATTTGTGCAAAGGCAGAATGAGCGCGGTCGTAAATAACACCGGCATGTTTTAAATCTTCTCCCTGTGGTAAATAGTAAAGGCCAATGCGGTCGCCCGAAAAAAAGATTTCAGAGGTATCGATACCCTTAGTGTTAAGGGCTAGTAAAATTTCGTTGCTTAAATAATTTTCGGGCAGGGCAGTAACATAGCAGGTATCTATATTCCAGTTGCACAAAGCAGTAGCTACATTCAGCTCAGCCCCGCCAATGTGTATGGCAGTTTTGGCTTCGCTTATCCATTGCCCGTTTAGCTCGGGCGATATGCGCAATAATAACTCGCCAAAGCAGCATACTTTGCCCATGTTTATTTTAAATCGCTTAGTTGTAAAACATCCATATCGGTAAAGGCCTGGTTTTCTCCGGCCATGGCCCATATAAAACCATACTTGGCTGTGCCTGCGCCAAAATGCACTGACCACGGCGGCGAAATAACAGCCTGGTTATTGCTTAATAATAAATGCCGTGTTTCGGTAGGCTCGCCCATAAAATGGAAAGCACGATGCTCCGCAGGTAAATCAAAATAAAAATAAACCTCGGTACGGCGTGTATGTGTATGCGGTGGAACAGAGTTCCAGATGCTGCCTTCCTCAAACAAAGTAAGGCCCATTACCAACTGGCAACTGGGTATGCCATCGGCATGTATATATTTATAAATAGTACGCTGGTTGGCAGTGGCTACGCTGCCCAGCTTAACCGGTGTAGCCTGCTCCTTACTTAATTTTGCTGCCGGGTAAGTATGGTGCGCTGTGGTAGACATAAGAAAGAACAGCGCAGGTGCATCTTTTGATTTGCTTTCAAAAAAAACAGATTGAGTGCCTTTGCCCAGGTAAAGGGCATCGAGTTTATTTACTTCGTAAGTAACGCCAGCGGCAGTTACTATACCTGCACCACCCACATTTATAATTCCTAATTCGCGGCGCTGTAAAAAGTAATCGGATTTTAACTCCTCTTCGTTAAGTAGTTCCAGCTTTTTAGTTACCGGTTTTGCGCTGCCAATTATCACGCGGTCGTAATGCGAATAGGTTAAGGTAACAGCATCATCCATCATCATATCGGGCACTAAAAAATTAGCGCGCAACTCTTCGGTGTTCATGCCCTTTACTTCTTTAGGGCTGCTGGCAAATCGTATATCCATTATCTGCTTTTGTTTTTTGTTTGTTATCTGCCCATCCATCCGCCATCAACCGTAAGTATGGTGCCATGCACATACTTTGCAGCATCTGATGCTAAAAATACTACCGGTCCTTTAAAATCTTCCGGCTCACCCCAGCGCCCTGCAGGTATGCGTGCCAGTATGGCCGCATTGCGTGTACTATCGTTGCGCAGGGCTTCGGTATTATCGGTGCTAATATAGCCGGGGGCAATGCCATTTACATTTACTCCCTTAGCCGCCCATTCGTTAGCCAACGCCTTAACCAGGCTGGCCAATGCACCTTTGCTGGCTGCATAACCGGGCACATTAACGCCCCCCTGAAAGCTAAGCAGCGAACATGTAAAAATCATTTTGCCCTGCCCGCGTGCAATCATGCCTTTGCCAATTTCGCGCGCCAGAATAAAAGGAGCATCGAGGTTTATGGCCAGCACGGTATCCCAATACGCATCGCTGTGTTCGGCGGCCGGTGCGCGCATGATGGTGCCCGCATTATTTATCAGAATATCAATAACCGGGTTTTCGGCCTGCACTTGTTTTATAAAAGTATTCAATGCATCGCGGTTAGAAAAATCGGCCGCATAGGCTTTAAAATTTCTGCCAAGGGTAAGCACCTCGTTTTCTATTTCACTTCCCTGTAAGGCCAGCGAAGAAGAAACACCAATGATATCAGCACCGGCCTCTGCAAGGCCCAGGGCCATTGCTTTGCCAATGCCTTTGCTGCAACCCGTAACCAAAGCCGTTTTACCTTGTAAACTGAAAGATGAAATCATGTTTTTGCGGGTTGTTTTATTGAGTCAACTTAACTGCCTGACGGGCCAGTAATTTCCAGCCCGCTTTTTCTTTTTCAAATACCAACAATACTTTAAGCCGGATAGTTGCGGGTTTGCCGCTATCGCTGGTTTGGGCATTTAATACGTGCCTTACTACAGCAACTTTGCCGGTAACGGAAATAGTCTGCTCTGATAAATCGAGGGTTATAAAATCGGACTTACCACTAACCAGGCTTTCAATAAACTCCTTTTTGTTTTCTATCCTGCCGCTGCTGTGGCCGTAGCTAAGGCTATCGTGCGTGTAAGTTTCAAGCGCTTGTTTATCGGCACTTAGCAGGGCATTGCGCAATGCCTCTACCGCGGCAGCAACATTCTTCTGCTCTTTGCCCTGTGCCATACTGTGGGTAGTAGCAAACAAAAGCGCTAAGAATAAAAGGGGGTATTTCATCGCTGCTATTATTGGAGCGACTAATATAGAAAATGATTGGTGCAGATGCGGCTGTAATTACAGCAGCGATGTTACAGCTAAAACTGTTCGGGCAAGCGCTTTAAGGTAATGGGGTCCAGCTTTTCTATACTATCAATGCGTTGATGCACTTTATCGAACTCGCTGTAATAGAACTTGCGTATGTAAGAAACCCGTGTTTTGCCATTATCCTTTTGGAAAAACTGTATGGTGTAATCAACTACAGTAAACCGCTTTATTTTTTTAAATATTACGGTTAGCGAGGGTTTGCGGTAAACGTATACATTAGGTAGCTCGGCGCCTTCCATTATACCCCATGGCTGAACTTTTATAGAATCTAACCGGCGATATTGGGTTTCTAAATACTTCCATGGAAAACGGGCATCGTTTTTCATGTTGCGGTAGTTAATGTTTACATGGCCAATTTCTACTGTTGCATTCTCTACAAAATCGTAAAAATAGCCACCCGAAGAACTTCCATCACCGCTGCCATTAAACTTACTTAAGAAGTAATCATCCAATCCATTGTCGCCCAATATACCTTTAAGGGTATCGGCCATATTTTTAGCTATAGAATAGCTGATGTTATAGCCTTGCAGGGAATCTTTATAACGCAAAAGCCGCGGGTCCTGGTAGTTGTCTACAAATAATGTATCGTCTACCCCGCCTTTGGATATTACCGAGCACAAACAAAAAAGTAGAACGACCAGGTATTTCATTAATTACTTAAAGTGGGTTAAAACCAAACTTCAAAACCATTTCGCAAAAAAAAAACACCGCTGCCTGCAGGCGAAACTGCAAAAGCGGGCTCCAAGTAAAAAAGAATTATGTAGAATGTTATTAAAACTTTACAAAATTCGGTAGTGACTCCATTTCAATTTAGTTGATTTTCAATGCTTAACCGGTCAAGATTGTTCTTATCAGCTTGCGCATACTTGTCAACGAGCTTAACCATATCTTCTATTTCCATCCATCTTTCCATTAGGCCGGCTTGCATAGCAGGCGTTACACGTAAGGATTTATGGAACCGCACAAAGTTATAGTAAACATAATGGATTGCAATAGCGTGTCTGTGATTCTCCAACTTTTTTGAAAAAGCATTTGTTTTTCGTGTAAAGCGTCTCATCCCCATCCGCATAGTTAGATTTTGCCGCTCTACGTGGCTGGTCGAAACATATTTCATATCGGGCTTGCCGTTTATAACGGTGCGTTCAGCTCCAATGTACTGTATGCGCTTATCTATAGTTCCATCTTCTCTTTTAGACGGGCCATATTGCTTTACTACTTTCGCGTAATCTACATTCCCAACGAAAGCCTCGTCTACAGCATCTTCATATACTTTAAAACCATCGGAGGTTAATTGTACTCTATTAGCTAACCGATAAGAAAGGTCAGCCATAAAAAGCGAGGCGCTTTCAGAATCCCTTTTGCCGGCCAAGTACGAAATCATCAATTTAGTTTCAGAATCAATAGCTGTCCATGTCCATACATCACCTGCTTGCGGATTATTGGTTTTGGCGGCGTTTTTTTCTTTAGAGTAAATGAACGCCCAAATTTCATCTGCCTGTATGCGGTTTGATTTTACATTAACAACTGTTTCTTCATGGAACCGCTGGCAGGCGGTACCCACACTTACAAGTAGTCTCAAAACGGCGTTAAAAGAAACATTAGCGAGCCTGGAGCAAGAACGGAGGCTGTTGCCTTCTACTAAAAGGTTAATGATTTGTGTCCTTTGGGAAAGTGATAATTTGTTCATAGCGAATTTGGTTTTGTTTATCAAATACCTTCGCTATATTTGTCTTAGCGAAAGCGAGTGAAACACAACCGGAGTTTGCGAGACCGAGGGTTGTGTTTCTTCTTTTTTAAGCCTGTTTCTACACAGGTTTTTAATTAGTTAATAATATTTTTTACTGCGTAAAAATAACTTGCCACTACGCAACCTACCTGCGTAGTGCCTATATATTTTAAAAAATGTTACTACTTTCGTGGAACGGACGGGAGTTGAACCCGCATGTGCCCCGTTTCAAAGAGTTGCATTCGCCGTTATGCTACCGTCCCATCCAAAGCCCTGGTGTTTTTACGCCGGGGCTTTTTCGTTTCGGGCTGCAAGGTTTGTTTTTTAGAATGGCGATACTCCAGTAAAATGAATAAAAGAGTCTGGTACCTTAATAGTGCGGGGCGTTTCAGGTACCAGAAAAACATTAAAACTTTCAGGTACCTGAAAGTCACCCAAAGTTTCAAGTACCTGAAAATTTTTAAAAAGTCTGGGACTTGCTCACTTTTTGTCTTTCAACTGCTTCACTTTCTTGCAGATATACGTTGTTTGAGCGTGTAGATATTCGGTGTAATAATGCCCTTTTGAGGGCCCGTTTATATAGATTTCTTTATCCAAAATAAGGCCAAAACAGGCTGCTAAATGACCTATAATTACAGTTTGGTTGTAAAATTTAGGTTGTCTCTTAGCAGGCACTGGTTTCAGATATTGATAGAGGAAAGTATAGGCCGTTTTTACGAATTTATCTTTATCGGATGTGATAGCTTCTAAATGTTTCTGGCTTTCTATGGTGGCAAAAAATCTCGTTAAAAAATCAGAGAGTGAAATTTCAACCTTAGTGCCACTTACTTCATGGAAACGAACAATATCAGCTATATCCATTGTTTTTAAAACACCTCGATTCAGTTTTATATTGAAATTGTACTTAGGAAATAGTTTCGCTCGAACTTGTTTGTCCTTATCTTCTAACAGTAATTTATGAGCAGTACTTTCATCAATTAGAGGCTTTTCAAAAAAGGAAAGCAATTTTTTCAAAACCCTGGCAGGCACCTTATCTCCCCGCTCGATCATTTTTTTTATCCTATTGGAATAGCCAATAATATCAGCAACGTCTTTGTTATAAAATACAATTTTGATTTCTCCCTTATCAGAATCATCAACCTCCTCTGGGTTCTTATGTTTCATTATTAGGGATTATTTATGTTTAGGCAATTCAAATTCAAACAAGGCTTTTGGATGAACTCCCAGCGCTTCGCTAATGGCTAAAATGGTAGTAAAGCTGGTGCCGGCCTTACCCAATTCAATCCGGTTGATAGTGCTCAATTCACTATCTACCAGGTGAGCTAATTTCTCCTGGCTAAGTTTTTTCAACTTCCTCAATTCCTTCACCCTTTTACCAAAGGCTTGTTGAGCTTCTTTATAGGGGGTACGTTTCATCGCAACATAATCACCACTTTTCAGCGATAAAAACTTGTCATAAACGCCTAATTTTGAAAAACTCTCATATATTTGAAAAGCAAAGAAATTCTTAACCCAATCAAATCCTCACTATGAAGCAGTACCCCGCTTTCACAGCAATTTTAGCCGTATTGATATTCTTTTCAGCCTGTAAAAAAGTCGAAAAGGAACCTTTTTGGAATGATCACAAAAAATTTGAGTTCCAGCGCCATAGCTACGTTTATAGGGCCGGCAATCATATAGAGACCATTCTGCTTGCTGATTATAATGAAGACCGGCCAAATGAGGCTAATGTGCAGTATTCTGAAGGTTTAATAGGTGGCCGGACTTCTTTCTCTGATAACACGCCAGTAGAAAATTTTATTTACACGGTTAAGAAAGAGGCACTGGTGGGCAGTTATGCCGGCAGCTGTATTAACCTAAGCTCCGGAACTATCACCGCCAACCTGGAAGGCAGAATACAGGAAGTAGGCGCCGGGCAAATGTTTGATTCTCGGAGAATAACCAGCTTAACCTTTAATGGTAAAACTTACTTGCCTGAATCAATGGACTTTGGTGTAGCCCAAGTGGATCAGCCTGGTAAATCTACGTCAATGCTTATTACGCATGATAAAGACTGCTCTTTTACTGCCTGCGTTAACGGTACTGCCAAACAGGTTAACTGGAACTATAACTATTCTACCAGTGCGATTGCTATTACAGCGGGAGACCAGCAATTAACCGGCAACATAATAAACCAACAGTTTAGTACACCTATCCTGCATGCGGCTGATGGCAACGCTTACATTATCCAGTTTTACGGTAAGCAGGCTCAAAGCTGTCCGTGCGCGATGCAATTCAAGCTCTATAAAATCGAACTGTATAAAGCATCGCCCTCTAAACCTGATTTTAAACTTGTAATAGGAGATTGCTAAAAAGCCCACAGCTGAGTTAATTCTACAGCGAACAAAAAAAGCCAGCGATTTCTCGCTGGCTTTTTTTGTTTTGGTTCATAAATTTATAGACAAAAAGTAATAGATTTATGAATAATTGCCGACCAAGCCAGTTAGTTGCAACACCCCCTGCCGCCCAATTAAGCACCATGTAAATTTGCTTGTACTCTGGCGATTAAGCAAACATTTTCTTTACTGCACTTTCACTATTAGTTACAAACTCTTGGGCCGTAAGCCCAGATATACCATAATCCCCCTGTATTTTTTCAGCTATTGCACCCATCAATTTATACCCATCGGCCTCGGTTTTTACCGGTATTTTGGATAATTCAGGGAAGCGCTTTGAAAAAACATCCTTGTTAGGCATTTTAAGGGTTAGAAATAAAGTTTGTATTTCCTTAGTGGTAAGTTTATTTACATAGGCTTCGGTTGCCTCTTTATTTAAGCCATCTTTTACGTTTTCAGCTACCAATGCATCTTTCATTTGTTGAATAGATGTGCCAGTGCTGGTAGTTGTTAGCGGATTAGCGGTACTGCCCTCTGAAACAGCGGCGGAACTTCTGGGTTGAACAGCATACGCCACTCCTAAACCGGCGAGCGCAGAAAAAATGCCAATGGTGATACTTATTCCAATCTGGTTTTTTATTGAATAAGCAATACCAAACCCTGTTAACCCTGTAGCCACCGGCAGCCCAATTTTAAGGTAGCCATAACTTCCTGACGATTGCACCATTTTCGTATCTGTTGTAGTAGTTGCTGGTTGGGCGTCAGCAGCAACTTTAACTTCCGGCTTAACTTCCGGCACAAGATCCAGGGCTCCTGCGTTTACAGGGACTTTCATCTTCCGTTTATCGGAACGCAACACGTAAAAGTGCAAATGTTTCCCGTTCAGCGTGGGGCTTGCCTCTACTACATCTCCTAATGCGAAAGGAGTGCCATCCAGTTTAGTATAGCGTATCCTTTTAAAATAGTCCACCACATTTGTTTTAGCGTTAGCCGGGCCAAAGAGCTTTTTATCGTTAAGAGAATACTTTTTTTCTGCGGGTTGGCCGGCATCGGCCTCGAAATTTTCATTGTACGCTTGTAGTAATGAGTGGTTCGCTTCCGCAAATGTTCCAGCCTTTATTAAATACAGCCATGAGGGGCTAAATTCTTCAAATCTGTTGTTGTGTTGGCTGTTTATCCAGCCAATAATTTTATAGTATGTGGCCCCACCGAATACGAGCGGCGTAGTTTCATATACGGTATAGAGGTAAGTATTTACCAATGACCTTTGGGTGATTTTTCCAGTATCTTTTTCCTTACGATACTGATAATAACCACCATTAGGTAGCGCTTGCGCAATGCCAATCCCGTCACCGTTAACAGTAGAGGCTGTTTGCACCTTTCTGGTCTGTACAGCTGCTGGTGCGCCCGGTATTTTTAACGCGGGGCGTTTAATGGCCCTTTTACGGAGAGGGTGATTGTTTTTCCTAATGCGGGGCTTTGCCTTAGCTCCAGCGGCATTAAATGTTGCTGTGTCCGAATGATGTATTTCCTCATTTCCGGGTACAAAGATGCTTGTTTCTTTTTCAGATGGTTTCATGTAGAGGGAAAAATTTAAAACTGATTATCGGTTTTACGTAATCAATATGATTACATAGCTTGGGGTACGCTATTATCAACCTCTTTGGTATGACAAAAATAACTAAAACCGAGGTGTAATTCAAACATTTTTGCTTGAACGCAATGGGCTTGGTGCATCAATAAGATTAACGCCTGCTCGGAGTTAATAAATTTATTAACTCCGAGCAGGCGAAAGACAGGGAATTTAATTTACCGGTGCGATTAAATATCGTGTCATTTTTCGTCTGATTTCAACTTATCTCGTCTGATTTTAGCTAATCTCGTCTGATTTTGACTGGGTAGTGTTGTAGTCGGGTTTAATAAATTTATTACTTTTCAACCTTGCATTAACTAATTGAAATGAAAAAACTATTATTTATCTGCCTTCTTTTACCAGTACTTACTTTCGCTCAAACCGATTCTACCGACATTAAATTGCAGCACTATAAAGACCTATTTATAAAGGGACTAATAAGTGCGCAGGAATATGAAACACTAAAACAACAAACGCTTGGTATTAAACCTGCCCCACAGCCACAAACTATCATTATAAACAACCCTAAGCCGAAGCCGGAAATAGATGAGAAACAAGCTGAAAAGATGCGTTTAGCATCAACGCCTAACATTGTGTGTGGTGTCCTCGGTATAGGTGCTGGAGTGGGCCTTATATCGGGTGGAGTAGTTTATTATAAGAATAACTATTATAAAGCTGCTGGCAGTAGTGTTGATGGTAGCTATCCAGTGAGGGAAGTAAGGAGAGTAAGGATAATAACTGCTGCACTTTGTGGCTTCGGCTCATTATCTACAATACTTGGAATTACAGGCTTATCAGTAGGTATAACTCAAAAGCAGAAATTAAAACGGTATGATGCAGCTGTTTCGATAAACATAACACCATCCACTATTGGGTTTGCATGTAAATTCTAATCTCTGAGATCAGACGAAGAACAACCGTACCTTATAAGTATAAGGTTAAACAGTTCTTCTTTGAGGTAGAGCAAGTTCAGATGATAATGGATTACGATCTATTTCAAAAATACCCCTTGCATAAGGGCGTAATTCTTGCGAAATAGTATTTATGCTTCCGATTAGATGCAAATCAATTTCGCCAGATTCAACTAAGTTTTGAATAGGCTCGTGAAAATCAGCATCGCCAGCTGCGAGAACTAACTTATTCCACTTTCTCCTGTAAAAAGAACGTGTCATGTGAAATACTAATCCTACATCTACAGCCTTTTGTGTAGTTAATTCATATTGAGTGTCAGCAATTGTTGGATGCACAACCGGCCCTCCTCCCATCGTAGTAGGCCAATACAATTTCTTTTTTGAAAGCCAATATAATTTTACTCTAAAGCCAGGTCCACCAGGAAAAGGCATTGTGAGGGCGTTATGTAATTTTTCGGCAGCTGGTGGATTGTCATCTGCATTAAAAAAATAGGCTTCATCTACCGTATCTCCTAAAGTAGTTTCGATGTGTTTTCGAAGTTTAAGATAATCCATTCTACCATTAAAAACCTTGTGTACGTAAGCGCCATCAATAAAAAGTCCAATTGCCATAAGATGTGAGTTAGTGTAAGATAAAGAAAGTGTTTTTGTATATAAATCCAAACTTTGGAGGAACCTAAGTTAAGATATTTATTACTTTCCAAACCCAAAAACAACAAACCAACGGCTTTTAGTTGCCCGCGCTTTTCTTTTTTGCCCAGCGCGTTTGCGCAGCCTTTTGAGCAATCTCTTTTCTCCTTTTAGGGGTAAGTTTCTTCGCGCGTGCTTTTCCTCCTTTCAATCCCCCTAATCTGCCGAGCGAAACCGCAGCAGGATTCTTTTTTGATTCAGAAATTGTATCTTCGACCTCGCCGGTAGAAATATCTACGATCAGTTTTGCCAATTGATTTATATCCCTTGGCCTCTTGTCTTTAGGTTGTTTTTCTTTTTTCATAAAACAAAGATAAAAAACAATCTTGACCGGTTAAGCATTGAAAATCAACTAAATTGAAATGGAGTCACTACCCAAAATTCTGTATTCAAAACAATTCACGTATAAAATTGTTCCAAGCCCTATACATGCCAAAACAAGGCCAAAAGGCATAGCAAAACTGTTAAACAATGTATAAACTTAGCCTATAACTTAGTAGAGAGAGGCTAAAAACCGGTTTAAAGAGGCTAAAAAGTAAAATGTGACGGTAAGACTATTCAAATAAGAACGAGATATCCTCCTGCGAAAGATGTTTTACAAAACCATCTTCCTCGCTAACCAAATCTTCCGATAGTTGTCTCTTCTTTTTCTGTAACTCCAGAATCTTCTCTTCGATGGTATTACGGCAGATGAGTTTATAGGCAAAAATGTTTTTGGTTTGGCCAATGCGGTGTGTGCGGTCTATAGCCTGCTGCTCTACCGCGTTATTCCACCAGGGGTCCATTAAAAATACATACTCCGCCGCCGTTAGGTTAAGCCCCGCATTACCGGCTTTTAAGCTGATTAAAAACACCCGCTCGCTGGATTGTTCATCCTGAAAACTGTTAACCATTGCCGCGCGCTCGTTTAAAGGGGTGCTGCCATCAAAGTACAGGTATGGTATTTTCTCTTTTTTGCATTGCTGCGCCACCATCTCCAGCATGCCCAGGTATTGCGAAAATACCAGCGATTTGCTGTTGCCCACGTTATCGCGCAATTCGTTCATCAGCATTTCCAACTTAATAGAATCGGTGGTAGTAATTTCTTCATCTTTTACCAACGATGGCGCACAGCAAATTTGCCGCAGCTTCATTATACCCTGTAAAATAGAAAACTTAGCCTTGCTAAAACCATCGCGCTCGATATCCAAAAATATGCTCGATTTTATTTGCTTTTTAATTAACTCGTAAGCCTCTTTCTGTGGTTCATCCATCTGGCACCATAAAACCGATTCTGTTTTTTCGGGCAGGTCGCTTGCAACTTGTTTCTTAGTACGGCGCAAAACAAACGGTGCGGTTATTTTTTGCAGCGCGTTTGTTTTTTCTACGCTCATGTGGTGGTCAATAGGGATGGCGTATTCGCGCTTAAAAAATTCGGGGCCGCCAAGTAAACCGGGCAGTAGAAAGTTCAGCTGCGAAAAAATATCGAAGGTGTTGTTCATTACCGGTGTACCGCTAAGGGCAATGCGGTTGGTGGCGCTTAAGCGGTAAACTGCTTTGGTAATTTGTGCCGCCGGGTTTTTTATGTTGTGGCTCTCGTCAATTATTACGGTGTTCCAGTTAATAAGGCTTAGCTCTTCAATGGCCGAGCGGCAGGTGCCATAGCTGGTTATCATTACCTGCTTGCCCGATGCAATAAACTCTTTTACATCGCGGGTGTTTTGATGGAAAACATAAGGTACTAAACCGGGTGCGAATTTTTCAAGTTCCTGTTTCCAGTTAAATACCAATGAAAGTGGAGCGGTAATTAAATGCCTTGCACCTGGTTTGGCATTGGTGCTATGTTGTAAGAAGGCAATAGCCTGCAGGGTTTTACCCAAGCCCATATCATCGGCCAGGCAGGCGCCGGCGTTAATATTGCTAAGCAGTACCAGCCATTCAAAACCTTTTTGCTGGTATGGGCGCAAAGTAGCGTTAAGCCCGGCTGGCAGTTGCACCATTGGGGTGTCAGATGTTTGCCACTGTTTCCAGTCGCTCCACCATTGGTCGCTTAGTACGGGTTTTAGTTCTTTGCTTTGATATTTTTCATCTATGCTTAGTAGTATCCATTGCGGCACTACCAGCTCACCTTTCTGTATTTTGCCGTGTTTAAAAATGGCACCATACTGCTCGTGCCACTCATCGGTAAGTATGCCTATGCTATCATCTTTAAGCAGAATAAAACGTTGCCCATTATAAAGCGTGCGCTGCACATTGCTTAGTTCTATGGCCTCTTCGCCAAACGATACCCGGATATTCAAATGCAGCATGCTGTCAATGGTTCGCCCAATGGTCATTTGCGTATGAACGCTGTGCGGCGAGTAGCGGAAGTGGTTTAGCAGGTCCATGCCCACTATTTGCACCCCCTCGGCTAATAGCTGCTGATATACTTTTAAAAACCAGTGTTTCTTTTTGGCATCGTCAAAGCTGAGGTAAAAGTTTCCGTTGCGTTGCTTTTCAAAATTAGGGTGCAGGGCGCGCAGCTTTTCAATAAAGGCCAGCTCATCTTCCTTACGGCGCTGCACTTTATAAATTTCGCCACGCACCATTTCTTCCGTATCGGGCTGGTCGAAACTTTCAATTATAAAACCCTCGTAGCTCCAGCGCGGGGTTAGCATTAAAAAGGTATCGCTTATTTCACTCAGGTATACGGCGTGTTGCGGTTCGCACTCTACCAGGTTGGTTTTAAATACGGCATCTTTCACTACTTCATAGTCCCGTTCCAACACCGAAACTATATTACCAGCAAAAGCTTCGGGGTTATTTTTGTATTGCTCGGGGCGGGCTTTAATAAGCCAATCCAGGTTCTGCGAATCTTTAAGCGATAGCAGATAGTACACACTGTTGCGTTCAATTAAAAAGGCTACGCCATTATAATCCTGCAGCGGCAACGTTTGCCCGTCAATAGTTATCATAGGTATAACGGCAAGTTCATCTTCTTCGGTTTTATGTACGCGAAAAGATAAGGTTGCTTTACTATTGCTAAGGGTGCACGGCGCTACTTTGTAGTTGCCGGTTTCTTTATTTTTTAGTCGGTGGTATAATTTTAAATCGTGCGCCACGGCACTAAGGCGGTTAAGCAATTCGTGAAAAATACGGGGTGTAGAACGCGCCAAATAGGTATCGATGGCCATACCCGATTTTTGTTTAGCGTGTATTTTTTTAAGCTTATCTATTTCGCTTTTAATATGCACAGGGTCCAGGCAGCGTAGCAGGGTAATTACGTTAGGGTCATCGCCCTTATATATTTGTCTAATACTTAAAGCCACCAGCGAGTCGAAGGTAAAGGTTGTCTTATCATTTACCTTTTTTGGGTGCAGCACCCTGAACACATCCAGGTATGTTTGAAAAACAAGGGCATCGGGATTGATAAGCAGAAAACTTTGACTCATTACTAGCTTTGGTTAAAAGGGGCGCAAGAATATTCAATCCTTTGTTTAACCACAACAGTAGTTTTGCGAAAAAAAGGGCCGGATGTTTAAAACTTCACCTGCGGATTGGCAATTTGCCCGAAAATGCCCCTGATAATTTGGAAAGAATAAACCCCTGCTATGTTTTGAATAAACTTTGGAAAATCGAAATGAGCCTCCTCATTGGCGGAATCGGAAATGGTGCGTATGATGCTACAAGGTATGCCGTACTCAAAGCAAACCTGGGCTACGGCAGCGCCCTCCATTTCTACACACAAAATATCGGGCAGGTTGGCAAGCATTTGGACATGTTGCTCTTTACCCGAAATAAACTTATCGCCGCTGGCAATAGTGCCGGTATAAACTGCGGGACTTTTTATTTTAAAAGCCAGTAAATCTGCTTCGCTAATGGCCTGGTGCAAAGTGAGGTTGCTTTGCAGTTGGTTGGCTGCATTAACGGCCAGTTTGATCAGCCCGGCGTCGGTTTCAAAATAGGTTTTGTGTAACAAGGGTATTTCATATTGCGGTATTAGTGGCCGCGCGTCCATATCGTGCTGTATCAATCTGTCGGCTATTACAATGTCGCCTATTTTTAGCTTAGGGTTTATGGCGCCTGCCACACCAGTAAAAAAAAGGTGGGTTATTTTGAACTCTAAAATAAGGGTGGTAACAGTAGTGGCTGCGGCCACCTTGCCCCAGCGCGAAAACACCAATACTACATCGTTGCCATACAGTTGACCACTGTAATAAGTCCGGCCACCGTGTTCGCTCTGCTTTCTATTGGTAAGTATATCGGCAATGCCGGCAATTTCTTCGGGCATGGCGCCCATTATGCCTATTACTTTATTGTTCATGCGCCGATGGTAGTAATATTAAACAAGATCAAAAACGGCTTACTCAATAATAATTTTAGCAGTAGCCCTTGCCTTTTGCGAATACATACTTACCAGGTAAGTGCCTTTTTCAAGCCCCGGTAAGTTAAAGCTTATAATCTCTTTAGTGTTTTTAATAAATACCTCGCGCGTGGTAACTTTGCGGCCTGTTAAATCTTGTATTTCTATAATGGCAGTTGTTTGCGGGGCGCCATTCCATTTAATATTAAACTGGCCTTTATTGGGGTTAGGCACTATTTGTATGGTTCCAATTTTTGTTTCGGCAATGCCTGTTTCAATACGGTTAATGGTAATAGCGTTACTAATTGTATTGCAGCCAACAGCATTAAATGCCTTTGCCTGGTAAATGCCGTTAGTATCGGCAACAAGGGTTTGCGCTACTGCGCCGGGTATAGGCTGCCCGTTTAAAAACCATTGGTAACTATCGGCAGCGGTGCAGGTAAGCAAAGAATCGGTAGCGGTAATAGAGGCAGCAGGTGCCTGGCTTACCGAAATATTTATAGCACCGGCCGAAAGCGTATGTGGAACTGCGCAGGTAAAACTGCTGCTTAGGTTACAGTTAATTGTGTAGCCGGCCCCTGTGGCAAACGTGCTAAAGGTGTTGCTGTTACTGCCGGTATGCGTTCCGTTTATCCGCCAATCGTAAACCGGGTTTGGGCCACCATTAACCACATTGGCCGAAAAAGATAATACCGTGCCCTCGCATACGGTGGTATCCTGCCATGGGGTAATACTTAAGGTTACAGGCAGCAGGCTATCAACGGTTATATGCAAAGTAGCGGTATCGCTTACACAGCCATTGCTGGTGCCTACCACCAAATAATCGGCAGTAGTTAGCGGCCTGGCTTTTATTGTGCCGGCACTATTTGAAAGCAGACCGGGCGCTGAAACCCAGTTAAACGATACTGCGCCACCAGCAGTAATAGTTGCAGTATCACCCGCGCATAACGATAATGAATTTGCGCTAAGCGAAACTTGCGGAATAGGATATACAGTTATATAGCCCGGTATAGCGAGCGTATCGCTACCCATTTGATTAGAGCTGATAAGTGTAACGGTATAACTGCCGGCTGAATCGAAAAATACGGAAGGGGTACGTGCAGTTGAACCGGATACATTTCCACCCGAAAATTGCCATTGAATAGCCGTTGGTTCATGCAGGCTGCTATCGGTAAACTGAACGGTTTGGCCGGGGCAAAAAGTGCGTGGTGTACCGGTAAACTGGCTAACAGGTTTAAATACCCAGCAATCGGTAATAGGCACT
Organism: Chitinophagales bacterium; assembly: GCA_044228435.1. Classification (GTDB taxonomy): domain Bacteria; phylum Bacteroidota; class Bacteroidia; order Chitinophagales; family LD1; genus Bog-950. Next base: position 39,458 of record JBGAUW010000028.1, read on the forward strand.
GCTGTTGCACTTTGGCCTGCATAAGGCAAGCCATACATATCTTCCAGGGTGCGCAGTACGTTGTTGTGGTCAATAGTTTCACTGTATTGGCCATGCTTAACCATTTGGCCGTTAAAAATGGTAGGTATTTGGTTGCTGCCTATAAGGCCTTCATCTTCATCAAAGGTTACTATTAGCAAGCTATTGTGGCTGTGTGCCCATTGCACATATGCTCCCAGGTGGTTTTGCATCCAGGCATCGCATTGTGCTACCGTACCATCGTGCATGTCGTTCTGCTGGTTAGGTATTACAAAACTTAGGGTTGGCAGATTATTGAAATTGGTAGGGAAAGCAGTAAGCGGTTGATTGAGTGCAGCCGGTATACCATTGGTGGTTCCATCCTGCCAGTTAACCCATGGGTTGTGCTTGCGGTGATAATCTCCTGATTGGTCGCCGGTGTAGCCAACCGATGGCAAATCTTCCGAATAGCCAACAAAAGTGCGTCCGTTTTGCAGTAGCGAAGCACCCAGGTTGGGTGTTGAGAAAGGCAGCAGCAGCGAGATAGGGGTGAAGTCGAGAATTACATTTTGGTTATCGCCCGAAAACAGATACATGTAGTTAGGCTGGCTGGGGTGAGTTACGCCATGCGATTGGGTAAACAGCGCTCCAAAAGTATCGGCATATAAGCTATTAATATAAGGTGCATCGGCCGAGCCTATAATGGTTGAGTAGCCGTGGTTTTCTAATACCACCACAACAACGTGGTCGGGTGTTGGCACTAATTGCGCTTTAGCAGTGTAAGAAAGTAACAATAGAACCGCGCAGAAAAAGTGTAGGGTAAGTTTATTCTTCATCATAATAAGTATCAAAATAGGCAGGGTTACAAATGGAAAAATAGCAGGCTAAAATAAACCATTTTAGGAGCACAGCTAAATTTATCGAACCCCCAAGTGCTTATGGTTTATTAGCTAACAGCGTTGAATAAACGTATATTTTAAAGTAGCAAAGCGGGCAAAAAAAATCCCGCTTCCATTGCTGAAAGCGGGACTAAACAAAACTCCATTCACACTATAATAGAGCCTTGCTTTAAAATGAATTACAGTTTGTTGAACTTTTTTACCGCGGTTTTTCCTTCGTTTGTTTTAAGCCGAATGGTGTATAGCCCTTTTGCCAGGGGCGAAACGTTCAGTTTGGTTATTTGACCTTTTACAAAAATTACCTGCTCGCCTATTATGTTATATACCTCGGCTGTTTCAATTTCCTCATCGCAGTTAATTACTAAAAACTCGTTGGCAGGGTTAGGGTAAATTTGCAAATCCATACTTTGCGCTACATTGCCAATACCTACCGAAGTATTAGCTAAGTCTACTTCAATTATCACTTCACAACCATTACCATCTACTATTTTTAGAAAGTAAAAAGCGTCTTCATCCAGGTCCGAAAAGCTTACATTATTATTGGCATCCAGTGTATCGGTATAGCGGTAGCCTTCATCGCCCTCTTTGTAGACATAAGCGATAGCAGGGGCGGTTACGCCGGCAGCATTGGCGGTAAAAGAGGTAGACGTTGCATCTGTAACTACAGCACTGGCATTACATTCAATACGCTTAAGGCGCATAGTAAATGGTTTATCGTAACCAGTAGTTGAATCTCTTACCGAGCCGCATATGGCTACATCGCCGGCTGCGTTTGCCGATATAGCTATAGCTGCAAAATCGTGGCTATAGCCGCTGTTACCTAATAACGGGAAACCAAAAATACCTAACTGCTGACCGGTTGCCGAATAATGTATAATGCCCACCTCATTAGTAGCACTAAAGCTGTAGGTATAAAGCATAGCCACCTGCCCCTGTGGCAGCATAGCTATTTTGCTTACGCTATACTGTGTTAATACACCATTGGTGGCCCAGGTGCTATCCAGTGTGCCATTGGCGTTAAAGCGATATGTAAACACGCTGGGGCTGTTTGTGCCATTCGGCTGGCCTCTGTAAACAGCCATTAATTTACCATCGGGTAAGGCTGCTAAATCTAAAAAGGCATCGTCGCTAAGGTCTACTACAGGTATACGTAGTATGCCATTGTTAGCCCAGGTAACATCTTTGGTAAAACCATTCGCACCAAATTTAATTATGAAAGCCGTTGTGTCGGTAACGCCCGCAGTAAAATAGTGGCTGTTAGGCACCGATGCTATCCGGTTAAAGTGAGGTGTAAAAGTAATGCCATCTACCGTATAGTCAACTACACCCGATGCACCCAGCCATGCATAATTATTCTGGCTTGCATTGCCATTATCTTTAAATGTTACTATTTCGCCGTTGCTACCTATTTGCACCACCATACTATCGTTAAGCTTAGTGCCGCCATACGAGTATACATACGGTGCCACCACGCCACCGCCGTAAGTTTGCGATGACCATACACCGCCGCTCCATACAAAGCCGCCCCAGCCCGAACCTGAGCAATAAATTTTATTGCCGGTTAAAAAAGAGATGTTATTAATGGCCACATCCTGCGTAGCGCCATTTGTAGCTACCCCATTGTTGGCAAAACTGCTGTCGCGCGTGCCATTTGCCTTGTTTTTTATCAGGGCAGCTATAGCCTCGGCATAACCCACTATATTTTGTTTTAAGGCTACATACTCGGTGCCATCATCATTTAAATGTATAGCCAGGTTACGGCCGTTTTCGTTGCCGGTAAGTATATTTTCATTAAAGCGGTAACCTTTGCCGTAATAGTCCTTATCTAAATTATAAACTGTTTGTGCATTTGCGCCCAGCGCCAAACCCAATGCTACCAGGGTTGTGTAAATTTTGTTCATTTTCTTTGTTTTTAAAATTTTGTTCGGTGCAAGGCTCGGGCAATGCAGGGCTGTTTTTTGGCTCAATTGACCAAACAGGCTTTTGGCTTTACCAAAAGGGGTGGTTATTTTACCTGCATTAAGCAAGTGGTTTATATTTAGCCCCATTTTATAGCATGACGAAGTTTGAAATTGAAGAACATACCGCTGTAACCATTGCATTGATTAAAAGCTGCCTGCAGCAAAAGGATTACACCAATGCTATACTGCACCTTACAGCGCTCTCGCATTGCCATATAGGCCAGCTTAATGAGCAGATAGCGCAAATATTGAGTAACGAAAAAACGGGTGATGAAAGTTTTAGGTTAGAAGTATCGCTTTTTCTATCTGAACAAAAGCTAAATGAGCAGCGTATTGAAGAGGCACGGGCGCTTATTGAGCAAGCGGTAGGGAGAAGTAAAGCCTTACCTGATAATAGAACCCTGGTGCTTGCGTTGCTGCAAAAAGCAGTATTAAATATATACCTGAACAGGCCGGAAGAATCTGCTGTGATTTTTACGGAGTGTGAAGGTTTGGCCACGCAGATAAAAAGTGATACCCTTACCTTGCAGGTATACATATATGGCTATCATTTTTACTCGGAAAGCGATACGGCCAGGGCTGGGGAGTATCTTTACAAGGCACTGGAGCTTGCCACCCATAGTGGTAATATTTATTATAAAGCCTATGCGCTTTTGCACTTAGGAACACTAAATACTATTTTACAAAATAACGATGTAGCACTTGATTTTTTTCGCGAATCGCTGATGCTGTTTAAACAGCAAAAGCTGAATATATGCATGGCCGATAACCGGATGTGCCAGTTTAATGTGTATTACCGCAACCAAAATTTTGAAAGCGCTATAGATTGCCTGCGCGATGCTATTGAATGGGGTGCAAACTGCGGGTGGGACCATAAAATAGCCATTTGCTATGGTAATCTTTCGGCGGTGTATTTGCGGCTTGAACGGTATGAAGAAGCACGGGCAGCCGCGCAGAAGGATATTGAAATGAGCACCCGCCTTAATAATATGTATAATGTGGGGGTAGCTACTTACCGCCTGGGCAAAATTGAAGCCGCGCTGGGCAATACCGGCAAAGCTATTGAGTTGCTAACCCAATCCGTAACCATACGCCAAAATCGCATTACAAGCACGCAACTAGTGCACGTGTATGAGGAATTATATCCACTTCATGCTTTAGCCGGCGATTACAAAAGTGCGTTCAAGGTGCAGTCGGCTTTAATGAAACTAAAGGTGGATTTATTGAATGCCGAAAAAGCCAAAGAGAATGAGGCGCAGCGGGCCCGCTACGAAGCCGGCAAACGCGAAGCAGAGTTGCGCGAGGTAAAACTGCAACAAACTGAAAGCGAATTAAAGGCGCTTAAGGCACAAATGAACCCGCACTTTATTTTTAATGCCCTTAACTCGATACAGGAAATATTTTTTTTAGGCGATAAGCGCCTGGCAAATAAACACCTGGCAAGATTTAGCCAGCTTATGCGAAATATACTGCGGGCAAGTGGTAGAAAAACTATTACCCTGCAAGAAGAGGTGAGCATGCTACAAGAATACCTCTCGCTGGAAGCCCTGCGCTTTGGTACGCAGTTCGAACATACCATTACCGTGGATGAGGAAGTAGACACCTACACCATTGATGTACCGCCTATGGTGGTTCAGCCTTTTGTAGAAAACGCTGTAAAGCACGGGTTGCTGCATAAAGAAGGCCCTAAAAAGTTGCAAATTAAAATCGGGTTTAATGAACAACTACAATCTATTAGCGTTGTTGTTACAGATAATGGTATTGGGCGTAAGGCAAGTGCCGAAATTAACCGCCACCGTACCGGGCACGAATCATTTTCGACAAGTGCTATTGAAAAGCGGTTTGAAATATTAAACAGCGGAAACGGCAACGATCATTCATTTACTTACCACGATATATTGAGCCCTGTCGGTGAGCCGCTGGGCACAGAAGTGAATATTGTTTTACCGGTATATAACTAAACCTGCATGACGGAACAGAACATTACAGCCATTATAGTAGACGATGAAGAAAAAGCGAGAAACATGCTGCAAATGCTGCTTGCCGAGCATTGCCCGCAGGTAACTGTGCTTGCGCAATGTAAAAATGTGCCCGAGGCAGTAGAAGCGATTAAGGACCGGAAACCCCAACTTGTGTTTTTAGATGTTGATATGCCTCAGTATTCGGGCTTTCAACTGCTCGATTTTTTTAAAGAGGTAAACTTTGAGATAATTTTTATTACCGCTTTTAGCGAGTATGCCCTGCAGGCCTTTAGGGTTAGCGCTATCGATTTTTTATTAAAACCCATTGATATAGACTACCTGGTGCAGGCGGTTAATAAGGTAGCCGGCAAAAAGCAGCCTGCCACCTATAACCGGCAGCTTAATCTTATCCGCGATAGTTATAGCCAAAAGCCTTTGCAAAACATGGCTATTTCTACCAGCGATAGTATAGAGTTTGTAAAGCTGGAGGATATTGTAATGCTGCAGGCGGCCCGTGCCTACACCAATATTATCTTGACAAATGGCACCCAAATTATTGCCAGTAAAAACATTAAAGAGTTTGAAGAAACACTGGCGGGCGTTGCTAATTTTTTCAGGGCGCACCGGTCTAACATTATTAACCTAAAGCATGTGCTGCGGTATAATAAAAGCGAAGGTGGCAGTATTGAAATGGCCAACGGATTGCAGGTGCCGCTATCGAAGGATGTAAAAGAGGTGTTTTTGCAAAAGATGGGGCAGGGGTAATAAGAGATAATACAAAATCCGGTTTTGCCGATGGAGTTGTGAAGGTGGATTTGTTCTGTGGGTGGCGGGATTAGCTGGCGCTGATCCCGTGTGGGTGGCGCTCAGAACAATTCCGCTTTTGCACTTCTTGCTACGTCTTTTGCATTTTAGGAAAATCTCAAACGAAACGTTTGGCTTTTCCTAAAACACAAAATCCGCTTTCCCGACAGAGTCGGAAAAAAGCGGATTTATTCTGTCTGGGTGGCGGGATTGCCTGCGGCCATCCCTGTGGGGTGGCGCTCAGAACTAAAAACCTTGGTTCGCTATCGCTCACATGAGCTTTTTTGTTTTTCAAAACCTTCGAGCGAAACGCTCGGGCTTTGAAAAACAAAAAAGCCCACCACTGCGTGGAAGGCTTTTAGTTCTGTCTGGGTGGCGGGATTCGAACCCACGGCCTCTTGCACCCCATGATGAACCGGCTCTCTCTTAGTTACTGGTAGTTGCTCTGAGTTACATTGAAAATCAAGTATTTACTGAATTTGATTAAGTAGTTGCACTTAGTTAAACGCAGTTTTGCGGTGAGTTTGTGGGACCAAAGTGACGACCATTTTGTAACTAAAAAACGTAAAGCCGTGAGACCAAAAAATGAAACCGCACAAGTAACTGTAGTATTAAGAAAGAATAGACCAAATAAATTTGGAGCCTTTCCTATCATCATCAAAATCACTAAGGATAGGCAGAAAGTAATTAAGTCTGTTGGGTTTGATTGTTTAGAAAAGGAATGGGATAGTGCTACACAAAGACCAAGCAAAAAGCACCCTAAGTATCTAAAGCTTAAGAAAACAATAGATGAAACTATAGATAAGATAGAAGACTTTGAATTAGAATGTATCCGCGAAGATCGTTACTACACAGTATATGATATACAAAGACATCTGAGCAAGAATATCGAACACATTGGAGTATATGAATGTTTTGACCGGGTCGCAAAACAACTATTTGATGATGGAAAAGTTGGAACCTCGGCAACTTATAAAAACACAAAAAGAATGCTTGAACTGTATAAGCCTGATTCAAAATTATCCTTCCGTGATATCAACTACACATTTCTTACTCAGTGGGAATCATTTTTAATTCAACGTAAAAACCGAGACACAACATTATTCTTTTATTTTAAAACATTACGTGCTCTTATCAAAAGAGCTATAAAACTTGAATTGTGCGATGAAGGAGATTACGGATTCAAAAATTTCAGTTTAGCCAGGTATAATTTAAAAACGCGGAAGAGGGCTATTCCCTTAAGTAGCATTAGAGAAATTGAACAGTTGGACTTAGAGCCATATTGTGCGGAGTGGATGGCTCGCAATTACTTTCTATTCAGTTTCTATACAAGAGGAACGAATCTTATGGATATTGCTTACTTGACAAAGGAAAATATCGTAGATGGAAGATTAGAATATACCCGTCAAAAAACTGGCGATTTGATATCATTAAAGCTTAACCCGAAAGCAATCCAAATCATAGAATATTATTCAGATCTCGCTTATGATGATTATTTATTCCCTGTTTTTGATGAGCAGCACATATCAATTTATAGTCAAAAAGAAAGGGTTAGGAGCCTGCGGAGCACTACATCGAAACGTCTTAAATCGATAGCCAAGAAAATCGGTTTGCAAGGTAGCTTAACGATGTATGTTGCTCGCCATAGTTATGCGAGTGGATTAAAAGCAAATGGTGTAGCAACTTCCGCTATTAAGGAAGCGCTATCTCACAAGGATGAGAAGACTACTGAAATTTATTTGGAAGAATTAGGTAACGATAAGATTGATCAATTTGATGAAATGCTATTTAACGCCGTTAGTTGTCAAAAGCCAATTTCACTAACAGCAACGTAACAGCCCTAACGGTGAACTGGTTGGTTCGATTCTGTTCGAGGCTACCCGAGCGGAATTCTCCTTAATTTCAGAAGAATTCCGCTTTTTATTTTCGGCTGAAACCTGCGCCAGTTGAGCGATTTGAAGGATAACAGAATTTACCCGTATGGTTCGATAAGTATGATTTGGGTGGTCATAGGCTAAACCATCGGGGAATATCACCTTCTGTAACTTTTGCTTATTGGTCAAGTCAGCTGAAGCCCACAGCCCGCTTAGGTTTTGGCACATTTCAAATGAAAAATCTATGAACTTTTTCTGGTTCGATAATGGAATGGATAGTTTCTGCTCATCCTTCGCAATTTCCGCTAATTGCTCTTCTATTTTCAGCTTATATCTTAGGTAGCTATCGCGGTCGATATCGCCTTCTATAAATCGTTCTTCTGCTTTATCAATTTTGATTTTTAGTTCCGCTTTCCTTCTTTCGATATCTTTCTTCTGCTCAAACAAAGAACGGTTCATTTGCTCGAAAGTAAGTTCCAGTTGTCGCTTTAGTGGCTCAATATTTTTCGGGGCAATTTCATATCCCTGCAATAACTGTTTAAACTCCTCGTGCATACGAGCTGAACTCAAGTTACATTTGCAGCCCTTCTTATTGCATTTGTAATAATACAAGCCCTTTGCCTTTACAATGTATCCGGTCCACATTGTTCCGCACTTAGCACAGGCAACAAACCTTCTAAGAGGTACGTGTTCATCTTCCTTGTGATAATCGTGAGGTGTATGGTATTGTTTTAATACCTCGTTAGCTTTCAGAAACATTTCTTTAGAAACAATAGGCTCCCAGTTCTTACCTTCTATAATACTTCCTTTCAGCATTTTGTTTGAAAGCAGGCCGCAATAGAATACGTTATGGAAGATTTCACTCAAACGCTTCTCCGGGATATTAAAGCCAAGCTTTTTTAGGCGGGATGAGATTTCTGACGTCCTTAACCCTGCCTCTGCTTTCCACTTAAATGCCTTCTTAATTGCTTCGCCCATCTTATTGATGACAATTTGCTTTTCATCGTTGACGATTTGCCGTTCATAGCCTATAGGCAAAGAGCCGATGTAATACCCCTTCTCAAACTTCTGCATCATTCCCCTAATTGTTTTCTCACGCCTTAACTGATTGTCAAAATGAGAAAACAGAAATTGAATGTTTTGTTGAAAGCTACCTATGGATGTGCTAGTGTCCATAGGGTTTGAAGCCGCTATTATCTGAATGCCTTTGGTGCGTAGTTTTTCTGCCAGGTAAATTGCATTAGGCCCCGTTCTCGAAAATCGGTCATTGTCAGATATAAGTATGAAGCGAATGTTCTGTTTTGACTTGTCAATAAAACTTAGCATTCGCTGAAACTCTTTTCTCTCTTCGCTTTTCGCCGATTCATACGTGCCTCCGAATTTTGCAAGCACAGGCACCTTCATTTGTTCGCCTAACCGGAAAACAATTTTCTCCTGCGATTCTATACTTCTGGAAAAAACGCTGAAATTGACCACCTAATTTCACTTGAAAGTGACCACCCATTTTCACGCCAAATTGACCACCCTTTTTTACCGCAAATTGACCACCCCTTAGCAGGTCGTTGAACAGGTTGTTTTGGCAACCATAAATGCCCAACGTTGGAAGTATAACCAACAAGCAATTATGGCCAACAAAACGATCAACATGAGCAAAGTAAGACAGATTTTAAAGCACTTTACCCAAGGGCAAAGCAAGAAACAAATCAGCCTCCTGACTGGTGCTTCGCGCAATACGGTCAAAAAATACCTCAAGAAATTTGCCCGTGAGCAACTAACTTTTGAAGCGGTTAACGCCATGACAGACCATGAGCTGAACGTGTTGTTTGGCGCGGTAGAAGAAGTTAGACCGGATAACCGTTATGCTGCACTTATCAAGCTTTTACCAGAGGTAGAAAAGCAAATGAAGCGTAAGGGCATGACCCTGCAAAAGGCGTGGGAGCAATACAGAATACAGTACCCCGACGGCTATCAAATAACTGCGTTCTACAACCATTACAGGCGCTATATGCGCAGTTCCAACCCGGTAATGCATATGGAGCATAAGGCCGGCGATAAGATGTTTATAGACTACGCCGGCGACAAACTGCATATCGTTGACAAGGATAGCGGCGAGATAAGAGAAGTAGAATTGTTTGCTGCTATACTGGGATGCAGCCAGTTAACCTATGCAGAGGCTCTTTACAGCCAGAAGAAAGAAGACCTGGTAAAAGGAACTGAAAACGCCATCCATTACTTCGGTGGAGTACCGGCGGCCATTGTACCGGATAATCTTCGCTCCGCCGTTACCAAGAGCAGTAAATACGAACCGGTAATCAATGAGACCTTCGCTGACTTTGCGGAGCATTACGGCACTACCGTAATCCCTGCCAGAACCTACAGGCCCAAAGACAAATCGCTGGTAGAAGGCATTATTAAAATCATCTACGTACGGATGTATGCTGTGCTTAAATCCAGAACCTATTACAGCCTTGAAGAACTCAATAAAGACATTGCTATTGAACTGGAAAAGCTCAACCAGGCTCACTTTAAAGGAAGGGATTACAGCCGTAGGCAACAGTTTGAAGAGGTAGAGAAAGCTGCCCTACAACCGTTACCGGCTTACCGGTATGAATTAAAGCAGCAGGCCATGGCTACTGTAATGAAGAACGGCCATGTTTGCCTTGGAAACGACAAACACTATTACAGCGTCCCTTATCGCTTTATCGGCAGAAAGGTCAAAATACTTTACAGCTCTGCACAGGTAGAAGTCTTTTACCACTATGAGCGTATCGCTCTGCATAACCGGGACCAGCGTAAATACCAATACACCACTATACAGGAACACTTAGCTTCATCCCACCGCTTTGTATCAGACTGGACACCGGAGAAGTTTATTGACCAGGGTAAGGCTATACACCAGCAAGTAGCTGAGTATCTGGCCAAGGTATTGGAAACAAAAATGCATCCTGAGCAAGCCTATAAATCCTGTTCCGGTATTCTGAACCTTGCCCGCAAGGTAGGCCATCAACGACTGGTTAACGCCTGTAAACGGGCTATGCTGTTCGGCGTTTACAACTATCCTATCATCCTGCAAATATTGGAAAAGAACCTGGACCACTTCAGTGAAGAAGAATCACCTAAACAGCCAATGCCCCAGCACAGCAACATAAGGGGCAGTGAGTACTACCAGTAGTCAATCCTATTATTCACCATAAAAACAATCCAAAATGAACACAGATGTTTTAGAAAAAATGCGCAAGATGCGGCTCTTAGGAATGCATCGCGCCTTTAAAACCAGTATTGAAAACGGCAAGACTGAGAATTTTACAGCCGATGAAATGACCAGCTTCCTTATTGACAGCGAATGGGACGACCGGCAGAACCGCTCCATCGAACGGGGAATGAGGAACGCCCGCTTCCGCTACAAATCCACTATTGAACAGATAGACTACACCGGGGACAGGGGCATTGATAAGAACCAGATACACCGCTTTGCCGATGGTAGCTTCATAACTAAAAAAGAGAACATCCTTATTACTGGCAGTACCGGCACCGGTAAAAGCTTCCTGGCTTCTGCTATCGGCCACCAATGCTGTCTGCTGGGCTATAAGATACTCTACACCAATGCTACCCGGCTCTTTGCCCAACTCAAAATGGCTAAGGCTGATGGCTCCGCCATCAAAGAAATGGCCCGCATTGAAAAACAGGACCTACTCATTATAGATGACTTTGGAATCCAACCCTTCGACCACCAAAGCCGTTTATCTTTACTGGAAGTGATTGAAGACCGCCACGGTAAACGCTCCACTATATTTACTTCACAGGTGCCCATAAAACAATGGCATGATATAATCGGAGAACAGACTGTGGCCGACGCAATCCTGGACAGAATCGTGCATAATGCTCACAGAATTGAATTAAAAGGTGAATCTTTGCGTAGAAAATTTAGTAAGAAAGAAGCCGAAGCAAACGCTGAATGAGTAATTTTTTAACCGCCAAAAATCAACCTGAAAATGACCCGCTAAATGGTAGTCTGTTTGGGGTGGTCAATTTGCAGTAAAAAAGGGTGGTCAGTTTGAGTGAAATATCCAC
>JBGAUW010000029.1:0-50090 GCA_044228435.1 Chitinophagales bacterium
TATACTTAATCAGGTTCATGCCATAATCTAAGCTGCCGGTTTGTTCAGTGCCCACCACATATACGTTACCCGCAGCATCTACCCGCACTTTGGCAGGGGCAGCATAGCCGCTGTAAGATGGGGTGTAGGTCGCCCTCCATACTACCGAGCCATCGCTTTCCTTTATCTTCATGGTATTAAAGGTGCAAACGTTGGCACTATCAAGGGTAACGCCGGTGGCATAAATGTAGTTTTTATAATAGTAAATATCGGTGCCCCAATCGCGACTGGTGGTAATATCGTAGGTGGTGTCCCACAGCAGGTTGCCGATATTATCGAGCTTGGTTATTTCATAATTTTCGAGGTTACTACCAATTTGCTGGCTTACCATTACATACAGGTTGCCGCTGGCATCTTTATCAAAGCTTAAAAGGCTATTGCCCTGGTACGCCCCGCCTATATCAAATACCTCTTGCTGATTTACTAAGGTTTGAGCAGAAGTGGTTAAAAAGAAGATACAAAGGGCTACTAAAGTGCAGATGTTCTTCATAGATGGTGGGTTTGGTAAACTAAATGTAGCTTATAAAGCATCAAAAACGACCCCTCATATATCATTAAATTGTTAATCTTTGAATTGGGCTGGTTTTACAGCATAACCGGTAGGTTTGAGCGGGAATTGGGTAAAAAATAAATTTTGCGGCAGCCACACAAAGGAAAATAAGGAGCAATGAATAATTTTAATTAAGCATTATTTCATATCTTTGTATGATAGTAATGTTCTTTGATTTATTGGTTCTTTTATAAACACAAAAGCAGGTTTAAACTCATTTTTCTAGCGCTTATAAAAGGATGAAAAAAATAATGCAATTTTTAAACTGCTTTTATTCCGCTTAAAGTAGCGCAATCAATTGATAATGAGTTTATTTAAAACAAATAAATAGCTCAAAAAAGGTAGGCAGAAAAGTAGGCAAAAAGGTAGGCAAAAAAATAGCCGAAAGTTTTATGTTTTCGGCTATTTCATCGTTGCAGCTTAGTCTTCCAGCACAATATCAAATTGCACTAAGTCGATAAAGTCTTTTACGCGGTCTTCAATATCGTGTTGGGTAAGTTCTCTTATGCGCTCGGCGCCAAATTTTTCTACGCAGAACGAAGCCATGGCCGAACCATAAATAATAGCGCGCTTCATATTTTCAAAGCTTATATCGCGGCTCTTATCTAAGTAACCGCAAAAACCGCCTGCAAAGGTATCGCCGGCACCGGTTGGGTCAAACACATCTTCTAATGGCAGGGCAGGGGCAAAAAACACTTCATTTTCGTGGAACAACAATGCACCGTGCTCACCTTTTTTAATAATCAAATAAGTAGGGCCCTGCTTTAATATCTTTTTTGCGGCTTTTACCAGGCTGTATTCGCCGGTAAGTTCGCGCGCTTCGGCATCGTTAATAGCCAGCACATCTACCTTTTTCATTACCTCGTATAACTTATCAATAAAGCCCGGGGTCATCCAAAAGTTCATGGTATCCATTACCACCAGTTTAGGTCGGTTAGGCAATTGCTCAATTACCTTCATTTGCAGGTTAGGGTCTATATTGCCTAAAAGCAAAATGTCGCTATCCTTATAACTTTCGGGTATTATAGGGTTAAACTCCAGCAACACGTTCAGGTCGGTAATCAATGTATCGCGGCTATTCATATCCAAATGGTATTTACCACTCCAAAAAAAGCTCTTCTTACCTTCTTTAATTTCAATACCAGTGGTATCCACTCCGCGCTTTTTAAGCAACTCCAGCTCATTCATTTCAAAATCGTCGCCTATTACAGATACGATATTTACTTTTTTGCTAAAATAACTGGCACTCCAGGCAATGTAGGTAGCTGCGCCGCCCACAATTTTTTCGGTTTTGCCAAAGGGAGTTTCTATGGCATCAAAAGCTACGGTTCCAACGGTAAGTAACGACATGGTTTTTAGTTAAAAGGGTCTATTAATATAAGGCGGGCGCAAATATAACAGGCGCTAACAAATGCACGTATCATTTATTAAAGGGGTGTTTATATCTGCTAACGGCTTTTGTGCCTTATCCCCTTGTCTTCGACACCCTGTCAAATTTTGGATAACCTATATGCTAAGGCCGAAGGTCTTTCCTCTTTACCTTAGTGGAGAGGGAAGATTCAGAAGGACAGACGTGTTTCATTCCGGTTTATCGGGAGGTAGGGCGACTATTACGGCGATTGCAAGCGGTTTAAACTGGCCCTTTTGCGGCTGTTAAATCCAGTTTCTACAAGTTACTATTTGTAAAAGGTACTTCAAAAGCCGTGGCGTAATTTTTACACAACAGCATTTGTAACATATGTAATTTTTAGTCGTATTCCATGCTAAAACATACCCTGTCTGGCTTAAATGCCTGTGGGGTAGTGTAAAAAAGAAGTAGAAGTATAACGAAACCCCAATTTGACATGAAAGCTAAGCACGCACTTATCTTTTCTTTTATACTCCCTGTAATAGCCTATGCGCAAACAACGCAAACGGCCATTTATAATAAAGGCGATGCCATTTATGTGCAGAAGAACGCCTTATTGGAGGTGCAGGGCAATTTCGAAAATACATCGGGCGGTATATATAACGACGGCACCATTGAGCTTACCGGAGATTTTGAAAACGGCACCGGTGCCCAGATTAAAGTGCATAGTAATACGGCCTCTAAAGAAAGAGTTGTTAAGTTTATAGGAGGCGGCACTCAGGCTATTAAAGGAGACTTTTCAGACCCTTCAACAGCCAGTTTTTACAACCTGGTAATTGATAAAGCTTCGCCTACCAGCACCGTTGAGATGCAAACAGGTATTGCTGTAAAAGGCTCGCTGGTATTTGGTACGGCTAACTTAACCACCACTTATAGCCCCGATAGTTTTTACCACAACAACAATAAAAAAGGCTTACTAAAAACATACGATAGCGGCAGCGGCGAATATTTGCTGGATGTGCAAAACGGCAACCCCGATGCTATTGCCGGCTACCCGGTATTGCAAATAGATGGGGCACCTAACACGGGCTTTATTTTAACCAAGGGCTTGCGCGGTAGCAGCGATGGTGGCTTACAGCGTAGTGTGGCTTCGGCTACCAGCTATTTGTTCCCCATTGGTACAGAGGCCAAAGGCTTTAACGGAAGCATGCTTAATTTTACACAAATACCCGGCAACGGAAGCGTAAAGGCAAAATTTTGCGATGGCAGCAGCAGCCCCGATGGCATTGTAGGTACTATATCGCCTTATTGTTCGGGTTGTCCGCCCGAGCAGTATGCCGATAACCTGGGCTATAACCGCTTTTTTGAAAATAACCCATGCAACGGTGGCGCCCCGCAGTGGATGATTTTTGACCATACGGTAAGCAACCACGGCTACTGGAGCTTTGAATCGAGTAACACGGGTTACCAATACGATATGGAAGTTTTCCCAAATTCGATAGGCGACCCAACGGCCGACCGCTTTAGCCCCTGGAGAGTACTTAAGCATGAAGATGTGTATGGTGCCGACCCTTCGCTACCATCGGTAGACTGGATGCCCGAAATTGAGGGCCTTATAACCGGCCCATCCGATTTAACGGCTTTTACCCGCAATACCGGTTGCTATATGGGCAACGGCGTGCCGGGTGGCAGCTACCGCAACTTTTCGCACTTTGCTATGGGCCTTAGTCACAGCAGCAACGCACTACCGGTAAAACTGCTTTTTGTAAAGGCAGACCCTATGGGTAAGCACCGCATACGTGTATCGTGGGCTACCTCGTTGGAAATTAATAACGATGGTTTTAAAGTAATGCGCAGCACCGATGGCGTTAACTTTAGCGATATAGGTTGGGTAGAAGGCCACGATAACAGTACCGAACAACACGATTATTTCTTTGACGACCGTGTAACCGATAATGCTACCTACTACTACCGACTGCGCCAGATAGATAACGACGGCCATTTTGAATACTCGCAAATAGTAGAGGCTAAACTGGCCGATGGCGGCGGAGAGGCTTACGATTATAGCCTGTATCCAAATCCTACAAGTAATGAGGTGTTTATTACCGTGCAGAACCCTATGGACGAAATTACCGTAAAAGTATTCGACCTGGGTGGTAAGCTGGCTTACGATAACATTTTTCCGGTAGAGCAAAACGGTGTTTCGCAGACGGTAAGTGTAGGTATGGCAGCTGTTTTGCCAACAGGCGCTTATGTATTAAACGCCTCTACCAATGGCACCAAATTTAGCAAGCAGGTAATATTACAGTAGAATGTCAACACCGTGGGTGTTAACTACCCGTATAACTTAGCATAAAACCGAATTTAACTTTGTAAGGACCAGGAGTGGAGTAAGAAGAAAAGATTAGTAGTAAAACGAACCCAACATTTAACCCCTTCGAACAATGAAAAGAATTTATTTGTACGTAAGCCTTGTGCTTTTTAGCACAACGCTATTTGCCCAAAACGAGGGCAAACACGGTAAGGCCGCCAAAGGTGAACCTAAAAAAGCCGAACAGGCCACCGACCCCAAAGTAAAAGCTGTTTTACAGGAAATTGAAAGCCGTATGGTGCCTATAGAGGGCGGAACCTTTACCATGGGCTGTGCCAACCCGCAGGATAGCGACTGCTTTGCCAACGAAAAGCCGCGCCGCACAATTACCATTAATGCTTTTAGCATGAGCAAGTTTACCGTAACCCAAAAACAATGGAAAACCATTATGGGTAACGAGCCCTCGGGCAAGTTTTGCGCCGAGTGCCCGGTAGTAAACATAAGCTGGTTCGATGCCCAAATGTTTATTAATAAGGTAAACCAGCTAACCGATAAAAACTACCGTCTGCCTACCGAGGCCGAGTGGGAGTATGCAGCCAAAGGCGGCAATAAAAGCCACGGCTATAAATATGCCGGCAGCAACAATGCTATGGAAGTAGCCTGGTACGATACCTTAATTTCGCACAGCATACACCCGGTGGGCCAAAAGAAAGAGAACGAGCTTGGCTTGTATGATATGAGCGGCAACGTGTGGCAATGGTGCAGCGATTGGTTTGATGAAAGATATTACAGCATTGGTCCGAGCAACAACCCTAAGGGAGCGGCAACCGGTACCAGCCGCTCACTACGCGGCGGCAGCTGGTGGGGCCCGTTGAACGATACCCGCGTAAGCTACCGCGATTTATACCCACCCGATAGCAAAGATGATGATGTAGGTTTCAGATTAGCAAAATAAGAAAAACAAAAAAGCCCCGACGGAGAACGTCGGGGCTTTTTTTGTTGATGGGTTGTAAGCAATATCTATTTGCCTGCTTAGAAGGTAGAAAGCCAATGCTTCTCCTTGTCCATCGGAATATTTGAATTTAGTACATCCACTAGATAATATAGCACGGGTGTAAATTCTTGTTAGACTCAGGCATTCAGAAAAACGGTTTCTTTTTCCCCCTCTCGGGGGATACCCTCTTTGCAACAGCCCCTGCATCTTTGCAGTATACGAAGGTAAATAACAACACAAAAACAAAATATCATGAAAACTACAATCGCTACTTTCTTCGCCGCTCACAAAACTACCATAATGATTGCTTCAGCCGCTTTGGTTATAGGTGCTAAAGCCATGTCGTTCACTATGCAAAACAATCAGTACGAAATGGACGGTGAACAACAACAAATGATGATGCAACAGCAACAAGGCGGAGGCCAAATGCAACAGGGCTACAACCAGCAAATGCCACAACAAAATGGCAATGGCGAACAAGGCTACTTTGATAGCTGGTTTGGTGGCAATGAAAATGGAGGCGCGCAGGGAGTTAACTACGACGGTGGATATAACAATAATAATAACCAGGGTAGCTATGCTAGTCAATCGGGCGGCTACAGCGGCTATACGCCAACTACAAACAATAACTATGGCACAGGTGCTTATTCGGCAAGCAATTATAATACGAATGGTAGCTTAGAAAGCACCAGCGCATGGCAAGCAGGCCAAAACGGACAGGATGGTTCGCACGAGCGTTTTGTAGATGCTATGCGCGAAGAAACCAAATACAACGATGGCGATGGCAACAGTTATAAATTAAGCAGCGGTTACGAGCACAACTACGTAAACACCACCACCAACGAGTACGTGCAAACCAACGATGCCAGCGTTACCCCCGGTGCTTATTCAAATTACACGGCCGTTACACCAAGCGATTATTCAAGTTCCTCGTCTTCATCAACGCCCGAGTAAATAAAATTTGTTTTACGGTGTAAAGCAGAAGGGCCGCCCGGGGAGCGGCCTTTTTTTATTTAGGCATTTAAGTTTTCTAATGTCGTGGTGTAATTTAATTTGTATGTCCCTTAAGTGTCTGTAGTTGTTGCTCGTGAAATTTCTGTATGGCTTTTTATTCCCGCTTTAGGGGGTTAGGGGGTGTTGTTTTTACTTATTATTGCACCATGTTTTTAAACTTCTTCAATCAAAAAATATACAATAACACGCTTTACGAATGGCTGTTCTCCCTGGCCATAGTAGTTATTTCGGTAGTGGTAGCCCGGTTAGTATACTGGCTTAGCAGCAAAATTTTGCGCAAGTATATTGAGGGGACTAAAACTGATATTGACGACCTGATTATTAAGCGGCTGGATGCCCCTATGGCCTTGGGTATTATGTTGGTAGGTATACGGTATGCTTTAAAATTGCTCGAGTTTCCAAGGCTGGTAAATAACTATGTGCACCGCGGCTTTGTATTAATGGTGGCCTTAACTGCTACCTGGTTTTTAACCCGTGCGGTGCGCGGCGCCATCGAATATTACTTTAAGCAGAATGCCGAAAAAGTAATGAGTAAGAACGAGCAGCAGGTAATGATGGTTGCCAAGCGCGGCTCGGTAATACTTATTTGGGCTATTGGTATAGTAGTAGGTTTAAATAATGCAGGCTTTGATGTAGGAGCGCTTATTGCCGGTTTGGGAATTGGTGGTTTGGCGCTGGCCCTGGCTGCGCAGGATACCGTTAAGAATATTATTGGCGGGTTGATTGTGTTTATCGATAAACCCTTCCACATAGGCGATGTAATACGTATTAAAGAAACCGAAGGAACTGTTGTTTACACCGGTATACGCAGCACGCGCTTACGCACCGGTGCCGGCCGTATCATAACCATACCCAATGCGCAGTTTACCGATAGTGCTATAGAGAACATAAGCCTTGAACCGGCCAAGCGGATTGTAACCTACCTTTCGCTTACCTACGAAACCCCGGCTGAAAAAATAGACGAGGCTATTATGATTCTAAAAAACATTATAGAGCATTCACCCGATGTAAACCATTACGATTCGCTGGTGTTCCTCGAAAAATTTTCACCCTCATCGGTCGATATTAACTTTACCTACTTTATAAAAAAGGGCAGCGATACCCACAGCACCCAAACCGATATTAATATACAGGTGCTGCAAAAGTTTAAAGCTGCAGGTATAGAGTTTGCCTACCCAACCCAGGTAAGTATAGAGCGCAAACCGGCGGAATAGCCCATTAGTTTTCGAACAGGCGGCGCCGAAGGCGCGCAGCAACCTTTTTATTTTACTTACTACAAATAGAACACTCCTAACGGAGCGCATCTTGAATTTATTACCGCGGAGCTTTCTTCTGTTTGTAGAAAAACAAACCCTAATTTAATTGCGCGCCATGGGCGCCGCCTGTTGTTATTTATAGTTGTGGGCAAACTTCAACCCATTACAATTTTAACAGTCATTCGGCAATCCGCTTAGGGTATGTATATTTGCGCCCTATGCCGGCAAATTTTCATCAGGCTGTTCACGATCAGCCACATCCAGAGCGAACACGCGCTATTTTAAAAGCGCACCCCGAGGTACGTACCCTAATGGGTAAAAATCCTTACACCGCTCTTATACTCGTTTTTGTTTTAGTGCTGCAAACTTCTATAGCCTACACCATGGGCCACCTTGGCTTTCAGTATTGGTGGCTTAGCTTAATAGTGGCTTACTGCGTGGGCGCCTTTGCCAACCACTGCATGTATGTAATAATACACGATGCAACCCATAACCTTGTATTTACCAGCAAAACCTGGAACCGAATGGTAGCCATATTTGCCGACCTGCCAAACCTGGTGCCCGGCGCTATGGGCTTTAATGTATATCACCTTAAGCACCACGCTCACCAGGGCGATTACGAATACGATGCCGACCTGGCCAGCGATTGGGAAGCAAAAATGATTGGCAACAAGTGGTATGGCAAAGCCTTTTGGTTATTGTTTTTTCCTGTCTTCCAGGTAACGCGCCCGCCACGCTTAAAAGCTATTAAGCTGTTTAACGGCTGGACGTTCGTAAACCTGTTTTTTGCCATTGCCTTTGATGTGGCCATCGTCTACTTCTGCGGTTGGGCAGGGTTGGTTTACCTGGTATTTTCGTTTTTCTTTTCTATTGGCTTACACCCCGTAGGTGCCCGCTGGGTGCAGGAACATTATACCTACGAAATGGAGCAGGAAACCGCCAGCTACTATGGCCCTATTAATATAGTGGCACTAAATGTAGGCTACCATAATGAGCACCACGATTTCCCCTCTATACCATGGAACAACCTGCCAAAGCTACGCGCCATGGCACCGGAGTATTATAACAACCTTAAATACCATACCAGCTGGGCTAAGTTGCTGGTTACATTTTTATTTGATGAGCGCTACAGCCTTTTTAGCCGGGTAGAAAGAATAAAAGATGGCAAAGTGAGTTATAACAGGGCTAAAA
Organism: Chitinophagales bacterium; assembly: GCA_044228435.1. Lineage (GTDB taxonomy): Bacteria > Bacteroidota > Bacteroidia > Chitinophagales > LD1 > Bog-950. Next base: position 8,704 of record JBGAUW010000029.1, read on the forward strand.
AAGCGGCCTAAAAAATATTTATTCAAACCCAATTACTGATTAATGACCTACCTTAAATTATTAGTTACCGCCCTGTTGTTTTTTGTAGTTAGTCAATGGGCCTCAGCACAAACCGGCTCCGTAGGCGGCTATGCTACCGTGCGAGTGTTTGATTGTAATAAGCAGGTAGGATTAGGTACCGGTTATGTATCGGCCCGCATATACATAGTATACGAAGACGGCAAAACCGAAGAGGTGCCTTTGCTGGGCTACAGCGAAAAAAACGAACTGGAAAACCTTAAAACCGTAAACCAGATTATTAATAAGCTAAAAAAGCAAGGTTACTTTTTAATTGCGCAATACACCACCGGCGAGCAGGGCAACCTTATTTCAGATTATACTTTTTTAAAACAGCAGTAGGCTACTTTTTAAAAATATCCTTCAGCGCTTTCTGTATTTCGGAAAAGCGGAATTTATAACCACTGTCAATTATTTTTTGTGCCGAGCAGCGTTGGCTGCAAAGCAGCATTTCGCTCATTTCGCCCATGGCCAGTTTAATGGCAAAGGGTGGTGCAGGCACTAATAGGGCTTTCGATTTTTTAGCTTCCACAATCTCACTCATTAAATCTTTCATTAACAGGGGTTGTGGGGCAGTGGTGTTATAAGCGCCGTTTACGGCCTCATTTTCAATGGCATGCATCAATATTCCGCACACATCATCTAAATGTATCCAGGGGTAATAAAGGTTGGTTTTTGCAAAATAGGTAGCAATGCCCACTGGCAGGGTTTGAATTAGCTGCGGCAGGGCCCCGCCTTTATCTGATAATACTATGCCAAGGCGGCAGCGCACCTCGCGGATGCCAATGGTGGCAAATTGTTTAGCCCCAGCCTCCCACTTTTTGCAAACCTCGGCCAAAAAATCTTTTCCGGGCTTATGCTCTTCGGTTACTATTTCATCCCCACAATCGCCATAAAAGCCTACTGCACTGGCACTTATAAAGGTATGTACCTGCCTTTTATCCTTTTTTAGTTGGTCAAAAATCAATTTAGCCCCCTTAACCCGGCTATCAATTATTTCTTTTTTGCGCTCTTCAGTCCACCTTTTATCGGCAATCCCCGCGCCTGCTAAGTGCATTATGGCGGTAACCCCTTCAAAAGCATGGCTATCCAACTCGCCTGTGGCAATATTCCAGCTAAAAGCCTTTACACCGCTTTTAGTGGTTGGTTGGTCGCCTGTTTTTCGGCCAAGGGTGTTTACTGTGTAGCCCTTGTTTAAAAGCAACTGTGTTAAGCGGGTGCCCACCAGGCCGCTGGCCCCTGTAATCAGTACTTTTTGCATGGCTATAAATTTTGAACTAAACAACAACAAAGGTATGCCAGTAGTTTAATAAAAGGCCATAATAAGCATCCTTTGGGCCTTATCAACGAAATTCTTTGATTTTAGAGGAATTCGCTTAGGTTTGTCCACCTTTAAAAAAACCACAATCAAAAATTAAGGAACCATGGTTCACCAATCGTACAAAAGATTTTTTGTAATTGCACTGGCAGCGTTAGTTTTATACGGCTGCGGCAAGAAAAAAGAAAAAAACGAGGTTATCATTCACGAGTTAAGCGATACCGATATGCTTAACCCAACCAATTACCAGAGCGCCGATGCGGGTTATTACATTGCCCAAATGTTTCAGAGCCTGTGGGGTACCAACCCTAAAACATTGGAGTATGAGCCAATTTTGGTAAAAGCATTGCCTATTGAGGAGTATGATAGTGTGGCTAACCTGCTGAAATATACTGCTGAAATACGCGAAGAGGCTGTTTGGGATAACGGAACACCTATCACCGCTAAAGATATTGCCTTCTCTATTAAGCTGTATAAAGCACCGGTTATTGCGAACGAATCAAACCGTCCTTATTTCGAACTAATCAGCGATGTGGTTATGTATCCCGAAAACCCACGCAAGTTCACTATTGTTTGCAACAAAAAGTACATTCTTGCCAAGTCGGTTGCCGGTTCATTTGCAGTTATACCGCAGTATATCTACGACCCTAAAAACCTGATGGACAAATTCTCTATTAAGGATATTAATGAGAAGTTTGCCGAGGTGCAGGAAGACGCTACTATGAAAGAATTCGCTACTGAATACAACAGCGAAAAATTCCAGCGCGATTCTGGTTATATTGTTGGTTCGGGCCCTTATGCTTTCGACCAATGGGTAACCGGTCAAAAAATTGTTTTAAAGAAAAAGAAGAACTGGTGGGGCGAGAAGTTTAATAACGAATACGCTTACCAGGCTAACCCCGATAAGCTGATTTACACAACTATCAAAGATCAAACAGCTGCCCTTACAGCCCTTAAAGGCAAGCACCTGGATGTGATGTATGGTATTAAGAGCAAGGATTTTGTTGAGCAGCTACAGCCATCGGAAGAGGTAAAGAAAAACTTTAACCTGGCTACGCCACTATCAATGGCTTATACCTACTTTGGTATAAACATGCGCAACCCTAAGTTTGAAGATGTGCGCACCCGCCAGGCTTTGGCTCACCTAAGCGATGTAGAAAAAATTATTAAAGTAATTGGTTACGGCCTTGGCGAGCGCGTTAACGGACCGATTAACCCTTATAAAAAGGGTGCTTTTAACGATACTATTACCCCATACGACTTTAACGTAGCCAAAGCAAAAACTTTGTTAGCAGAAGCCGGCTGGAAAGACACCAATGGCGATGGCACACTGGATAAAAAACTGAATGGCCAGCAAACCGAATTTAATATCACCTTTACTTACAACGCAGGTAATGATAGCCGCCGCGATGCTGCCCTTATATTTAAAGAGGCTTGCCGCCAGGTAGGTATTAATGTTGATGTGGTACCGCAGGAGTGGAGCATTTACATTGAAAACCAAAAGAAACACGACTTTGAAATGTTTTACGGTGCATGGATTGGTTCGCCTACTCCGGATGACCCTAAGCAAATCTGGCATACTGAATCAATTAACGGTGGCAGCAACTACGTTTACTTTGGCAATGCAGAATCGGATAAGTTGATTGACGATATACGCGGCGAATTGAACGATGAAAAGCGTAATGACCTTTACCGTAAGTTCCAGGTTAAGGTGCATGATGATGTGCCTTATATCTTTATCTGGAGCCCTAAAGAAAGAATGGCTTTAAGCAAGCGTTTCACTAACACCGAAACATTTATTGTGCGCCCGGGCTTTAACGAGGCGGCATTCAAACTGGTTCAATAATTTTTGTATAGATACGATTGATGAAACCGGTAGAAGTAGAAACTAAATCTGGCAAAACAGAAGGAGGAAAGAAATTTTTCATGGCAAAAGTTTCATTTCCGCTATTCGGGTATATCCTAAAACGGGTGTTGATTTTTATTCCAACCCTGTTTATTATATCCCTGCTTACCTTTATTTTAATTGCTGCAGCGCCCGGCGACCCGGCCGATACTATGCTTAACCGAAGCAGCGGCGAAGGGCAGGCATCAGATAAACTGGCTACCGAAAAATCGTATGTTGACTTAAGGCACAAGCTGGGGCTGGATTTGCCTATCTTCTACTTTGCATTTACCAATGCCGCTGCAAGCGACACGCTGATAAGAATACCAACCCAAAATCACCGCGAAACACTTGACCGGTTTATTTACGATTATGGTAATTGGCCGCAAATTGAAACTTACTACAAAGAATTACGCAGGCTGGAGTTTGCTATTATTTCTACACGTAAAGATTCTACCAACTCGGCAGCTTTAATTGAACTGCGAAACACGGTGGCTAAAGTTTTTATCCATCACGATGATGTGGTGCTTACCGGTTTATTTACCGATTTAAAACAGCAGGCTGCACTGGCCGATAATTTAGGAGAGATTAGAACCCATGCCCAGGCTACCGAAGCGGCTTACACCAAAATAAAAAGCGAGGCTACCCCCTGGAAAAAATATGTGCCTAAAGTGCAGTGGAACGGAGCCGAAAATCAATACCACCGTTGGTTATTTGGTAACGCTAAATGGTTTGGCGAAGAAACCGACCCTACCAAAAGCAGAGGCTTTATCCGTGGCGATTATGGTATATCGTATACCACCAAGCGCCCTGTTAAGAGTGTAATTTGGGATGGCCTTTGGATTACCATGCTTATCAGCTTGCTGGTAATTATTATCGAGTATATCATTTCAATTCCGCTGGGTATTTCGTTGGCAGTGCGCAAAGGCAGCAACTACGACTCTACCGTAACCGTGGCCCTCTTCTTAACGTATTCGCTACCGGTGTTCTGGATAGGCACCATGGCCATTTTCTTTCTATGCAGCCCCGACTATATCGAAATATTCCCTTCGTTTGGTTTAGGCGATGCTACCTGGGAGGATGGTTTCTTTTATAAGCTGGGCGATCTTGCTTATCACCTAACCTTGCCTTTAATTATAGCATCGTATGCCAGCTTTGCATACCTGTCGCGTCAAATGCGTGGCTCTATGCTTACGGTATTGGGCCAGGATTACATCCGTACTGCGCGGGCTAAGGGCTTACCTGATAATAAGGTTATTTGGAAACATGCTTTCCGTAATTCGTTGTTGCCTATCATCACCATATTCGCTTCGTTCTTTCCGGCGCTTATCGGTGGCTCTATTATTCTCGAGTTTTTGTTTACCATTCCGGGCCTTGGTCAAATTACATATGCAGCGGTAATACAAAAAGATTACCCCATGATATTAACCAACACCATGTTTGCGGCAATACTAACCCTGGTGGGATACCTTATTTCGGATGTATTATATGCAGTAGTAGACCCTAGAATTTCATATTCGAAGAAGTAAAAGAAAATGGCAGCAGAAAATCAAAATAAAAAGAATGAACAGGGCTATTGGGCTTTTGTGTGGAAACAGTTCCGCCGCAAAAAAACCGCTGTAATTTCGCTTTATATAGTTATTGTATTGGCTGTTATTGCCATACTGGCTCCGTTTTTAGCCAACGAAAAACCGCTGGTATGCAAATACAATGGCGAAACTTATTTCCCGGTTTTTAAAGATATAGCAGTAGGTTTTGGTATAGGTCAGTTTCAGCCCCAGTTTCAAAATGTAGATTGGAAGAACCTGCAGTACGAGATGGCGGTGTTTCCACCGGTGCCGTATCTGCCTATGAACCAGGATAACGACAATATCCATTCTAAAGGCCCTTTCGATGAACAGGTAGTGCCTTCACCCCGTTGGAAACACTGGTTTGGAACAGATGAGTTAGGCCGCGATGTGCTTTCGGGAATGATACACGGAACAAAAATAGCCATGACGGTAGGTATCGTATCTATGCTTATCGCCTCGCTTATTGGTATTTTACTGGGTTCGTTGGCCGGTTTTTATGGCGATGAAAACTTCCAGGTATCGCGGGTGCGGCTTTGGGGTAACCTGCTGTTTCTGTTCTTTGGTTTCTTCTATGCTTTTGGTGCCCGTTCGTACGATATTACCGATGCCCTCGGCAAGTCGTTAGGCGCTGGTTTCTTCCAGCTATTTATCAGCCTTTTAATATTTGCCGGTGTTTTTATAGTAGGCAACCTGTTGGTTATTCCTTTTAAAAAAATACCTGCGCTGGGTAGGCAGGTAGCGGTGCCCTTCGATTTAATTATTATGCGCATTATAGAGGTACTTAACTCTATACCTACGCTGTTCTTAATCCTGCTTATTATATCAATTGTGCGCAAGCCTAACCTGTATGTTATAATGGGTATAATAGGTTTAACCGGCTGGACGGGTATTGCCCGCTTTATACGTGCCGAACTTTTAAAGGTGCGCAACCTGGAATATATAGAAGCCGCAAACTCTTTAGGCTATTCTAATCCCCATATCCTTTTTCGCCATGCTATACCTAATGCGCTTTCACCGGTGCTTATATCCATCGCTTTTGGTATAGCCGGGGCCATTCTTACCGAGTCTACTCTTTCGTTTTTAGGTTTAGGCCCGGCCGATACGGTAACCTGGGGCCAGTTGTTATCGTACGCCCGCCAAATACCGCAGGCCTGGTGGCTGGCTATTTTCCCGGGCTTTGCCATATTTATTACGGTTACCACATTTAACCTTATAGGCGATGGCTTAACCGATGCTATGGACCCTCGTTTAAAACAATAAAAAATACTACCCCTGCAGTAGTCTGGCGTTTCGCCGACTCTGCGGTTATGTTCCTGCTACATATGTTTTGGCAGAATTTATAAAGTTAAACGCACCCTTTTTGTTAGTTTTGAGCGAATGAAATTTTTCGTTTGTATTTTATGGGTGTTTATATCGGCCGCAACCAGCGCCCAGTATATCGAAATTTCGAATGCAGGCAAGCTGCCCTCTAAGTCGGGCAAGTTTAAAGTAGTAGGCAAAAATAACGATGGCATTATTGTAAGGCTGTTTGGTACGGAAGATGTAATAAACGTGTACGGCAGCGAAATGAAATTGCTTACCACCAAAACCATCAGCTTTAAAAACCAGGATGGCCCTCTGCAATACATCATGCTTAACCGCACCGGTGCGGTTATTTTTTACCTGGAGCAGGAAAAGAAATATTCCGTGCTATACGCCCAGCCGGTAAACTCTAAGTTTGTAGAAATTGGCAAACCTCTGGTTGTCGATTCTATTTTGGACCGGAAGGATTTGGTGGCCAGTAACCTGCGTTTTAAACCATCGGCCGACCAATCGTATCTCACTATTTACTACCCTTATTTCTCCTACAATAAAATAGAGAGCATTAAGTTTTTGTGCATAGACCGCAGCCTGAATATAGCTTACAACAAAACGGTGCCGGTAAACCGCGATGAGCGCGAACTTGAAGAGTCTAAATCGTTAATAGATAATGCGGGTAACACCTTTCTTATTTTAAAGCCACAAAGCCCCGAAGGTAAAAGCCAGTATGATGTGTTTAGGTTTACTACCACCGGCGATTTTGCCACCTATAGCATTACTACTGATAAAGAAGTTTTTGGCGAGCCTTACTTTGATATAGATAACAAAAATGGCAACCTGATAATGACAGGTTTTTTTGACGCCAAAAGGGCTTCCGACGAGGCTGCAGCCAGTGGCTTTTTATATGCCAGTTTCGATCCCGATAACGGCGTGCTGGTTAAAACCAACTACACTTACTTTCCGCGCGAGTTTATAAGTGAGTTAACCGGCCGCGAAAACCCTACCAACCTAAGCCTGTTTACTTTTAACGTGCGTAAGGCAATTTTGAGAAATGATGGCGGGGCGCTTATTATAGCTGAATCGTTTATAAAAGATACGCGCGAGCAGCCGGTGCCAATAGGCATACAGCCCGGTTACAATAGCTACCGAACTACCGAGGTGTTGCAGTTTAACGATATTATTGCCTTTTCGGTTAATCCATCGGGAGGACTGGAATGGAACTCGGTAATGCGTAAAAAGCAGGCCAGTGAAGATGATAATGGCGCTTACTCCTCTTTTTTAATAATGAACGAAAAAGAGAAAATAAGATTTTTGTACCTGGACGATATTTCACCGGCGGGTTCGCTTACCCAATACGTACTTAGCAGCACCGGCAAATACGATCGCAGCATACTGCTTAACCAGGAAGAGCGCGATGCTATGCTATTGCCTAAAATGGGCCGGCAAATTTCGCCAAGCGAGGTGGTAATACCCAGCTATAAAGGCAATGAACTTAAATTGGTAAAAATTACGTTTTAAAATTTGCGTCTTGCTCAGTTTCTTTAAGTCTAACAATCCCGCAGTAGTAGTTTTTTACATCCTTTACCTGGTGTTGTTTCGGGTATGCTTTTACTTTGGACCTGCCGGTGCAACGGTTTCTTTTGCGCATAACGAGCCACTTAGCCGTCTTGTTTTTGGATGGTTACAAAGCAACGGCCAAAATTACCAACTTATAAGCTTGTCGCTTGCGGCGTTACTTTGCTTTATACAGGCTTTGCTTGTTAATAGCATAGTAAACGAAAACAAAATGTTGCCCCGCAAAAACTATTTGGCCGGGTTGCTTTTTATTATTTTCTCTTCGTTTTTTAAAGAAAGTCTTTTGCTTACACCTGCGGGTATAGCTACTACCTTTATTATTTTATGCACGGCGCGTCTGTTTGCGCTCGTAAAAAAAGAAAAGTCGTATGGCGATGTTTTCGATGCCGGCTTTTTAATTGCAGTAGCCACCCTGTTTTATTTTCCCTGTGCCCTGCTTATCATATTTGTATACATAGGCCTGGCTACTGTAAGGGCCTTTAGCTACCGCGAGTGGATGATAGTATTGCTGGGCTTTTTAGCCCCCTTTTTTTTACTGTTAACCTGGTATTATTGGAATGATATGGCCACGCGGTTATTACCCGATATTGCTAATTTGCAAAAGGGGGGGTGGTTGTTAATTGGCCAATTTAGTCTGGGCGATAAGGTGATGTTAGGCACCCTGGCTATTTCGGCGGCTTTTAGCCTGCTGCTTCTGCCCACGGCGCTTTACTCATCGTTAATACAGGTGCGTAAGTTTGCCAATACCCTGGTAGTGTTAATGGTAGTGGTATTGCTGGCCGGCCTGTTGCAGCATACAGTGCACACCAGCCACCTGGTTTTTTGGGCGCTGCCCCTGGCCGTTATAGCATCGGTAGAATTGATGCAAACAAAAAGGGGCTGGATACCGGAAGTGATTCACTTAATTTTAATTTTGCTGGTGTTAGCAGGGCAGTTTTTACCTTTTATAATTACTTTGTAACCGTATTCTATCATCTATCAAAAAATATAAGTATGAAGTTTGGCGTAGTTGTTTTTCCTGGTTCTAATTGCGACAAGGATATGTACCACGTGGTTAAAGACGTAATGCACTGCGAGGCCCGTTATATCTGGCACAAGGATACCGACCTTTCTGATTTTACAACCGAAGATTGCATAATACTACCGGGTGGTTTTAGCTACGGCGATTATTTACGCACCGGTGCTATTGCCCGCTTTTCGCCGGTAATGGAAAATGTAATACAGTTTGCCAATAACGGTGGTAAGGTGTTGGGGGTATGCAATGGTTTCCAGGTATTATGCGAAAGCCACTTGTTACCGGGCGCCCTTTTACGCAACGAGAGCATGAAGTTTGAGTGTAAAAATGTATACCTTAAATCGCAAACTGCCAAGGCATTGCTTACCTGCAAAATAGATGAAGATGCCGTATTAAAAATTCCTATTGCACATGGCGAAGGCCGCTACTACTGCGACCGCGAAACTTTAAAATCCCTTTACGAGAACGAACAGATATTATTTAAGTATTGCGATGAGAACGGCGAGATAAATGATGAAGCTAACCCGAATGGTTCATTAGACAATATTGCAGGTATTTGTAACGTGCAGAAAAATGTATTTGGCATGATGCCTCACCCCGAGAGAGCATCGGAAAAAGCAATATTTAATACCGATGGAAAAATTTTGTTCGAGTCATTAATCAGCAAAATGCTGGAGATGACAGTGCTTTACAGCTAAGCAATAAATAATCAAATCAAAACCCCGGCATCCACCGGGGTTTTGTAATTTTAGGCTATGACAGTACCCGAACGCAACGCGCTTATAGAATCGTATGGCAAGGCCTACACGGTTTTGCTGGAAGCATTAAAAGAGTTTCCGCAGCAAATGTGGCAGTGGAAACCAGCCCCCGATAAGTGGAGCATACACGAAATAATAATACACATTGCCGATAGCGAGGCAAACTCATTTGTGCGTTGCCGCCGTTTTATTGCCGAACCCGGCAGTGGCGTATATGGTTACGACGAGAACAAATGGGCCACCGCACTTAACTATCATGCGCAAAGTACAGACGATGCCCTTTTGCTTTTTAATTTGCTGCGAAAGGCATCGTACGAGTTAATAAAAACGGTTGATGAAGAAACCTGGCAGAAGGCCACTATTATTCATTCCGAAAACGGGGTAATGACTTTTGAGCAATGGTTGAAAGTATATGAGGAACATGTGCCGGTTCACATCTGCCAGATGCAGCGTAATTTACAGGCATGGAAAGCCCTACAAACATGAACGAATTAGCTCTTCGCCTCTTTTTGTATGCCCATATAGCCGCCGGCGGCACCGCCCTGTTAAGCGGCCTTGTCGCCATACTAACGGCTAAAGGTGGTAAGCTACACAAGGCAAGCGGTAAAGTGTTTTTTGCAGCTATGCTGGCCGTGGCAATAAGTGCATTGGTTATAGCTGTTGCAAAAGGCAATTCGTTTTTGCTGGCTATTGGCGTATTTAGTTTTTACCTTAATTACTTTGGCTACCGGGTGCTAAAAAACCGCGATGCTAAGTTTAAGTGGCTGGATTGGGTAGTAGTTTTGTTTTCAGTTGCTGCTGCGGTATACATGGTAAGTTCTAAGCAAATTGTTTTAACCGCATTTGGCGTATTGCTTGTGTATTTATTGGCAGGAAATATTCTGCCGCAGTTGCAGAGTGCCGAAAAAATAAAGGAAGTGCGCCGCAAAAGAGTGCTCAGCCATTTGGGTTATATGACGGGCACTTACATAGCAACCCTCACTGCTTTTTTGGTAGTGAACATAAATTTTGTTAAGCCCGGCTGGATTGTGTGGTTGCTGCCAACCGCAGTGGGCCTTCCTGTAATCATATATTACAATAAAGTTTGGAAGAAGAAGTTAAAGCTGGAGTAATTCATGCAAACCATATTCTTCTTATATTAGGTATATAAATTAGAGGTCATTCTATGAGAAAATCCTATTTCCTTATTTTTCTTGTGGTGTTGTTACTTCCCGTAGGCCTGGTGGCACAAATATTAAAACCGGTAACGTGGAGCTGGAAAGCCGAACCTGTTGGTAAGGGAGAATATAAGTTGGTTTTTACAGCCAAAATCGACGATAAATGGCACGTATACAGTCAACACATACCAGGTGGTGAAATGATAAACACATCTTTCACTTTCGAAAAGAATAAGAACATTGAGTTGGTGGGTACAACTACTGAACGGGGTACTAAAATGCATGAGGAGTACGATTCATTTGTTGATTTGCATTTGAAGTATTATGAACAACAAATGGTATGCGAGCAGTTGATAAAGGTAAAGGCCGATACCAAAGTAAAAGGGGAATTAGTGTTCACTACCTGCAACGAAGTTTGCCTGCCGGCAGAAGCGATTGATTTTGAATTTGATTTGCCATTAGCCCGAACTGCTGCAACTATAGCAGGTAATAACCCTACTGATAAACCTATCGCGTTAGCATCCTCCAGTCAAAAGGAGAATTTTACTGGTGAGGTAACGAATAATCAAGGGGGTTCTGAAGTCGCTGCTATAAAAAATTCTGCAACAGGCGCATCCGCTAATCGCTTTGGCAAGGCTCAGGCTAACTGTGGTGCATGGTCCGAAACTACCGGGCAGGGTCTGTGGGCTATTGTTCTCTTAGGTTTTTTAGGCGGATTGTTAGCATTGGTTACACCCTGTGTGTTTCCTATGATACCGCTAACGGTTTCATTTTTTACCAAGCGCAGCGAAAGCAAAACCAAAGGGAAATATGAAGCATTGTTTTATGCTTTCAGTATTGTACTCATCTATTTTTTAATTGCGGTGCCATTTTTGGTTTTTAATATATCGCCCGACACGCTTAACGAAATTTCTACCGGTGCAGTGCTCAATGTGTTCTTCTTTATAGTATTCTTAATTTTTGCGTTTTCGTTTTTCGGGTTTTACGAAATTCAGGTGCCATCTTTTATTGCTAATAAAGCCGATTCGGCTTCTAACATAGGCGGCCTTATAGGTATTTTCTTTATGGCGCTTACCCTGGCTATAGTTTCCTTCTCGTGCACAGGCCCTATTTTAGGTTCGCTATTGGTAGGCGCATTAAGTTCAGCCAGTGGAAAACTGTACCTGGTAGCGGGTATGACCTCTTTTGGCCTGGCGCTCGCCCTTCCCTTCGGTTTGTTTGCCCTGTTTCCAAATCTTATGCAATCGCTGCCTAAATCAGGCGGGTGGTTAAACTCAGTTAAGGTAGTGCTTGGTTTTGTGGAGCTTATTTTCGCTATCAAGTTTTTATCGAACGCGGATATGGTGGCACACTGGGGTATATTAAAACGCGAAACTTTTTTGGCGCTTTGGGCTATGCTGGGTGCGGGTATATTTATTTATCTTATTGGCTTACTGCGGTTTCCGCACGATTCGGGAAAGTTAAAGTTATCGCCTGTGCGTATAAGCGCAGCGGCTGTTGCCTTGCTATTTACGGTGTATGCAGTGTATGGCATAGCCGGTAACAACCTCAAATTTTTTAGTGGCTTTCCGCCACCTAAGTTTTATTCTTACCTGCAAAGTAAATCGGCTATAGAGCCTATTAAAAATGATTATGCCGCTGCCCTTGCCAAAGCTAAAGCAGAGGGCAAACCTTTAATGATAGACTTTACCGGCTGGGCCTGCGTTAGTTGCCGCCGGATGGAAGAAACCGTGTGGCCCGAAATGGACGTGCTAAGCCGCCTAACGGAAAAGTATGTGATTGTTTCGCTTTACGTGGACGACCGGCAGCCTTTGCCCGAGAGCGAGCAATATGTAAGTGCGGTTACGGGTAAAAAAATTAAAACCCTGGGCAATAAATTCAGCGATATGCAGGCTGGTTATTTTCATTCAAATACGCAACCCTTCTATGTGTTGGTTTCGCCCGATGAAAAGCTGCTTACTGCCCCGCGTGGCTATACGCCCGATAAAGACGAATATGTTTCGTTTTTAGATTGCGGATTAAACGCCTACAAGCAACTTACCCGTCAAACCTCTATGTTGCAATAGGCATGCCTGGTGTTGCACATTGCAGGTAATGCCATAAGCGCCAATACAATTTTTGTTAAGCGGAAAGAGCTCTATCCCATTTCCCCGCCTGTAATCAGATGATAACCGTATTTAGAGAAGAAGTTAAAGCTATTTGATTTTTTTCTGAAAGGTTAATGGTATAAATTCGTCTATTGTTAAAAGCCACTCCACGATGAAGAACATTTTTTTGATTGCTGCTGCTCTGTTTTTATGCATGGGCATATCAAATGCTCAAATTGTTACCCCCGTTAAATGGACCTGGAAAGCAGAACCTGTAGCCAAAGGCGAATACAAACTAATTTTTACAGCTAAAATTGATAAGGGCTGGCATACCTACTCGCAGTTTATTGGCGAAGGCGGCCCGGTGCCTACCGCCCTGGTTTTTGATAAGGCGAATAAAGACATACAGTTAAATGGTAAAGCGGCGGAAATAAGCAGCAAAATGCACAGCGGCCACGACCCTGTATTTGACATGGAACTGAAGTATTTTGAAAACGATTTAACTATTGAGCAAAAAGTAAAGGTTTTAAAAGATACCAAACTTAAAGGCACCTTAGAGTTTATGGTGTGCGACGATGCGCGTTGTTTACCCCCCGACCAAATTGAGTTTGAATTTGATTTGAAGGTAAGCGGCAAAGCTGCTTTGGCAGAAGGAGGCGATTCATCACGCGCAGGTATTGATATAGCTAAGCCTGATCCGCAAGGGAAATTTGACTCTGCCGTGCGTGCAGTTATTACGCAGGAAGTAATTAAAGATTCCGCTCAACAGGCTGCTATTGCGGCAGGTGGCAATAAGTATGGCGACCCTCAGGCCAATTGCGGTAATGCCGCTGAAGCAGCCGGCGATAAAAGTTTATTGGCAGTAATCCTGCTTGGCTTTTTGGGTGGTTTAGTTGCCTTAATTACACCTTGCGTTTTTCCTATGATTCCACTTACTGTTTCGTTTTTTACCAAGCGCAGCGAAAGCAAAACCAAGGGTAAGTTCGAGGCTTTCTTTTATGCCTTTAGCATTGTTTTTATTTATTTTTTGCTGGCGGTGCCTTTTTTAATTTTCAATATATCGCCCGATACATTGAATGAAATTTCTACCGGTGCCCCGCTTAATGTTTTCTTCTTTTTAATATTTGTTGTTTTTGCCTTTTCGTTTTTCGGCTTTTACGAAATTCAGTTGCCAAGCTTTATAGCGAACAAGGCCGATTCAGCATCTAACGTTGGTGGATTGGTAGGTATATTTTTTATGGCCCTTACACTGGCTATCGTTTCGTTTTCTTGCACCGGGCCTATCATCGGTTCACTTTTAGTCGGGGCTTTAAGCTCAGCTAACGGCAAGCTAAATTTGGTAGCGGGTATGACCTCTTTTGGCTTTGCACTGGCCCTTCCCTTTGGTTTGTTTGCCCTGTTTCCTAACATGATGAAATCACTTCCTAAATCGGGTGGCTGGTTAAACTCGGTAAAAGTGGTGTTGGGTTTTGTGGAACTTATTTTTGCCATCAAGTTCTTATCGAATGCGGATTTAGTAGCGCACTGGGGCATTTTAAAGCGCGAAGTATTTTTAGGCCTGTGGCTTATTTTCGGCACCGGGCTGTTTGTTTACCTGATTGGTAAGCTAAAATTCCCTCACGACTCACCGGTAGAGAAACTATCGCCGGTTCGTATTTTTTCGGCGGTGGTGGCGCTGGCCTTTACAGTTTATACAGCGTATGGCATACCGGGTAACGATTTGAATTTGTTCAGCGGCTTTCCGCCGCCTAAATTCTATTCCTTCTTAAAAACTGAATCAGCCATAGAGCCTATTAAAAATGATTACGCCGCCGCTTTAGCTAAAGCCAAGGCAGAAGGCAAACCACTAATGATTGACTTTACCGGTTGGGCCTGCGTAAACTGCCGCAAAATGGAAGAGAATGTATGGCCTAATACCGAGGTTATTAAACGCCTTTCAGAAAAGTATGTAATTGTATCGTTGTATGTAGATGATAAAATGGAATTGCCCACTACAGAGCAGCGCATGAGCGAATTTTTTCAGGGCAAAAAGATTAAAACCCTGGGCAACAAATACAGCGAGATGCAGGCCAAATATTTTGGAGCAAACACGCAGCCTTACTACGTTTTGGTTTCTCCCGATGAAAAATTGCTTACTGCGCCAAAGGGATATACGCCCGATGTAAACGAGTATGTTTCTTTTCTCGATTGCGGCATTAATGCGTATAAAGAATTAGAAGGCAGAACATCTATGTTGCAGAAATAAAGTTTAGATACTTTTATTTCCTTACTTTAACATCGTTATTAAATTGACAGAGAGCCGCACCTTAAAAGCGGCTCTTTTATTTAGAGTAAAGCAGTTGCAATATGACTACCGGTATAATTATTATATGCTCTCTTCTGTTACTGGCCTATGTGTTCGATATCAGTTCGGCGCTAACTAAAATACCGGCCGTAATTTTGTTATTGCTGTTGGGTTGGGTAGCAAAGCAGGTGGCTAATGTCTTTGAAATTACAATTCCCGGCATCGAAACCATATTGCCCTTACTGGGCACTATAGGTTTAATTCTTATAGTATTAGAAGGCGCGCTGGAACTGGAACTTAATAAGTCGAAGTTTAAGGGGGTAAGGGTTGCCACGTTGGTGGCCCTTATACCCATGCTTATTATGGCATTTTTATTGGCGTGGGGCGTACAATATTTATCCGGCGCATCCTATAAAATCGCATTGGCCAACGTTATTCCCTTGTGCGTAATAAGCAGCGCTATTGCCATACCCAGCGTGCGCAATCTATCTGCCCATAATAAAGAGTTTATAGTTTATGAAAGCAGCTTATCGGATATTTTTGGTGTATTGTTCTTCAATTTCATTGTTTTAAACAAAGCTATTAATGCTGACTCTTTCGGGCATTTCGCACTCGAAATTTTGCTCATCATTGTTGTTTCGTTTGTTTCTGTATTGGGTCTTTCGTTTTTATTAAGCCGCATTAAGCACCACATCACTTACACGCCCATCATTTTATTGGTTATCCTCATTTATGCAGTATCTAAAGTTTATCACCTGCCGGGTCTTATTTTCATTTTGGTGTTTGGTTTGTTTTTGGGCAATTTAGAGGAGCTGAAAAACTTTAAATGGATAGAAAAGTTCAGGCCCGAAAAGCTGGAGAAAGAAGTAGCCAAGTTTAAAGATATTACCACCGAGGCTACGTTTTTGGTGCGGGCATTATTCTTTTTGCTATTTGGCTTCTCCATGCGCGCCAGCGAAATTCTTAACCCCGAAACACTGCCATGGGCTTGTGTAGTGGTAATGCTTATAGTGGTTTTACGTTGGTTGTCATTAACGGTTGCAAAACAGCCGGTAGTGCCTCTTTTATTCGTGGCGCCGCGGGGCCTTATTACCATTTTATTATTTCTTGCTATTGAACCCGCCCAGGCATTACCTATAATAAACAGGTCTTTGGTAATTCAAATAATTGTGCTTACGGTTTTAGTAATGATGTTCGGTCTGATGGGTATAAGTGGTAAGCACCATCCAAAACATGCCGAAAGCACCGGCCAATAGCCAGGGCTTTGTTTATATTGCACCGTGCAAATTGCCGGAATAGATATTGCGTTTTTCATTTTTGCCCTTACGCTGGTAGGTGTAGCTATTTTTCATAACCGCACCTTGCAGGTAGCGTTAGTAGGCCTGGTAGTACTTACTGCCTACAAAGTTTTTATTACCGGCTTCAACTTACCACAGCATTTGTTGCATGAGTGGAGCGACCTGCTAAACTTGTTAGGACTATTACTCGGTTTTGCTTTATTGGCTAAACACTTCGAGCATTCGGGTGTGCCGGCCATGCTGCCTAAATACCTGCCCCATAACTGGACCGGTGGGTTTATTCTGCTTATACTGGTATTTATTATCTCTTCTTTTCTGGATAACATAGCCGGTGCTATGATTGGTGGCGGCATAGCTTATGTTATTTATAAAAAGAAGGTACACATAGGCTTTCTGGCAGGTATAGTGGCTGCGAGTAATGCCGGGGGCAGTGGCAGTGTATTAGGCGATACCACCACTACCATGATGTGGATTGACGGAGTAGCTGCGCTGGATGTTTTACATGCATATATAGCCGCCGTGCCGGCGCTGTTTATTTTTGGCATAATAGCCTCGGTACAGCAGCACAAATACCAACCCCTTACTATTGATGAAATTAAGGGGGTAAAGATTAGCCGCAAGCGCATACTGGTTTGCTGCCTTATATTAGCTGGTGCCATAGCTACTAATGTAGCGCTCGATTTTCCGGCCATTGGCGTGTGGCTGGCTATTATTATAGGTTCGTTTATTATAAAAACAGAGTGGCGGGAGTTAAAAAACGCCCTGCCGGGCAGTATTTTTTTGCTGGCTTTGGTATTGGCGGCATCTATGATGCCCGTAGACCAACTACCGCAGGCTAACTGGCATACGGCTTTTGTTCTGGGTTTCGTATCGGCAGTGTTCGATAATATTCCGCTTACCAAGCTGGCGCTTAAACAGGGTGGATACGATTGGGGTATGCTGGCCTATGCGGTTGGTTTTGGGGGCAGCATGCTTTGGTTTGGCTCATCGGCCGGGGTGGCCCTTAGCAATACTTTTCCGCAGGTTAAAAGCGCCAAAAACTGGCTATTAAACGGCTGGCACGTAGTAGTGGCTTATGTTGTTTCTTTCTTTATTCTGCTGGCCGTTTGCGGCTGGAACCCACACGAGCCACATAAGGAACCCAAAGCAAAATTGTCTAAACCTGGCGCGAGCGTCCGCTCGTGCCCAATTTGAAGCACGAGCGGACGCTCGCGCTAATAGCGCTAAATTTCAGTTTAGTCTACACTTCACACCGTTAAGGTGAATTTGTATTTACACCGGCCCTCTTACTTCTGTTTAGCGGCTTCTATCTTCACTACATGATATACGATTTTCTTACACCGCTGGATAAGGACAATTTTTTGCAGGGCCAGGAACTACACCCCGGCCAGATAGGCAACTACGTTTACATCAACGATGGCAAGGAGCCCGAAATAGGCTGGTACGATATAGCCATTATTGGGGTAGAAGAGGACCGCGCCAGTGTGGGCAACAGCGGTTGTGCTAAAGCGCCGGATGCTATCCGCCGCGAATTTTATAAGCTTTTTTTACCACCGGTAGAAAAGGAGTTTCACCTGATTGACCTGGGCAACATTAAGCCCGGCGAAACAGTGCGCGATACTTACTTTGCTTTAGCATCCGTAGTACTGGAGCTAATGGTGCACAAGGTGATACCGATAATTATAGGCGGCAGCAACGATTTGGCTTTTGGGCAATACATAGGCTACAAGGGTCTGCAAACGCTGGTTAACGTGGTGAATGTAGATGAGCGCCTGGATATGTTTGAAAACGAAGGCAAGAAGATAGATTCATCATCTTATGTAATGGATATACTTACGCATACACCAAACTACCTGTTCAACTATTCGCACCTGGGCCATCAAACATACTTGAACGATTCGAAGGCGATTGAAATGCTGGAAAGCCTGAATTTTGATTGCCACCGCCTTGGGCTGCTGCGAGCTAACATGGAAGAAGTAGAACCCATTTTACGCGATGCCGATATGCTTACTATCGATATTTCGGCGGTGCGCCAGGCCGATGCACCGGCACATGCCAATGCATCGCCAAACGGCTTTACCGGTGAAGAACTTTGCCAGATAACCCGTTACGCCGGTTTAAGTGATAAGCTAACTTCGTTAGGGCTTTACGAGGTAAACCCCGGCTACGATAACAACCGCCAAACAGCGCAGCTGGTTGCGCAAATGATGTGGTATTTTGTAGAGGGCTTCTACAGCCGTGTAGGCGATTATCCGCTTACGCTGGATGAGCACATGAAGTTTAATGTGCACCTTGAAGATGCCAGCCACGAACTTATATTTTGGAAGAGCAAGAAAACTGCCCGTTGGTGGATGGAGCTGCCTTATGGCGATAAGGAAAAATTTGGCCGCCAGCAAATAGTGCCCTGCTCTTTCCGCGACTACGAAGCCGCCTGCGAGCAGGAGCTGCCTGATAGGTGGATGAAGGCTTATACTAAGTTGGTGTAAAAAAACAAAAGCCGGTAGCTATTAAATTACCGGCTTTTGTTTTTTTAGCAAGCTCCTAAATTTTCAAATCCTTCAACGCTGCCTCCAGTTCTTTCGCAGTTACTTCTCTGTATTTCAGGTTTTGAAAAACACCGCCCGATGAAGTTTTAGCATTTTCCATAGCCAGCATAATTTTGCCGTTCACCTTTTTAGTGCTCACAATCAAAACCTCTTCATTAGCAGGTATTTTTCTGAAAATAAATTTGCCTTCTCCCTTTGCACGCATAGTGGTGGTATAATCACCATTCAGATATTCGTTTATAAAAAACGATTTATACTTTTTCATAAGAACTCTAACATTAGCGCTGGTATCAGTTTGCACGGTATAATCAACCCAGGTTGTTTGTAGAAACCGGTCGCAGTTTATCCAGCCTAATTTAGAGGAGGTAAGCACAATTTTATCAGTTTCATAATCGGCACTAAACTCATCTCCAAAGCCCGGTACCCATCCCTGAGCCTTTGCAGGTGGAAGATTCGCTGCCTGAACCGGCAGATCATTAAAGGCAAAGGGTATAATCTTCATATCCACTATTTCGGTAACCGAACCTACTTCCTGAAAATGGATATTTATTTTGGACGCCCACGTTAATGGTTTAAACCGCACCGGTAAAGCAGCGCGAATATATTTCTGTACTACACGGTCGCATTCTGTGCTCTTATTGGTAAAGTTAGTTGTTACAGATGTAATACGACCATCTGTATTTACGGTTATGTCAACAATGGCTTTTTCTATGCAGCCGTCAACAAGGTGTTCTCGTCTAAAATTTCTGTCTGACATTTTATTCCAAAAATCAGTTAACTGGTTTTGTATTACGCCGGTTACGTTAGCGGTATAAAACTCGGTGCTTATCATGTCTGTAAAAAAATAGGTAGTGTCGGGTGCCGCTGCTGTAAGCACAGCTGCTTCTTGTGTTACAGGTTTTTTATCCAGCTTCCAGTTCATTTCAAAATTTGCTTTGCGTTCACCTTCAAAAATTTTAAAATCTTTATTCGTATTGCCTCGCGGAAACTTAAATTTTAAAGGTTTGGTGGGTTCTATACTCTCACCATTTATTTCTGCAGTTACATATATCATACCTGCGCTTTCTATAGGTGCATTATTACAGCGGGTAGATAGGTTAGCAGAGAAGATAGAGGCCGCATTATAGTATTCGCTTACTTTTATCAATACCTTTTTCTCGGCAAAAGCATTGGCTGGTACTTCTATCTGGGTCCCTTCGCGGCAACTAATGGTATTTGCCTTGGTAGCATCAATTTCGTAAAACTGCACAGGTGTTTTAATGCGTAGTACGGGGTCGCTTATGTAAGCAACCTCTACCCGGCGGTTTTGTGTTTTTTCTTTTTCATCGCGGTTTTGGTTTACGGGCTTTGCTTCTCCATAAAACCCGGTTTCTATTTTAATGCCGCTATCCAATAATCGGATAGCTGCTTTTACCTCCTCTACTCTTTTTTTCGATAGGGCCACGTTGTAGGCCTCGCTGCCGTCTTCGTCGGTGTGGCCCTTAAGCATAACCATATCCGCCTGCTTTAGCTCCATTAGCTTTACTTTCTCAGTAGCATTAAGCGTTGTTTGGTCTTTATCAAAATAAACGGTCAGGGTTTTTATGCCGCGGGCGTTTACGGTGGCTAATAGCGTTAATACGGCTGCCAGCAGCATTATAATCTTCTTTTTCATATACATTGTTTGTGGTTAAAAATTAAATTCACAGGTAAATACCATTAACCACAACGAGGTAACCCTCCAAAGGAAAAAATATTTTCAAAGGTTACCTTTTTGGCCTGGCAGGTATTAAAAACAATGGCGGCACAACCTACCGATGAGCACTTACTGGCTCTGCTAAAGGCAGATTACCGCGCTGCGTTTACGCATTTGTACCGTAGTTACTTTAAAATGGTAGAGTATTTGATTGTTCAAAACTCCGGCAACACGCCCGATGCCGAGGATATTTTTCAGGAGACTATGTTGGTGCTGTTTAATAAAAGCAAAGAGGCAGAGTTTAGCCTTTCGTGTACCGTAAAAACATTTGTTTACTCTATAGCCCGCAACCTATGGCTTAAAAAATTACGGGGGACAAAAAGAGAAGTGCGTTTGACCGATTACGAAAAATACGAGCAGGTAGATATGGATGGCCAGCAGGAAGAAGAGAATGGAAAACAGCTTTTGATTGAGAATGCTATGGAGCAAATGGGCGAAAGCTGCCGTAAAATTTTATTGCTGTTCTATTATATGAAGAAGGATATGCAGCAAATAGCCGAAGAGTTAGGTTATACCAATGCCGAGAACGCAAAGAATCAGAAGTATAAGTGTTTACAGCAGTTAAAAAGCAAACTAAGTAACCATGCAGGATAACAGAGATATTTTGCTGGATAAATTTTTTAGCGGCGAACTAACCGCTGAAGAGCAACTGCAATTTGAAAAATTGTTGACGGAAGATGCTGCGTTTAGGAATGAGGTAGAAGCCCACCGCGATGTTATTGGTGGGATAGAAAAATATGGCGACCAGTTTATGCGTGCCGAATTAGCTTCGGTTTATAACGAAGTAAAGAATGATTTGCCCGAATACAAACCTGCAAAAGCAAAGACAAACTGGTGGAAAATAGTAAAGTGGTTGTTAGTGGCTTCTATTGCGGGCGTTGCTCTGTTTGTTTACCTGGTGAAGCAGAAAAAGATAACAGTAAGTAAAGAGGTAGAGACTACTATACTAAAGCAGGAGAATAGACTAAAAGAGTTTAAGGAAACGTTGCCCTCTATTATTCAGAGCGATACGGTTATTACTATCGAAACCGTTTATCACACCATTAAAACAAGCAAGGTAAATATTGGTGATACAGTTACAGTATATGGAGAAAGCGAGCTGAAATCTTTTACAATAGAGCACGAAGTTATGCCCACAAAATAATCTGCGCACACCCATTAAACTTCGCAAACTCCTTCAATGCTTTGTTATAACTGTTTTTAAATTTTTGGGTAGCGCTAAAATCTTTTTCAAAGTGCGACTGTTTTACAATCAATGTTTCGTTTGCGCGGTCAGCCTTGCAATCTATTCTAGCAACAAATTTATTGCCGGACAGCACCGGTAAACAGAAATAGCCATATACTCTTTTCTTCTCGGGCACATAGCACTCAATAGTATAATCAAAACCAAAAATGTTTTTTAATCGGTTGCGCTGTATGATGCTATTATCGAAGGGCGATAAAATTTTAATGCCGGTATGGGTATCTTTTCCCATCCCCTCATTCAGTTTAGCTTCGGTGGTATAGTATGTTTCTTTTTCTAAGCCCTTTATTTTTACCGGTATAATTTCACCAGCTTCTTCCATCTCTTTCAACACCTTTAATACAACCGGTCGGGTATGCGGGCGCAAATAACCTACTTCGCTTTTAGCGGCCAGGCCATTGGCTCTAATATTTTTGCGCACCAGGTATTCCCCATATTCTTCCTCGGTAGGCATGGAGGTGTCTAAACCCCTAGGTAAAACCCGCTCCGTAATATCATATACCTTTTGAAAGCCTTTGCGGCCGGCGGCCATTAGCCTGCCTTCCATAAAAAGCTGCTCCAGCGCTATCTTACTTTCTTTCCAGTTCCACCAGCCGCCTTGTTTTTTCTTCTCTTCAAAATCTTTTGATTGTAAAGGCCCTTCGGCCTTAATCCGGTCGTATACAAAGTTGGTGGCGCGCTTATTAAAATACCAACCCAACTGTCGGGTAACGTATAAGTCTTTTCGCAGCAGACTAAACCGGTAATCGCGCATAGGCAAATAAGCAGCTGCATGGCTCCAGTATTCAAATACCTTCCGCTCCTCAACTAACTCGTCTAAATACTTTTTATGATAATCGTTTACCCGGTTCCAGATAGTGTGATGGTGCGCGCGTTCAACTACCGATATAGTATCTATCTGCACATAGCCCAAATGCTCTATGGCTTTAAGCGTGCCTGCTTTTTTATTGCCAAAGGCACTACCGGTTAAGCCTTGGCTGTTTAGGATGATGTTGCGTGCTTCGGTGTTACTGATGGTTATCAAGTGAAAAAAGATTTATTTCAAACTCTCTATTTCTTTGGTAAAGGTCAGGTTATCTATTGCTAATTCTTGTGTTTTTACATGGAATTGCTGTAACGTAAGCGGCCCTATTATACCCTTCTTTGGAAACAAGGTGTATTCTTTATAAACGGGAACAATAAAATAATTAATGATTTTCCGATTGTTGTCGGGGTGCTGTTTTGCAATAATATAATCGTTGTTATAACCAATTGCAAAAACTGTTTCTGAAACAACGCCAACATAATTATCGCTTGAATCAATCTTGTAAGCTAAACCTAAGCCTTCATCTGTATCTACTGCAACCAGGTGGTATCGGTCAATTACCTCAACATCTTTGACAAAGCCGTTGCAACTGGAAAGCACCACAATGATGCTAACTAATCCCATTATGCTGATTAAGCGATTTTTCATGGGTTGAGTTATGCCTGCAATATTTTCTCTAACTCATTTTTGCGTGAGCCTTTAATAAGTATGCTGGTATTTTCAAATTGCTGTTGGCGGTACCAGGCAGCTAAATCTTCGGTAGTTTCGAACCATTTAATACTGCGCGTGGCTGGTAGTTGATTTACAAATTCAAATCCTGCGCCCACAAAAACACGCTTGGTGTTTTGCAGGTTTTCAGTAGCAGCAAATATCTTTTCGTGTTCAGCGCGGCTGTATTCGCCCAGTTCCATCATTTGCCCCAGTATGGCTACTTTGTTTTCGGTTTCCAACTTTTCAAAGTTTTTAATAGCCTCTAACATGCTGGATGGATTGGCATTGTAAGCATCCAGTATAATAGTAGTAGTACCCTCTACTATTTTCTGCGAGCGGTTGTTGGTAGGTGTGTAGTTTTCAATAGCCTCTTTTATAAGCGGCAACTCCACACCAAAATATTTGCCTACACAAATGGCGCTCATTACATTTTCAAAATTGTAATCGCCTACCAGGTTGGTTTTAATCTCAACTCCCTCAGTAACCACCGTCAAAAACTCGGTACCTGTTTTTATTTCGCCATTACAATATGCATCTGCGGCCTTTCCGTATGTAATTGCATTCGTATTATTGCCAATTTGTTTCATCCCGCTTATTGCGGGAGTCAACTGCCAATTGCTAATTAGTGTTTCGCTTTCGCTATTAATAAAGACTTTCCCGTTGCGACTCGCTATATCGCGGTACAATTCTGTTTTGCCTTTAAGTACACCTTCAATTCCGCCAAAGCCTTCCAGGTGGGCGCTGCCAATATTGGTAATAAGGCCGTAATCGGGTTTGGTGTATTCGCAATAGCTGGCTATTTCGCCCTGATGGTTGGCACCCATTTCAATTACAGCAAACTCTGCCGAGTAACCTTTTATGGATAGCAGGGTTAGCGGAACACCGATGTGATTATTCAGATTGCCTTTAGTGGCAAAGGTTTTATACTTTTTACTTAGCACTGCAGCTATCAACTCTTTGGTAGTTGTTTTGCCATTGCTTCCTGTAATGGCTAATACGGGGCACTTAAGTTGCTGCCGGTGATAACCTGCCAGTTGCTGCAGTGTACGCAATACGTTGCGTAATAAAATAAAGCGCGCACCGTACTTTGTTTTCCATTTAGGCTCAACCAGTTCATCAACTACTACGTAAGCAGCACCCTTATTTAAGGCCGTCTCGGCAAAAGTATTGGCATTAAACTTATCGCCTTTAAGGGCGAAAAAAATATTGCCCTTGGCAATCTTCCGCGTATCGGTAGTTATACCGGTGCTGGCTAAATACAATTTATATAACTCTTCTATTTGCATAGGCTGAAAATAAAAATCCCCCGGGTTTTCCGGGGGATTTTTGTATTACTTAATTAAGGATTAATTATCCTTTCATTTTACGTTTACCCTTTTCGCTTGGGAAGTTGTTACCACCCTTACCGTTCTTCATGGTTTTACCCGATGGTGAACCTACGCGGTCCATAGCACAACGGAAACCTAAATCATCAGTAGCGATTGATTGGTCCAAATATCTTCTGGTTCCAGGCGAAAGGAAATAAGCACGGTCTTTCCAGCTACCACCTTTGTAAACACGGGCGTTATCATCAATTAAAGATGATTGACCGAATTTGTAATCAACGTTAGATACTTCATCACCATCGGTGTAGTTTCTAACATCGCCACGGCGGTAGTTACGGCGGTTAGCGCTTTCTTCCTGCGTTACATCGCGGTATTGTATTTTACCTAAGCTATCTTTTTCAACCGGTTTGCCATCGGCATCCAGTACTTTTGTTTTAAAGGTGTTACCACGGAAAGTTCTAAAGTCGTTTGCATCCGACGTTGTCATAGGGCGGTAAACATCCAATACCCACTCGTTTACGTTACCGCTCATGTTATACAAGCCAAAATCGTTTGGCCAGAAAGACTTAACCGGTGCAGTAATATCGGCGTTATCGTTCAGCTTACCTGCAATACCCATGTTATCACCACGGCCTCTTTTAAAGTTCGCTAAGAACTCACCTTGCCATTGGCCCGATTTAGGATAACGTGTAGATGTTCCGTTCCATGGATAAATACGACGGTCAGTTACGCGCTCTTCGCTGGTAGCCGGTTGGTTACCAATTAAACCTAAGGCAGCGTATTCCCACTCAGCTTCTGTTGGTAAGCGGTACTTAGGCAACATTATACCATCTTCTAAACGCACGTGGCGGGTTCCAGTTCCCTGTGGGTTCAAATCTTTCATAGGGCGTTTGCCGGCAGCGCCTTCATACTGGCCTACTAAGTACGATTCAGTATTAAAGTTATCGTTACCAACCTGCGATGGGTTCTCGGCAAGTACACCTTTATCAATCAATATTCTTTCGTTTACACGGTCCGAACGCCATGAAGCAAAGTCGTTAGCCTGTAACCAGTTAACCCCTACTACCGGGTAAAAATCATACGCCGGGTGACGGAAGTAATACTCAACGTAAGGTTCGTTGTAAGCTAATTCATCTCTCCAAACTAAGGTATCAGGCAATGCCTTCTTTACCACATCCGGAAAATCGGTACCAAATACACGGTTCATCCAGTACAGGTACTCACGGTAGTGCACGTTTGCAATTTCAGTTTCATCCATGTAGTATGAAGAAACCGTAGCGCGGCGCGGCACGTTGTGGTATTCAAACATTACATCCTGCTCCGTGTTTCCCATTACGAAGGTACCACCCTGAACGTAAACAAGGCCCGGGCCTGTTTCCTGTCCCTGGTATTTCGCTACTTCGAAACCTCCGTTCTTGGAGTCGTTGTAGTTCCATCCCGTTACCGACGATTTCTCTTTACCGCACGATGCAATCAGTAGCGGCAAAGCGAGAAGCGGATACAATTTACTTAGCTTCATTGTTATTTATTTAGTTTTTAAGGGTTTCAAAAATTAAAGGTTGCTAAAATATAATTTTCAGTCAAAGGCAAAAAAAATATGTTGATATTTTTTACCTGCCGTATTTAACAAGTTTATGCTCGTAATTTTTTGGTTTTCAACCTCAAAAACACGGGTTTATTTAAAAATTTAATATATCCGGGCAAGGTATATATCCCTTATTCTTCTTGCTATTGATGGAATTATCATCACCCGTCCAGTTAAACGTAAACGATAGCTCATGTGTTCCACCGGTTTTGTTCATTAACTTCGAAATAGTGTAATCGTAGCTATATCCAATTCTGAATTTGCCCTTTTTTACTCCCAAATAGCCAATAACCGCATCGCTGTTATAAATTACGTTGCGGTAGCCCAGCCCGAAATAAACCATGCTAATACCTGCCAAAAACGAGGCCTGGGTTTGAAACGCCCTGCCCTGATTTACGAATAAAACGTTAGGCGACACCCAAATATTGTATCGCATTTCTTTCTTGTGGCGCACCGGCAGCACGGCCCCAAAGTGCACTAAAAACTGCATAGGCACGCGGGCATCTACCCCCTCGGCAAACGATTCTTTGTGCATTAACAAGTTATTGGCGGCAAATCCTACATACAGTTTTTCGGTAAAAAACAGCACACCGGCCCCAACCTCGCCTGTGTTAGTAGCGGTTTTGCCGGGTGTTTGCTCGGCGGTGGGGTTAGGGTTGCTTACGTTGTTATAAAACCCGGTGTAGGGGTTTATCATATCGCTCCACAGCAGCTCGTTCCACTTTATGCGGGTGTGTATGTAGGTGCCCTGCACACCCAGCTTAATGGCCATTTTGCGGTTAATTTTAAACTGCTGCGAGTACATCAGGCTTATTTTGTAGCTGCCATACAGGTTGTTCATTACCTGGTCGCCCACAAACAAAAGGCCTATGCCGGCGCGTATTTTATCAATATGCATATCAAAACCGGCCATGTAGGTGGTGTAGCCGCCGTTAAAGCCGTTGCCCAGCCCGCTCCACTGGTTGCGGTAATTAACAGTTGCCCGCGGGCCATAACTAATTCCGGCCATAGCCGGATTAACATGCAACGGTGCCGAGAAATATTGACTCATCTCTACATCCTGCGAAAAGATTTTTATACAGCCCAGTAACAGGAGGAGTGTTACTGCAATATTTTTCGGTTTCGAACTCAAAATTTAAGATGTTTGCAAAATAAAACTCAAACGGTCGCGTTTTATTGCGCTGTTTATAAGGAGCGGCAAAAATAATGATTGAATCGGCTTATTCTTTGTTTATGGAAAAAAATTCGGCTACTAAAAAGTTAAGTGTTCTTTTAACAGCCGCTATGCTGCTAAGTATGGCTGCCGGCGCGCAAAGCTACGAACGCAAGCTGGATTGGCAGGCCGGGGTAAAGGCATTTTACACCATCGATCAAAAAACCATCAAACAGCCCACCTTTACCGGTGCCGGCCACAGCGACCAATTGGGCTTGTTACCTGTTTATACCGAGTCGCTGCCTTTGCAGGTATCGGGCCAGGTAGCCGTGCAGTTGTTAAATCCGGTTTATGCGGCATCTGAGCGTTTAGATAATGCCAGCCTGGCTTATGTGCCCGAAAATATTGAGCCAAAAGCTGAACTTAGCCTTATTCGCAAACAACCGCGCGCCTTTATCTCGTTTGTGCCGTTGCGTAAAAACCCTGCAACGGGTGTTGTAGAAAGACTTGAATCTTTTACCCTGCGGGTAACCGTAACCCCCCAAAGACAACTGCGGGGCGCCAACGCCTATGCAGGTACCTCAAAATTAGCTTCGGGCAGTTTTTACAAAATAGCAGTTACGGCCGATGGCATGTATAAGATAGATTTTAACTATATTAAGAATACCCTTAAAGTAGACCCGGCCAGTTTTAACTTTAATACCCTGGCCATTTATGGCAACGGTGGTGGCATGGTGCCCGATTTAAACTCGGTAGCAAGGCCCGACGATGTGCTCGAAAACCCTACGCAAATAGTAGATAACAACGGCAACAATAAAATGGACGATGGCGATTACCTGCTTTTTTATGGCCAAATGGCCGATAGCTGGAAATTTAACGAGAGTGCCAAAACCTTTACACACGAAAAAAACCTGTATACCGATAAGAACTTTTATTTTTTAACCACCGATGCCGGCACCGGCAAAAGGGTAACCGTGGTATCCACATCTACCCCGGCCAATGTTACTATTAATGAGTTTGATGAGCATGCCTACCGCGAAAGTGACGAGTTTAACCTGTTAGCCAGCGGTAAAAGATGGCTGGGCGATAAAATGACGGGTTTTACACCTACCAAAAGCTTCTCTTTCAATTTCCCTAATACAAACACTTCGGTGCCGGTTAAAGTTATTTCGCGCATTGCATCTTCTACATCTTATGGCTCTAACACTACCGTTGCTTTAAATAATGCTACGGTTATAACGCATAACGATGGTGGTATTTCCTCTACTTTATATGCACCGGCTGCACGGGTGTATAATGCCACTGCCAATTACACTACAAACTCCGATAATATTACTGTTAACTATACCTTTAATGTTTCGGCCGACCCTTCCGGCACTGCAGCTTCGTACATTGATTGGTTCGAACTACACTTAAAGCGCGGTCTTTCTATGTCCGGCGATGTTATGACTTTCCGTAGCGGCGCATCGGTAGGAACGGATAATGTTGCAAATTTTGTTTTGAATAATGCATCTGGCGCTACCCGCGTGTGGAATGTTACGAACGTAGGCAACATACAAGAGATGCAGGGCACATTAAACGGCTCGCAACTTACATTTACCACGCCTACACCACAGCTAAAAGAGTTTATTGCTTTTAATGCAGGTGCCGGGTTTGGTGCGCCCGAATTTATTGGCAAAATAGAAAACCAAAACCTGCATGCTTTGGCACAGCCCGATATGCTGATTATAACAGCCGACGCGTTTGTAGCTCCATCGCAGGAGTTGGCTCAGTTTCACCGCACTACAGATAACCTGTCGGTGGATGTGGTAAAGATATCGCAGATATATAATGAGTTTGGCAGCGGTAAGCCCGATATTTCGGCCATTCGCGATTTTGTAAAAATGTTTTACGACCGCGCCGGTAACGATACCGCACATATGCCCCGCTACCTTTTATTAATGGGCGATGGCACCTACGACCCTAAGGACAGGGTGGCCGATAACAACAACTTTATTTCTACCTATCAAAGTATAGAATCTGACAGCCCAACCGAAAGCTATACATCGGATGATTTTTTTGGCTTGCTGGATGCTAACGAAGGGGGCGATATTACCGGCGGCGGACAACTGCTTGATATTGGTATAGGGCGCCTTACAGCCGGCAGCGAAAGCGATGCCTGGGACATGGTAAATAAAATTAAGAATTATAAAAGGCCGGTGCCCGACCCTACCTGCGTTCAAATAAACAGCAACGGCAGCTGGCGCAACATAATTACGTTTATTGCCGACGATGAGGACTCGAACATACACGAGGGCTCCAGCGATGGCCTGGCCGATTTAACGCGCACCCAGCACCCCGAGTTTAACTACGAAAAAATTTACATGGATGCCTATAAGCAAACGGCTACCCCGGCTGGCGACCGCTACCCCGATGTAAATACGGCTATACTAAACCGCATAAACAGCGGTTGCCTGATAATGAACTGGGTAGGCCACGGAGGCGAAACCAACTGGGCTCACGAGCGCATTTTTAATATGGCTGATATAATACCCCTGGCTAATAAAGAGAAGCTGCCCATGTTTGTAACCGCCACCTGCGATTTTAGCCGCTTCGATTTACCCGACCGCACCGCCGGCGAATGGCTGGTAGTAAACGGCAAAGGCGGGGGCATAGCCTCGCTTACTACGGTAAGGCTGGTTTATTCATCGGGCAATGCAGTGCTAAATGATGCGGCCTTTAAATATCTTTTCGATCCTTACGAGGGGCGTTACCCTCGCCTGGGCGAAATTATTCAGCTAACCAAAAACGCAACTGTAGGCCAGGGTTCAAACACCCGTAAGTTTACCTTGTTAGGCGACCCTGCACTTACATTAAATTATCCGCAGTACGATGTAGCTACTACAGCGGTTAATAATAACCCCGTGCTTTCGGGCGATACTTTAAAAGCCCTGCAGGAGGTTACTATTAAAGGCGAAGTGCGCGATGATAACGGCAATAAAATGACCTCGTTTAACGGCGTGGTTTACCCCACCGTTTACGATAAAATAAGCACGCTTAAAACACTTAAAAACGACCCGGGCAGTGCGGTAGTGCCTTTTAGTATGTATAAAAACATACTTTTTAAAGGTAAGGCCAGCGTAACCAACGGCGATTTTAGTTTTTCGTTTATTGTACCTAAAGATATAGACTACCAATACGGCAAAGGGCGCATTAGCTACTATGCCGATAACGGAAATTATACCGATGCCAATGGATATACCAACGATGTGGTGATTGGTGGCTCGGCCGATTCGTTCAGGCTGGATAACGCCGGCCCCAAAATGGATATATATATGAACGACGAGAAGTTTGTGTATGGCGGCACCACTAACCCCGAGCCCATGTTGCTTATTAAGCTTTTGGATGAAAGCGGCATAAACACGGTAGGTAATGGCATAGGGCACGACCTTACGGCTATACTGGATGATAACACCCAAAACAAAGTGGTGTTAAACAACTACTACGAGAGCGAACTGGACAATTACAAGCGTGGCACAGTAAAGTATCCTTATAGCAAGCTTGCCGAGGGTCGGCACACCTTAAAAGCCAAAGCCTGGGATATTCATAATAACTCCAGCGAGGATATTACAGAGTTTATTGTAGCCAGCGATGCCAAACTGGCCCTATCGCACGTATATAATTACCCTAACCCCTTTACCACGCATACCGAGTTTATGTTTGAGCATAACCGCTGCTGCGATGATTTAGATATTAGTGTTCAAATTTTTACCATTAGCGGCAAACTGGTAAAAAGCATAGTGCAACAAGTGCATAGTGTGGGCTACCGGGTAGATGATATTAAATGGGATGGGCTGGATGATTATGGCGATGTGATAGGCAAAGGAGTATATGTTTACAAGCTTGCCGTGCGCGATGCCGAGGGAAATAGTGCCCATAAATTCGAAAAACTGGTGGTTTTGAGGTAAAAAGTAGACGAAACTCTTTAGCCGGGGTTATCGTAAAAGGAGCAGTCTTCGTTTTTATAAAAATTTATGTAGGTTTGGCGTCCATTGTAAAATACAAGTAAGCTATCGTAACACTTTTACGTTTAATTTAATTTCAATACTTTTCCGTCATGAATTATTTGTTGCGTACAAAAAGTGTGCTTGCCCTTTTAGCTGTGTGTATTCTGTCAGGAGGATCTTTAATGGGTCAGTCTGTAAATTATAGAGATAACGCCAGAATAAACACGGTTACCACCGCTGTTCCATTTTTGCGTATTAACCCCGATGCCCGCGCGGGCGGTATGGGCGATGTGGGTTTAGCCTCGCCGGCCGATGCCAACGCTGTATATGTAAACCCTGCCAAACTTGCTTTTGTAGATAAAGATTTTGGCTTTGCCGTAGGCTTTAGCCCCTGGTTAAAAGCATTGGTAAACGATATTTATCTGGCTAACCTTACCGGCTACTATAAAATAAAGAAAATGCAAACCGTTTCGGTTTCGCTTCGCTATTTTTCGTTAGGCAACATTACTTTTACCGATTATAACGGGCAGGAACTTCAAACTTTCCGCCCGCAGGAAATTGCTTTAGATGGCCACTATGCGCGCCGTCTTGGCGATAACTTTGCCATTGCTGCCTCTTTGCGCTTTATCTACTCTAACCTGGCCGGCGGTGCCAGTGTAGATGGTGCACTGGTTAAGCCGGGTATAGCAGGTGCTGGCGATATTAGCTGGTATTTTCACAAAAAGTTTAACGAGAATGCCGCTCACAAAATGGAACACGACCTTTCGGTGGGCATGAACATTTCGAACATTGGCAGCAAAATTTCTTATACCAGCAGCACCGTAAAAGATTTTATACCAACTAACTTAGGCATTGGTGTAGGCTACACCTTAGAGGTGGTAAACAAACACACCATTGGCGTTTATGTGGATATGAACAAACTAATGGTGCCTACCGCCGACACTGCCGATGCAAACCGCAATAATATTTACGATTTCCGCGAAAAAAGTTCAATAGGTGGCATGTTCACTTCATTTGGCGATGCACCCGGCGTTTACGATAAAGGCCAACGTGTAAAGGGCAGCCGTTCGGCCGAAGAGTTTGCCGAGGTTACCTGGGGCATTGGTGCCGAATACCTTTATAACAAACAATTTGGTGTGCGCTTTGGCTACTTTTACGAGAACCCTAAAAAAGGTAACCGCCAGTTTTTAACTGCGGGCTTAACGGTTAAGTATAGTGTAGTGGGCCTTAACTTCTCGTATTTAATACCTACTACCATCCAACGTAACCCGCTGGATAATACTTTGCGCTTTAGCTTATTGTTCGATTTTACCAAAGGAGGTAAAAAATCGAGCGCCGATTCGGGCATATCGTTGGTAGACGATCAGCCTAAAAAGAAAAAACAGAAAAAAGCTAAAGAAGCTCCGGTAGTAGAGCCAGATCCGGGCACAGGCCCGCAAGCACCACCAGCCGAAAAATAAATAGTAACTTAAAAAGCCTTCTGTAACCACAGAGGGCTTTTTTATGCCCCAGCCACTTACTAAAGTAAGCACTTTAATTATTTTAGCCCACACTTAACTTTGATAGTAAAATGCTAAAAACAACATTCCTTTTACTCGGTATCAGCCTATCTTTTTATAGTATAAGCATTGCAGGTATAAGTGCGGGTGTAAGTGCTTTGCAACAGCGAACGTTGGTAGTGGTAATAGAAAGTGTAACAAAATCAGGGTTAAGCGGGCTTAAAGCTGAAGATCAGCAATCGTATCAAAAGGCAGTAGAAAACTACAACCGAAAGCTGAAAGAAGTAGTCGAAAAATTTTGGAAGCTAAATGCTAAAACAGAATTTAAAACCTGGGATGAAGTAAATGAAATGATAAAGCAAAAGCGGGAAGATGTGCTGTTGCTTTATGCGGGTAATTACCCCAACGACCCTACATTAATAGATGCTATGATGCACCAGGGCTTAACCTGGACACCTAATATTTATAAAGAAAGCCAACAGCGCAGGTATCTGGCTTTTTATACAGCCTTCAATATTTGCGAGTTAGAGAATTTTAAAAAGCATAAGATTATTTTTTCAAGAACAATTGCCAATATCTGGCCGCTTAAGGAGGATATGATTTTTAGCTGTCAGTATTTTACCTCGCTGCTTAGCGAATCGAAACGTTTAGATAAAATACTGAACGTAAACGATGTGGCTTTGCTGCACCACGATGAAATTAAGAACGCTACTTTATTGTTGAACCAGGACTTTTTAGGCGAGGGGGTGGTTTTATCCGGCGACAAATTAGTAGCATATCCCTACGCGGTTAAATCTGCAGAGCACGATTCTATTTTAGTAGCCCTTATTGAACAACGAAACGTAGTTTATGTAGAAATAACCCCGCAAATGGTAGGTACAGGCGAAGCAGTACGCCTTGGTTACGAACACATTTTAATAAATGCAGCTACGGGAATGATTGTTGCCTACGTACCGGTAGACGGGGGCATATTACATGCTACTATGGGGCATGCTAATTACCACAAGTATATTTCAACTGGTGTGTTAAGCAAATACCTTATGCTGGAAGAAGTGCCGGTAAACCCTGCAAAAACCGGCGAAATGCGGGAATAATCCAATTCAGGTGGTTTGTTCCTGCAGCTCATTCATTTACAAATGCGGAACGGAGAAAAATAAATGTTTATACAAAAATGTTTAAAGCAATTGCTGGTTAGCTTCGCCGTTCAAACATAAAATTTACATTTGCACCCTCTTTATGAGCGATGCAATAAAACACGAGTGCGGAATAGCCCTCATCCGACTGCTCAAACCAATTGAATATTACGTAGAAAAATACCGCACAGTAGCGTACGGCCTTAACAAGCTGTATTTACTAATGGAAAAACAGCACAACCGTGGCCAGGATGGCGCCGGTGCTGCGGTTATTAAGTTAGACCCACACCCGGGCAGCCACTTTATAAACCGGGTGCGAAGCACCAGCAACCAGCCCATAGTGGATGTGTTTAGCCAGATATTCGAAACCTTTCCAAAGGAGCGTAAGGCCCTCGAAAACCCGGCCGCCGAAGCCGACTGGTATAAACGAAACAGCCCTTTTATTGGCGAACTTTTGCTGGGCCACTTACGCTACGGCACCTACGGTCGCAACAGCGATAGCTATTGCCACCCCTTTATACGCGAAAACAACTGGATGACCCGCAACCTGGTGTTAGCCGGCAACTTTAACATGACCAATGTGGAAGAGCAGTTTGATATGCTTATTACCCTTGGGCAGCACCCGCGCGAGCGCAGCGATACCATTACGGTAATGGAAAAAATAGGGCACTTTTTGGATGATGAGGTGCAGAAAATTTTTGATAAGTATAAGGATCAGGGTTACGGCAATAAAGAAATTACAGATTTCATAGTAAAAGAATTAAGCGTTCGCCGCATACTTTCACGCTCGGCCAAGGGCTTCGATGGGGGCTATGCTATGGCTGGTATGTTTGGCCACGGCGATGCCTTTGTACTGCGCGATCCTAATGGCATACGCCCTGCATATTATTACTACGATGATGAAGTAGTTGTAGTTGCCAGCGAGCGCCCGGCTATACAAACCACTTTT
This sequence comes from Chitinophagales bacterium, assembly GCA_044228435.1. GTDB lineage: Bacteria > Bacteroidota > Bacteroidia > Chitinophagales > LD1 > Bog-950. Next base: position 43,678 of record JBGAUW010000029.1, read on the forward strand.
AACGTACCGTTCGAAAAAATACACGAGGTAAAACCCGGCCACGCCCTGGTAATAAAGCAGGATGGCCGAGTAAAGCACGATTTGGTGCACGACCCTAAAGAGAAACGCTCATGCAGTTTCGAGCGTATTTACTTTAGCCGCGGTACCGATAAAGAAATTTACAGCGAGCGTAAAAAATTAGGCGAGCTGCTAGGCCCGCGTATATTAAAAGCAATTGGCAACGATTTTGAAAATACTGTATTCTCGTTTATACCTAACACGGCCGAGGTAGCTTTTTATGGCCTTATGGAGGGTATGGAAAAGAACCTGAAAGAGCATAAGCAGCGCCGCATTTTAGAAGATAAAAGTATGAGCCCCGAAGCGCTCGATGCTCTGCTTAGCCTGCACCCGCGTATTGAAAAAATAGCTGTAAAGGATGTAAAGGCCCGCACCTTTATTACGGATGATACCAGCCGCGATGAAATGGTTAGCCACGTTTACGATATTACCTATGGTTCTATAAAGGCCTATACCGATACGCTGGTAGTTATTGACGATTCAATTGTAAGGGGCACTACTTTGCAAAAGAGCATATTAGCCATATTAGACAGGCTGAACCCTAAAAAAATAATCATTGTTTCGTCGGCGCCCCAGATACGATACCCAGATTGCTATGGTATAGATATGAGCCGTATGTATGATTTTATAGCCTTTAGGGCCTTGGTAGAACTGCTTAACGACCATAAGCTAAACCATAAGCTACAGGAAGTATACGAAAAATGCAAGGCCGATGATGCTAAGCCTGCTACCGAGGTAAAAAACCACGTAAAAGAGTTGTACGACCAGTTTACGCCCGAAGAGATATCGGCAAAGATTTCCGAAATAGTTCGGCCTAAGCATATTTTTGCCCAGGTAGAGGTTATATACCAAACTATAGAAGATTTACATATTGCCTGCCCTAATAACCTTGGCGACTGGTATTTTACGGGCAATTACCCTACCCCCGGCGGTGTAAAAGTAGCCAACAAAGCATTTATAAACTACATGGAGGGTAAAAGCGCCCGCGCGTATTAATTGCATTAAAAGACATTTTATAGAGCGGAAGGTAGGAGGGTAGATATATTCATGTCTCACTATTTTACTTTGCCCATTTTTAAGCTATGCTTAATATTAAGTTTACCCGTTAGCTGTATTAATTTTCTGTTTCTATGCACAATCTTATGCCTAAAACCTAAAGGCTGTTGTCTTTCGCCTAATTTTCTGCGATATATTTTTTTTAACTTTTTTCTGCTATTCGTAAAATTTCTTTTAATTTGCCCGCCTACTGGCATAGGGTTTCAAATCTTTTGCACAAGTAGTGGATTATAATGGAGGCGAAGTACTAACTAATGTTTTGACTATGGGAAAATTTACAAAGCTATTCATGATGGTGGTGCTTCTGCTGGTGGTGTCGGCTACTTATGCTCAAAATAAGTCTGCTTCGAAAAAGAAGGAGCCGGCAAAAAAAGAAGCCAAGGCAGAAAAGAAAGAACCCGCCGCAAAAAAATCGGACGATAAGAAAGCCGATGCCCCTAAAGCTAAGTCAGCAGCAGCCGATACAGGTAAGGTAAAGGGAAAAGATAATCAGAACCAGGTGCAGTTTATGCAGCAGGATATGAAGGACCAGAACTATAACTTCTACCGTCGTAAAGAAATCTCTACTCCGCTTCAACCGCGCTACGATTTAGATTCGGCCGTTTACCAGAAAGATAAAAAGAAAACCAAGCAGCAACAAGCATACATCAACAAACAATATGCTTTTCCTTCTAAACCAAAAGACCAATGGGAGATAGGCGTAAACTTTGGTGTGGCCCTTTTGAGCGGCGACGTTAAGCCTTATGTAAGTATTAAAGGCCTCACACAAAACATAGGTGCAGGCTTTACCATTCGCAAGGCTTTAGGCTATACTATATCGCTGCGTGGTGGTTATAACTTTATGATGATGACAGGCCGCAACTGGGAGCCCGATGGCAACCTGGCCTTTAACCGTGCCCTGCATGGCGCTTACGATGCGCGCGTAAACTATTGGGATAACCCAAACCTTTTAGCGGGCAAAACCAGCGATACACTTAACACCAACCGTATTTTCTTTTACAACTACCGCACCTATGTGCACGAGGCACACTTTGGTGCCGTTATTAACCTGGGCAACGTACGCTTTCATAAAGAAAGAAGCCTGGCAAGTTTTTACATAATGGGTGGTGTTAACGCCATGCTTTTTACCACCTATATGGATGCGCTTAACAAAGATGGTAACGTATACGATTTTTCAAATGTGTTTGCATTATATGTAAAACCGCAGTTTCAGAACGGAGATCCGAATGCAGTAAACGATAGATTGGATAGGAGAAAAGAATCGCTTAAAAAGCTGAATGCACTTTACGATGGAAAATACGAATCGGCTGCCGAGCGCGAAAACAACGCAGTAGGGATTAAAAACTGGCAGTTTATACCATCCGGAACCGTTGGTTTGGGTGTTCAGTTTCACGCAACTAAGTTTATGAGCGTTGGGCTTGAAGAGCGCATGATTTTTACCGGCAGCGATTTGCTGGATGGTTACCGCTGGGCCCAGGATGAGTACGCCAGCTTTACCCGTAGCAACGATAATATTTCTTACACCTCTATCTCGCTTAACTTCCATATAGGTAAAAACCGCACCGAGCCTATGTATTGGTTAAACCCAATGTACCATAGCTACCGCAAGCTGGGCGAAGTAGACCCTAAGGCCGTTAAAGATGATATATTGAAAGATGATGATGGCGATGGTGTAATTAACGCTTTAGATAAAGAACCGGATACCAAGAAAGATTGCCCGGTAGATACACACGGTGTAGCGCTGGATAGTGATAAAGATGGTATGATTGATTGTTTGGATAAAGAGCCGTTTTCTCCACCGGGCTTCCCTATCGATAGCAACGGTGTGGCTATTATACCACCTAACCCATGCTGCGATACTACCGGCCTTGGTAAGGGCGATGGTGCCGATGGTTTAGGCCAGGGCGATGGTACCGAACTGGGCCCTGATGGTCAACCTATAGCAGGAGGTGTTGCAGGAGCTGGTGCAGGCAAAGGCCGTGGCCGCAAAGGCACCGGTGGTGGCAACTACGATTGCAGCAAAATTGAATTGCCAAGCGTAATATTTGATAACGACAAATACTATATCGACCCTCAATACTATGGCAACCTGCACCAAATTGCCGAGCGCATGCAAATGTGCCCGGATATGAAAGTGGTGGTAACCGGTTACGACGAATCGCGCAACGACCAGAAGTTTAACGAGCAACTGGCCTGGAACCGTAGCAACGCCGCTGTAGATTATATGGTAGAGAAATACGGAATATCGCGCGACCGCTTTATAGTTAAATACCAGGGTGGTAAAAAAGCGGCCGAAGGCACACCTTACGAAAAGAAGATGAAAAACAAGGTAGAGTTCCGCTATGCTAACGATGGCGAAGGCGGCGATAGCAACCCACCTGCACCACACCCGGGCTTAAAAGCCGGTAGCAACAAATAATAACTACTACTAACTATATTCAAAAGCCCCGACTGTAAAGCCGGGGCTTTTTTGTATTAGCTCCCCGCCTCGCCATTGTTGGTGTTTTAGCATCCATTAAATAATAAACTGATTGCGCTACCAACAATCGCCTGGCTTAGAGTCTGCGTGGTGTCTGTGGCGGCGCCCGTGGCTCTCTCATTACGTCCATTGTTAGTGATGCACCCTATGGGTGCCATAACACTAACAATCACCCCCCCCCCCCCAAACTTTTGCACACCTCCAACTACCGTTTAATTGTTAAGCCTTACGCAATTCATGCCCAAATCAACCCAATTCAAAGCCGCAGTTTTAGTATCAACATTTGCATAATAAGGCAACGCTTCCAAAATTTTGATATGCTTCTTTTCGGTTATACTTTGTAGCTGTTAGCACTAACGCACTTACACCCACTAGTAAAGTTGTAAATCTATGATACACCACCTACAGGTTGCCATTTTGGGTAGCCAACAGCTTTTTACCGAGGGCCTGTGCCGCCTCATACGCGATATATCTTTTGTTGCCGGAGTATGTAACTGCAGCAGCTACGCACAGCTAAAACAAGAGCTAACCTGCCGGCAGCCAAAGGTTCTTTTTTTACATTATAACCTGCACGATGCCAATAACTCTGGCTTTACAATTTGCACCCTGCTTAAGCAACAGCATCCCGCGCTGCATATTGCCCTGTTAACCGATTACGATAATAAGCGCATACAATTTAAAGCCAGGCAAAGCGGGGCCAACGCCTGCTTTACTAAAAACACAACTTTGCAAGTGCTCGAGCAATTTCTTGCATCTGTTCAACCCGACAAAAACGAACCGGTTATTTATTCGCACGAAACCAGCGATACTGCTAAAAGCATACTACCGGTACCGGGCGGGCAATTAGTAGCCTTGCTTACCGCGCGCGAAAACGAAATTTTTAAACTTTTAGCCACCTGCAACCATAATAAGGCCATACAACAAAAGCTCCACATATCGTACGATACACTGCGCACCCACCGCGATAACATTTTACGCAAACTGGAGTTAGAAAACGCCGGCCAGATTGTGCAATTTGCCTACCGGCATAATTTAGTAGATTAGTTACCGGTGGTAAACATGCAATTGTAATTATATTTAAAATACTATGAGAAGCTGGAAAAAGGTGGCGGGTGTTTTTTTGTTTAACCTGGTAGTAGTATGGGCTGTAATGGAAGTTGTATTGCGCACCTTTAGTAGATTAGTTACCGGTGGTAAACATGCAATTGTAATTATATTTAAAATACTATGCCCCGAAAAAATTTGTTTTAACATATATATTAACGCTTTTAGGCGACCCCCACTTCGACTACCTAAATACTTATTCCGAAAAATAAATCACATATATTTAAGTGCTTTGGATGTTCGCATTCATAATGCACTGTAGTAACCACTGCTTTTTAATACGCCAGACTTTAAATACGAACATTGCTATAATAGCTGGGCCTGCGCGATGTTGATCATTCCATTCAAAAATCCGCAAAAACTAAAAGGTGTTTTAGCCTTTGGCGATTCGTTTACCGAAGGTTTTGGGACGCCCCCCGATTCTACCTGGTGGAAATTACTAGAAGATAAGTTGAAAGCACCCAGGCATGATTCTTTGTAAGAATTTATAGGGGCCGGAAGTATGGGAAGCGATATAGTATATTGTTTTCATTTGTTCCGCGATAAACTGGTTAAGTATAATCCCGATGTGGTTTTTTTATTGCTTAAACTCTACCGATATTACAGATTTAGCCTTGCGGGGGTGGAATGGAAAGGTTTGTTGCGGATGGTAAAATTCAATATAGAATGCAAGCCCCATGGTGGGGAGCCAATATATCAGTATTCATTTGTGCTGCGCGCCTGGGTACGCAAGGTGTTGAAATATGATTTTTTTTTCCACTCAACAACAGCAGGAGGAGAACAATAAATATGGCATTGATCAAATATGCCAAATGGCTGGCTGATATGAATCGTTACTGCATGCACGCAAATTCATTTCGTGCTTATTATTCAGCCACTTTCTTCATAAGGTTAAATCACATTCAACTATGCTTGATACCGTAGATTCTATTGCCAAAAATCCGCTATACCCACCATAAACCTTTTCAACTCGTATAATACTTACCCGGCTGATTCGCTCCTTTAATAGTAAATAAATACTATTGGCCGATAGATGGTCATTGCAAACCGGCCGGCTATGATTTTATGGCCGCTGAAATTTTTAAGCATGCTGGCGAATAGTAAAGTTTTATATGGGTTAGTTAACAGATAAGGCCATAGATATAAAAAAATGCAGGTGTTTTTGTTTAACTGATGGTAGTATGGGCTGTAATGGAAGTTGTATTGCGCCCACTTCATTACTATAAACTTATTCCGAAAAAATAAATCACATATATTTAAGTGCTTTGGATGTTCGGATTCATAATGCTTACAATACTAATGTAGTAACCACTGCTTTCGGTTTAATACGCCCGAATTATTCACGAACATTTGCTATAACAGCCAGGGCCTGCGCGATGTTGATCATCCCATTCAAAAATCCGCAAAAGGAAAAAGGTATTTATCTGTGATTCGTATATACGAAGGGTTTGGGAGCGCCCGTAGATTCTACCTGGTGGAAATTATTAGAGCTAAATTGAAAGCACCCAAGCAATTCTTTTACAGCAAGAATTTATCGGGGCCGGGCGCAAGGGAAGCGATATAGCCTATTGCTTTCATTTGTTACAGGATAAACTGGTTAAATATGAGCCCGATGTGGTTTTTTATTGCTTAAACTCTACCGATATTACAGATTTGGCTATGCGCGGTGGAATGGAACGCTTTACCCCGGATGGTAAAATTCAATATAGGGTGCAAG
>JBGAUW010000009.1:0-210590 GCA_044228435.1 Chitinophagales bacterium
TTGTATATCGTGTATAAAAAACAATTCGCCGGTTTTGCCTTGCGTTGTTGTAAAAGGCTCGCTGCTTATAACCATTGAATTGGTTAACGCCGTCAGTTCATCTTTTGTCACTACTTTGCCTTGCTCCTTAAAATAAGCTATCAGATGTTTTTGAACATCAGCTAAAACCGCGGCTTTCTTATCAGCCGGTGTTTTTTTAACCGTGTTCATGGTCATAGTTAGAATTTGTACTGGCTTTCTCTCAGGCAATGGAAATGTTTCCACCAAAGGGTCTACATCACATTTTTGAAGCTTAAACTCTAAAATTGTGTAGGTTCCTTTATCTTTCCATAGTGGCGGCACTATAAACGAAAGATTATCGTTTACCAGTTTATTAGCGTTAGTATCAACTGCAGCATCCGGCGCCGCAATCAAATCGTCAGGCAGATTTTTGATGGTTTCCATCACTTTTTCGCCTTTGGTTTGTTTTTTATCGGTCTGGGCATTAGCAGAAACCGATACCGCTAAAAGCGCGGTGGCTATCAGAAATTTATTTTTCATGCTACAAGTTTAAAATAAGTAAGCGTAACTGTAAACAGTAAACTGCAAACAATACACAATTAACACCCCGGCGTTTACTACTACCCTACCAACAAACGCTAAGCAAGTGCACATTTGCCATACTAAAAACCGCACACCTAACGTTTAAATTTAAATAATACGGCATGATACTTCAAATAGTAGTAGATTCTACAGCAGTAGCAGGGGCAGCAGCCACCGCTCCACAATCACTCAACCTTCTGGACCTGATACTTAAGGGGGGCTTTATAATGATTCCCATTGGAATACTGTCGGTTATATCGGTTTACCTAATGGTAGAGCGTTTTATTGTAATTAACCGCGCCAGCAAAGTAGATAGCGGCTTTATGGCCAATATTAAAGCCATGCTAATGGATGGCAAGGCCGAAGCCGCCCTCAGCCTGTGCCGCAGTACCAATACCCCAATAGCCCGTTTGCTCGAAAAGGGGATTAAACGCCTTGGCAAACCGGTTAAAGAAATTGAAAGCGCTGTAGAGAATACCGGTAAGCTGGAAATTTATAAACTGGAGAAAAACCTGTCGTATTTAGGAATTATAGCGGGTATAGCCCCCATGTTTGGTTTCGTAGGAACCATAAGCGGAGTAATTAAAATTTTCTATAACATCTCGCTGGCTGATAATATAAGCATTGGATTGATTGCCGGTGGTTTATACGAAAAGATGATAACCTCGGCGGCTGGTCTTGTGGTTGGTATAATTGCCCATATCGGCTTTCACTACCTGAACACGATGATTGACCGCGTGAGCTTTCAGCTAGAAAGCACTACCGTAGAATTTATTGACCTGATACAAGAGCCAACCAAGTAGTTTTGTATTTCTATTCACCAGTCCCTAATAACTATTAATTTTTCCAAATGCAACTAAGAAGAAAAAGCAGAATGACCTCGGAGGTAAGCACCTCTTCGCTCAGCGATATCATGTTCTTCCTGATGTTGTTCTTCCTTATCATATCCACATTGGTAAATCCATCGGTTATTAAACTGATGCTGCCTAAAAGTGAAGCAGGTAAGGCAGTAGCCAAGCAGACTATAACCGTATCGGTAGATGCTCAAAAGAACTATTATATAAATAACGCACCGGTTACGTACGAACAACTTGAACCACAATTATCTGCCCAGACAATTATATAAATAACGCACCGGTTACGTACGAACAACTTGAACCACAATTATCTGCCCAGACACAATCCATGGAGGACCCTACGGTTGTGTTGCGGGCAGATAATACTTTAACCGTGCAGACAATTGTTGATTTAATAACCCTGGGTAATAAACTGAAGATTAAGATGGTATTGGCAACTACCAATAAATAAGTAGTGCCCCATTGACAATGTGGAAATCAGAAAGAAAGGCATCTAAATTGTAACTAATAGTTCGATAATTTGTAATTGGCGCATGTTTGCAAACAGTTTTGATACAGAAGAAAGAAGTTTTAAAAACCGCAAAATATCTACTGCGGCTTTTGTAACTATAGCTGTACATGCCCTTATACTTCTGTTTTTAATTTGGAGCATACTAACCCCGCCCGATCCACCATATACCGACAGTGCCGGTGGCGTTACAGTAAACTTTGGAAATGTGGATGAGGGTAGTGGCGATGAGCAGCCAATGACCCTTACGCCAATCCAAGCCAATTTTACACCGGCGGCTCCTTCGGCTTCCAATGCTCAACCGGCACCCGCTGAAGAAGATATTGCCACTCAGGAATTAGAGGATGCACCTGTAATTGAAAAAACAGTTTCTGATAAGCCCAAGCCTAAAACAGAAAAGCCGGTTGTAAAACCTACTGTTACAACTAAACCAACTATTAACAGCACGCCTGCCAAAACAGAAACACCTGCACCTCCGGCACCAAAGCCTGATGAAAATGCTATGTTTAAAAAAGGGGGTGCAAAAGGTAACCCTAACAATAGCACCGGTGATGGCACAGGCAATAAATCCGGAGACCAGGGAAAACCTAATGGCGACCCTAATAGTAAAAGCTACCTGGATGGTGAAGGTGGCAATGGCAGCGGGCCCGGCAAAGGCGATTTAAGAGGTGGGGTTAGCTTAAAGGGCAGAAAAAGCACATCATTACCTCCACCGCGTTTTTGCAATGCTAAGGGTAATGTAATTATTGATATTACCGTAGATAAAAACGGTATTGTGGTAGATGCAAAATACCACCGCGATGGCTCTACTATAACCGACCGTTGCAGTATAGATAATGCGATTATTGCAGCTAAACGCAGCAAGTTTAATCCGGATAATAATGCCGATGACATGCAATATGGCTCTATCAACTACGTATTTACTGTGCAATAAAGCCTTGACATGTTTTAGGATTATTCGCCCCATATAAATATGTTTGACTGCGTAAATGAAAACAAGCAGCGCATATAAACAAGCCGTAAACTATTTATTAGAACAACTGCCCATGTTTCAGCGGGTGGGTGCGGCCGCTTACCGAAGTGACTTAACCAACATTATTAAGCTGTGCAACATACTGGGCAATCCGCAGAAAGATTTGAAGTGTATTCATATTGCCGGCACAAATGGCAAAGGTTCTGTTACACATATTATAGCCTCTATTCTACAAGAGCAGGGTTATAAGGTGGGCGTATTTGTATCTCCGCATTATAAAGATTACCGCGAGCGGATAAAGATTAACGGTAAGTACATCAGCAAAAAATTTGTAAGCAGCTTTGTAGAAGCGAATAAAGAGAAGTTTAAAAATATTCAGGCCTCGTTTTTTGAAATAAGCACGGCCATGGCCTTTGAATACTTTAAACAAAAGAAGGTGGATTATGTCGTAATCGAAACCGGCATGGGCGGTAGACTGGACTCTACAAACATTATTACTCCCCTGCTTTCGGTTATTACAAATATTAGCTACGACCACCAGCAATTTTTAGGCAATACTCTGCCCAAAATAGCGGGCGAAAAAGCGGGAATCATAAAACCGGGTATACCCGTAGTAATTGGAGAAACCCAAAAAGAAACCAAACCTGTTTTTATAGCAAAAGCCAAAGCATTAAAATCGCCAATATGGTTTGCCGACAAAGAATTAAAAGGCATTAAATACGGAACGGATTTACACGGCAGTTATCAGCAAAAGAATATTCCCACTGCTTTAATGGCTGTAGAGGTTCTTAAAAAGAGTGGCGTCAAAATTTCAAAAAAGGCAATTAGCAGGGGCCTTAAACACGTTGCTAAAAACACAGCTTTTATAGGAAGATGGATGGTAATGGATAAAAAGCCGCTTACCATTTTTGATAGTGCACATAACCAGGCAGGGATAAAAGAGGTAACAAAAAACCTTTCAAAATTAAAGTATAACAAGCTGCACTTTGTGTATGGCACCGTAGCCGATAAAGATATTGCACCGGTATTAAAACTACTTCCCAAAAATGCCGAATACTACTTCTGCAAAGCCGATATACCGCGTGGATTGGATGCAGCAACTTTAGAAACACAAGCAGCTGATTATCAATTAAAAGGAGTTCATTATCCTTCGGTAAAAGTTGCTTTTAAAGCTGCCCAAAAAAAAGCCGCTAAAAAGGATTTGATTCTTGTATCGGGCAGTGTTTTTGTTGTTGCCGAGGTATTATAAAAGCACATTGATACAAGTAATTACTTTTAAAAGCAAACTGTTACTTTGGTTTAGCCGTATATACACGGGTAACAAATGTGCACCCAGTGATAGCCAATGTAAAGAACCTCTACAATCAACTTATAACTATTGGAGTAACCGATTCGGTTCCACCAAGCGAAATAAGGTATATACGCTTTACAAATTTAGAAGCCATACAAACAGTAATAGGGGCATTTTGCTATGTTATCTACTCTATTGTTGTAGGCCTTTACATGTTGAGTATACTACAGGGTATAGTTACAATTGGCGCTTTATTCGTGCTCTATCTTAATTTTAAAAACCATCACAAACCTGCAAGACTTTTATTTCTATTAAGCATTAATTTAGTAATACTGGCTAATGCAAGTGTTATAGGCACACACAGCGGTGTACATGAGTTTTTTTACATTACTTACATCATACCTTTTTTGTTATTTAATGTGCGCGACTATAAGCATATAATTGCGGGTGTTTTGATGGCGGTTATCGGTTTTAATTGCTACCAGTATGTGGCCCCTTATTTTACTGCTTATAACCTGGATATTGCCACGCAGGAAAACATTTTCAGAATAAACAACTGGGTAATCTTTGGCCTTTTTGGGTTAGCCATTTACATGCTTGCCTATTTTAATTTTAAAACAGAAACTGCGCTTGCAGAAACACATGCAAAGCTGGCTGAACAAGCGCAGGAATTAAAACGCTCAAACGAAGACCTTGAGCAGTTTAGCTATATCATTTCGCACGATTTAAAGGCCCCCGTTCGTAACATTAGCAGTTTTATGAGTTTGCTTCAAAAGCAATTGGGCGACACAGGCAACCCCATGCAAAAAGAGTTTGTTGAAATGAGCAAGCAAAGTGCTGACCGCCTTACCAAACAAATAGACGATTTACTTTCGTATTGCCGGGTAGATAGAAGTCTTCCGCCGGCAGCGGATATTGACCTAAACCAGATGGTGCGCACCATACAAATGGAGTTGCATCAGAAAATAACAGAAAAGAATGCTACGATTATAGTAGAAGGAACGCTGCCCGTATTACACCAAATGCATAGTAGTATGATGCACCACGTTTTCCAAAACCTGATAGCCAATGGCATAAAGTTTAATACTACCGAAAAGCCTGAGGTGCGTATTAGCTGTAAAGAAAACCACGGGATTTACACTTTCAGCTTTGCGGATAACGGAATTGGCATTGCTGCTGCTTACAAAACCAAACTGTTCCAAATGTTTAAGCGCCTGCACACCTCCGAGCAATTTGAAGGTACGGGCATTGGCCTTGCCGTCTGTAAAAAAATTATCAACTTCTATAAAGGCGAAATTTGGTTTGAAGGCGAACCGGGCAAAGGCACAACTTTCTTCTTTACATTATCTGTTAATGAAGCACCGGAAATACTTGAAAAATCCGAAATGCCGGCAACGGCTTACAACAATACGGTGTTACGAGCCGCTTAAACTCCCTTTCGAAAGAAACTCTACCCTGCCGGCCTTACAGTCATCTATCAGTTTATCCATTTTTTCCGGCGTTAAAAACTCGTGGTAGTAATCGCCTAATTGCAGCATAGGGGCATAGCCACAAGCACCCAAGCACTCTACTCCTTTTACACTAAACAGACCATCAGCAGTTACCTGACCTTCGTGTACGCCTAATTTATTGCAGGTATAATCAATCAAATCTTCAGCACCACGTGTTACGCAGCAGCTGGTGCGGCAAAATTCAAACATGTATTTTCCTACCGGTTTTTGATTATACATGCTATAGAAGCTTACCACCTCGTATACTTCAATAGGCAATATTCCGAGCGTTTCGGCCACTTTATCCATAGCAGCTACCGATAGCCAATTATTATTTTCATCCTGCACTTCATGCAAAATAGTAAGCAGGGCACTCTTCTTCTTTCCTTCCGGAAAGCGCGATTTTAAAACCTCTATACGGGCCTTAAGTGCTTCGCTAAAAACAACCACAGCTTTACCTCCACCACTTGAACCGTTTTCGGCAGGCATGTGGGTTTCTTTACTATCTTTAAAAACTTCGTCAGACATATCTTATTAATTATCAATTACTAATATACAACTATCAACAAATTCAATTAAGAATCTAACTCTCCTGCAATTACGTTCAGCGAACTTAAAATTAAGATGGCATCGCTCAAATAGCCGCCTTTAATCATCTCTGTAAATGCCTGGTAATAAATAAAGCAAGGGCGGCGGAAGTGAAGCCTGTAAGGCACCCGGCTTCCATCGCTAATTAAATAAAAACCAAGTTCGCCATTACCGCCTTCAACCGCGTGGTAAACCTCGCCCTTAGGTACCGGTATTTCGCCCATCACTATTTTAAAGTGATAGATAAGCGCTTCCATATTATTGTAAACATCCTGCTTAGGCGGCAGGTAATAATCAGGAACATCGGCATGGTAAGGGCCTTCGGGCATCTTATCCAAAGCTTGTTGAATGATGCGAACGCTTTGCCAAACTTCTTCATTACGCACACAGTAGCGATCGTATGTATCGCCGCTTTTACCTACCGGTATATCAAACTCAAAATCCTGGTAGCTGCTGTATGGATTCATTTTGCGGATATCATAATCAACGCCGGCAGCACGTAAGTTAGGGCCTGTAAAGCCATAGCTGATTGCCTTCTCTGCCGAGATACCACCTACATTAACACAGCGGTCCATAAATATCCTATTGCGCGAAACAAGAGTTTCAAACTCTTTAAACGCTACCGGAAATTCCTTTAAAAAGGCACGCAGCTTTCTAAAGCCTGTATCGCTTAAATCTCTTTCTAATCCTCCAATGCGGCCCATGTTGGTAGTAAGGCGGGCTCCACAAAGTTCTTCGTAAATCTCATATACCTTTTCGCGGTATTGCATTACATACAAAAAGCCTGTAAATGCACCGCTATCTACGGCCAATATTGAGTTACAAATCAAGTGGTCGGTAATACGCGCCAACTCCATCATTATTACGCGGATATATTGGGCGCGCTTTGGCACTTCAACACCTAATAATTTCTCTACCGTTAGCCACCATCCCATATTATTAATAGGCGATGAACAATAGTTCATCCGGTCGGTTAGTGGTGTTATTTGATAAAAGGGACGGTTCTCAGCAATCTTTTCAAAAGCACGGTGTATATAGCCAATGGTAGGTTCGGCATCTATAATTTTCTCACCATCCATCAATAATACATTCTGAAAAATACCGTGTGTAGCCGGATGCGTAGGGCCGAGGTTAAGGATTGACAGTTCACTGCCATCCTCATTCTCGCGCTGCTTAATCATATCAGCGTATTTCTCTTCTATTGTGCGTAATACTATTTCGCTCATAATTTTAATACTTAATTAAGCCTACCTAATTAATGCCCCGGCCTTACAATTCCGCGACATTTCTCTACAAGTTATTTTTGCTTTTGCAATCGGCATTTTACCAATTTCGATAATAGTACCATTACACTCGCAAGCAAATTCATGTTTATAACAACTACTGAACATTATCAGTATACCCATCAGCAAAACAGATTGCACATTACTCATGCAACTTAATTCGAATTGCTATTTACCGGCACTCTTCCAAAATATCTATCATCCTTATCAGTTCTTCCCTGGTCTTCTAACGGAAACTCCTTACGCATTGGGAACGATACCATTTCGTCCATGTTCAAAATGCGCTTTAAATCAGGGTGGCCTTTAAATATTACGCCATAAAAATCGTAGCTCTCGCGCTCCATCCAGTTAGCCGAATTATATAGACGGGTAGCGCTTTCAATTTCGGGGTTTTCGCCATTTAAAAAAGCCTTAAAGCGAATACGGACATTATCTAACCAATTATGCATTTGATAAACAACGGCAAATTGGCGCTCTAACTCATTATCCGGGTAGTGCACGGTGGCAATAGTTGTAAGAAAGTTAAAACGTAGTATTTCATCATCGCGTAAAAACTGCATCAACTCAATAGCCTTGCTACGGTCTACTTCAAAAGTAAGCATATCGTAAGGTTCGGTAAAGTCCTTTACTGCCTCTCCAAACTTATCGCTAACTTTTTGCTGAACGGTTGTATAATCTAAAGCCATTTTTATTATTCTGTATTTCTAAAATCTATCGTCTAAATTCTAATGTGCGCTTAGTTTACGTTAATGCCGTAGCTGGCTAACAATGCTTTATACTCCGGCGAGTTGCGGCGGGTATAGGCTTCGTTCTTTACCAAATCCTGTAATTTCATTACGCCATCCAATATTTGCTCTGGGCGCGGCGGGCAACCCGGAACGTATACATCTACCGGAATAATTTTATCAATACCCTGCAGTACAGAGTATGTATCAAAAACTCCACCGGAGCAGGCGCATGCACCAACCGAAATTACCCAACGCGGTTCAGCCATTTGCTCATACACCTGGCGTAATACCGGACCCATTTTTTTTGCAATGGTTCCCATTACCATCAACATATCGGCCTGGCGCGGCGAAAAGCTTGGCCTTTCGGAACCAAAGCGAGCCAAATCGTAGTTAGCACCCATGGTTGCCATAAACTCTATACCGCAACAAGAAGTTGCAAAAGGCAAGGGCCATAGCGATTTTGAACGCGCTAAACCAACAATTTTATCTAAAGAGGTAAGCTGGAAGCCGGGGCCATTGTAGCCCTGCTCAGTTGGCTGCAATTCAACTTTAGGGTCGTTAACTATTATCTGTGCCATATTCTAATTTTTGATTTTAGAAGCGGGATTTTTGATTAAATACCCGCCTAAAATTCTTTATTCTAAATCCTTTTACAAACTGGTACTTTCTGTATTAATTCCGCATTCCCAATTCCACGTTCCGCGTTCGAACTATTCCCACTCCAGGGCTCCCTTTTTTATAACATAAAAGAAGCCAATTAACAATAAGCCCATAAACATCAGCATCTTCCAAAACCCATCCATGCCTAAATCGCGGAAATTAACAGCCCAAGGGTAAAGGAAAATAACCTCCACATCAAATAACACGAACAAGATAGCTACCAAAAAATACTTAACCGAAAAAGGTATGCGGGCGTTACCATGCTGCGGTATACCACATTCAAAGCTGGCATCTTTATTACGCGAGTGGCGGCGTGGCCCTATGTAATGCGAAAGCGCCAGCATAACCGTAATAAAGCCCGCAACAAACACGAACTGTATAAGTATTGGTAAATAATCGAGATTAGTAGAGGTCATAAACGATGTTTTGAACGTTGGCAAAAATAGAAATACTGCTGAGTAGTTGGCACTTGTAAAGCATAAAATACCAACATGCCTGTTTATTGAGAAAAAGACTTTAACAAGTTATTTTTAACCAGTTAATCGCCCTTAAATATCGAACCTTTTTAGTTCTCCAACTGTGATTATTTGATGGAGTGTTCTGCGTCTTTAAACTTTAATTTACATTAAATTCTGCCTACTTTTTATTTCGGTTTTCTGCCTACTTTTCTGCCTACCTTTTTAAATGAATTTACAACCACATATAATGCTAATTTTCAACCAATTAAACCGTATTTATCACCATAAAGTTGAGCTAAAATTTGCATCATTTATTTGCGCTTTTCTTATGCCTAAAAGCAGTAACAACAAAACCCAGATTTAAATCTGTATGCCACCTTAATTTCATACAAAAGTATGAAATTAAACTTACTTATAATAGCATTACCAGTGAAATAGCGTAGACGGACTCACTATTTTTCGCAAAGAATCAGAGGGTTAAGTTATGCCCGAAATAAAACCGTAGAGATTAGTTGGAACTAAAACTTGCAACCTCTACTAAAAACTTCTCATCAATAGCACCTAAATCCTGGGCAGCCTTGTTGCTAAGCTTAATGGTAATTTCGTTGCCTGCATCGGTTGGTGGCACCTTACCCACCACTTTAACAAAAACTGTACGCTTATTCATAAGGTTAGTAACCCGTATAACCGAGCCGGTTTCAGCCTCGCTATAAAATGCCAAATTTTGATTCCCCCCGGTTTCATCGGCCAGGTAATTAGCGGCACCCTTATTCTTTTTAATCCGATATCCATGGGAGGAGTACTGATTGAAAATGCCAGGATATTCGGCAGAATTGCTGCTGGAAGTTCTTAACCCTTCGGTTAAAAATACGGGCTTGGCCACGGGAGTTGCTGGTGTGTTAACTGCAACCGGTTCATCACTAAGGGGTGTTACCGGATTTGTATTAGGAATGATTGCCGAGGCCCTTGGGCGAATATCTTCTTCGCGGTAAGGGGTATCGGGTGTAGAAGGCACAGCCATAGGCTTATAAAGCGCCATTTGGTTCATTTTATTAACCACCAGCTTTTGCCCCATTTTAAGGTTCATATCGCTAAGTGAATTCCATTGCTTTAACTCAGCAACGCTAACACCATACTTTTTGCAAATACCATAAAGTGTTTCCCCTTTGCCTACGGTGTGCACTTTTGCGCTAACCGCTTTAGCAGAAGGTGCAACTGGTTTATTATGCGACCCGGAAACTACAATTTTTTGCCCTGCTTTTATGTTAGTGCTACCGGCCAGTTCGGCATTCATTTTTTTCAGTTCAGTTACACTAACGTTATACATGCGCGCGATAGAATAAAGCGACTCGCCGGCTTTTACCACATGCATTTTATCTTCGGCATTACCGCTAACTACTATTAGACCAAACCAAACCGCAAACATTATTTTTTTCATACACTTCTATTTATGTTTCCACTAACTACCTTAACGATTGAACAGTAACTACTATTACAACGCGAAGGTAGCCACGCTAGTATGGAACATCAATGAGAACATACCACATACTAACATCTTTTGCAGGGCTTTTGTGTATTATTATAAACACATCCCAAAGCTTCAAGTTTCAACAATCAACCTACCAAAAAGATGAATTTTAACACTCTGATAATTAGTCCCAGGCTTTGTTTTCGGGGAATGATTTGACATAACCAGGCTTTACCTGTATATTAATAAAGCTGGTTGTGTAACTTAAACTATACAGCAGTAGAACACTAAATTATTATTACCAGCATTTTAACAAAATAAGTTCACCTTAAGCTTCAGATTTTTAAATGGCCCAAAATTTGGCATTGTTTTAACCAAAATTTAAGTAATGAAGAAAATTCTCCTTGCGCTCACAAGTATTACAATTTTCGGAACCAATGTATTTAGCCAAAATGTTGGTATAGGAACTAATAATCCTCAAACCAAATTACAGGTAGAGGGTTCCATAAGTTCAACACCTGCATCGGCCGCCGCAGCTGCTACAGTAACCATACCTGCTAATACCTCCATTTTCCGATTAACTTTTACATCTGGCTCACAAGCCAATGCGCTAAGCATTGCCGCTTCTGCCGAGGGGCAATATTTAAGTATTTACAATACTGATGATGATGCAGCAACTTTTGCCGGGCAAACAATTGCCCCAACAAATGGTGTTGCCAGTTTTAACTATATTAATGGCGGATGGCGAACAGTAAGCAATACCAAAGCTGCGGGAGACTTACCGGGCACCTACCCAAATCCAACAGTAGCTAAAATTCAGGGCCGGACTGTTTCCTCAGCTACTCCATCAAATGGAGACGTGCTTAAATACAATTCTACCACATCGCAGTATGAACCCGCGCCTGATTTAAACAGTGGAGGAACTGTTGGCTCAGTAACTGCCTCTTCCCCCTATCGTCTTCCGGCGGAGCCACTCCCAATATTTCATTAACAGGTACAGTACCGGTAGGTAACGGCGGAACCGGATTAACTGCAATAGGCGCAGGCCAAATATTGATAGGCACCTCATCAAACACATTTTTAAATACTACACTTACCGGAACAGCTAACCAGGTTAACATTAACAGCGCATCAGGATCTGTTACTCTTTCTACACCTCAGGATATCGCTACTACCTCCTAACCTACTTTTACAAAAATAACCGCCACCGGCGCTAACATTAATAGTGTAGAGGCTACAGGCTCTATTAAATCTGGCACCACCACAGCCACTGCTGCCACGGCCGGTGCAGGCGCTATTCGTACCAATGGCACTAACGTAGAATACTCTGATGGCACTACCTGGAAAACCGTAGCAGCAACAGGTAACTATGTTGACCTTACAACTAACCAAACAGCTGCCGGCAATAAAACATGGAGTGGAACCGGAAGCTTTACCGGGGCCGGTACAGGTTTATCAGTTACTAACTCGGGTTCTTTTGGAAGTAGTGTGGTAGTTGGACCTAAGGGATCTTTCTTTGGAAGTGACCAGGGGGGTAACATAGAATTAGGTACAGATAATGGTACGGCGAATACGGTTGGTGCTGTTCCTTACATCGATTTTCATTACGGAACAGGCACTATACAGGATTTTAATACACGATTACAAAACGATGCTAATGGACAGCTTTCTATTATAGGCAACGCCCGCGTTAGTAGTTTAACTACAGCGGGTATCGTTACCAATAATGCTTCGGGTGTTTTAAGCACTACCACCACCATACCGGTTGGCAATTTACCCGATGCTACTACCAGCACTAAAGGGATTGTTCAATTAGCCGGCGATTTGGCAGGCACCGCGGCATCGCCGCAAATAGCCGCCGGAGCAATAGTTGATGCCGACATTAATGGTTCGGCGAACATTGCCGATACAAAACTGGCTACGATAAGCACGGCGGGTAAGGTTTCTAACTCGGCTACCACAGCAACAAGCGCCAATACACCTAACGCAATAGTAGCACGCGATGGTTCGGGTAACTTTAGCGCCGGTACTATTACAGCTACATTAAATGGTAACGCTACCAGCGCTACGAATATTGCAGGTGGTTCTGCCGGTAAAGTGCCTTACCAAACTGCCGCTGGCACCACTACTTTTACAGCCACCTCACCAGCCGCAGCGGGTGTATATATGCGCAGCAGCGGAGCCAATACATGGGATGCCACCGCGATACAGGTAGGCGACCTTCCGGCCTCAGTTTCAGGCGCATGGACCCGCAGCGCACCTAATGTAAGCCTGGTAACCTCTACCGATAAGGTAGGCATAGGCACCAGCACCCCGGGAGCGAAATTACAGGTATACGAACCTACTGCACTTGGTGCCACGGCAGGTAATAGCCAGATACTTAGCCGTTTTTCGGGTGATGTGGGCAACCACTTTATGAATAATACATGGCTTTACCGCGATGCCTCCTCACCAACCAGCTGGCAAACCGCCAGATTGCATGATGGTATTAGTGTAGATGCTTCTTTCCTTACACCAGGCTCAGATACACGTGTTTGGTGGGAGCGCGATCCTAACGATAATATTCAATCGTGGGGTAATGCCAATGCCACTTATTTAACTATCAATGCGGGTAATATAGGAATAGGCACAACTGCTCCTTTACAAAAGCTCGAAGTGAATACAGGAGGTATAGGTTTTTCTGGTTCAGGACTTAACTCAGCTGACAAAAAACTTTATTCGCCTGCCGACGGGGATTTAGAGTGGATGACCCACACAGGTGCCGGTGTGCATGGTTTTGCTATCAGCCACCAGGGAGCAAAGGCTGTATATCTTAATATTTCGGGTAATAGCTATTTAAATGGTGGAAACGTAGGTATAGGCACTGCGAGCCCGGGCTATAAACTGGAAGTTGTTGGTACAGGCCGTTTTGGTAATGCTGCCAATGCTTACGTATACACAGCTTCAGGAGCAACTACGGGCGCAGGTGGTATTGAAATTTTTGGCAGCGGTAATGTAGGCTACATCCGTTTTCACGACCCCGGTGTAGCATGGCGCGATTTAGCCCTTAATGATGCGGGCGGTAACGTAGGTATAGGCACAGCTACCCCGGCTTATAAATTGGATGTAAATGGTAATTTCCGAACTACCGGCCAGGCACTGGTTCAGGGCGGCTTACTTACACAAGGTACCGCATCTACCCTTTATGGCACCAATGCTTCGATATACGCAAATAATGCGAATGTTACCGGAGGGGGTCTAATGATATCTGACGATGGTGGTTTTTTTGATTATAACGATGGCCCGGTTACCTTTAACGGTAGCACAGGTTTGCGCATTGCAGGAACAAGTGGTGCGGCCAGTAGCAACGGATATTTACGCGTAAATGCGCTTTCGGGT
Organism: Chitinophagales bacterium; assembly: GCA_044228435.1. Classification (GTDB taxonomy): domain Bacteria; phylum Bacteroidota; class Bacteroidia; order Chitinophagales; family LD1; genus Bog-950. The sequence continues at coordinate 14,265 of JBGAUW010000009.1, forward strand.
AGTGGTAACAGAACTGTATTTGCAGATGCAAACGGTATATTAAAAGCAGGAAGCAAAAACGTTGCTTATGTGCAGGACAGGGCGGAACGCCTTACAGGAACTGCCAATACCGGGTATGCAAATATAGGATTGGGAACTAATGACCTTGCCGTAGAAGCAGGCGATATAATAACCATAAGAATTTCGCTTAAATTTCGCTGGACCGGAGGCTCGGGAGGAGACCATCCAAGGTTTGGAGTGGGTATAACAGGTTGCACTACCGCCAGTGTAGATGACACTTATTACCATCGCCTGGCAGATGATTCGCCAAGAGGAGAATATCAATCGCTATGTTACCAGTATGTGTACGTGGCAACATGCACAGGAAACCTGCAATTTTATATGCGCATGGATAATAACAGCGATGCAGATGATCAATCCGCCACCGGCGATGTGGTAATTATTGCAACGCGCCACTAAACAAAAAATGTTAGTGTATTTTAAACAGTTTAAAGAACTATTACATAAACATAAAAAGCAAACAGCCGAAGAATTATCTTCGGCTGTTTGCTTTTTATGTTTAAATCCTGTTCTAAGGGATATAATGGTGTTACTCATTAATCAGGCTGGCAACCAGGTACTCGCGGTTCATACGCGCAATGTTGGTCAGCTTAATTTCTTTAGGGCATTCTGCCTCGCAGGCGCCTATGTTAGTGCAGTTACCAAAACCTTCTTCATCCATTTGGTTAACCATATTAATTGAACGGGTATTGCGCTCTGCATCCCCTTGGGGCAATAAAGCCAGCTGCGATATTTTAGCCGATACAAACAGCATAGCTGCGCTGTTAGGACAAGCTGCCACGCAGGCACCGCAACCGATACAGGCCGCAGCATCCATTGCCTTTTCGGCAAACTCTTTATCTACCGGCAAACTATTAGCATCTTGCGCCTGGCCGGTATTTACCGATACGTATCCCCCTTTAGCAATAATACGGTCGAAGGCAGAGCGATCGGTAACCAAGTCTTTAACAACCGGAAAAGCTTTGGCTCTCCATGGTTCTACATAAATTGTTTCACCATCTTTAAACGTGCGCATATACAATTGGCAGGTAGTGGCTGCATGGTGCGGACCATGTGCGCGACCATTGATATACATTGAACACATACCACATATACCTTCACGGCAATCGTGGTCAAAAGCTATAGGGTCTTCGCCCTTGCGCACCAGGTTATCGTTCAACACGTCAACCATTTCTAAAAAACTCATATCGGCATTGATATTATCTATGCTATAGTCTACCAGTTTTCCGGGTGTTTTGGCGTTTTTCTGCCTCCAAACTTTAAGATTAAATTTCATACTCTTTTATTTTACCACATAGTGGTTGGTTCATTACTTGTAACTTCTTACCTGCAATTGAATGTTTTCAAATACCAATTCTTCTTTGTGCAACACGGGGTCTGCATCTACCCCCTTAAATTCCCAGGCAGCTGCATAGCGATAGTTTTCATCATCGCGCTTAGCCTCGCCTTCTTCCTGGTATTCAACTCTAAAGTGGCCGCCACAGCTTTCGTTGCGGTTTAGGGCATCAATCACCATTAGTTCTCCTAACTCAATAAAGTCTGCCACACGACCTGCTTTATCAAACTCCGGGTTAAACTCATTTAGTGTGCCGGGTATATTTACATCACTCCAAAACTCTTTGCGCAAATCTTGTATTAACTTACGAGCCTTGGTTAATCCTTCAGCTGTACGCGCCATACCACAGTATTCCCACATTATTTTCCCTAACTGCTTATGGAAATCATCCACTGTTTTCTTACCCTTTATACCAATTAGCTTTTCTGCTCTTTCACGGGCAGTTTTCTCAGCCTCAACAAAGGCAGGATGGTCGGTTGGTATTGCTTTGGTAAAAATTTCAGACGATAAGTAGTTACCAATAGTATAAGGAATTACAAAATAACCATCGGCCAAACCTTGCATCAACGCTGAAGCCCCAAGACGATTCGCTCCGTGATCGCTAAAGTTGGCTTCGCCCAAAGCATATAAGCCAGGCACCGAAGTCATCAATTCATAATCTACCCAAAGCCCACCCATGGTGTAGTGCACCGCAGGGTAAATTTTCATTGGTGTTTTTAAAGGGTCTTCGTTCGTAATGTTCTGATACATCGGGAACAACTCGCCATAGCGTGCCTTAACCGTTTCAACTCCCAAGCGCTTAATAGCATCTCCAAAATCCAAAAACACACCTAAGCCCGATGGCACAATACCACGTCCATCATCGCAGGCTTCTTTAGCAGCGCGCGAAGCAATATCGCGCGGACAAAGATTACCGAATGAAGGATATTTGCGCTCTAAGTAGTAATCGCGGTCTTCTTCTTTAATATCTTCTGCACGCTTTTTCCCTTCACGGATAGCCTTTGCATCTTCTTTGGTTTTAGGCACCCAAACACGACCATCGTTACGCAGCGATTCGCTCATCAGCGTAAGCTTCGATTGATAATCGCCGGTTACCGGTATACAGGTTGGGTGTATTTGCGTGTAGCAAGGGTTTCCGAAGTAAGCACCTTTCTTATGCGCCTTCCAGGCGGCTGTAACGTTGCTACCCATTGCATTGGTAGAAAGGAAGAATACGTTTCCGTAGCCACCGGTGCAAAGCAACACTGCATGGCCAAAGAATTTCTCCAACTCACCGCTTATAAGATTACGGGCAATAATACCGCGCGCTTTACCTTCAATAGTAACCACCTCTACCATTTCGTGGCGGCTATACATTTTTACGTTGCCTAAGCCAATCTGGCGTTCTAAAGCACCATAAGCGCCTAAAAGTAGTTGCTGTCCGGTTTGACCACGTGCATAAAAAGTACGCGATACCTGAGAACCGCCAAATGAGCGGTTATCCAATAAACCGCCATATTCGCGGGCAAAAGGAACGCCTTGTGCCACGCATTGGTCAATAATATTTCTTGATACATCGGCCAAGCGGTAAACATTGGCTTCGCGGGCGCGAAAATCGCCACCTTTAATAGTATCGTAAAACAAGCGGAATACAGAATCTCCGTCGTTCTTATAGTTTTTAGCAGCATTTATACCACCCTGAGCAGCAATTGAGTGTGCACGGCGTGGTGAATCCTGAAAGCAGAAAGCCTTAACCTGGTAACCCAGTTCGGCCAATGAGGCAGCAGCACTTGCCCCGGCAAGGCCGGTTCCTACCACAATTACTTCCAACTTACGCTTGTTGGCAGGGTTTACCAGTTTAGCGTGCTCTTTGTAATAGCTCCACTTATCAGCCAACGGCCCGGGAGGAATTTTTGAATTCAAATCTGACATAGCAGTGAATAATTAACGGTGAATAGAAAAACAAAAATTAATGCACCAATCCTAAATAAATTGAAACCGGCATCATGGCAAATAAAAACGGTACCACTATAGAAAAGCCAATTCCAAGTATTTCAATTGCCCTGTTATACTTTACGTTATTTAAACCTAAGCTTTGAAACGCACTTTTAAATCCGTGTAATAAGTGCCAGAACAACGAGAAGCAACCTAACACATATACCACCACAATAAGCGGGTTTTGAAAAATATCCAACATCATTTGAAAAAGGTTCAACTCCTCTCCTGTAGTAAACTGGTTAGCACGGTTAGGAATCCAGAAGTGCGAGGTATGCAGTATTAAAAATATAAGTATAAGTGTTCCCAACAGGCCCATGCTACGGCTATACCATTTGCTTTTGCCATCGGGCTTGCTGTAAGCGTACTTAACCGGGCGCGCCTTGCTATTTTGATACCAAAGCATTAAACCATCGCCAATATGCAGCAAAAAGCCAATAACCAACCCAATTTCCAGGGTACGGATTATAGGATTAGTACCCATAAAATGGCCCCAATGGCTAAAGGTTTTGCCGCCATCGTTAAACCATATCATACCATTAATGCTGGCATGAATGATTAAAAAGGTAATTAAAAAAAGGCCGGTAAGGCTCATTACGAGCTTTTTACCAATAGAGGATTTTATTAAAACGGAGTTATTCATATACAGAGGTTACTTTAAGCCGGGCCGAAATTATTATGCGAAGGCATAACATGGTAGTTTTTACCGCTTTATTTTTGAATAATTTGTGCATAAGTGCTACAATATGCTACACATTGCTTTATTATGCATTATAACAACGGCGGTTGGCATAAAGTTTAACAGCCATTATTTAGCCCCATCTACATAATCCTGCAAATAGACAAACGGCGCGTTTAACTTACCGTTAAGGGCAATTGTAGCCTGGTGAATAATTTCGCTTTCAGGTTTCATTAGTTCTGGTAAAATGCGGCTCATTAGCATATTGCCAAAGTCCTCGCTGGCATCGCGCGGCAACTCGTTTGGCAAATTATCTATAGCCATTACATCTACCACATTAGGTATAAATGGTTCGGTTACCTGGCCCGTTTGAGGATTGTACCCGTAATAAGGTTGAGCAATGGTGGAGGGCTGAATTGTAGAAGGAACGGATGAATCGGGCCCAATATCGCAGGTAATATCGGCTATTTGCTGTATAGCAAAATCTTTCTCCTGCATTTGAGCTGCCGTAAAAAACACCGGTATACGTTTATCCCAATAAACCCCGTTTATTAAAACATCGGCAACTTTGGTAAAAGGGTAAAAATTAGACTTATAAAGTTCAGGGTGCTTGTGAAAGTCATCTCTATCAAACTCCCCGGCTCCTTCGCGGTGGTACATATCGCGGCTCTCCAGCTGCGTGTAAACAATATGATCAAATTCTTTATAGCAAAAATCGTATGGACTTACTTTTTTAATGCCGGCAAGGTTTAACAAAAAAGCTGCACCGTTAGATACGCGCCCCGTACCGGTGAGCACTATTTTAAGTTTAGGCAATTTAATCTTGGCAAACTCCTCTTGCGCCTCTTTAAAATTGTGGCATTCACTCATTTGCTTTAAGGTAAATGTTTGTGTGCTAAGGCCAATCATTCTTATTGCGTGGTAGGCCCCCACTATTCCGGCCCAACGCCCAAAAGCAATCAGCCGGTGCCCTTTCTCATCAGTAAGTGTTTCCCAATCTATTAAACGTATGTTCTTTTTAAGCACTGCCTGCAGCAACTTTCGGTTATGCGGCTGCTTTTTAATTACGTGCGAAAAAATGAAGTAGGTTTTATCGGGTATTAAATATTGTGCAGGTATTTCCTTTACACCCAAAAGCACATCGCAATCGCTTAAATCCTCTTTTACCTCAATGCCCTGGTAACGGTATTCATCATCGGTATAGCAGCGGTAACTGCAACTTTGCACAACCACATCCACACCCGGGTTTTCTTCTTTTAGTATAGCACACTGCGAGGGGGTAAGCGGTACCCGGTTATCCTGCGGGGTTTTGGTTTCTTTAAGTATCCCTATCTTCATTAAACGAACATACAAAATGCGCGCTTATAGACTAAGAGACTTAACTATTTTACTGTACCTGACTTACACGCGCCTTAATCTGTCTTACAATTTCCTCCTGGCCTTCTCTCACTTTTGCATCCAACGCATACTTTTTGCGGGCTTCTTTCTTTTGCAAATCGTTTTCATTTTTAAAGGTGAGTAAATCTGTATCGGTTATGTTTTTGTATGCTAAACCAATATCCCTGGTATACCCATAAAAATCCAGCATATCGCCTGCTAACTGTTCAAAAATGGTAATTTCTTCATCGCTTAATTTCTCGCTGTAATGCCGCATATTGCTACTGTCTACCGGCTTAACCACATTCTTCCACATATCCCCCGCAGCGGCAGTGCGTTTTGCCTCTTCCGATTGCCAAAAGTTCAATATATCATCTGCCCATCTAATTCCCAGCATATCTAATACCGGTTCTAATGCCTTACGCGGGTTAACAATAAACTCTTCATAGCGGATAAGAACGAACCTCGAAGGATCAGTTTTTGCCTGCATTGCCGCGCAAATTTGTTGGTCTTTTTTCCATTGCTGTGCTATAAAATAAATGTGCTTTTCGCCTACTATGGCGTTTTTAAACGATGCGGCTACATCTCTTCCATCGCGCAGCAAGTGAATATAAAAAGGTTGCATTCCGGCTGCATCTATTTGATTTAAATAGTAAATATTGGACATGCTTTTGCAGCACCAATAGCGCGCGTTTTTAGCTTCTGCCTTTATTTCGTAAACAACTCTAAATACATCGGCCAAAGTATTCTCCGAAACCCTGCCCAGCACTTCACCGGCATTTAAACTTACCCCAAACCAGGGCACCGGGTTTACACTGATGTAAGCTACCACATCCTCTACCAGGGATTTAAAGTTAGCTACATTGCTTAAATCGCCATACACACTTAATAAGGGAGTAAAAACAGTAAGCAAATGCGGTGGATGCGGAGCTTCTATCTCCGGCAATTGGTTTAGCATTAGCCTTAAAAGATTAGAACCAGAACGTTGCGTTCCAACAATCAATAATGGCTCACTTTTTATTTTCAAAACAAATGGGTTGTTAGCTGCAAATAAGAAAAAAGTTTTTGAGTATAGCTTCCGTTTAGAACAACTCTACCCAAATTCCGTTTCTAAATTTTATTACATTTCGGTCATGAATTATACACTAATAACAGGGGCCAGTAAAGGGATTGGCAAAGCATTTGCGTATGAATGTGCGAACCGCGGAATGAATTTAATTTTAGTGGCCCGCAGCGAGCAACTGCTAAAGGATTTGGCAACTGACCTTACTAAAAAAAATATACAGGTTCAAACTCATACGGCCGACCTGCACGACCATGCAGTGCATACCAAACTATTTGATTGGATAAAGCAAAATGGCTGGAATATAAACATGCTTATTAATAATGCAGGCATGGGCTACTTTGGCAAGTTTGATGAAAAACCTTTGGATAAACACCTGGAGGTAATGCACCTGAATATGGATGCGATGATTAGAATGGCGCATGCGTTTTTAAATGCCGGCGATAGCAAACAAAAGCGCTACTTACTTAATACGGCCAGCACGGGGGCCTTTCAGCCAACGCCTTATATGGCTGTTTACTGCGCCAGCAAATCGTTTATGCTGGCCTTTTCGCAGGCTATCCGGTTTGAGTTGAGAAAACAAAATGTAAATGTTACAGCACTTTGCCCGGGAGGGACCGAGAGCGAGTTTTTTGCCCCGGCAGGTATGGATAAGGTAATTGAAAAGAATGCCCAATTTATGATGAAGGCCGAGGAGGTGGCCCGAATAGGGATGAATGGGTTACTAAAAAACAAGGCAGTAGTAGTGCCAGGCTTTATAAATAAAGCGGGAGTAGTAGCGGCCAACCTTTTTCCTAACAGTTTGGTAGTGCCGGGGGCTGCAAGATTTTTTGATGTGTGAAAAATATAATATATTCCACTTATAGTGTTTTTATACCGGTTGTTGCTTATTTTTGAATAAGCACAATACTGGCAGATTTGGAAAAAGCGAGCAATACAATTGTTACAACATCTAACAGCGCCGAGCTCAAACTTTTGTTTGGCTTTGGGTCCGCCATATTATTGGTAATTACCATCAGCGTACTTACCAGCTACTACACCGGCAATTTTTTAGAAGCCAACAAGTGGGTGGAGCACACCAAAGATGTGTTATACGAATCGGAGCAAACCGTTTCGGCCGCAAAGGATATTGCCCTTAAAAATAATGGCTATGTGCTTACCGGTGATAGCAACTTTATTAAGCAAACACAGCGGGCCGCTGCCGATGCACAACTACACCTTAACCGCCTTAAGCAACTTACATCCGACAACCCTGCCCAACAAAAAATGCTCGATTCGCTTGGCAACTTTATCCGGCAACGCGTAGAGTTTTCGGAGGTGGAAGTAAATGTTCGCAACCAATTTGGCCGCGATTCGGCCCTTGCCGTTTTAACCGGCCCTACAAATAAGCGGCACTTACAGGTAATACGCGACGAAATAAGCCGCCTGCAGGATGCCGAAAGCCTTCTGCTTAGACAGCGCGAGCAACAAACCGCTAAAAATGCAAGCGCATTTAAAAGTATTTTATACTTACTTATGGTGGGTATAATTGCCCTGTTGGTATTTGTTTTTTTAACGGTTCGTTATGCCCTTAAAGCTCTTCGCGAAGCGGAGGCTAAAACCAACCAGTTAAACAGTCGCTTAGAACAAAAAGTAAGCGAGCGCACCGAAGAGATTCGTAAAACCAACCAACTGTTTAAAGCGGTGGTAGAGAATACCTACGAAATGGTATCGCTGGCCGATGAAAACTTTAAAGTAACTTACCGCAGCCCTGCAGCTTACCGCTTAACCGGCTACACCCCGCAGGAAATGGATGCACTTGATGGCGCAAAACAGGTACACCCCGACGATTTACCTGCCATGGGCCCGCTAAGGCAAAATGTAATGAATAACCCCGGATTGCGGGTGCCGTTTAGTTTCCGCTTTCCGCATAAAGATGGCCACTACCTATGGGTAGAGGGCACCATGACCAACCTGCTGCACGATAAAAATATAAACAGCATTGTAATAAATACCCGCGATGTTACCGCAGGCAAACAAGCCGAAGAGGCCCTTAGAATAAGCGAAGGGCGCCTTAGTGCTATATTAGAGCAATTTCCGCTGCCTATTATAATTTATGCAGCCAGCGGCGATACTATTAGTGCCAACCATGCCTGGGAGGTAATGTGGCAGGATAAACTGGAAAACGTGACCGGCTACAACATCCGTAAAGACCCGCAGATGATAGCCTCGGGCCTGTCGGTGTATATCGAACAGGCCTTTGCCGGCGAGGTAGCCCTTTCTCCCCCTTACCAATACGACCCTGCCCTTATTGGTAAAATAGGCCGTAAACGCTGGATTCAAATGCTTTTGTTTCCCTACAAAAACGAAAAGGATGAAGTGCTGGAGGTGGTATTAATATTACAGGATATTACCTTTAATAAAGAAGCTGAAGAGAAGATTAAGCACTTGAATGAAGAACTAGAGCTAAAAGTGAAGGACCGCACCGCCCGGTTAGAGGTTGTAAATAAAGAACTGGAAGCCTTCTCATATTCCGTTTCGCACGATTTGCGGGCACCCCTAAGGGCGATAAACGGGTATGCCCGTATGCTTAAAGAAGATCAGGGGAAGGTGCTGAACGAAGACGGCCTTAGACTATTAGGCGTAATACGCGAAAACGCAGCTAAAATGGGCACGCTTATAGATGACCTGCTTTCGTTTTCGCGCCTTGGGCGGCAGGATATTAAGCGCACCCGGGTGGATATGAACGAGGTATTTAGAAATGCATTGCACGAGATTAACAAAAACATGGAGCACAACGCTACAATAAGCATTTGCGAACTTCCGGTTACCATGGGCGATTCATCGTTATTGAGTATGGCAGTTATTAATTTGCTGGCCAATGCTATTAAGTATTCATCCGGCACCGAAAACCCTTATGTAGAAGTTACGGTAACCCAACAAAATGACGAACATATTTTTAAAGTAAGCGATAACGGAGCCGGCTTTGAAATGGAGTATGTGAAAAAGCTGTTTAATGTTTTTCAGCGGCTACATACTAACGATGAGTTTGAGGGCACCGGCGTAGGGTTGGCCATAGTAAAACGAATAGTAGAAAAACACAAAGGCAGGGTATGGGCTGAAGGCGAGGTAAACAAAGGCGCCAGTTTTTACTTTACCATGCCATATATTGATAACAATTAAAACTAAGTATTATGGAAAACACAGAAGTAGAAATTTTACTGGTTGAAGATAGTATACACGATGCCGAAATGACCATACGGGCATTAAAGCAAAATAACCTTAGCAATAAAATAGTGCATTTAAAAAACGGTGCATTGGCCCTCAATTTTATATTTGGCAAAGGCGAATATGAAGGGCGTGATTTAACCAATAAACCGAAGCTTATTTTGCTGGACCTTAAAATGCCGAAAGTAGATGGCATTGAGGTGTTGCAAGCCCTAAAAGCCGATGAAAATACACGCAAAATTCCGGTGGTAGTGCTAACCTCATCTAAAGAAAGCCCCGATATTGAGAGATGCTACGAGTTAGGCGTAAACAGTTATATAGTAAAGCCCGTAGGCTTCGAAAGCTTTTTAGAGGCCGTTACTAAACTTGGCTTTTACTGGATGCTGCTTAACCAGCCGCCCGATTCCCCAGGCTGGCAATAGTTTATAACTGCCTTTTTTTGTATAAAAAGTGTTGTTACATTTAATGAATAAAACCCATTTAGCATGAGTATCCGCTTTTTTAAGTATGCATCGGTATGGTTAAGCATTGGCATTATTATGACCTCGCTTGTATTAGGCGGCAATTGGGTGTTTGTTGCTCCGCTGTATGTTTTTGCACTTATACCACTTATCGAATTGTTTTTTGGCGGCAGTACCGTTAACCTGGAGAAAGCCGAAGAGGAAATTGCAAAAAAAGACTGGAAATACGATTTAATAGTTTGGAGCGTAGTGCCCCTGCAGTTTACCCTCTGTTTCTTTTTTTTAAACCGGTTAAACGATAATTCGCTGGCCGTTTGGGAAAAACTGGGGATGATGTTTGCCTTTGGCATTGCATGCGGCGTGCTGGGTATTAACGTAGCACATGAGCTGGGGCACCGCAATACCTGGTATGAGCAGCTGATGAGCAAAATGCTATTGGCAACCTCGCTTTACATGCACTTTTTTATTGAACACAACCGCGGCCACCACAAAAATGTATCTACCGATGAAGACCCGGCTTCATCACGCTATGGCGAAATTATTTATGCCTTTTATGTACGTTCGGTGGTTAACAGTTGGCTATCGGCCTGGCATTTAGAGGGCGATAAATTGCGCAAAGCCAACAAAAGTTTTTGGAGCATCCACAACGAAATGCTTATTTACCAGGTTATACAAATAGCCATGTTGGTTACCATTGCGCTGGTATGGAATGTATCGGTAATGTTTTACTTTATTGGAGCCGCTACTATTGGCTTTTTATTGCTGGAAACGGTTAATTACATTGAACACTACGGCCTGCGCCGTAAAAAAATAGATGGCGAGTATTATGAAAAAGTAATGCCTGTGCACAGTTGGAACAGCAACCACCCTATCGGGCGAATTATGTTATTTGAGCTTACACGCCACAGCGACCACCACTATATGGCCAACCGCAAATACCAGGTGTTGCGCCACTTTGACCACAGCCCGCAAATGCCCACCGGTTACCCGGGCATGATGGTGCTGTCGCTCTTCCCTCCGCTTTGGTTTGCCGTAATGCACAAGCAAATTGCCAAATACCGGGCAACTGCCGAGGGGCAGGCACTGGCTTAACGGGTTTCTAAAATGCTCATTTAAATATTTCAGTATAAACTGAACCTGCAATATATATTGAAAAAAATATATTATTGCTTTAAACTACATAAATCCAACTATTAACCTATGGAAGTTACAGGCGAACAGCTATTACCAACCGATTTTCGAGACTATACAAGAGCAACACCTTTGTCGCGTTTTATAGCTCGTTTTATTGACCGTATATTAGCGTTTCTTTTGGGGGCTGCTGTTGGTTACACCTTAAGTTTATTTGGCGAAACTGCTGGGGTAGTTGCAGGAGTTATAACGGGTTTTGCTTACTATTTTTTAAAAGATGCCTTTCCGTTTTTAAATGGACAAAGTTTAGGCAAAAAAATGCTTAGCATAAAAGTAGCTGACGCTAATGAGGGCACTGGTATTGAGGGCAATTATGGAAAAGCTTTAGCCCGTGAAATAACTACCATCATCCCACTAATAAGTTTGATTGATGCCTTAATGATTTTCAGCAACAATCAGCGCCTTGGCGATACTATTGCCCACACCATTGTGGTAAACATGCCCGCACAATAAGATAGTAATTCACGAGCAATGTGTTTTATCTATTTTTCAACTTTAATCTTTAACAAAAGAGCTCCACTCACAGTTCCAAATAGCACTGCTTTACTATGAAATTTATCGCCGGCTTAATTTTTCTCTGTCTTGGTATGGCCACAAATGCCCAATCTGAAACCGAACTAAAGCTTAACCAAATACAGATTATAGCCAGCCACAACAGCTATAAAAAACGCCCGAGCGAAAAAGAACTTAAGTTTTTAATGAAGGTTAAAAATAAGCTGGGTAAAGAGAATAACCCACTTGCATTGGATTATGGGCACCTGCCCTTCGATTCGCAGTTTACCTACTTTAATGTTCGTGGTTTAGAGATTGATATAAACAACGACCCAAAGGGAGGATTTTTTTACAAGCGTAAAATAAACGCCTTTGTGTACGGGCTTAAACAAAAATCGGGTGTAGAGGAATTGAAAAAGCCGGGCCTTAAGGTGCTGCACATTAAAGATGTAGACTACGAAACCAACTACTACACGTTTAAGCAATCGTTGGTGGCCTTAAAAAAGTGGAGTGATGAACACCCCAACCACTTGCCCATGTTTATTAATATAGAAAGCAAGAATGGTTCGCCGGGCGATGAGAATGGCTTGTTGCGATTTGTAGGCTTTAAACGAGGTATACGCTTTGATTTGGCCGCCTGCGATTCGATAGATGCGGAGATTAAAAGCGTATTTGGCGAGGATTTAAAAGGCGTAATAACACCTGACCTGGCCCGTGGCAGCCATGCAACGCTGGATGAGATGGCTTCGGCCAACGATTGGCCTTTACTTAGTGCTTGCCGTGGCAAAGTGCTGTTTGCAATGGAAGGTGGAGCGGTAGAAAATTACCTGGTAAACCATACCAGCCTTAAAGGCAGGGTGATGTTTGTTTACAGCGAACCGGGCAGACCCGAAGCAGCTTTTGTAAAGCGCAATAACAGCACCCGCGATAGGGAAAAGATTAAAGAACTGGTTAAACGCGGTTATATCATTCGCACACGGTCGGACGCCGAAACCTGGGAGGCACGCAACAACGATTATACTGACATGAACAATGCCTTTGAAAGCGGGGCTCAAATTACCTCAACTGATTTTTACCAACCCGATTTAAGGTTTAGCACTTTTCAGGTTAAGTTTCCGGCAGGCGGGCCAGGCCGAAAGAACCCGATTAATACAAGCGGTGGCACACTAACCGAGTAGTGGCGAAAAACAAAAAGCCGCCCGGGGGAGGGCAGCTTTTGCTGGAGGAAAACCACATGAAAATCTTTATTATCTTAATTTCTGCTTGTGTCTAACTTAATTAACCGGTTTATCTTATAACAGTTACCGAGCCTTTTAGTTGCCTTGATGTGCCGTTTATAAATACTATTTTCCCAGTATACACAAACACTCCCTGCGGAACGGCTTCGCCTTTATAGGTACCATCCCATGTAAAGTTGTGGTTGTTGCTTTCAAATACCTTTTCGCCCCAGCGGTTAAACATCATCATATCCAGGTAAGCAATAGTGCTTAAGTCGCCAAACATTTGGAACATATCATTATTACCATCGCCGTTCGGGCTAAAGGCATTAGGTATAAATACATCGGTTGCGGTGTTAACTTCTATAGTTAGCACATCGCTTGCCTTGCATCCGTTCTCGTCTATTACTGTAACCAGGTATTCAGTAGTTTGCATTGGCGAGGTTTCGGTGTTGGCGCATGTGCTGCAGGCAACTGTATTAGCAGCCGTCCAACTATAAGTATTGTTATGGTCGGCTGTAGCAACTGCTGTGAGTTGTACTGTTTCACCTAAATCAATTTTGGTCGATTCGGTTGCATTTACTTCAAGGCTGTAACTGCCACTAACGGTATAATTGCCCTGAGCTGTGCAATTGCGGGCATCAGTAACGGTAACTGCATAACTACCTTCGGCCAAATTAGTAAGGTCTTCAGTTTTACTACCAGTATTCCAGCTAAATGTATAACCTGCATTACCACCGCTAACCTGTAAGTCTATAGCTCCTTTTTGCACGGATTGGCAAGGTGTATTTTGCACGGTTGGGGTTATAGTAAGCTCCGGTGCCGCGCCAATAATATAATCTCCATCTATAAGACAACCACGGCTATCGGTAACGGTTACTGAATAACTTCCGCTTGCCAGATTAAGGTTGTTTTGCGATTGCACCCCGTTGTTCCATTTATAGCGGTAAGGTATTACCCCACCGCTTACCTGCAACTTTACCTGTCCATCGTTATGGCCGGCGCAAGCTACAGCAGTAACATCTGATGCCAAACTAAGGCTTTGTGGTTCACTTATAGGCACATTAATTCCGGTTAATGAACAACCCATGACATCGGTAACGGTAAGTAAATAGTTACCTGCAATAAGGTTAGTAAGGGTAGCGCCGGTATCGCTTGTGTTCCAGTGGTAAGTATAGCCCGGGGTACCACCGGTAACGGTTACATCTATACGCCCATCGCTTATACCCTTGCACGACATATCGCGGGCATTAGTGCTGGCAAGTATAGCTGCAGGTTGTATGATGGTTACACTGTCGGCTGCCGTGCAATTGTTGGCATCGGTAACCAATATCCGGTAGTGGGCGGCCGGCAGGTTTGCTATTGCAGGTGTTTGTGCGCCCTGGCTCCAGCTGTATTGGTAAGGGCCTGCGCCACCCTGCACGGCAACGCTTAAACTTCCGTTATTGCCACCGTAGCACGTTATATCGGTTTTGCTTACGCTTGCAGTCAGGGTTTGTACTTGGGTTATAGCCACTGCGGTATTGGCTGAGCAGTTGTTGGCATCGTTTACAGTAACGGCGTAATTGCCGGCAGCAAGGTTATTAATATCTTGTGTGCTTAAACCACCTGTCCAGCTATAAGTATAAGGGGCGCTTCCACCTGCCACCGTTAAATCAATAGCCCCTGGGTTAGTATTACACGCATAAGCCCTGTGGGTTTCACTTAAGCTTAGGCTGGCTGGCTGGGTAATACTTATTGCAGTTGTGGCGCTACAAAGGCTGGCGTCGGTTACTGTAAGTATATAACTACCGGCAGCTAAAGCGCTTATAGTAGCTGTGCCGGCATTGTTGCTCCAGCGGTAGGTGTAGTTTCCTGTTCCACCGGTGGCAGTAGCAGTAATAGTGCCATTAGCATTACCGTTACAACTTACATTGGTATGTGTTTCGGCAACCGAAATAGCCGTTGGTTGTGTAACGGTAGCCGTGGCCACGCCGGTGCAGTTTTGTGCATCGTGTACAGTAACAGTATAGCTTGCGGCTGCCAGGTTATTCAGGTTGGCCGTGGTAGCATTATTACTCCAGTTATAGGTATAGTTTCCTCCTCCGCCTGCTACTGTAGTTGCTAATGTTCCGTTGGTCTGGCCAAAGCAGGTTACATCTGTTTTGGTAAGCGATACCTGCATAGCCGTGCTTTGGTTTACTATGGCCGAGGTAGCTGCCGTGCAATTGTTGGCATCGGTAACCGTAACCAGGTAATTACCAGCCGGTACTCCGTTTACATCCTGTGTGCTGGCATTGTTGCTCCAATGGTAAGCATAGGCGCCTGTGCCGCCGGTAACCGTTAAATCTACAGCCCCGCTGCCACTACCACTACATACCACATCGCTGGCTACGGTGCTAAGCGATAACGCTACCGGCTGTATAATATTTACAGGGCCTAAAGTAGCAGTGCAAAGCCCGGCATCGGTTACCGTTACGCTATACACGCCGCCATTTAAGCCACTTAAACTAGGGGTACTGGCATTATTGCTCCAGTGGTAAGTATAAACCGGCGACCCGCCAGTTACAGTTAAGTTAATAGCGCCGTTATTGGCCCCGTTGCAGGTAATGCCGGTATGGGTTTCGCTTACATTTATTTGCGCGGGCTGCGATACGTTAAACGATAGGTTGGCCACGCAATTGGTAACATCTTTTATTTGCAGGTTATAGTTGCCGGCAATAAGGTTGCTGGCAGTAGGGCTGCTGCCCCCGTTACTCCAAACGTAGGTATACCCGCCGTTGCCGCCGCTAATAGTAGTGCTTACTGCACCATTATTGCCCCCGTAGCAACTTACATTGGTAAGGGCAAAACTTACAGTTATAGGGCTTGGCTGTGTAATAGTCGACGATGCTGTGGTAGTGCAGCCGCTGCCATCGGTAACAGTTACGGAATAAGTGCCCGCCACTACGCCAGAAATATCTTCACTTACAGCATTGTTACTCCAAAGGTAAGTGTGGGCTCCTGTACCGCCCGTAGCAGCTAAATCGATAGCGCCGGTTGCGGCGGCATTACATTGCACATCGGTTTTGGCAGTAGTTAATACGGTGCCTGCGGGTTGGGTAATTGTTACTGCTTTACTAACTGAACAGGCATTGTTATCGGTAACAGTTAATGTATAAGTGCCTGCCTGCAAGCCAGTGCGGTTAGGTGTTACAATACCATTACCCCAGTTAAAGCTGTAAGGGATAGCACCACCGGTAGTTGTGGTGGTAATAGTTCCGTTAGCGGCACCGTTGCAATTTAAATTGGTGTGCACCTCGGTAACTACAATGGCCGCTGGTTGCGCAACAGTAGCTGAAGTAGTACCTGTGCAGCTATTAGCATCGGTAACGGTTACCGTATAAGTTTGCGCAGAAAGGGCCGAAATATTTTGCGTAACAGCATTATTGCTCCAGTGGTAAGTATAGCCCATAGTGCCGCCTGCCACCGTTAAATCAATACTGCCGGTAGCGCCACCATTACAGGCAACGTTCACCACAGTAGTAGAAACTGATAAAGCCGCTGGTTGGGTAATAGTAGTAGAGGCCGTTACAGAGCAGTTAGAGGCATCTTGTACCGTAACTGTATAAGTAGCGGCTGCCAGTGCAGAAATATCTTGTGAGGTTGGGCCGTTGCTCCAGGCGTAACTATACGCACCAGTGCCACCATTAACCTGCAAATCGATACTACCGTTAGCTTGCCCGTTACAGGTAATGTTAGTTGCGGTTACAGCAGTTATTATTGCTGTTGGTTGGGTAATTGTTGCCGATGCCGTAGCACTACATAAGTTAGCATCGCGCACAGTTACTGTATAAGTGCCGGCGGTAAGGCTGCCAATGCTGGCTGTGGCTGGGCCGTTGCTCCAGCTATAAGTATAAACACCGGATCCACCGTTTGCCGTTAAGCTTATGCTGCCGGTAGCGGCACCGCTGCAGGTTATATTAGTAGCCGTAGTGTTTGCCGTTAAAGCCGAGGGCTGCGTAATGGTAGTGCTAAAAGTAGCCGTGCAGCTATTGGCATCGGTAACGGTAACGGAGTATGTGCCAGCCACTAAACCGGTTCGGTTTTGGCTTACTACTCCCCCACCCCAGTTGTAACTATAAGCGCCCGTGCCACCGCTTACAGTAAGCGTAATAGCGCCGTTATTACCGCCATTACAACTAACGTTAGTATTTGCCGATGTAACTGCAATGGCCGAAGGCTGAATAATTACATTGGTGGCCGTAGCGCTACAGCTAGCATTATCGGTAATTGTAACAGTGTATGAGCCCGCCGCCAAACCGGTACGATTCTGAGTATTTACTCCTCCGCCCCAATCAAAACTATAAGGAGAAACGCCGCCTGAAACTGCCAGGTTAATGGTGCCGGCATTTACGTTATTGCAGGTTAAGTTAGTTATGGTAGCAGTTACCGAAATAGCCGTTGGCTGACCGACTACCATACTTGCGGTAGCCGAACAGGTGCGGTTATCGGTAACGGTAACGCTATGCGTTCCAGCGCTTACGTTACTACGGTTTTGCGTAGCAGCGCCACCATTCCAGCTATAAGCAAAAGGCGCAAACCCGCCCGTAACCGAAAGATTAATACTACCGGTGGCGCTGCCAAAGCAAGCGGCATCGGTAACGGTATAAGATACTGCAAGTGGTAAAGGCTGATTAACTGTAAAACTGGTTGATACCGAGCAAGTATTATTATCGGTAACGGTTAATGCATAATTACCCGCTGCAAGCCCGGCTCGGTTTTGGCTAACAATCCCACCACCCCAGTTATAGCTGTATGGCGAAACCCCGTTGGTTACACTAACACTAATAGCGCCGGTAGCCCCGCCGCTGCATATTACATCGGTAATAGTAGAGTTAATAGTAATAGGAAAAGAAGGTTCGGTAATGGTAACCGTTCGGGTAGCCGAGCAACCGTGGTTATCATTAACTGTAACGGTATAAGCGCCGGCTGCTGCTAAGCTAATATCCTGTGTAGTATCGCCACGACTCCATAAATATGTATAAGGTGTCCAGCCATTGGCAACTGATAAGTTTACGGAACCCAGGGAAGTGCCATAGCAGGTATTGTTTACCTGGGTGCTGCTTAAAACCATTGGGGTATATCCAATTACAGTGCCCGAAGCAGTAGCCGAGCAGCCATTGCCATCGGTAACTGTTACGGTGTAAGTGCCGGCATTTACATTGGTTCTATCGGGTGTTACTATGCCCGAGCCCCACCAATAAGAGTATGGCATTGTGCCCCCTGCAACAGTAGTGGTAACCGCACCGGTTGGCCCGCCAAGGCAGGTTTGCGCCGCAGGTATGGTAGCTACTGTTAATTGCAAAGGTTGCGGCACCACAGCGCTTTGGCTGGGCATAGCCGTGCAGCCTTTATTATCGGTAACGGTAACGGTGTAAGTTCCGGCGGCCAACATGGTGCGGTTTTGGGTAAACACACCACCGCC
This sequence comes from Chitinophagales bacterium, assembly GCA_044228435.1. Taxonomy (GTDB): domain Bacteria; phylum Bacteroidota; class Bacteroidia; order Chitinophagales; family LD1; genus Bog-950. Next base: position 32,768 of record JBGAUW010000009.1, read on the forward strand.
CCAGTTGTAGCTATAAGGGCCTGTGCCACCGGTAACGGAGGTATTTATAGCCCCATTGTTACTGCCGAAACAGGTAAGTTGAATAGGGGTTAGCGTAACTACTAAAGGGGCGGGCTGTGTTAAATTAACGGTTGCCGCTGCTGTACAGCCCGTAGTTGAAGTGGCCGTAACTGTATATGAACCCGCTGCCAGGCCTGTGCGGTTTTGGGTAGTTGGTCCATCGCTCCATTTAAAGGTATAAGGCCCAACGCTACCTATAACTGCGGTAACAGTAATAGTTCCGTTGGTACCGCCATTGCAGGAAGGATTCACGGAAGTAGTATTAACACCCATACCCCCGCCCGATTGACCTACAGTAGCCGTGGCAGAGGTTGAGCAGCCGCTGGCATCGGTAATAGTAACTGAGTAATTGCCCGCAGCTATAGCAGTGCGGTCTTCCGTAACAGCTCCATCGTTCCAAACATAGGTATAGCCGGGTATACCAAACTGCACGGTTAAGTTTATAGCGCCATTAGCCCCGCTTCCGCAGGTTACATTGGTAATTGTTTTACTTGTAACCATGCCCGGTGGCTGGGTTACGTTAGCCGAATCGTAGCGGCTGCATCCCAACGCATCGGTTACAGTGTAGTAATAGTTGGCAGCAGTCACATTTACGCGGTCTTCGGTGTATACAAAATCACTCCAGGCAAAAGTGTAACCACCATTGCCCCCAAATGCAGTTAAATCGATTGCTCCGGTGCTGCCACCGCCACAATCAACGTGCGTAATGATTTTTGAAGTATTAAGTATAGCAGGTTCGGTAATGCTTATGGATATAGTAGCGGTAGAGGGCGTTGCATCGGTAACAGTAAGGGTATAAGTGCCGGGGCTAAGGTTGCTGCGGTCCTGGGTAAGTATACCATCGTTCCATACATATATATAAGGAGCCGTGCCTGTAGGGGTAATATCTATACTGCCATTGGCGTTGCCATTGCAGGTAACGTTGCTGTGCGTTTCGGCTACTACCACGCTTGCCCGGCCACTGAATGGCTGCACAGCAAATGCAAGCAATAGCAATATGCTTTGTATAAATTTTTTCATGCGGTTCCGTTTGTTGGAAGGTTAAGCAGGGTTCCTCGGCCCTTTTTAACTACCTGACTATACGCGACAAGACAGGCTTTGTTTCAGAAACCGGCCTACAACGATGTTGTAAGCAACAAGTAATACTTGTATGAGAGGGAAGTGAATGGTCGGGTTGGGTTAGGGAATTTATTGGAGGGTTGCTTTGAAAAAAAAGCAAACCAAGCCATAACATAAATATTACATTTATCATTACAATAAGTTAATGTGCATTGCGTTAACTACACACTAACAGTTGCATTACATGCGCTCCCCACAAATTCGGTTTTCCACTTACGCGCTTTACGCCTTGCTGTTTTCCCCGTTTATTTGTTTTACCTTACTTATGCTTTATAAAGTAGCACCTTACTTTAGCTTTAAGCACGCTATCAATTTCCTTTCTACCAAAACCGACAGAACGCTTGCCTCGCCCCTTTTTTTAATCGGTTTTTATATACACATAAGCAGTAGCGCAATAGTGCTGCTGGCGGGCCTGCCTCAGTTTTTACCCGCTATGGCTAAAGCCTTTCCGGTGTTTCATAAATATATGGGCAGGGTATACGTATTTAGCATTCTTGGCTTTGCGGCTACATCGGGGTTGGTATTGGCCATTTACGCCAACGGCGGGCTGCCTGCTAAAACCGGTTTTTTTATACAATGCATAGCTTGGTGGTTTGCTACTTTTATGGCCTATACCCATGCACGGCAGGGCAACTATCAGCAGCATATAGCCTGGATGATACGCAGCTATGCCATTACGCTTGCTGCCCTAAGCCTTAGAACAGAAGGTTACCTGATGCATTACCTGCTGCACAGTAAACCCATTGAAACCTACATTACTATTACCTGGCTATCGTGGGTGGGCAACTGGCTATTGGCCGAGATGCTGATTGCTGCCGGGTTACATAACTACCTATTCAAAAAATATAAACAATTATAAAACCTCCATCATGAAAAACGCATTGTTATTCATTGCAGCCATTTCCTTTTTATACGCCTGCAATTCCAGCAACAAGCAATCAGCCAGGCACCGGACGGTGCTTATAACCCATAAAGAGGCAGCCGATACTATGCGGCTTGCTAACATAGATACTGCAACCTACGATTCTCTGTTTGCACTTATTGAATACGGCTATCTGCAGGCTCAAAAATCGAAAGAGGTTTTGCAAAACGTAAATTACGGCAGTCTGCTGCTATCGGTAAACGATGGTTACACTAAAATTTACAATGGGTTTTACGATACTACCAACTACAGGGTTGAGTTTTATATAAGCGCTGTAGCCTCTGATACTGCAAACCCCTTTGTGGTAGCTATATCGGGTAAATGTAAATACAAAGAAAATATTACTGATTTTACCGGTGTTATTAATATAGACTCCTTATTCTCCTACCGAGACATTACCTATAGCTACCGCGAATTTTTAACCTATGCCGACAGCACTGAAAAATTTACCGGCGATACTACAATAAACACCTACCATGCTAAAGGCACATTTATATTAAAAGAAGATAGTAATCTGGCCAATACAGGGGCTTTTACAGGTAATTTTTTTATGGATTTTGTGCCCGAGTATACCGACAACCAGTTGCAGGGCCATAGCTTATGGCGTAATACCGAAAATGAAACAAGGCGAGGTGGTTTTCTGTTCGACGGGCTGTGGGCCTCTTATAAAAGCGGCCAGCAAAAGCAGGTAATTTTTGCAGAGGACCTGTTTATGTTTGCCAACGAAATTTTAGAAGATTTTAGTTATGGCGAGCGCGAAATTGAAATAAATGAAAAATACCGCAGCCTGGGATGGGAAAACTATTGGGAAGGCGAAGAATGGTGGAACAGCGAAGGTGCCCCAAAATTAATGACAATCTTTAGTTACTAGGACACACGCAAACGGCCCTTCAAAAGAAGGGCCGTTTGTGATATTACTTAAAAAACCAGAAGCTTATTTATGCTCCTGATTTATTTCAAACGAATTACCGTTTTTATCCTGCAGGTTTATTTTCACCCCTTTATTGTCTACTTCTACTGATTTTACAGCGGGTTCGGCCTTGGGCCTTTCTACTTCGTGCACAACGGTAGTTTCGTGCACTACTTCAGTTGCGGGCTTTTCGCTTTGATTACAGCCGGTTATTAAAGCAATTACGCTTAGAGTTAAAAATAATGACTTTTTCATTCTATTGATTTAAGTGGGGAAATGGAAATTCGTAGCTCTTTTTTTGTTTGATATAAGCGCTAGTTGGTGCTCCAGTGCAAGAACGGTGCCACGGCACGAGTTAGTTCATTGGGCAAGTAAAAATTAAGCTGGGCCAATCCTCCTATTTATTTTAAACCATTTAAAATATAGGGGCCACTACTTCGTTACCCTACGAAACATTTTTAACCACAGCCGTAAAAGAAAGCAAACACCCACCCCTCATGACCAAATTAAGCATACACTTTAAATGGCAGTTGCTGCGCACCCGCTTATATTTGGAAAGATTGCACGGCCGCATGTTTGTGCTTCCCACGGTGGTGTTTTTGCTTAGCACTATAGCGCTGGTGTTGTATTACAGTCTTTTTCAGTTTACCGATTTTTGGGCCAACTATAATGTGGCCAACGGCAACGCCTTCCACTTTTGCGAGTATAACCACATGGATCAGCTAATACGCCAGCCCAGCAATACCTGGAGCAACCTGGGCTTTTTTATAGTGGGGCTTATTACACTTACACTGGGCATACACGATCTTAAATATGCCGAGCGTAAACAATCGGATAACTTTTTGGTGCGCTACCCTATCTTCTCCATCATGTTTGGAGCCTCGGCAGTTTACCTGTTTATAGGTAGCTTTTTCTACCATGCATCGCTAACCGAGTTTTTCCAAAAGTTAGACCAAACAGGCATGTGCTCGGTGGTGGTAATGATAATTGTGTTCAACCTGTATAAAATTTTTCCCCTGGTGCGTGTAAGGGGCAAGTATAAAAGCTCCCACGCACTTATGATTGCCTTTGGCATGGGTATTAACTACCTTATTTACTCATCGCTTTATAAGGTTAACATTAACATACTGTTCCCTTTACTAATAGTTATAGTGTTTTTAACCAGCTGCTACTACCTGCTATTTGTAAGTAAGGAACATTATTTTACAAATTACCTTTGGGCCAGTTTAGCCATTTTGCTTACTGCCGGTGGTATTTGGATATTAGACCGCACCAGCGTGGTGTGCAACCCTACCAGCATGTTTCAGGGCCATGCTTTATGGCATATATTAAATGCGGCCAGCATTATGTTTATCTACCTTTATTATCGTTCGGGCACAGTGCCTTTAAATGAGGTTATTTTAGCCCGCGAAGAACGTCGTGCAAGAAGGCTAAGCTCGAAATACTAAAATAGCAAGCACTAAACAATGCACCAATTCCGGTTTAGTTTCGAAAGGCTATTTTAAACTTTCGGATTTTGAGTTTTATTGTTTAGAATTTTTGTCTATTCGCCCTGTGATTTTAGTAGACAACCGTAACAATACCGACCCTTACCTAAACCTGGCGCTTGAAGAATTTCTGATCAGGCAAGCCGACTGCACCGAGCGCGATTTGCTTCTGCTATATATTAATGAGCCCTGTATAGTGCTGGGTAAAAACCAAAGCATTTACAAGGAGGTTAACTTTGATTACCTTCGGAATAATAAGCTAAAGCTTTGCCGTCGCATTTCGGGCGGGGGCACGGTTTACCAGGATTTAGGCAACCTTTCGTTTTGCTTTATTACCCGGTTTGCCGATAAAAAGATAAACAACTACGAATGGTTTAACCGCCCGGTAATAGCCGCCTTAAAAACCATTGGTGTAGATGCCGAAATGGATGCCCGAAACAGCATACTTTGCAAGGGCAAAAAAATATCGGGTAATGCCCAGTTTACCAATCGCAAAAACATTATCAGCCACGGTACCCTGCTGTTTAATGCCGACCTTGATAACTTGCGGGCCTGCTTAAAACCCAATCCATTCAAGGTAGAAAGCAAAGCGGTAGAATCGGTAAGCAATTCGGTGCGAAATATAGATACCGAAACTACTGGGGTAAAAACAACGGAGGAGTTAAAAACCTATCTGCAAAATGCCCTGCAAGCCACAGAGGTAATGCAGCTTTCCGATGGCGATTGGGAAGTGATACAAAAAAGCGCTGATGAAAAGTTCTGCTCGTTTGAGTGGATATACGGTCGCAGTCCGCTTACTAAAATTGATAAGGGAGATATACAACTGGAAATTGAAGATGGTAAGATTAGAGTAATTACAGGAACCCAAACCGAAGCCCTGCAATTAGAAGGCACCCGCTATCAATACAACGACATAAAAAAAGCGTTAGAAAATCATCCTAACGCTTCGGCCCTGTTACAGGCTATATTTTGACCACCTCGGTCTCACTTCGTTCGACCACTCCTCCTCAAATACCGCCGCGGTAGCGGCGAAGGAGGAGAAAAACGCTATTTTTTTAAAGCATCCTGCAATGTTTCAGGCTCTGGTTTACCGGCATATTTTGGGTTCTTGCTCCACTCATATACGCGCACTCCATCAATGTATTTTGATACAAAAGCATCTTTAATTCCCATTTTACGCACATCAGATACAAAGCTTTTGGCAATCTCTTCATCCGGAAAGTATGATATAATATAGCGGTTAAGGCCATCTACTTCTTCATAGCCTATAAAGCGCGGGGCGTCGAAATACTTATTAATACTAAAGTTTTTATATAAACCAATTTGCACTTTATAAACGGTTCCCTTTTGAGCCTTGTTGGTAAGCGCTGTTTGGGCTTTAGCAGCTATTTCGGGGTCTGCATCGGGCACATTCTCTCCGCGTAAAAGGGCACTTTCCTGCTCCGATTTTTTCAAATCAGTTTCTAAACCTGCTATTTTGTTCTCTAACTCGGCCTGTTTGGTGCTGGCATACGCCTGGTCATCCTTCAGGCGCTTAATCTCGGCCTCATTACTATCCAACGTGGCACGTATATCTTCCATTTTAGCCTTGTAGCCGGCCAAATCTTTGCCATAGTTTTTCAACTCTTCTTTTAATCGCTTCTTTTCGTCTTTAGAAAGTTCCTGCGAAAAGCCTGCCTGGCAAAAAATTAACGCTAAGGCAATAAACAAAATAGATTTTTTCATAACAACGCACGTATGGTTCGATAACAAATGTATTTGAAACCCGCGTGCCTGGCCTGCGTTGTTTCCACACTGTGTTAATACAACGGCGGCTAAAACCTACACCCCATAGCCCTAAAAGTAAGTATGATACTTTTCAGCCCGCCATTAAAAAAACGTATTTATAATTGCAACATGCACATAATAGAAAACGAGTTTTTAAAAGTAACCGTGCGCGAATTCGGCGCCGAACTAACATCGATAATTGATAAGAAGAACAAACTGGAGCACCTGTGGAATGCCGAAGAAACCATTTGGCCCTGGCATGCACCGGTATTGTTTCCCATAGTAGGCCGCAGCCTGAACGATGAAATATTGATAGACGGGGTTAAATACCTGATGGAAAAGCACGGCCTTGCCCGCAAGCATGACTTTGCAGTGATGGAGCGCAGCGAAGATAAACTGGTGTTTAGCCTTACAGCTACCGAAGATACGCTAATGATATACCCTTACCGGTTCGAGTTTTTAATAGGCTACCGGTTAAAGCAAAACACGCTGCATGTTTCTTACGAGGTGCGGAACACCGATACCAAAGAGATTTACTTTCAGCTTGGCGGACACCCTGCTTTTGCGGTTCCCTTTAAGCCTACCAACACCGGCCATAGCGGCACCGAAAAATATGAGGACTATTATTTAGAATTTGAACACACCGAAACCGCTAACAGGCATTTTATTGACGGCGATGGATTTTTTAACGGACAAACCGAAAAGGTGCTGAATAACACCAATCGCCTGCCTCTGCAAAGCGACTTATTTAAAGATGATGCCCTTATTTTTAAAGATTTAAAATCGCGCAAGGTTACTATTGGGAATAAAAACAACGGCCACTACTTAAGTGTAGCCTACCCCGATTTTAACTATTTGGGCGTTTGGGCCAAAGTAAACGCCCCTTACGTGTGTATAGAACCTTGGCTGGGCTGTGCCGATACGGCCGGAGATTTACGGCAATTTAAAGATAAAGAGGGCGTTATCAAACTGTTACAGGCCCAAAGTTTAAATGCCAACTATATTATTGAAGTAGGTTGATAATATTATCAAACATATGTTTGAATTTAAAAACCACAGGTTTAAATTCGCCTAGCTAAATTATATACATGAGCACTTCGCATTCTACCTTACTGCAGCCCGAAATTGATTTGGGCGAAAGCGTTGCTAATCTGCACCGCCTTATTTTGCACAACGACGACCACAATACATTTGAAAATGTAATTGAAGCTTTGGTTGATATTTGCAAGCATAGCAGCGAACAAGCTGAACAATGCTCGTATATCATCCACAGCAAAGGCAAATACGCTGTAAAGCATGGCCCTTTTAAGCTGCTTAAGCCTATGAAGGACGCCATTACCGACCGCGGTATTAATGCTACCATTGAATAGTTGGCCTACCACAGCCGGTTATTAATTATGTACCATCACTTATCAATTTATTATGGGGCAATACTTTAACCAGGAGCACGAGTTGTTCCGGCAGTCGGTGCGCGATTTTGTGCAAAAAGAAGTAGTTCCGAACATAAATAAATGGGAAGAGCAGGAAATGATACCGCGCGAGGTTTTTAAGCGCATGGGCGAACTGGGCTTTTTAGGCATCAACTTTCCGGAAAGTGTAGGCGGCACCAACAACGATTTTTGGTATACCGTTGCTTACCTGGAAGAGCTTGCCAACAACACCTGCGCAGGTTTTGCCGCAGCGGTAAGTGTGCACCAGTATATGGCTACCAATCATATTTTATCGGCCGGTAGCCCCTACCTGCATGAAAGGTATTTAAAACCGTCGATAGACGGCAGCTTTGTAGGCAGCATTGCCATTAGCGAACCAGGGGCAGGCAGTGATGTGGCTAACCTGCGGTGCACCGCTAAACGCGAGGGCGACCATTACATTATAAACGGAAGCAAAACTTTTATTACCAATGGCTACTACGGCAACTTTGTAACCGTAGCATGCAAAACCGACCCCGATGCGGGCCTTGCGGGCATTAGCCTGATTGTGGTAGACCAGGGCACACCGGGCTTTACCACCACCAAGCTTAAAAAAATGGGTTGGAAGAGCAGCGACACAGGTGAGCTATTTTTTGATAACGTAAAAGTGCCCGTAAGCCATTTAGTTGGCAACGAGGGGCAGGGTTTCTTTTATGTAATGGAAAGCTTTCAGCTGGAGCGACTGGTGGGTGCTATATTAGCCATAGCAGGTTGCGAAAGAGCCTTAGACAGCACATTAAAATACATGCACGAGCGAAACGCCTTTGGTAAGCCTATTGCCAAATACCAGGTGCTACGCCATAAAATTGCCGAAATAGTAAGCGAGGTAGAAATTACCAAGCGATTTGTATACTACTGCTGCGATTTATTTGAGCGCGGAATATTTGCGGTTAAAGAATGCAGTATGGCCAAAATGAAAGCCACCGAGCTGGGCAAAACCGTGGCCGACGAATGCCTGCAAATGTTTGGGGGTTACGGATACATGAGTGAATACTCTATTGAACGCGCCTACCGCGATGCACGGGTAGGAACGATTGTAGGCGGCACTACCGAAATTATGCGCGAAATAATTTCGAAGATGGTAATAGACGGCGTTAACTACGAAAGCGCTTACAAGAACATGAAAGGGCAGCAAAAAGCCGAAGCCGCCGAAAAAGCAGCTCCCAAACAACAGGCCGCCACGCCTGCACCGGTGGCAGATACAAAGCATATTTCTTCACTAAATACAAATGGAAAAATGGAATCAACTCCAAAAACAGCCAAAGAAATTATCTACTCACTTCCACAGCGCTTAAAAACCGATAAAGTAGATGCGAATGCCGAATCTACCTTTCACTTTAAACTGGATGGCCCTACCGGCGGACAGTTTACAGCCGTTTTAAAAAATAAACAGGTAGAAGTATCGGATGGTTTAAATGGCGAGGCTACCTGCGTAATTAGCGCAAAGGCTAACGACTACGAAGACCTTGAACTTGGCCGCGGCAACCCGCAAATGATGTTTATGATGGGCAAAATAAAAGTAACCAACCTGGGCGAGGTGATGAAGTTTGTTACCTACTTCAACCGCTTGGGGTAAACTATTAAATAATCAGCAAATTGAAAAGCATCTGCCGACAGGTAGGTGCTTTTTTGATTTAGAGGTATTCTTTAAAAGGCAGCAAAGGCATTTAAACGCAAAGGTCGCAAAGCGAAATACCGCAAAGACCGCAAGCTATGCGCTTCCTTGCATAAATCTACGTGTCGCTTGCGTTAATTTGCATTGGTTGGTTTCATCACTTTTTTATACCTACGCACTACCAATGAAATTAATTTTAGCCATAGGGGTAGGTAGTTTTATAGGGGGCATTAGCCGCTACCTGCTTTCTACCTACATACAAACCAGGGTAATGTCGGGGTTTCCTTACGGCACTTTGGTAGTAAATATTGCCGGTTGCTTTTTAATCGGGCTGGTGTTTGCTTTTAGCTTGCGGGGCAGCCTGGGGCATGAATGGCGCTTGTTTTTAGCCACCGGTATTATTGGCGGGTTTACCACTTATTCAGCATACAGCTACGAAACCCTCTCACTTGTGCGCGAGGCACAATATACCGCTGCCTTTTTGTATGTAGGTGCCAGTTTGTTGCTTGGCCTTGCCGCTACCTTTTTAGGTATGCAGGTTACAAAAGCAATATAAGCCGCACCGTGGCAATTTGGGAATGCAGCCGTAGGGCACGCACCTTGAAGCCATTTTAACATGGCTACAAAATCAACTAACTATCTACCTTATTTAAGATTAGGCGCGGTGTTTCTACCCGCAGCATCATTAGTAAACACACTTTTTCCTGGTTACTTAAAAGGCTTTATAAATAAGAACTTGCGGGTAATGGGTGTTTTGCAGGGAAGCATAGATAGCGTGGGTATTACCGCCGGTGGAAAAATTACTATTAAGGGCATGCGCTTTACGGGGCAGGAAGAACACCTGCCGGTTCCGTTTAAATACGGCGAAATACAAAGCATAGTAGTAAGCCTTAGCAAACGACAATTGTGGAAGGGTACTGTTGAGGCCAAGGTAAAGGTAGACGATGTAGTAGTTTACTTTATAAAAAAAGAGGATGGGGTGCATAGTGTGTTCCACAGTATGGGCTCTTCTACTCCCCCATTTACAGTAAACATACCCGATTTAAAAGTTAGCAATGTGCAGGTGCATTATTTAGATGCCACCGTAAGGCCCGGTGTAGAATTGAAAACCGACCGGTTAAACCTAACCGCCACCAACCTTAGCACCCTACCCGTTTATGGCAGCGCTTTGCCAGCCCATATCAAAATAGATTGCAGCGCCTGCAGCGGCAATATTGATGTAGATATTAAAGGCGATTTTGCGCAGCAAAGCCCGGCCTTTGATCTTAATGCCGAAATTAAAAATGTAGACCTAACTCGCCTGAACAGCTTGTTTCTATCGTATGCCGGATTTGATGTTAACAAAGGCACGCTAAATCTATTTATAGAAGCTGCCGCGGTAAATGGGCAGTTTAAAGGCTATGTAAAACCCGCTATTGTGGGGCTGGATATTTTAAACCGAGACGACCAGAAGAAAGGAGTGCTTAAAGTATTATGGGAAGGTTTGCTGGGCGCCGCTCTTACCGTGCTTACCAATCCGTTCAAGAAAGACATAGCTACCAAAATTCCATTTTCGGGTAGTCTACAAAAGCCGGATGTAAATGTAGGTTACGCAGTGTTTCAAATCTTGTATAACGCGTTTGTGCAGTCGCTACGCCTATCTATTGATAATGAAATAACGCAGGACTCGGTTAAAAGCGTTGAATAATTTACACAACCGGTAAGGCACCGACTTTGCAATTGTGCTGCTATCACTAAAATTTCACAACCAGTTTTTATGTTCCGACTTGCACTTCTTATCTCCCTGCTTATTTATGGTGTAGTTTTTATTGGGGGTATAACCCTGTATAAAATATTAGAAGTGCTGTTCCTGGTAATCTGCTTTTTTATTACCATACTTTTGGGCATTACAATTGGCAATACCCAGCGTAAAAGCCGAAGCACATCTCGATACTAACAGTAAAGTTTTTATGGTGCCTGCTTTTTAATATCCTCTACCTTTTTGTTTTGTATGCCTGCTTCTTTGTTGGTTATCTGTGCCTGGGCATCCAGCTTAACGCCTTGTTCTATGGCTAAGCCCCGTGTAAATTCTGCCCCAAAAAATAATATTTGCGACGAGTAGAATACCCACACTAAAATAACCACTATTGAACCTGCCGCGCCATACGTATCGGCAATATTTGCAGCACCTATGTAAACGCTTATCAGGTATTTGCCAATGGCAAAAAGCACAGCTGTAAAAAGCCCACCCGCCCAAACACTTCGCCAGCGGGGTTTAGAGTCGGACATATACTTGTAAATAAGCGCAAACAGCACTACCGTAACTCCTAACGACAATAAGTTTTCGATAACAAATATGAGCACCACCGAAAAATCGGTAATTATATACCTGTTTGACCAAATTATAGTATATCACCCATTAGAAGTACAAAAAGCCAATGAATATTGTAATCGCCTTGGGTGTATACGTGGTACGTTTTATCCCCAATCAAATGTTCCGTTTTAAGTAAGTCCGCTACTGTAAAAACTTGAGTAATGCTTTTTGAAAGATGTACAGTAACTACCGTATTTCTTTCTGTGAGGATTTCGACACATCTACGCTTATTATCAATCCTAATTTTCACTCCCTTAATCTGCCTACAATAGTCAATAAATGGAATTGAATTTTCAAAGGCCATATAACATTATTTCTCAGTTTTCTTTTTCGCCTTTGGCTTTGGATTACCCGACACACTGGCCTTGATAATAGCGTCAAATATCTTTGCAGCTTCTTTAGGGCTGTTTTCTGTTTTCTTCTTTGCCATATAGCGAATTTATAGAAAGTCTTTTAATTCTACCTGTAAAGCGTCTGAAATTCGCTTTAGGGTTATTATTCGTGCAGCTACATTCCCTTTCTCTATTTTGATTAGGGTTGCTGGTTTCATATCCATAAGCAGGCACAAGTTTTCTTGACTTATGCCCGCTTTATTTCGTGCTGCTTTAATTTTATTGCCTATGGCCTGTAAGAAGTTTTCCGTTTCCATGTTATGCTGTTTTGCCGATTAGCTGATTGTATTTTAATCTCCCCTCACATTTGCCTATTGCATCTGCAAACCTTTCGTCTTGTAGTAGTTCGCGGCTATTGTAACGGAACGAACTTTCGTTACAATACCTTTGCAAATGCTTAGGTGATACTTGATGGTGAATACCTACTATTTGTTTCTTTAAGATGCTCCAAAAGCCCTCAATAGTGTTAGTGTGTATCTTCTTACCATTCTCTTTGCGCACATACTCCTTTGCGCCGTGGTTAACCGTATCATGCTGATAGTTTTCCTTAACGCGGTTGTAAGCATGGCTTTCGTCAGTTACCATATTGCTACCTGTTTGAACGGTGGCTGTAATGAAGTTGCTGATATGTTCAATGGTGGTTTGAGGTATTACCTTAGTGGTAACTTTACCTCCGCGCTGCACCGCGCCTACTACCATAGTTTTGCCGGTGTTGCCTTTCTTTTTGTTTTTGTGCCTGTTTGCATCCTTACCACCCACATAGGTTTCGTCTATCTCTACTGTACCGCTCAACACATTCACATTCTTTTCAGTCAGCATTTCGCGAATACGGTGATTTAAAAACCATGCGGTCTTTTGAGTAACATCCAGCATAGTAGCAAGTTGTAAGCTGCTTATGCCTTTGCTATGAACTGATAAAATGTAAGTAGCTAAATACCATTTAGTCAAAGGTATTTTTGAGTTTTCGTAGATAGTGCCAACTGTTACGCTAAACTTTTTACGGCAAACCTTTTCACGGCATTTAAAAACACGGTTATTATTGGCAAACCTGTGAACGTTAATAGATGCACAGAAAGGACAGCAAGGTGTACCGCCCCAACGGCTTTGTTCTAAGTGTTGACGGCAAACTTCCTCACTGGCGAACTCTTTTGAGAACTGAATTATTGATTTGAATGTTTTCATACTGTCTTACTTTGTCTTACGCTAACTTCAAAAAATATATGCTACTTCTTAGCTGTTGCTTTTTCAAGAAGGAGTTGAATCATGTTGCTAAGGGTGCGGCTTTCTTTGTCTGCCATAGCCTGTAACTTTGCTTTCAACTCTTCCGTGGTTCTAAAAGTGATTGTTGTTTCTTTCTCTTTCACGGTGCAATTATACAAAGTAAAACTTTGTAAGACAAATTTTAATTGTTAAAAATACAAATAGCCTCTTGTTTGAGCCATGTGCAATCATGTAACTTTTAAATAGACAAACTTACTAATACTCGTTAGGAAAATTTACCTTTCGCTCAAATTTACTTTAGGTAACTTTGTAAGGAAATGAATGAGGAACAGCTAATAACAGGTCCGGTATTAGGTAAGGGAATATACTCCTTACCTGATATTGCTACCCTATTGGGTATTCCTAACCAGAAAGTAAGCAGATGGGTTAAAACATTTTGGGATGGCAATTTTGGCTCGGAATATAATTCACAATACTCGTGGAGCATTGACTTAACAAAGGCTGTAAACTTTCATACACTGGTTGAAATATACCTATTCTACCAGTTATCAAAACATGGTGTTAACTCAAGAAAAATATTAGAGGCACACAAAATTCTTTCAAAAGAGCATAGGACACCTTATCCATTTGCTCAAAAAAATATTATTACAAAAATAAAGACTGAAGGCACACAGGTTTTATTTGAATTAAAGAAAGGAGAATATTACTCCTTAGATGCAAAACGCCAATTCAAACTGGCGATTATCAAGGACTTCTTTAAAGACCTTGATTTTGATGGTGGCAATTTAGCTGTTCGTTTATGGCCCTTAGGTAAGGGCAAATCTGTAGTATGTGACCCAAGTCACCAATTTGGGCAACCTGTAATACCTGGCACTAATATACTCGCCGAAACAATAAGCGATTTATACCACGGTGGAGATAGCGTATCTTTTATCTCTAAGACTTACAATATTAGTCGTAAGCAGGTTGACGATGCTATAGAATATGGAAGTAAAGCCGCTTAATATTTATATTGACGAAAATATGCCGCATCAGATAGCGGATGCTTTGGACCTTATTCAAAGCCACCTAAATGAAAAGGAATCTAAAAAAATAAGAGTATTATCAATTAAAAAGGAATTTGGGGAAGGCGCTAAGGATGAAGACTGGATTCCGAAAGTAGGGAAAGAAAATGGTGTGGTGATTACGTTTGACAGGAGAATACAAACCACAAGAAGTCAGCGTGAATTATATTTAGAACATGGCGTGGGCGTTCTGTTTTTGAAGACGCCTAAAGACGGCATGAACTTTTGGCAAATGTTTACTCATATTGTTGATTGGTGGGAGAAAATAAAGCAGATAGTCAGGAAAAACAAAACACCCTTCGCATTTAGGCAGCCCGGAGCTAACAAAGATTTTGAAGAATGGAAAAAAGAAGATTAGCCGAGTTTGGTCAAACACGTATATAGTTACCGAAAAATCGGAAAGCCATTTTTCAAGCAAGGCATTAAACCCGGCCAGGGCGGCGTGTATTACCAAAGATATAAGCAGCAAAAAGGCGAGTGAAATAATCATGGCGAAAGAAAAAAAACGGTTGGCCAAAAACTTTGCTACAGGCTTTTTAATCTGCGGCTTAATATCCCAAATTACATTAAGCGAGGTACGTAGCTGGTCGAATACGCCAGTAGCGCCAATAATTAAAACTATAGTAGCTATAATAGTAGCAATGCCGTTTTCACCAGGTTTGTAGGCCGCCTTAATAATATCCTGCAACTGGTTAGCGCCGTTGTTGCCTACAAAGCTTACAACCTGCCGCTTAATTTCGCCGGTAATAGCATCGGGGCCCAGTATCATCCCAACTACTGAGGTTACTATTATTAGCATGGGCGCAATAGAAAACACCATATAATAGGAAAGTGCCGCCCCAAGGGTAAAGGTGTCGTGATTTTTAAAAAGTTGCACACTGTTTTTCATTACATTAAATACATGTGCGCCCCTTTTTCCTACCACCTGAGGTAAGGCCGTCCCTATCCAGGCCACAAGCCTGTGGTAAGCATCTGTAAGTTTGTCCATAGAGGTTTGGTTTACCCGGATGGCTAAAACAAACATTCCCCTTTACCCACTACCTAAGGTGAGCCTTGGGTTAGCCCCATTTTTACACAAACCGGTTGGCTATTGAAGTGTTTTTGCATTGGTACAGCGTTTGTATTAAATACATCAAACACGAAGAAATTATGAAAGTTCCACACTTAAAATTCAGATACGCCTTGTTGGTAGCCGAGGAAAAATTTGCCCTGTTATTTGGTAACGACCGTTTACAACAGAATGTAGCCGAGAACATGGTGTTGCTAAATACACAGCTGCGCGTGCAGCAAGAGAAAGATTTAAACCAATTACTATTTAAACTATAAACACATGAAAACTAAAACCGCACAAAAGCCGACAGCAAAAGTTGGCCAGGCCAAAACGCAGGCACGTACCGCCATTCAATCCATTGAAAAAGCTTACAACAATTTAGATAAGAAACAAATTGCGACGTATGCAGCTGTTGCTGCCGGTGCTGCTGTAGTATTATACAGCGCTAGCCGCGGAGGCTTGGTTAAAGGCCTGGTAGCTTCGGCATTAGCCAGCACAGCAGCGAAGTATGTTGCCGATAGAATTCCGGCAGTGCAAAGAGCCCTGGCATAATATTATTACCTCCTACGGGCATATAAGTACCCAGCAGTACATCTTAAATAAAAACCGAATGCAAAACATTAAACTGCTTTCGGTTTTTTTGCTTTATACCATTAACACCAAACAAGTTCCTGCTTACCTTATAGGTTAATTAGTACAAATACCAGCGTACAAATTACAATCCGGCAATAAAAAAAGAGCAACCACTTTACGTAGTTGCTCTTGTGTATTTACTGGCAAGGGCCCTGTATTAGTATCTGTAAGTTTCGCTTTTGTATGGACCGGTCTTTTTAACCCCAATGTAGCTCGCTTGTTTGTCGTTAAGTTCTTCTAACTCAACACCAATTTTTTCAAGGTGCAATTTGGCAACCATTTCATCCAGGTGCTTAGGCAAGGTGTAAACGCGGTTTTCGTAGCGCTCAGCATGTTGCCAAAGCTCTAACTGTGCCAATGTTTGATTAGTAAACGAGTTGCTCATTACAAACGAAGGGTGACCTGTAGCGCAGCCTAAGTTAACCAAGCGGCCTTCGGCTAATACGATAATGTCCTTTCCATCAACAGTATACTTATCTACCTGTGGCTTAATAACATCTTTGCTAGAACCGTAGTTAGCATTTAACCAGGCCATATCAATTTCGTTATCAAAGTGGCCAATGTTACATACTACAGCATTGTGCTTCATAGCCTTAAAGTGCTTATCTTGTATAATATCGCAGTTACCGGTAGCGGTTACAATAATATCAGCCTCTTTAATAGCAGTATCCATCTTCTTCACTTCGTAGCCTTCCATAGCAGCCTGTAAAGCGCAAATAGGATCTATTTCAGTTACAATTACACGCACACCGGCGTTGCTTAATGAATCGGCTGAGCCTTTGCCCACATCGCCAAAACCAGCAACTACAGCTACTTTACCGGCCATCATAAGGTCGGTAGCGCGGCGGATAGCATCTACTAAACTTTCACGGCAACCGTATTTGTTATCAAATTTAGATTTGGTAACAGAATCGTTGATGTTTATTGCAGGAAGCAATAACGAACCATTCTTCTCTCTTTCATATAAACGCAACACGCCGGTAGTAGTCTCTTCAGATATACCACGGATGCCTTGCACTAACTCAGGGTATTTATCAAACACCATGTTTGTTAAATCGCCACCGTCATCCAATATCATGTTCAAAGCTTTGCCACCTTCAAAAGCAAACAAAGTTTGTTCAATACACCAGTTAAATTCTTCTTCGTTCATTCCTTTCCACGCGTAAACAGGAAAACCTGCAGCAGCAATGGCAGCAGCAGCCTGGTCTTGTGTAGAGAAGATGTTGCAAGAGCTCCAGGTAACTTCGGCACCCAATTCGGCAAGTGTTTCAATTAGCACCGCTGTTTGAATGGTCATGTGCAGGCAGCCTGCAATACGGGCACCTTTTAATGGTTTTTCTTTACCGTGTTTAGCACGTAAAGCCATTAAACCCGGCATTTCGGCTTCTGCTAATTTTATCTCTTTACGACCCCATTCGGCCAAAGACATATCTTTTACTTTGTACTTCACTTTTGTTTCAGTTGTTGTTGACATAAATTTTTTAATTTTTTGCGTTGCAAATATAAGTAATACCTACATAGTTCCACAGCTTATAACACAATTAGCCCCCAATTGTTCTACAAAGCCCTGTAAATTATTCCGTTATACCCAAAGCTTTTAGTGTTTCAATGTTAAGGTTACCTACGGGCAGGCCTTTATCCTGCTGAAACTTCATAAGTGCCTGTTTGGTTTTGCCCCCCATTTGGTTATCAGCAGGGCCAGCATCATAACCCTCGCGGTTAAGGGCTTTTTGTATTTGTGCTACCTTGGTATCGGTAATTTGCTGTTCGCACAAAACCTCTTTCCACTCCTGGTAACCACCCTTAGCCACCAACACCTTCTTCATTATAGTTTTATAGGTAGGCGGAGTTTCTATTTTGTTTTCGTACGATGAGTATACCAGCTTTTTGCGCGGTACTACCTTAGTTACTGCAGGCACTTCTACCTGGCTGGTTACAGCTGCCTGTGTTTCAACTTTACGGTTTACCTTCTGGTAAACGGCAGGTACTTCTTTTAAACACCATACCTCGCAATCTTTGGGGTTAGCCGAAAGGCAATTTTTGTCAGCCACACCTTTTACCCACTTTTGGGTAGCAGGGGTTACTAACTTATCTTCACTAACAGTTTCATACTTAGCCGGGGTAGTAACTGTTTTGGTGGTAGCAGGCGTTACTATTACCGTATCATATACCACATCATATTTGGCAGGCACCTTTTCAATCTTCACTGTAGCAGGCTTATCTATTACCTGCTCTTCTCTAATCTCGTATTGGTCGGGAGCCAGGCAACGGGCATAGCACTTGCCGGGTACTGCGTTGGGCGGGTAATCGCCGGCTGGTGGGGCGGTAGTAGTTTGTTGTGGTGTAACAGTTGCCGGCTCTTCTGCGGCCTTAATGGCTTTTACGGTTTCCGGTGCGTTTACCGGTGCTTCTACAGCAGCTTTTACAGCAGCCTTCTTAGCCTCACTGGCTTTTTTTGCCGCTGTTTTTTCGCCCTCTTCGGGCGTATTAGGCGGTATTGGCACACTTTTACCCTCCTCCCAAATTACTGCGTTGGGGTTTTCGCTTTTATACTTATTTAAATTGGGGTTACCGGTGTTTATAAAAATTTGGGCCTGCAAGGCAGTAGCAAAACAAATTCCGGCAACGGCAAACAAGGGTTTAAGTGTACGCATATGTCACATTTTTGGATAGTAGCAAAAGTAGGATAAAACAAAAGTTGACGAAAATATTTCAGAAGCAGTTACAAACAGTTTATAATTGTCGTGTTTCAAAAAATACTCAAACACAAAATATGAACGAATTACAACTTGAAATTGAAAAGGCGTGGGACGACCGTAAGCTTTTAAACTTTGATAAAACCAAAGATGCCATACGCGAGGTAATAGACCAATTAGATAAAGGTAAACTGCGCATTGCCGAGAAGAGCCTTGCCGGCTGGACTATTAACGAGTGGATTAAAAAGGCTGTGTTAATGTATTTTCCTATACAGCAAATGGAAACTATGGAAGTAGGGCCGTTTGAGTTTTACGATAAAATAGGGCTAAAAAAAGGCTTTAAGGATTTAGGGGTGCGCGTAGTGCCCCATGCTATTGCCCGCTATGGCAGCTATGTAGCCAAAGGGGTTATACTAATGCCCAGCTATGTAAATATAGGTGCTTATGTGGATGAAGGCACTATGGTAGACACCTGGGCTACCGTGGGCAGCTGCGCCCAGATTGGTAAAAACGTACACCTTAGCGGTGGTGTAGGCATTGGAGGCGTGTTAGAGCCTGTGCAGGCCGCACCTGTAATAATAGAAGATAACTGCTTTATAGGCAGCCGCTGCATAGTAGTAGAAGGGGTAAGGGTAGAAAGTGAGGCGGTGCTGGGTGCTAACGTAGTACTTACCATGAGCACCAAGATTATTGATGTAACCGGCAGCACACCTGTAGAACATAAAGGCTATGTGCCATCTCGTTCGGTTGTAATACCGGGCAGCTACACGAAGCATTTCCCAGCGGGCGATTACCAGGTGCCTTGCGCACTCATAATAGGCCAGCGTAAAGAATCGACAGATAAGAAGACATCGTTAAACGATGCTTTAAGGGAGAATAACGTAGCAGTTTAAAGCCCCCCCCTCATATCTTAATCAGAAAGCCAGAGGCAAAAATTTATTTTTTGCTTTTGGCTAACTCTTCGGCGCTTTTATAATCGGCCGGTACGGCAAACTCGGTATCGCTTATTTCGGTAGCCGAAACAGAAACGGCGCTATAAGTGCCTATAACATTGCCCGATGCATCTTTTGTAACCGATTCAACCGGAAAGCCCGCTATGCTGCCCTGAGCTAACGCAGCAAACTCATAACTGCTTTTAAAGTATGGCGCAAATTTAGTGCAGACAGTCCCGCCCTCAGCTGTTACCCACATTTCGGTAATGTTTTCGGCTGTTTTAGCCACTACCTTTTCGCACTTTACACCCGCCACCGTTTTTACCTCGCCGGTTTTCTCTACCGATAGGGTAACCCCAATTCGCGATTTTATATTTTGAACCGGCAATGCAAAATAAGCCTTAGCTGAATTGGCTGGCACCGGCGCATCGCTATAGCTTAAAAGTTTGCCGCTGCTAAGTTCTGGTATAAAAAAAGTGGTAGTATTTACATCCTTATCGCTGTAAAGCATTTTCATTTTACAGCGGCTATCGGTAATATACCAGGTTACAGTTATGTACTGCCCGGCAGTAGCAGTACTGTAATTTTGGGTTACTATAAGCCCCTTACCGGCAAATAGAGCCGAAACCGATAATAGAAGAGTGAAAAAGGCAAAAGATTTTTTCATGATTAGAATGCTTGAATATTTAAAACGGAGATACTTTACCTTTAACCTGCGATGAATTGTATGTGCCATCGGGTATACCTACAAGCGGATGGTTGTTACGTTTAATAGCCTTACCCGGATCTTCGCTGGTAGGGCCATAAAATGGCAATATACCACCTGGTATAGGAATAGGAATACAAATAGTGCCAATAATTGGAATACTAACGCAAACCTCCAAAGCTACATCGATATAACCCGGTGTTCCGGTTTGTGCAAAAGCACCACCATTACCACCATAAGCCGAAGGAGTAATATTTATTGAAGCTATACTAATAGGAATTGATATAGGATAGTTAGCCGATGGGCCAGCGCCGGGTATAGACCCAATGCAACAGGTGGCATCGCCACCATTTTGGAACAAGCCGATGCTTACACCACCGCCCTGGTTTACCAAACCGCCTTTACCCGACTCGGAACCACCACCGCCCGAAAAGCCAAAACCAATTACAATTGGGCCTATAATAGGTATGCTGGGAGTGCCCAGTGCAAAACCTACAGAGCCACCACCGCTACCACCGCCATATATAGCGCCTGAATTATTCAGGTAAGTGCGGGTGGTAAGGTTCATGGCATCGCCACCGTAGTTGCCTCTTTCGCCGCCAACTATTAACAGGTTACCGTTAAAGTTAAAGCCACCGCCATCGCCGCCACGGCCCAAAATATCTCCTTCGTTATTAATACATACCACTGAGTTCTGATCAATGTTACCCGTAGTATAAGCGGGTATAGAATGGTCGGAAGCTTTTAGCGACACCGAATTATTAATGTTTAATAAAATAAACTGTGCAGGGCTGGCCGGCAGGTTGTTTATAGCTTGCAGGTTATAATCCATCTGGTCGATAGGTATTGTGTATTGCACCGGCGGACGGATATAAACTACATATGATAAGAAATGAATTACATCGCCGCAAAAGGCTTGTATCATAATTGGGAATGAGCCGCCTACAGCGGTGCACATATCGGCCTTAACTACAATATCTACCTGGCCAGTTGAATCAATAGTTGAGTTGCCGTTAAAGTAAACATTTACCCCCTGCGGAATGGAAGAAATAAAAATCAAATTGATATCCTGGTTGCCATTGGTTTGGTTTACTGTAATGGTAGAAAACACGGAATCGCCAACAACACGGTCCAGCGTATCGGTAGCATCATCAATGGTCATGGTAAAAGCACATTCGTAGCAATTCTTTTCGTATACCTTTAGCCAGCATTCGCCGTTCCAATATTCAATTACGCTATCCTGCGTATTAAATATGGTTAAGCCTTTAAGCGGATTGGTAATTGCATCGCGTTGGGTTGTATTTAACCGCGATAGACCAAGGCCTTTGTTGTTCGATTCGAGTTGCAACACGGCACTCGAATCGGGTATTAAAATATTTATACCCACTTGCGCGTTAAGTGCTAAACCGGCCAAAACGCATAAAAATGTAAGCGCGAAAATTTTCTTCATTAAGTATTGCTTATTGCGTTCAAATTTATTCCCTTATTTGGAAAGAAAAAAGGCAAATTAATCAAGGCAGTAAGATAGAGATAATTTTTATATGGGCGGGCAGATTTATCATGCCATTTACGAACCATGCGAAGCCGTAACCAGCATAGCAGTTATGGTAGCTCGCAGGAAGAGGATTTTGAATTAATTTTTGGCTTTATGGAACCTTGACAGGGTTTATCTGAAACTTAAAACTTAAGCTCGCAAACCACCCCATAATGGTCGGAAAGGAATTTTTTACCCTTCTTCATTACACTTACAAAGCGCTTGGTTGATCTCATTTTAGTGCCATTACTGCGCACCAAAATATAATCGTAGTTCATTTTCTTTTTAGCCCCAAACGATTGGGCTAGTGGGTTTTCAACCCCGTCGTAACTGCACTTTTCAATGCTGGCTATATCGCCATCCTGTGCATCCAGGCAATCAAGCATGCTACAATAGTGGGCGTTCATTTCCTTTTCGGTATTCATATCGCCGCAAATAATTTGAGGCACACCTTCTTTTTTGTTCTCAACCAATAATTCCTTATAAATCTGGTCCATTTGCTTTTCGCGTATCTTATCATACCCATCGGCCTGAAGGTGGGTTCCTAAAATCTGAAAAGGCTTGTCGTTCCAAACACCTTCCAGCAGCATAGCTCCTTTACGGGCAAAGCAATCGTTACCGGCACAGTTTTTAAACTGCACGGTGTTAACCAGGTTCATTTTAATTTTACTAATTACCCACACACCACTACTAATGCGTATATCAAACTTTTCGCTGTTGGCGGGGCCATATTCAAAAGGGTAAGCTTCTTTAAGCCCTTCGCGAATTATTTTGCGGGCATCTTTTAAAAAGGCTTCCTGAAACACAATCACATCAAAATCCGACTTCTTTATTTCTTCAACAATGGCATGAGCACGGTCCAGCTTACCTTTTAAAGGAACTATTTTGGGCAGCATGTAAATATTCCACGATAATACTTTCAGGTTCCTCTCATCCTCTTCGCACTCATCGTTGTGGTTTGCAAAGGCTGGCATACCGGTAGCAAGCAGCAGGACAAAAGTTAGAAGTTTTAGGCTAAAGTGTTTCATAGTATTGGGTATGCTGCAAAAGTCGTGCGCGAAGATATTGTAAACGTTCGGTAATTATTACCCAAACGATAAGAATATTCTTTTATTTCGCAAGCGAACTTTACGCCTTGTTAATTAATGAATAAACATCAGCTATCTGCTTTTATTAAACGTGAATCGAAGCTATTAGGTTTCGATGCATGTGGCATTAGTAAAGCTGAAAAACTGGATGATGAAGCCCGTGCACTTGAGAACTGGCTTAACCAAAACCATAATGGCCAAATGGCGTACATGGCTAACCACTTTGATAAGCGCACCGATCCCCGCTTATTAGTAGACGGGGCTAAAAGCGTAATAAGTTTTTCGTACAACTATTTTAACAACGTTAAACAAACAGAAGGCGCCCCCAAACTGGCCATGTATGCCCTGGGAAAAGATTACCACGATGTAATAAAAGAAAAATTAGAGCAGCTGCTTGCCTGTATAGTAGCTGAAGTGGGGCAGGTAAACGCGCGTTGCTTTGTTGATTCGGCGCCTGTGCTGGAACGTGCCTGGGCGCGGCGCAGCGGCATTGGCTGGCAGGGTAAAAACACCAACCTGCTTACCAAGCGCGCTGGTTCTTATTTCTTTTTAGCCGAAATTATTCTGGATGTAGAACTTGAATACGATAGCCCTGTAAAAGATTATTGCGGCACCTGCACCAAATGCATAGATGCCTGCCCAACCGATGCTATTTACGAGCCTTACAAGGTAGATGGCAGTAAATGCATATCGTATTTTACCATTGAACTTAAAGATGAGCAGCTGCCTGCCGAAATGAAGGGGAAGTTTGAAAACTGGATGTTTGGCTGCGATATTTGCCAACAGGTTTGCCCCATAAACTCGCAGGCCCAAAAGCATCAGGAGCCACTATTTGAACCCATCCCCGAATTATTGAGCATGGATACAGCCGATTGGCAAAACCTGCAGGAAGAAACCTTTAAAGTCCTTTTTAAGGGTTCGGCAGTTAAACGCACCAAGTTTAAAGGCTTAAAAAGGAATATCGACTTTTTAAAGAGTTAGCAAAACCGGCTTACGCTTTACGGGTATAGCACCTAATTATTCAATTTAAAATTACAAAACCATGACACGGCAAATTTGTTACCGGTGCAGGTGCTTCATATCTTGTATCCATAAATTATTTAAACAGTATCCTATACTAAAAGTGCACAGCGTGCGTTTGGCATAACCTAACACGCAAAACACCGCTACTTCTATTTCAACGAGATGTCTAGCCAGTTATTAAACATATTATTTACTGCAATTTGCAGCTTATTAGCTATAAGATATAGTACAGCTGCCATAACTATCGATACTGTGCTTACCACTAAAAGCACTTGCGCCAATAATGGCAGCCTTACGGTGTTTGCCCAAACGGCTTCTCCCCCATTGCTCTATTCTATTATAGATGGGCCAAGGGTAGTGCCGGCGCAAAACAGCAATACCTTCAATAGTTTAGAGCCAGGCGTTTACCAGCTTCAGGTTTCTAATTTCAATAACGAATCCATCACACTGTTCGTTTCCATATTTGGCAATTATTCCTACCCTGTTTTTTATCCGTTAGTTACCAATACTACCTGCAGTTTTAATAAAGACGGACGGATACGCGGCAATCCGAATGCACTAACCGGCACTCATCCTTACTTATGGAAATTGACTAACAACGCCACCGGGTTGCAGAGAACACAAACTTCAGATGACTTTACAAACCTTGAGGCGGGTAGTTACACTCTTACACTAATAGACTCTTGTGGCAACACGACTATACAAACAGTACAGTTGCAAAACACCAATACAGAAATACAGATAACAAACAACCCTGAATATTATGTTACCGGATGTTACAACACGCGTATAAGCTTTAACGTTCAGCAAACCGATGGCAACAACTTGCCAGGCCCTGTAAGTATCCGTATTTCTACCCGCAATGGCAGTTATACCAAGCCGGCGAACATACAGGGCAATACTATTACCGAGCAAATTCAAAATATTGGATTTGGCGATACGGTTAATACCATAGTATTTAGCGGCTGCGGCGATTCCCTTATTTACACACACTATATATCGCCTTTCGATTTTTATAATAGTATATCAACCTTTTATACCAGTTGTAACCAGCAAAACACCACCGTTAATTTTTATTTATTATCGAACACTATTATCGGTTTACCAATCCATTACACCCTTAAAGATTCTGTTACCGGTAGCATTGTTGAAGCCGGCGATAGAATTGATGTATCGGGCATTTTACTTAGTCAGCATCCGGGTGGAAAAACCTACTTTTTTTCTATCAACGATAGTTGTGGGTATACTTTTTCAAAATATTTCTATTGGCCTACAGTTACAATTCCGCCACCTACAGTTGGCGAAAGTTTTTACACCCTACATTGCTTGGATTCCACAGCTTCGATAAATATTTTCTACAATAACTTCCCCCATCAGCCTACACTTGTATTGCTTAGCGGCCCCCCAATTATAAGCAGCACCAAGCCAGGCTACAGCTACCGCGATACACTTATTTATGGGCAAAACATTACAGTAACACAATCCGGATATTTTCAAATCAATAACCTGGCTGCGGGTGTTTATTACTATCGGGTATGGGATGATTGCGGGACCACCCTTTCTGATTCTTTTATAATTACAGCCAGTATGTTAGGCGACGATAATTATAGCATAAGCTATATAAAAGGTTGCCCTGGTGCCAATAAATTGGTGCTTAACTTATACACCCCGCTAGATACCAATCACTTTAAACAGTGTACTGGCAATTACATTATCAAAAACATTACAACCGGAAGTACAGTGATTAGCAATGGCTACTTTTATTATCTCTCATATTCGCTAGCCGCGCGGTCAGATACAGTAAACTTACTAAGCTCGGGCACCTATGAAATAACGATTAATTACACCAGTAACTGGGGTAGCAACCTGGGATATTTCCCCAGCTTACGCTATGACTGCTGGAGCATTATTGATACTATAACAATACCCGCTTATATACGGCCCAGGGTTATAAGTGCAGCGCAGGTTTCCTGCCACGGCAACACTTCGGTATGGCTAAATACCGATACAACGGGCAGTTCGCCACCTTTCCGTTATGAAATTATTTCGGGACCACAGTTGTTTATCCCTCAACACAGCAATCTTTTCCCTATATCCCAAACGGGTAGCTATATAGCCCGGATTATCGATAGCTGCGGCACTGCTAATACCATCAGTTTTTCTATAGACACGTTTTCGTTTCCACCTATTAATAAATTCGGATCGTCGTGCATTGGGCAAAAAACCTTGCTCACATATCAGCACTCTCCGTATTTTGTATACCAATGGTTAAAGCCAGATGGCAGTATTTACGTTGGCGACACATTAATCATAGAGCCCACCACGTTGGCCGACCTAGGCCTTTACCAAATAACCAAAGTGGTAACCATAAATGGCTGTGTAGATTCGTTTAAGGCCTATTACCAGTTGCATCAAAACACGGAACATCTTCTTTACGACACTATTTGCACTGGCGACAGCGTTACAATAGGCTCTCACACTTACTATACCACAGGAACCTACCGCGATACATTTTCAACCGCAGCCTGCGATAGTATTGTTATACTACACTTGTATGCCGATTACCGGATCGATACTCTTTACGATACGCTCTGTGCAGGCAAATCCATATCCATTAATAACAGAGTATATACGCAACCCGGTATTTACCTCGATACCATAGCCGGTACCAACTGCGATCGAATTAACCTGTTACACCTGGCAGAACACCCCTACCGGCGCGGGCAAATTGTGGCCATCATTTGCGATGGCGAAACTTTCTATTTTGCCGGGAACTACTTTTCGCAAACAGGCATTTACCGCGATACTATAGCTACACAGGGTTGCGACAGCATTACGGTGTTGTACTTAAGTGTATTAAAACCTATTTACGAAACTACTGTGCATAGCATGTGCCAGGGAGAAAGCTTTAAATTGTATGGACATACTTATACAGCAACGGGTGTTTATAGGGATACGATAACAGCTAACCCCTGCAGTAAAATTATAGAATTAACTATACAGGTTATACCGGCACCGGAGGGTGATACCGGTTTACAAGTATATAGCATAGAATATAACGAGCAGATTACTCTGGATGCCTGTATACAAGACTCAGCATATAACTGGAGTGTAATGGATTGCCAAAACTGCCCTTCGGTAACTGTTGCACCGACTGAAGAATATAATGAGTACCAATGCACTGTGGTTAATGCTTATGGATGCAGCACCACTTGCTATTATCGAGTAATTGTAAATGGTATATACGGCAGTGTGTATACGCCTAACGTATTTACTCCAAACGATGACGGCAATAACGACAACTTCAAATTGTTTGCAAAAAACATCCGGCTGCAACAATTCCAGGTATTTAACCGATGGGGCGAAAAGGTATTTGAGACAAGTGACCCACAAAATGGCTGGGATGGAACTTATAAAGGTTCTAATAGTCCACCGGGCGTGTATGTTTACATTGTAAAATATGCCCCTTTACTTGATGGCGAAGGCCGTATACTTAAAGGTAGTGTAACCCTGCTAAGATAGAATTACCTATTTTCATCGAAATAAACCATTAAATATGAAAACCCGATTCCCTTTTTTAATATTACTTGCACTTACTTTTAGCCTGGCAGCCTGCAATGGTAAAACCGAAGCAATGTTAGAAAACACATCGGCCAACGGCAAAGTAAAAGTGAAGCTTACTGCTAAGCGTTCCAGTGCATTAGATCCTTTTAAAGCTGAAATAACGGTAAAGGCTTACGACTTTAAAGAAGGCAAGTTGCTATTTGAAATTATGGCGGCTGACCTGAATAACGAGAATGTAAAGTTTAACTGGAAGGACGACAACAATTGCCTGATAACGATTGAAGAAAGCGATAAGCATGTGCGCTCGTTTCAACTATTGGCCAGCGAAAACCAGGTGCAGTTGGCCGAAATTTAATTTTATCTGAATGGATTGGGTGCCGGCGGGTCGTTATCGAAAAAGTGACGGTCGGGTTCGGTATGCTCCAGTTCAATTTCGGTCGGTTTCGGTAAATCAATGCTACGGAAAGCAAAGGCTATAAACACGCCGCTTAAAGCCCCAAATAAGTGCGATTGCCACGATATACCGGGCTGGGGAATAAAGCCTAATACCATACCACCATACATTAGCCCAACAAAAATACCTACCACCATCGAGTTCCTATCCTTACGGAAAATACCCGAGGCCACTAAAAATGCGGCAATGCCATAAATAATTCCGCTAATGCCCACGTGAATGGTATTGGGTGGAGCAAACAACCAAACCAGCATACCACTGCTTAAGTGCACAAATACAAGAACCGCTAAAGCTACGCGGGGGTAAGCGTTTAATAGCACCGTAAGCAACACCAATATAGGTAGCGTGTTTGATATAAGATGCTCAAAACTACCATGTAAGAATGGTGAAAAAATAATTCCCTTTAAGCCGGCTATATGCTGCGGCTGGTTACCATATTCTGTAAAATCGTAAATGCCTAATGCCTGCACTATATGCACAATCCATAGCACCGATACCAATCCAAAAACAATACGTAAACTTTTCCAAAAACTAATCTCGTGCTCAGCCATAATTTTAATAAAGCAATTATGGCCGGTTAAAGCCTGTAATTGTTTTGCGGTACTAAACTAAGTAATAGTTACATGACGAATGCGAGCCATTAATCTTTTATCATCTTTTTAACCACTACGCCTTGGCTGTTTGAAAGACGAAGTAGATAGACCCCGGGTGTAAAACCCATCGTACTCAATAAATAGCCTGATGAAACACTTTGTTCAAAAAGCCTTCGCCCCGTAATATCAAAAACTTCCAATTGGCTATTTGCCGGCACGTCAAATGCGATACGGCATCCTATGGAATTATCGCATATAATGGAATTAACATCAGCAATTGTATTTATGCCGGTAGGCGATGCAATAGTTAAGGTTAAGGTATCAGTGGCACTGCAGCCCAATTGATTTACCACCGTAAGGGTAACAAGATAATTACCATCGGCTGGATAGCGGTGAAAAACATTTGTGGCCGATACTGAAGCACTATCGCCATCGCCAAAATTCCAACCGTAGCTGGTGGTATTGGTTACAGCGCTATTTAAAAAGGCATTTTGCAAAGTTACCTGGTAAGCTATATCTGCCACCGGGCAGCTATCGATGGTAAACGAAGCGGAAAAGGTATCGCTACAAAGGCTGTTGGTAGCCACCAGTTCAATTTGGTAGGTGCCACCGCTGATATAGGTTTTCGCACCAGGCTGAGCATCGGTTGCCGAGGTGCCATCGCCAAAACTCCACAGATAGCTAGTAGCCTGTTGCGCCAGATTAGTAACAGTAATTTCTAACTCATTCGCTACGGCTGTAAAGTTGCTTTGTGCACGGCCTATTACGGTGGTTTCGAAAAACTGCTCCTCCCCTTCTGCCAAAATGCGGTTTAGCTCTTTAACCGAAATCTGCATAGTGCCCGTATCGGCCCACAATACAGTAATAGCATTATTGTTGTTATTCACAATCGTACCACCTGCACTAATGTTCCAGCAATATTTGCTGCCAGGGGTATTTTGCACGGAATAGCGAACTGAACTATTGGCGCAAACTGCTGCATTGCCACTAATAGCAGATGTAACAGGCTTAAGCACATTAAACAGAAATGGGCGGGTATAATTAAATACAGTATCGTTTACCTGCGGGGCCAATAGTTCCGGCTCGTGTCCATAGCCTACCAAAGGGTGCAGTACGTTTAAAATTCCAAGGTTGGTTAAGCGTTCATGAATAGGGACACTACCATACACCTTAGGAAAAACCGGTAACTGAAACGGATAGCCATATACATAAGGCACCAAAACATCCTGGTCGCCATGGAAAGAAATTACGGGCACATTCTCACCTGCCTCGATAAGAAGGGTATCCATTATCGCTCCCCATTGATTTACTATGGCTTTAATATGCGGTATGTGCCCACCTAAATCCGTATTGCCCGAGCAATCCATGCAGCCTAAATCAGATGGCTCTAACAAACTGCCAAACGTACTAGCCGGCCGGTCAGCATCGGTTGTAAAGGCATTGGCAAAAGCACAAAAGCAACCAGCGCTGGTGCCTGTAAGTATAAGCAACGATGTATCTATTTTATATTGATCGGCCCTCTGGCATAAATAGCGAATAGCCGAACGCTCATCCTGCACACCCCGGTAATAGGCGCGCAAGGTGCTATTTGTATCTAAAGGGTTAAGGCCAATGCGATAATCAATACTGGCTACAGCATACCCACACTTGGCAAAATAATTACAAAAAGCAGGTATATCGGGCTGCGAACGCCAGCCTATAGTAAAGCCACCGCCAAACTGAAATATAATAAGCGGGCGCTTGGTAAGGGTATCGCCGGCAGGCTCGTAAAAATCAAGATATAAATCCTGCGGCTGTGCCAATAAACCCGTTGGTGTAGCAGTGCCAAAGTAAATAGCATTTGTTCTGGTAACGCTATGAAATATGGTATCCTGGTAGCGCAGCGAGTTGCAAGTTTGTGCCGCCACCCAACTAATTGTAAGAACAGAAAATACGAGCAGTAAAATTCTCTTCATACAATAAAGCTAAAAACAAAAGCGGAAGTTTTCACTTCCGCTTTTGCTCCGTTAATCAGGAAAAACAAGATGACTATTACTGCTTAACAAACTTGCTGTTAAACTGGCCTGCATTGCTGTTAAAATTAAACAGGTAAATACCGGGTGCAAGGTCGGCTATTCTTACCTGGTGTAAATGCGTTCCCTTACCTTCAGTTTCATTTAGCACGCTTATTACCTTGCGGCCTGCCAGGTCGTAAATGCCCAGCTGCAAAGTAGTAACTTCATTCAATTCATACTTAATTATCAGCATATCTGTAGCGGGGTTTGGCTGAACAGAAAAATCGGCAAGAGTAGCCACTTTGTCAATACCAACACAAACAACCTGCTGTGCACTTGAGGTATCGCTGCAACCATTTTGCGATACAATAACCTTGTAAAACTGAGCAACGTCGCCACATATTACAGTATCGTTTTGCGTGGTTACTCCGTCTGGTGTATAACTGCTGCTACTACCTGTAGCTACCAACCATTGATAAGTTGCACCGGCAGGGCTGGCTTCTAGGATTGTTTTACCATTAGCAGTTCCAAGTTCAGCAACAGCCGCATTAGGGGTAATATTAGCAAACACCGTGGTTGGGTTTGGCGAGCTGGCACTACAGTTATTTTGCGTAACAGTTACATTATATGTGCTGGTAGAATCTACCGTTATAGTTTGGGTAGTTGCACCGTTACTCCACAAATAACTTGCAAAACCCGCGCCCGCATCTAAGGTAATTGAATTACCCGAGCAGATATTTTGAGTGCCCGATGGAGTAATAGCGGTAACAGGTAAAGCAGTAACGGTTATATCAAGCGCGGCAGAAGTATCGCTGGTGCAGCCGTTTTGTGTTACTACAACCGAATAACTACCTGCCGAAGAAACCGTAGAGGTTTGAGTATTATCGCCGTTGCTCCATGCATAAGTAGCGAAACCGGCACCTGCATCTAAAGTAACGCTTTCGCCTGCGCAAAGGCTTTGCGAGCCCGACGCTGTAGGGTTAGCTACCGGAATAGGGTTAACCACAACATTTGCAGAGGCAGTTCCGGTGCAGGCTGTAGCATCCGTTACTGTTACCGTATAAGTATTGGTTGAAGTAACCTGTGTTAGTTGCGTATTAGCCGAATTGCTCCAGGCATATTGGCTATATCCCGCGCCTGCATCTAAAGTAAAAGTATCGCCTGCGCAACCTGCCGGTGGGCTTGTTAAGGTGATACTAAGCGGAAAATTACCTACTGTAACCGATACTGAGCCAGTACCAGTGCATGCCCCCTGTGATACGGTAACGGTATAAGTGCCGCTTGCAGTAACATCTAATGTTTGATTAGTTCCGGTTCCCCAGTTATAGTTTTGATAGCCTGCACCGGCATCCAGTGTAGTGGAGCCTCCCGTGCAAATAGACAAACCATTACTGGCCGATATAACAGGCGCCAGGCTGGTTGCTACAGTAACTGTAACAGGTGCGGCCGTGCCAGTACATCCATTTTGTGTAACCGTAACATCGTAAACGCCCGAAGCATAGGCTGTAACCGTTTGGTTAGTACCTCCGCCGTTACCCCATGCATAAGAGGTATATCCGCCGCCGGCATCCAGGATTACGCTATCGCCCTGGCAAAAAGTAGTAGGGCGCACTGCCGTAATTGCCGGTGAAACAGAGTTAGCAGTAACGGTAATTGTGTTGCTGGAGCCTGTGCAACCGTTTTGAGTAACCGTAACGGTATAGGTACCTGAAGTTGATGGCGAAATAGTTTGAGAGGTGGCATTATTGCTCCAGGCATAGCTGCTATACCCTGTACCTGCATCCAGCGTAACGCTGCCGGGACTACAGAATGTAGTAGGGCCTGCGGCAGAAACCGTGGGCGCGGGATTGTTGTTAACCGTAACCACTGTAGCCGTTGAACTGGCCGTGCAACCATTTTGCGTAACCGTTACCACATAACTTCCCGATTGGGTAATGTTTGCCGTTTGGCCGGTGCCTGCACCGTCGCTCCAGGCGTAAGCAGTAAAGCCATTGCCGGCATTTAATGTAACGCTACCTCCCTGGCAAAAGGTAGTAGGTCCGTTCGCGGTAACTGTAACCGCAGGTGTGGTAACCGTAACTGTTTTTGATGCAGTAACCGATGAGCAAGCGGCATAAGCGGTTACCGTATAGGTTCCTGTTGAATTGACATTTATAGTGGCGGTGGTAGCCCCGGTAGACCATTTATAAGCGTAGTAGCTTGCTGCATTGGTAAGGGTAACCGGGGTGCTGGCTCCACCACATATATTAGATACCCCCGAAATTTGAGGAGTTGCTATTGAACCTGTGGTGTGAGCTGTTTTGGTAGGGCCAAGAGTATCGACAAGAACGCAGGTACCATCTAAATTTTCTACCCGTGCCCAAAATTTAACCCCAAAATTATCTGCATTCTGGTTGGTAAGTGTAAACGGAATAGCCAACAGAGCGGTAGCATCTATATTAATATTCAGCTTATACTGCCCTGGTTCATCGTAAGTGGTTCCTGTAATACGCACGCAGTGTGTTGTATTACCCTCGAACACGTTATTTGAAGTATCAGAACTCCAGCACAGGCCGCAGGGTAAATTTGTAATTGAATTTACTTTAACACTAATCAATCTGCGTGGCGATCCAAGGTAATTCACAAACTCGGGTATTTGCATATCGAGGACATGCGTATAAGGCACTCCAATTTTTACACATGGCGTACTATCATATGGCGGATAAAAACCTAACGCGGGATATGGGCCACCTGGGGTGCATATGGTAGGCCCGGAATTATTACAATACTGCGCTTGCAGGTTTGCCGAAAACAAAAACAGGGCAATTAAAATTGCCGGTAACCGGTAGAGTTTTGATTTCATAATGTTAGTGTGTGTGTGATTGTCTAACGAATATATAAATATCGCTTTCAAATACACAAGCCCGTTTAAAAGGCCCAAATAAGCAATGTTGATAATGTATTATTGCTTAATAAGACATTTATAGGAACTTACACCAACCTTGCTCACAACTGCCAGATTATAAATGCCACCAGCAAGATTGTTAGAAGGAATTAGATAACTATTGCTATTAATTGTTTGTTGCAGCAAAATTCTACCCGATGCATCGGTTAGGGTTAAAGTGGCTCCAATACAAGCATCGTTGGCCGCTATCTGCCAACCTTCATTTAGTGTAGGATTAGGGTAAACAACTAACACAGTTTCATTTGAAGAAACATGCCCCAATCCACTTACGCCGCAGCTGGCTGTCGTATCAAGGCGAACTACATCATCGGCTACCAAATCGGGCCGGCCATCGGGCTGTATGCTGTGAAAGCAAACATTCTGTAAAAGCACGTTATCCAGGTGTCGCATATACAAACCTGCGGCGGGTAAGGTATCTCCAAATATGGTAGCCTCCGGCCCGCCAGCTATATTTTCCGGAACCACAAAATCTGTATCCAAAGCTGCCCACCCTCCCGGATAAGTAATATCAATATTACTCAAATGGATATCGGCACCCCTCGAGCCGGGTATACCCGTTATAGAACTGGTTACATTGGTGGAAGCCGTAGCCGTAATATTCCTTAGCTGCACAAAGCGCAAACTGCCTTCACCGGGTGTAGCAGCAGTATCGGTATACTTACGCCCGCGGTTGCCCAGCCTTATCATTATTGGCACTTTTATGCCCGTCATATTTACGTTTTCTACTAATACATTTTCCATACTGCCGCCATCTACCACCGAAAGGTTAATGCCGCATTTGGCAAGTGAGGTTAATGGCCCGGCCGTGCTTTGCACCACCTTTATATTGCTAATGCGTATATTACGGAAAGCGCCGTTGGTTTCGGTGCCTATTTTAATAGCTCGCGAGTAGGTCCCCACGGTGCAATTACTTATAACAATATTGCTGTTTACAAAAAGTGCAGTTGCTTTTATAACAATAGGGTCATCATTACAATCGGCGGTGCAGCTATCTATTAGTACATTACGGCAGCCATCCACATTAAAGCCATCGCCATTGCCGGTGTTGTGGTTTATAATCTGCACGTTTTTTATAAGTAGTGTATCTATATTCTGATTATGCATCATCCAAAAACCCGAGTTGATAAGCTTTACACCCTCGTACCGTACATTGGTGCAGGATATAAATCTGAACCCGTAAGGGCGGTTATTGCGGTCCGCGAAAAAGGAACCCGAAAAGCCGTTGCCGTTAAACGTGCCCTTACCCACTATACCAATGTTATGCTGCCCCTCGGCATAAAAAACTGACCGTTGGGGGTAGTTATCGGCGTAACTTCTTATTGCCGGAAACACATCCGGGTAATCGGCCGTTGTGGAAGAACCTGTTATAATAGCACCTGAGTCGAGCGAAATAATTACATTACTTTTCAGGAAAACCGTAGCCGTAAGAAAGTTACCCGCCGGAACTTTTACTATTCCTCCTCCCGCATTAAAGCAGGCATCTACAGCTGACTGAATAGCCACTGTGTTCATTGTGGTTCCATCGCCGGCCGCTCCATAATTTACAATATCATACACCTGTGCCCGGCCTTGTTGACCAGCCAATAAAAGCAGTGTGATAAGCAATATCCGCATTACTACTGTATTACCAGCCTACGCGAAATATTTTGCGTACGGGTTGAAACCTGTAGCGTATAAACTCCCTTAGCCAACTTCAACTTTTGAGCATCAATAGTAATTTGTTGGGCTCCTTTTTGCATGGTGCCTTCAAAAACTTCAGCCGACTTACCTGCTGCATCAGTAACGTTAATTTGAACTTTATAGTTCTTAGCTAAATTAAAGGTAACCGTAGTTACTGTGCCAAAAGGATTTGGAAACACCTTTAAATCGCCAATTGAGCCATCATTATTTAATTTATCAATACCCGTAGGGTTTTGATCTTTAATAATGGTAAACTCATCGCGTACTACCTTATTAAAATCAATGTGCCGGCCAACCAGTCGGTTGCTATCCACATCAATTAGAAAAGAGCCTATACAGCCATCGCAACCCGAATTGGCCGCCATATAAGGATGCTGGAGGTCAGCTGAACCTTCATCACTTCCACTGTTACCATTATTAACGTATACCGTGCCATAGTTAGGGTTAGCGCCGGTAAGGCTTTTGTGGTAAGCCTCATTTAATTGCGCATTGCCAGATGTGTGTTGAACAATGTTGGTAGGTGAAATATCCGCATCGTTGCCATAGCTACCGTGTACCAAATAGCTGCGCTCATATACGTGAGTATGTCCGCAAAGTACCACATCTACACCATATTGTTCAAATATCCGGCAGTAATTTTCGCGCATAGCTTTCATATAAACCTCGTAAAAATCGCTGCTTTTATGCGAACCGTCGGTGTATGGGCACTGGTGAAAATATACCACCACCCATGGCTTGGTGTTGGCGCTTAAATCCTGGTGCAGCCAATCCGACATTGGCGAGCTGGTAAAAGTATTAGCTCCCACCGATACGCCCGTCCAGTTATGTGCCGGATTTGTAAGCGAACCTAGCTCAGAGTTTAACGACACAAAATGTACATTGCGGTAATCGAATGAATAGAATAATTCGTGGCCCGATGCTACGCCACCTGCCTCGCCATTGCGGTAAACCTCTACAAAATCGTAGTATGGCCCTTTATGAGTTAAAGGAGCTTTTGTGCTGCCGGGAGGAGAAATTGACTCGTAATCATGGTTGCCTGGGCAGGGTTCAAAAGGCAGGCTTTTCATTATTTTTTTATAACCATAAACCGAGTCAAATACCTTGTTTAAATATTCCGGTTCAGTACCATGGTCGTAAGCATTATCACCCATCCATAACCACAAGTTTGTTTCAATACTATCAAACGGGTAAGAGTCACGTACCAGCGCTTCTTTACTGTTGCCTTTTCCAAAATCGCCAATGCCCCATACGCGCACATGGCCGGGCTCGGTAGATAACGGGAAGGTTTTAAAGGTATGGGCGCTATCCCCACCTTCTGCAAGTATATTGTTGTTATAAATAGCGTAGTAATAGCGTGTATATGGAGAAAGGCCGCTTAGTAAAACTGTATGGCGGTTGCTATCGCTAACGGCAGTAGCGCTTTGCGTAAGATTGGTCATATCCGTACCATACATTACCTTAGGCGAACTAGCAATATCAGTACGCCACATAATTTTAATACTGTTAGTAGTAGGGCTTTGCAGGTAAGGGCCCACCGTTACATTTACCTGGGCAAACGAGTAGCAATAAACACAAAAAGCAATTAATAGAAGTACACTGTTTTTCATTAGGTTTAAATTTTGAGCGAATTAAACTAAGTAAATTTTATTGAAGGTAAAATTAATGCTAATAGAATATTAAGCAAGAGCACAATCGGGTAAATTCAGTCCAATTACAATCTCGGCTCAGAACTTAATGTAACCGGCGCAACACCTTCACCAAATCAACCTCGTAGGATTTATCGGGATGCTCGGCAATTCTTCCCAACTCTTTTAAACCCTTATCGGTTAAGGTATAGATAATGGCCGTAGGCACATATTTTACTTTAAGGCGGGATATGGAAGTATCGGGGCTGGTTTTAGTTCTATCAACGGCTAAAAAAGTAACCGCAGTGCTATCGAGCGCTGCCTCATCCAGCACTTTTACCAGGCGCGGTAACTCCAATCTCGAATCAGGACACCAACTGCCAAATACTACGGTAATTTTCACGTTGGTGTTGTTGGCAAAACCGGCTTGCAGTTTTGCAATTGCTTTGCTATCGGGCCTATATGTATTATACTCTTTCACAAACCAGCGGCTTAGTTCCGGGTTTGTAAACAGTGCATGTCTGGTAACCGCACCTTTAATAATTTGCGTGGTATCGCCTGCTTTTGAAACAAACGAAAAGAGTAAACAGAAAGCGATTAGCAGAATCCGTGGCATATGGCAAGTCAATTTTTGTTGTAATTTACTTATAGACAATAATGTTGCCACTGCTTCGGGTTTTAGTAAAAAGGTTACCTCCCGCCCATTCCTTTTACCGAAAAAGAACATAATATCGCTAACTTTTAATGTGCATTTTTCAAGCTAATCAACTAACTATCAACAAAATAACATATCTACTTATACTCTGTTGCCATTGGCAATAACCCCTATATTTGCTTTGCAGTGTAGTATTTACCATACCGGCTGTTAAAAACCTGCCCTGCTCTATTTGGAATTTAAAAATCTACTGTTATCTTTGCGCGCTTAATAAAAGAAAAAACAAGACGACGATGCAAGTTACACCAGAAGTAAAAAAGAATTTGTTCAAAACATACGGAGGTTCTGAAAAAAATACCGGCTCTACCGAGGCGCAAATTGCCCTTTTTACCGAGCGTATTAACCACGTAAGCGAACACCTTGGCACTAATAAGAAAGACCACAGCAACACCCGTTCGCTAATACGTATGGTAGGCCAGCGCAGAAAGTTGCTTAACTACTTAATGAAGACCGACCTAACCGGCTATCGTAAGTTGATTGAGAAATTGAACATTAGAAAGTAAGTATATTAAGAAAGGGATGGCCTGCACAAAGCCATCCCTTTCCTTTTTTATAAGATGACAACGTCCGGGTAGGTTTTGGGATGGACCCTGACGAAAAACTAAACAAGGCAAATTGCCTTCAACCCTCCAAAGAGTTAAGCTCTAAATCAATACAAAATTCTAAATACTAAATAACAGCCATATTGGGTGTTCATTTGTATTTATTGCATTTATGGAATTTCTGTTTTTCAATTCAGTATTCCATTCATCCATTATTCCACGTATCCAATAAAAACAAATACAAAACGATGAACATTATTAAAAAAACAATCGACCTCGGTAACGGACGCACCGTAGAGATTGAAACCGGCAAACTGGCTAAACAAGCCGATGGTTCTGCCATGATTAAGTACGGCAACACTATGTTGTTGGCTACTGTTTGCGCCGCTAAAGACGCTAAAGATGGCGTTGATTTTATGCCCTTAACGGTTGAATACCGTGAAAATATGGCCTCGGTTGGCCGTATACCAGGCAGCTTTTTTAAACGCGAGGCACGTGCCAGCGATGATGAGATTTTAGTAAGCCGCTTAATTGACCGCGCGCTTCGCCCATTGTTCCCTGAAGATTACCACGCCGATGTAGTGGTACAAGTTACCCTTGTATCGGGCGACTTAAACGAACTACCCGATGCATTTGCCTGCTTAGCAGCAAGTGCAGCACTTGCTGTAAGCGATGTGCCTTTCAATGGCCCAATCAGCGAAGTTCGCGTTGCTAAAATTGATGGCCAACTGGTTATCAATCCAACTAAAACCGATAACGAACGTGCTGAAATAGATTTGATAGTTGCCGCCAGCGAGCAGTCTATCGTAATGGTAGAAGGCGAAATGAACGAAGTGAGCGAAACAGATATGGTTGAAGCCATTATGTTTGCCCACGAGTGGATTAAAAAGCAAGTTGCCGTATTAAACGAGTTACAGGTAGAAACCGGTAAAACCGTTAAGCGCACTTACTTACACGAAAAGCACGATGAAGATCTTCGTGCCCGCTTAAACGCTTTCTGCTACGATAAATGCACTGTAGTTGCTGCCAGCGAAAATGCTGATAAAAAAGCACGCTCTGCAGCTTTCAAAGCAATTAAAGAAGAGTTCTTAGCTACTTTGACGGACGAAGAGAAAAAAGAAAAAGCATTCCAGATTAATATGTACTGGGGTGGTGTAGAATACAACGCTGTGCGCGATGTAATGCTGGCACAAAATAAGCGCCTTGATGGCCGCAAAATGGACGAAATACGCAACATTTGGAGCGAAGCAGGTTACTTGCCTGGTCCACACGGTTCGGCTTTGTTTACCCGTGGCGAAACTCAATCGCTTACCACTGTAACTTTAGGAACGAAGTTAGATGCGCAGTTAATTGATGGCGCCATCTTCAACTACGATAAAAAATTCCTGTTGCACTACAACTTCCCTCCTTTCTCAGTTGGTGAAGCCCGCGCTCCGCGTGGTGTTGGTCGCCGCGAGGTAGGCCACGGTGCTTTAGCGCACCGCTCTATCAGCAAGGTAATGCCTACTGAAACACCTTACACTATCCGTGTAGTATCTGATATTCTTGAGAGCAACGGTTCGTCATCAATGGCTACTGTTTGCGCAGGTATATTAGCCCTTATGGATGCCGGTGTGCAAATTAAGAAGATGGTATCGGGTATTGCTATGGGCCTTGTAACGAACGAGGAAACAGGCAAATACGTAGTATTATCGGATATACTTGGTGATGAAGACCACTTAGGCGATATGGACTTTAAAGTGTGTGGTACCGAAAAAGGTATTACCGGTTGCCAAATGGACATTAAGATTAAAGGCCTTAGCCGTCAGTTACTGACCGAAGCCCTTGAGCAAGCTAAACGTGGCCGTTTGCATATACTTAACGAGATGAAGAAAACACTTTCTGCACCACGTGAAGATTACAAACCACATGCACCACGCGTAGAGATGTTGATGATTGAGAAAGAATACATCGGCGCTATTATCGGGCCAGGTGGAAAGGTGATACAAGAGATGCAACGTGAAACCGGTACTACTATTCAAATTGAAGAAGTTGGTAACCAGGGTAAAATCGAAATCTTCTCGCCAGACCGTAAGGGTATCGACGAAGCATTACGCCGCATTAAGGGTATAGTAGCCGTGCCGGAAATTGGCGACGTTTACGAAGCTACCGTTAAGAGCATTATGCCATACGGTGCGTTTGTAGAGTTTATGCCGGGCAAACAAGGCTTGTTGCACATATCTGAAGTATCGCACAAACGCCTTGACAGCTTAGATGGTGTATTGAAAGAAAACGAAGTGATTAAAGTGAAGCTATTGGGTATTGATAACAAAACCGGCAAATTTAAACTTAGCCGCAAAGTGTTATTAGATCCACCAACTGCTAACTAATACCGTTACCGGTTAATCCGGTAATCAGTAAAACGTTTAATACAAATGCCATTCCGAAAGGGGTGGCATTTTTTATTCCAACTAATCAATGGTATATATATATTCAAGCCTGCAAAACATATTTATCATCAAAAATTTTTATGGGACTGCGATCATCCATTGTACTGCATGTAAAACAACAAAACCTGGGTAAAGCCTTGCAATGGCTGGAAAATAATTCGTGGGATAATGGAGAGCCTATACAGGTGCAGATTTCGGGCAAGGTTTATAATATTAGAGGGGATCACCCTGAAACCAAAATAAACAATGTTACCCAAAAGGCCAGCATTAACTGCGAGTTAAACGACATCGATATGCTTACCTATTCTACAAGCCTGGTATTTGATATAGACCCCAAAATTATAAAGAGTGAGGGCGACTGGTCGTTAGAATATAGCAATAATTTATTGCCTGACTTTATAGAAAGGTTTCAAACTATATATCTGGGGAATGGCAAAATACGGATAGGAGGTTTCGACACTTTCATCACCCGCCTTGAAAAACATGGTCTTTTCAGGATTGCCTTTTGTGCAGTAACCTCTGATATGAGTATTATGCTGGAAGAATCATTTTCCGTAAGAAAGTGGATAACCGAAATTTCTACGGCATGTAATGCGGAATTAAGTTTTGTAGACCGCGAATGGAAGGGTGACCATATATTATGGTATAAGGGTGCCGGAGTGGATATTAAGGTGAGGGACCCCTCGTGGGAATCGAAGGAAAAATTAAGTAGTTTCTTTACCGACTATTTTAATTGGCAGTATAATAGTGATTAGAAAATAATCCCCGAAAAATGAATATACCCAATCACGTTTATGAGTATGTTACCCTGTTACACGAACAAGGAAAAACGGAACAAGAAATAAGCAAGCAATTACATGAGAGAGGATACAGCGATGAAGTGATTGGGGAAATTATTATAGAGAGCTTTAATCGCGAAGCGAAAGAGGTGCAAAATTTGAAAGACAGCAAAGGTGCAGGCTGCTTTTTAATGATGGTTGGATCCGTTTTTCTACTAGGGGGCTTAGTGATAACCATTTACACCTATGAACATAGCTTTGGGGGGCGCTACGTTCTTGCTTACGGCCCCATCGTTTTTGGCGTTGCTGCTATGGTTGGCGGTGCAGCACAGGCGATTAACAATAGTCGCAAAATTGCAAAGCATTAAACCATCTCGTACCAAGGAGTAAAGTCTAAGCCGGGCCTACATGGAGGCTAAAGGATTAGAATTGGCTATATCCCAGCACACTTACAATTTTCTGATTTCTGACCTCTCTCTCCTACCAATTCTTCTTGCCTATCCAAAAATCGAGGCGGTAGTAGAACAAGGGCAGAAAACCTAACTGGTATATTTCGCGGGCCGGTTCCTGTGGGTTGATGTATTGCACACGCAGTACGTTTTTATACATGGCAACGTTTACCAAATCTATGCCCACCTCATGTGTGTAGCGTTTGGTATTGCAACGGTAGTTCAGCTTAACATCGAACCGGAAGTAAGGTTTAAACTGCTGTTTATTGCGCTGGTCGTTTTGCACTACGGGGTCCTCGTGCTGTTGGGAAAGAATAGTATCGTAAGGTGTATAGCGCTGTCCGCCGCCAAAGGTTATTTTGCCGCCAATGCCTATGGTATTCAGGCGCTTTTTGCCCCATTTAAACTCCTTGGTACCCAGAGCATTTAATATGTAGTTGCCGTTAAAATCGCTGTTATACCATTTCTTATCGCCGGCTTGCAGGCGCGAATCGTATAGCGATGCGCTGAACATAAAGAACCAGTTATGAGTAAAGAACTTCTCTAAGGTAAATTCAACGCCCATATTACGCCCAAGCCCCTTGCTGGTTAACTTACCCGGAAAGAAACGGTCGAACCCGCTGCCTTTGTTCAGCATGTTATATGAGGTGGCATAAGTATCCACCGGCAGGCTATACAATAGCTGAAAATAAGCCTCGGCCTTAATGCGGATATCCTTTTTAAAGAACACATCGTAACCGGCTATTAAGTGAAAGCTGCGCATAAAATCCAGCTTCCGGTTATACTGGTAG
Organism: Chitinophagales bacterium; assembly: GCA_044228435.1. Classification (GTDB taxonomy): domain Bacteria; phylum Bacteroidota; class Bacteroidia; order Chitinophagales; family LD1; genus Bog-950. The sequence goes on from JBGAUW010000009.1 coordinate 75,369, forward strand.
CCTTTATCATCCTGCAAAAAGTATTGGTAAATAGGCAGCAACTGCGAATGCAATCCGGTTCCGAAAGCCAACGACTGATTGGGTTTAAACTGATACTTAACCGAAAAGCGTGGCTCCAGGCTCCAGCTGTGGTTGAGGGTAAAATACTGTGCATGCACTCCCACCACGGTACTTACTTTTTCGTTTACGGCGTATTTCCATTGTGCAAAAGGCTGAAACAACAAATGTGCACCTGCGCGGTTATTAAGCCGGGTTACCCATTTGTAATTGGCAAGGCCGGCTTCAAAACGAGGCTCGAGCAAGTTACTGTCAACAAACACCGGCTGCAGCAATTCGGTAGTTATACCATACCTTACTGAGCTGCGGGCGCTTACTTTATTGTTGCGGATAAAGGCTGCCGTATAACGGGTGTTTACAAAAAAGTAATCGTTTTTTCGGTAGGTAGAATCTATTACAAAGTTGCCGCTTACAGGGTCTACGTGGCGGATAATGCGGTCGAAGTGGTTACGGTTAAACTGGGTACTGGCGGCTATAGATACCTTAGAGTATTCATGGTCGTTTACCTGGTGGGTATAAGTAATACCCAACACGCCTAAACCGGCACGGAAAAACTCATCCTGGTCCTTACTCGCATATATATCCCGCGCTTCGGGTTTTAAGCGGGTGCTGGTTATAAAGTTAATAAGCGAATAACCGCCAATACCAAACACCGAAAGATTATCGCCATTCTTCATGGGAAAGTTTAGCTTAAACTGCACGTCCTGGTATTTAGGTATAGCCTCGGTACCAATATCAATACCTAGTTTTACCAAACCTTCAAGCGTGGCGTAACGGGCATTAAATATGTAGCTGCTTTTACGCTTTTTATTAATAGGGCCTTCGCCAAAAACCTCGGCACCCATTATACCCAACTGCGTGGTATACTCGTGGCGTTCGTTGTTTCCGCTCTTCATCCGTATATCAAACACACCGGCTACAGCATTACCAAACTCAGCCGGAAAGGCACCGGTTAAGAAATCGGAGGTGGTGAGCATACGGTTGTTTAGTATAGCTACGCTACCACCGGTAGCACCGGCTACCGCAAAGTGGTTAGGGTTAGGTATAACCACATTATCTACCCTATACATTAAGCCAAAAGGCGAGTTACCCCGTATTACAAGGTCATTCCGGCTATCATCGGTACCGCTTACCCCTGCAAAGTTGCTGGCCATACGGGCAGGGTCGCCGCGGCTACCGGCATAGCGGTCGGTTTCCTCAACCGAAAAGGCACGGGCGCTTAGCACGGCCATCTCGTTTATAGTTTCTCCGCGGCGCACGCCCCGTATCTCTACATCCTTCATAGTTTCTACCGAGCTTTCTACTTCTACACTCAGTACGGTTTCTTTACCCGAGCTAAGCAACAGGTTTTGGATAACCACCTTTTTATAGCCTATAAAGGAAACGACAACATCTACACGGCCAACAGGTATCTTCTCTAATCGGAAGCTGCCGGTGCTATCCGTCATAGTTCCGTTAAGTATAGTAGAATCTTTACGGGCGTAAACTGTTACACCTTCTAAAGGTTTGAGGGATTCTTTATCTACTACTGTTCCGCGGACCGTTTGGGTAATTTGAGCAAATAGTGAATAGTGAACAGTAAATAGTAATACAAAGAATAGGTAGAGTTTTCTCATGCAATCACTTTAAAAAGTGAGGTCATTGCGAGGAGTCCGTGCTCAGACGGACGACGAAGCAATCCCCACGGAGTTTAGCGCTAATAAATTCTGACTTAATTCGTGCTTTTTGTCTTTGGGGATTGCTTCGTCGCAAAGCCTCCTCGCAATGACCTTTATATAAACTACTCTAACACCTTCACCCCATCCACAAAGTATTTGGTTTCGCCATCCCAGGGTAGGTTTTTAATAACCTCCCGATAGTGCAGGGCTACCTTTTTGCCTTCCATCGTCATCAGCGAATCTGCTATTGCGCCATCGCGTACCGAAAAAAACCACATTTGATTTAGCTGCGCTGTATTAGGTATGTTACCCATACCACCTATGTTTAACTCACCTTCGTGGGTTTTAAATATGTATCCCTTTTTGCTGAATTTAATCAGCACACCGGCACGGTTACCCTCGCTGTATGTAAAATTGAAAACGAAATAAGTAACTGCCAGACCTACTACTATTAGTCCTAAAAGAATAAGGGCAATTCGTTTACCTATCGATTTTTTTGCCGGGGGAGTTTCAGCCATGGTTTGGTTTATTTTAATTCTAAAATAGAATTTAGATTTATAAATCAGTTAATAAACACAACCATTTTAAGCACAGTTAGTTGTGCATTAAATCCATTGGAGCTTATTCGGGTATTTTGCCTTCAAAATCCGATTCGTATTCTTTATAGCCTACTTGCTTATAGCTGTTGGTGCCATAATAGCTTAATAACGGTTCAAGGCTATAAGCATCCATATAGCCATTGCGGGCATTTACCAGGCGGCCTGCCTCATCAAAAAAGGCAAGGGCAGGGTAGCTAAGTTTCCCATTAAGGCAGTAATTGGTAAACTCGTTTACCCACTTATTTTGGTCGTTTATAAAGGCATACTTTACGCCTTTATAACTAACAGTAGTGCGGCACTCGGCATTAAACTTAACCGGGTAAAAATTGGCATTAATGTAGCGGGCAATTTCGGCGTTTCGTAAGGTAAGAGAATCCTCTAACTTACACCAGCGGCACCAGGTAGCATAAACGCATACCAATACTTTTTTGGGGTTCACTTTTTGGGCAGCCTCGGCTTGCTCAATGGTCATCCATTTAATAATGGTATCGTTATTAAACGCAGCAATCATTTTAGCCTGTTCAGCCGTGGTTTGCGCTTGCGTAAAACCGAATAGTAGCAAAAGGCAGCAGGTTAAAATGGGCTTCATACAACCGGTTTTGGAATAGAAAAATAATCAGTTGAACTGACACTTCCAAAAAAATATTTTAACCGGCAACAACATTTGACTTATAAGCCAACAATGTAGGGGCAACCCTTGCGCGTGCTCGGTGTAATAGGGCATCCGCCTACGGCGAGATGCCCCTACCTAATTAATCCACTAATTTCAAATCGATACGACGTAATATTAAATCGGCCGATAGTATTTGCACACGCACCTTATCGCCCAACTGATATTTTTTGTTGCTTCTACGGCCAACCAACCTTACCATTTGGTCTTCGTACACAAAGTCCTCATCGCCCAACATTTCGGTGCTTATCATACCCTCGCACTTGTTCTCATTCATTTCTACAAACACACCGCGGGCTATTACCCCTGTTATCACACCGTCAAACTCCTCTCCCACTTTATCCTGTAAAAATTCAATTTGCTTATACTTGGTTGCTTCGCGCTCGGCATCCATAGCCTTGCGCTCCATTAACGATGAGTTTTTACAGCGGCTCTCCAGTTCCTCTTTGTCTATCATTAAATCGCTGTGCTCGCTTAGCAGGTTTTGTGTTAAGCGGTGCACCAACACATCCGGGTACCGACGTATTGGCGAGGTAAAGTGCGTATAGTATTCCATGGCCAAACCATAGTGCCCAAGGTTATTGGTGGTATATTCTGCTTTGCTCATACTGCGTATGGCCAGGGTTTCTAAAGCATTTTGCTCTGGCTTGCCTTCAATTTGCTTTAACAGCGTATTGAAAATTTCGGCTGCCTGGCGCGGGTCATCAAAGGTTATGTTGTAACCAAAGCGCGCTGCTACGGTGCTAAACATTTCCAGTTTGGCCGGGTCGGGTTTATCGTGCACACGGTAAACAAAGGGCCATGCCTTTTTACCCTTGTGTATTTTAGCGCCAAACTTAGCCACGGTTTCGTTTGCCAATAACATAAAGTCTTCTACCAGTAAGTTCGAATCTTTACGAATTTTAAGCACTACACCCAAAGGCTTACCGGTTTCATCCAGCTTAAAGCGCACCTCTGCTTTTTCAAAAGCAATAGCGCCCTTTTTAAAACGCTTGGCACGTATGTGCTTGCTTATTTTGTTCAGCGTAAGCATTTCTTCGGCATAATCTCCTTCGCCGGTTTCTATGCGCTGCTGCGCCTCTTCGTAACTAAAGCGGCGCTTGCTGTGTATAATGGTTTTAGCAATGGTGTAGTTAACCACATCCATTTTATCATTAAACTCAAAAATGGTGCTAAAGGTTAGCTTATCCTCATTCGGGCGAAGCGAGCAAAGCTCGTTCGATAACCTTTCGGGTAACATGGGGCAAACCCTGTCCGGCAGGTAAACCGAGGTTGCTCTCTTCTCGGCCTCAATATCCAGCTGCGATCCTTCTTTAATATAGTGCGATACATCGGCAATGTGAACACCAATCTCTGTATTGCCATTTTCTAACTTTCGTATCGATATAGCATCGTCAAAATCTTTCGCGTCTTCCGGGTCGATAGTAAAAGTTAGGATGTTCCGGTAATCTAAACGGCGGGCAATATCTTCCATCGGTATCTCATGCGGAACTTTGGCAAGCTCTTCATAAACACCATGCGGAAAATCGGTGCTAAAACCGTTGCTTATCAGTATCATCTTCATATCCAAATCGGATGATGGCTGACCGGTTAAAATTTCGGTTACCTCGCCAATGGGCCTTTTGCCATCAGTATTCCAATCAGTAACGCGCACTATCACTTTATCGTTAGGCTTGGCTCCGTTAAGCATGTGCAGCGGCACAAACACATCGGTATTCAGTTTCTTTTCGTCGGCAATAAAAAAGGCGAACTTCTCTAACACATCCAGTCGGCCGGTAAAGCTATCCTGGTTGCGTTTAATAATTTCTACAACCTCGCCTTCGGGCCTGCGACCAAATATGGTAAGCCTTACTTTTACCGCATCGCCCTGCATGGCATTGCGCACCAGTTTACCGGGTATAAAAATGTCCTTCTCCTCACCTTCTACCGATAAGAAGCCATCGCCCTTGCGGGTAATATCTATAATGCCAAATACAAATTTAGGGTTGCGGCTCTGCTCGCGTGTTTGTGGTGCTTCGCGTTGTAGTATCTTTATCTTGCCTTTTTGCTCCATGCGGATAGCGCCTTTGCGCTCCAGCTCATGCAAAGCAAGTATGACGGCTTCTTGCGAAATCTTCTTTACTATTTTAGGAAATAAATTTTTTAGGGTGGCCTCTCTGCCCAGGGTTTTTACGAGGCTTAAAATATACTGTGCATCTCCTGATGTATGTGTATTCTTCTTACTTTCTTTGCTTTTTGATTTTCTGTCTTTACTCATATAATTTTAATAGTTACTCTTAAGTGGCAGTTATAAATATAGGAGGGATATTGAACTCTGCCGCGTCAGGTTTGACGATGCAAATATATATAAATTTCGAGAATGCCTAATTTAGCGCAGTATATAACCCCTAATATACTTCACCGTAACAACAGAATCAACGGTAGTACAATCTAATTTCTCAAACATTACTTTAATCTTTTTCCCTTCCAAATCTGTGGTTTCAATGGTCATTCTATAAGGGCTAACGTTAATCTCTTCAGCTCTATTAAAATTACTGCTAATCAAATAACTAACCAACGTATTCAAATTGACCCTTACTATTACCTGCCCTAATACCTGAAAGGTCATTTCGTTATCTTTCAGTGTAGCCTCACTAAGTGGCGCTACTTTATCCTCGTTGTAAGTGTATTCATCTTCAAACTTATAAATAGTGCTATAGTTAGAAACATCAACCGAACGGCTGTTGTCCATCTGCGGGGAGTAAAAATTCATTGAAACTTCGTGTACAACCTCCGCATTTTCAAAGCCGCTAAACCCGAATAGCCCTATGCATTTTTGCAACGTTAAAACCTGATCGTATGGAGCACTGACAAATTTATCGCTTAATACTTTTTTGCGACAATCAGTATCCATCCAGTCAGCGATAACCTGTAAACCGCTTTGATGGGCCAGGTAATCCATAATTGAAGTAATTTGTTCACCATCTTTTTCTTTAATCTTATATAAATCGTCGTTAGATGGGGTTACCAATTTGCCATTAACCAATATATGATTCTTTTCTAACAATATCTTTAACCGCCTTACCTGGCTGCGCTCCGATACTGCGAACATACCCCACGGACCAAAGCAACTGCCGAATAAAAACAATGCGAGAGTAAGCGGAATAAGGATAATGGTTTTGCGTTTGCTGAAGATAAAGTAAAGGGTAATAAGCGCCAGCCATATACCCAGCATGGCAACAATGTAGCGTTCGATAGTTACACCATAAGCGTTGATACGTGTGCCAATGGCTACAAACAAAAGAGTTATTAAAGGCACTAAACTGAAATAGAAAAAGCGGGTAAAGGTTTTTATCCATTTGTTTTCTTCCTGTTCTCGCAATGGCCAAACCAATAGCAGCGAGAGGATACCGGTTACCGAAAAGCCAAGTATAAGGTTGGTTACCCAGCCCTGCGGCAGACTCCGCAAGGCGATAATCTTTGCCATGTAGGCGTAGAGTATAACCAGATAAACCGTTACCAGCGGAAGCAATACATATTGGGTGAAAATTTTTAACCCTTTGGGGTAACTGTGTTGGTTATTTAAGTCCTCTACCGGCTCCTCTATACCACCTAAAAAGAAAACGGTGTTGAACAGACCAGCTATTACATTCCAAAGGTCTATATAAATGTCGTGGTCAATGTTCAGATTAAACAATTCTTCAACGGCCAGTATGGCCCCTGCAAGGCCCAGATAAAGCACACCGGAGTATAGCGCAGCAGTAAGAAAGCGCAGAAACAACTGCTTATTAAACTGCCAAAAACCGTTTAACTCTTCAGCTACAAAAAACACCGAGAAGGCAACTATTAAATGCATACCGGCACTCCAAAAAAAGAAACGGTATAAAACATTGCCATTGTGAACCATCCAGGGCGCCATGCTGTAATAAAACTGCACCAACAAAAAAAGGCCGGTTAGTAGTGCAATAAACTTAAACATGGGTTTGGCGTTCCACTTTTCGCAGAACATATGTATGGCAAAAAACAGGGGCAGGCCTAAAGAACTGGCCATGGCCAGTTTAATAAGCGTTATTTCTTTAAGCTCCTCATAGTTGCCCTCGGCTAAGGCTATACTCACCACTGTTCCCATCAAAGCCGCCAACAGCACAAACGGAAAGCGCTTTAGCACTTTAATAAAGGCCTGGGTAAGCAGTTGTATGGAGGGTAGTTTCATGGGGTTATTGATTCCATAAAAATAGTATTAAAGACTACTCGAGGAAGCATGTCAGTCTGAGCGGAGTCGAAGACAAGTGCTTCCGCCTGCGCAAATGCCCGCTTCGACTTCGCTCAGCATGACATTTGCTTAGTGTGCCATCTAACTACTCAATATGCCCCTCTACCGCTTCTTTTTTAAGCGAGGCGGCTAAATCGTGGCCGAGGTAGCTTTCTATTATTTTATGCACACCGTAAATTACGGGTGTAAGCAGCACTGCCGCAGTAACTTTATACACGTAGTTTACTATGCCTACGGCAAACACCATGTTAAGCGTCCACTGGCCGGGCTTGCCCTGTTTAAGCAGGTAAAAGGCAACAAACAAAACGATAAAGCTATCTATCAGTTGCGATACTAAAGTTGAACCGGTGCTGCGAAGCCAGATAAACTTTTCGCCGGTTTTCTTCTTTACCCAGTGGAACACATACACATCAATAAACTGCCCCACCATAAAGGCTATTAAAGAGCCTATGATAATGTTGGTGCCTTGCCCGAATACGGCCAGGTAAGCCCTATTAAAATCCAGTTCAGTGCCATAGTTGCTGCTGCTTACCCACCAGCCTGCCGGTGAGGTTTGCATGGCAAAAAACAGCATCAGGTAGGCGTAACTAATCATTATGGCGGCTATCCACGATATAAAGCGCACGCCTTTTACACCAAAGTATTCGTTGATGATGTCCGTCATTACAAACACAAAAGGCCATAGCAAAACGCCGCAGGTTTGGCTAATGCCGTCAAAGTGAAAGCCGAATAAATCGAACACCGGCTTTTGAATGCCCAGGGTTTCATCGAGCGAAAAGATTTTTACGCCCATAAACTCTGCCACCATAGCATTGGCTATGAAGAAAGCGCTCATGATGATGTAGAGCCGGTTGGTTTTATTGGTAAAGAATTTCATAATGCTTGATGCAGGTCATTGCGAGGAGTGTGGCTTTGCACACGACGAAGCAATCCCCTCGGCACAGGGTCAGCCATTAGGTTTTGCCCTTCACCGGTCTTTCTGTCTTTGGGGATTGCTTCGTCGCAAAGCCTCCTCGCAATGACCTGCTTTTTTGTTTTTGTATTGGCCGTTTATTGGCTGTTGTTTGCCAACTGCACATTGCCAATTAATTACACTACTACATTTATTATTCTTCCCTTAACAAAAATGAACTTCTTCGGCTCGGCGCCGTTGGTTAAAGCTTTTACTTTATCCATGGCCAATACCTGTGCACGCACTTCGGCTTCGGCAATATCTAACGACAGCTTTATCTGCGCTTTTACTTTGCCGTTTATGCTGATAGGGTAATCAAATTCACTTTCTACCAAATACTTTTCTTCGTATTTAGGGAAGCTAGCCTGGTGCACACTACCGGTGTTGTCTAAGGCATGCCAAAGCTCCTCAGCAATAAACGGTGCAAATGGTGACAGTATTATTACCAAAGGCTCCAACACAGCCCGCTTGTTGCAACCCAAAGCCGTTAGCTCGTTAGTAGCAATCATAAACGCCGATACCGAGGTATTCAGGTTTAGGTTTTCAATATCCTGCCCTATCTTCTTTATCGTTTTATGTGCAATCTTCAACTCGGCAGGTGTAGGTGCATCGTTGGTTACTTTAAAGCCTTTATCATCGTAAAACAGCCTCCAGAAACGCTTTAAGAAGTTGCTAACCCCGCTAATGCCTTTATCATCCCACGGTTTACTCTGCTCTATAGGGCCCAAAAACATCTCGAACATCCGGAAGCAATCGGCACCGTATTGAGCAATAACGTCGTCGGGGTTCACTACGTTATACTTGGACTTGGACATCTTTTCGACTGCAGAGTCCGTTATAAAATCCTTGCTTGCGTTCAGAGGCGCATCATTGTATTTGTAAAATTCTCCATCAAGATAATATCCAGCTTTTGTTGCAAAGACGGCACCCTTATACTTTGAATTATCTGCAACCAACAATGGGACATCTAATATGCCATCTTTTACATATCTAATATCTACATGATAACTTGAATAAGGTAGACCTTCCTGTAAATTATAAGGTTCTTTTTTTGCTAAATCGCTGCAATCTCCTGCTAAATCCAACGAGTAATAAACTGGATAAATTTGATTTGCATCAATTGTGTGTGTCAATAGGGTCCCGTTATGATTTATATATCTCGCAAAGTTCGTTTTCGTTTCTTTCGACGGATCACTGCTTTTATCTCTTAAAATAAATTGAGAAACACCTCCAATCATCCCCTGATTCACCAACTTCTTAAATGGCTCTTCGGTAGGCACATGGCCTAAGTCGAATAATACTTTATGCCAAAAGCGGCTGTATAGCAAATGCCCTACGGCGTGCTCGGCACCGCCAAAGTAAATGTCTACGTTCTGCCAGTAGTCAACATTCTCTTTACTTGCAAACGCATTGGCATTGTGCGGGTCCATGTAGCGGAAATAATACCAGCTGCTGCCGGCATAACCGGGCATGGTATCCGTTTCTAAGTTTTGCTTCACCCAATCGGCATTGTTAGCCAAAGGGCTGCGGCCATCGCCACCGGGCTTGTAGCTTTCTACGGCAGGCAACACCAAAGGCAACTGGCTTTCATCTAAAGCCACCGGTATATCGGCCTCATCGTTTGCATTACTATCTACAAACGGCGAGTCGGTATCGCCCAACACCTCGTATTTAATAGGGAAAGGCTCACCCCAATAACGCTGGCGGCTGTAGCTGGCATCGCGCAGTTTGTAGTTAACCTGGCGTTTGCCAATGTTCATGTCCTCTACCCGCTTAATCATTTCTTCAATGGCATCCTTCACTTCCATGTCGTTCAGAAAATCGCTGTTTATCATTTTGCCTACCTTATCTTCTATGGTAGCGCCTTCATACATCGTTTTATCAATAACCTCTATAACCGTCAGGCCAAACTTTTCGGCAAACTTGCGGTCGCGCTCATCATCGGCGGGCACAGCCATAATAGCACCGGTGCCGTAACCGGCCAAAACGTATTCGGCCGTCCAGATAGGTAGCTTAACACCGGTAAACGGATGCTCGGCATAGCTGCCGGTAAAGCAACCGGTAATCTTTTTCTCCTGCTGGCGTTCAATATCGCTGCGGCTTTTTACATAAGCCAGGTAGGCATCCATCTCCGTACGCTGCTCGTGTGTAATTAGTTCCTGTATATACTCATGCTCGGGTGCAATTACCAAAAAGGTAGCACCAAACAGGGTGTCTACGCGAGTGGTAAATACCTCTAATAAAAACTCAGCATCCGGCACATGAAACTGCAAACTGGCTCCTTCGCTCCTGCCTATCCAGTTGCGTTGCTGGTCTTTCAGGCTCTCGCTCCAGTCAATAGTATCTAAACCACTAAGTAATCTATCGGCATATTCGGTAATGCGCAGGCTCCACTGGCGCATTTTTTTGCGGGTAACAGGGTAACCGCCACGCTCACTTTTACCGTCCTTCACCTCATCGTTAGCCAATACGCAGCCCAGGGCATCGCACCAGTTAACCTCGGTATAGCTGCGGTAAGCCAGGCGGTAATATTGCAAAATGCGCTCCTGCTGACCTTTGTTAAAGCCCTTCCAGTCGTCGCTGGTAAAAGGCGGGTGTATAGTAGCATCAAACTGCTTCCATTCGCTGGTGCAGCCATAGGTTTCAAACCCACTTATAAGGGTAGCAATAGGCTCGGCCCTGTTCTTTTCGCGGTTATACCAGCTATTAAACAGCTGTAAAAAAATCCACTGCGTCCATTTATAATACTCGGGTTCGCAGGTGCGCACCTCGCGGCTCCAGTCGAAGCTAAAGCCAATTTTATCCATCTGCTCGCGGTAGCGCTTAATGGCAGTTTCGGTGGTTTTAGCCGGGTGGGTGCCGGTTTCAATAGCATACTGCTCGGCCGGTAAACCAAAGGCATCGTAGCCCATAGGGTGCAATACATTAAAGCCATTCAGGCGCTTATAGCGGGCATAAATATCGCTGGCTACATAGCCAAGCGGGTGCCCCACGTGCAGCCCCGCACCACTGGGGTATGGGAACATATCCAGCACATAATACTTTGGTTTTGTGGTATCTTCGGTAACTTTATAAATGCCGTTCTCCTCCCAAAACTTCTTCCACTTTTCTTCTATCTCGGTAAACTTATATTCCATTTGGCGTGTGTAAAATTATAGCCACGAAGAAAGATGAATTATTTAATTCATCAAATGGAAAAATTAGAGAGGGGAATTACCGGTAAAAGCACCTGTGTCCCCCCCCTTTTGTTAGCTTAGGTTAATTCGTTGTTATAGCAACTTAAATGCATTATGGCGGGCAAGCTATTTTGTTATTTTCGCTCCCCATCCACGCATGGACTTAACCAAATAGGAAAAATGCAAAAAGCAACCAAATACCTTCTGTTTAGCTTACTAAGCTGCCTTAGTGCGGTTTCGTTTGCGCAGGTTACCCTGCAAACAGAGCCAAAACGTAAATACGACCAGGCTGAAAAGTTTACCGAGGTGCTTAACCTGGTGCGCACCTACTATACCGATACCGTAAACGAAGAAAAGCTGGTAGAAGATGCTATAAAAAAGACCCTTGAGGACCTGGACCCGCACAGCAGCTACGTAGCCGCCAAAGATGTTAAACGCAGCGAAGAGCAGCTGGTAGGAAACTTTGAAGGCGTGGGCATTACCTTCCAAATTTTGAAAGACACCATAATGGTGCTGGAGGTAATACCGGGCGGCCCATCGGAAAAAGTAGGCCTGCATGCCGGCGACAAAATTATTAAGGTAAATGATACCATAGTAGCCGGTGTAAAAATTGAAAACGAAGGCGTAATTAAAAAGCTGCGTGGCCCCAAGGGCACCAAAGTGCGCGTAACTATGATGCGCCAGGGCGAAACCGGTTTGATTGACTTTAATATTACCCGCGATAAAATTCCTATTTACAGCATTACCGCCAGCTACATGGTGCAGCCGGGTGTTGGCTACATACGCTTAGAGCGCTTTTCGGCTACCAGTTTGCAGGAGTTTAGCCAGGCCGTGGATAAGCTGCGCGCACAGGGTATGAAGGATTTGATTTTCGACTTACAAAGCAATGTGGGCGGCTACCTGTATACGGCGGTAGATATGTGCAACCAGTTTTTGGGCGATAACAAACTGATAGTTTACACCCAGGGTGTGCACAGCAATTACCAGCCTTACTTTAGCAACAACCACGGTTTTTATAAAGAAGGTAAAATAGTGGTAATGATTGACGAGGGCTCGGCATCGGCTGCCGAAATCCTTTCGGGCTGTATACAAGATAACGACCGTGGCCTTTTGGTAGGCCGCCGCACCTTTGGCAAGGGCCTGGTGCAAAAGCCTTTTACCCTTAGCGATGGCTCGCAGCTTAAGCTGACTACCGCCCACTATTATACCCCAAGCGGCCGCTGCATACAAAAGCCGTATGGCCTGGGCAATAAAGATTACCGCGACGATTATAAGGAGCGCTTAGAATCGGGTGAGCTGTTTGGTAAAGATACCTTTAAGTTTGCCGATTCGCTGCACTACCACACGGCTAACGGCCGCGATGTGTATGGCGGCGGTGGCGTATTACCCGATTTTTTTGTGCCTTACGATACCAGCGCTAACTCGCCCCTGTTTAACCAACTTATCCGCAAGGGTGTAGAGAACAAATTCTGCCTGGATTATGTTGATAGGAACCGGGCGGAGCTGAACCACCTGTATCCATCGGCCGATTCGTTCTTTAATTATTACGAAATTGATACTATCGTTTTGGCTAAATACGTGGCCGCAGCGGTAGCCGATAGCGCCATTAAATTAAAGCCGGGCTTAAACCCTAAAACGTTTTGGCAATACTTTGGCGCCGTTAAAAACGATACGGTAATTAACTTTGAGCGCGATTTTGCAAAAAGCGAAAAGTTGATAAAAGCCCGCTTAAAGGCAACCATTGGCCGCAACTTATACGATGCAGGCATGTTTTACCGCGTTATTAACTCGCAGGTAAATAATGTGTTTACAAAAGCGCTTGAAGTAATAACCAACCCTGCTAAATTTGATGTTTTAAAAAGCAAAGAAGAAATTGACCCTAAAAAGGAGAAAGACAACCCTAAAAAAGGAAAGAAAAAAGTAAAAGTAGTAACCACAGAAAAAGCAAAATAGCAATGGCAAAAATTGGATTATTTTACGGAACCGATACCGGCAACACCGAGAGAGTTGCAAAGAAGGTGAAAGAATTAGTAGAAGCTAAAATAGGCAGCGGCGAAGTTGAACTGCTGGAGATTTATAAGAAGAAGAAGGAAGATATGGCCAAATTTGACCTGCTTATATTGGGTATGCCTACCTGGTATGATGGCGAGTTGCAGGGCGATTGGGAAGAATACATTAGCGAAATGAACCAGGTAGATTTTACCGGTAAAAAAGTAGCCTTTTTTGGCCTTGGCGACCAGTATGGCTATGCCTCGTATTTTTGCGATGCCTTAGGCGTGTTTGCCGAAATAGTTGAAAAGAACGGCGGCAGCTTAGTGGGCCTTACCAGTGTAGCGGGCTACGAGCACGATTTTAGCAAAGCACAGCGCGGCGACCAGTTTGTGGGCCTATGCCTGGATGTAGATAACCAGGATGAACTGACTGAAGAAAGAACCGGCACATGGGTTAACCAGGTGTTAGGCGAGCTGGGCTTAGCCGGCAGCGCACAGTAAAAGGTTTTAGTAATAAAGCATAATGCAAATGGCATATCTCGTAAGGGGTGTGCCATTTGTTATTTGTGCTAGGGGGTGGCTTTAAAACCTATCGATTTCTAACAGCACTCGTGCAACTACTTACAATCGACTACTCCCCCGCAGATGTCTCGCGTTTCGCGGACTCTGCGGTAAAGTTTAGCGCTATATCTGCCTGGCCGCAGCGTCCCGAGGCGGAGACACTGCGGGGGTATTTTCTCTGTATGTATTTTTTAGGAGAAGCCAAATACAAACCCACCGGTTTTTACCAATGAAAAACTTTTTAAAACAACCTGAAACTTTTTTAAAAAAGACTGTAACAATTATGCAACCCCTGCGTATACTTATATATCAGCAGCGTTCTATAACAATCTACAAAGTTAGGGCCCTTTACCTACCCAAACACAAGGGGGCACAAATGAAAAAAGGCCCGGAGCAACCCGAGCCTTTAACGCGAACAAGAAAGAACGATTATTTAATAGGAGATACTTTTTCTACCATTATACCGTTAGCAGATGCCTGCATATCGGGGTTGCTTTGTGAAGGCAATTGGTTGAAAAAATCCTTATAGCTGTTTCCAATGATAGTGTAAGCACCGGTGGTCATATCAAAGAAGATATTGTTCATCATATTAATGTTGTTACCGGTGCCGCTGTTAGCGTAGTAAGTCTTGCCACCACCGTTTATCGAAAGCTTAACACGGTTAAAGTTTAATATTTGGTTATCGGTGCTGCCGTTGATGCTGATGCCTGAGTTACCTGCTACTATACTGTTGTTTACTATCTGGCCCAGGTTGGTAGGTTGTGCATTGCAGTTGGTTAAAGCAAGGCCCGTGCTGCCGTTAGGGGCGTTAATTACATTTTTAGTTACTATTATTTGGTTGGCTGCGCTGTTTAAAGCTATAGCGGTGTAGGCTGTATTGTTACCTACCGAGCTTACTACGTTGTTGGCAATTTCGGGTGCATCTTCAAAGCCCATGCTTATACCGGCTTCGGTTTGGTTAAAGAACAGGTTACCGCTTATCGATGTTTTGGTATCCATATCTTCGGCGCTCACTCCGCTTTTGCTAAGGCCAATACTGCCGTTGTTTATTTCGCAATCGTGCATGCTTACATCGTTTTTAGCGGCGGTGGCGGTCATGTAAACCACAGCCGATGCAGTTCCTTTAGCGTCTGTCTCAACACCATCAAAAATTACACTTTTAAACGCAAGGTGGTTGGTTTTGCCTTCGGCACGAACGCAGTTGCCGTAAGTGGCCGCCTTGTGGTCTACGGTAATGTTTTCGAATGAAACATACGATGTTCCATTAAGAACGATAGTGGCGTCAGAGGTTTTATTAGCCACTATCACGTCGGTTCTCTCGCCCGACTTAGAATCGAAAACGATGGTGTTGAGAGCAGAGGCTCCTGGTATATTAGAAAGGGTTACCTTTTCGTTATAAATGCCGTTTTCGATGTGGAAGATAACCGGGCTGCTTACGCCGCCGCAGGTTAAAGCATCGCTGGCTTGTTGTATGCTGCTAAAGTCTGCATTTTGGCTGCTGCCTATGGTAAACTCGCCGCTAAGGGCCGGGCAGTTACCTGCAAAAGTATTTAAAGAAAAAGTAATCAGTGCCGCGGTAAAAATGTTAGGTAGCTTGTTCATAGTTTCGTTTTTTCTTTTTCGTTGCGTTATGTAAATAATATAGGCTACACAAAAAGACTTGTCAAGAAAGGTTACACTAAAACCCATATCTTTATTACAACGCGGGGATTGTTGCAGTTGATTATTAGCGCATTATAGGCAGAAATTGACCATTGACGGACGACGATTGACGATAGATGCGGCGGGAATGACGATTGACTATTGACAATTGACGGCTGAAGCAGCCGCTAAGCAACCTACTAACTTCCTATAGGAAGAACCGCCACGCATTAACAGCCAACGACTAAACTGGCGCGAGGGTCCCCTCGTGCCCACAACAGCGCTAAGCCCGCGCACGAGCGGATGCTCGCGCGAGATGGATAGCATTAACGTATGAAGTATGCAAACCCTATAGGGTGTTGCACACTTCATACATTAAAAAGGAACATCTTCATAGCCTTTTAAAGCATAAAACGTATTACGCCCCTCTACTGCTTTTGCCAGTATACCAAGGTCTAACATATCTTTAAGTGTTGTAGCCCCCTGTCTTTCCGAATAACCTTCGGCCTGGGCAATAGCTTTAACCGAATCGCTCCAGTTCATTCTTTCTACAAACACCTGTTTGGCTAATTCTGGTAGCCTGGCTTCGTCTGGTTTCTTGTAGCCATCTATAAAGGTATGGTAGCGTTTGTGTTTATCAAACATAAATGCCAACGGGGTAAAATCAGTAAGGCTGCCGTTGCGCAGTAATTTAGCCTCCAGCACGCTTACATCCGGCTGCTTAACATCTTTGGTAATAGTTAGCACCGTTTCGCATTTGCGCGGTGCCTGGCTGCCTATGTGGCCCCGTTCCTTAGTGCTACCGGGGTTTAGGTGAAGTATTAATATGATCGATGTATTGTATTCGCTGGCCAGCTGCCCGAATGTTTTTATCAAATCGTTGGCTTCTACTTCATCATTTACGCTCTTTAAAAAATCGGCTGCCCCGTCTATTATTGCCAGGTGTATACCGCCATGCTTTTTAGTGGCTTCTCTAAACAAGTCTTTTACAAACGTATTTAACTCCTCTATGCTAAAATCGCGGCTGTTGTAGCTGTAATAGTAGTCGGGTTCTTCGTTGCGGTAGGCGCGTTTGGCTACGGCGTTTTTCATATTATTAAACTGCTGGCTCTCGCTTTGCTCGGTATCTATGTGTATCACCGCATGCTGTTCAGTGTTATCCGTCACCTCTATATAGGGGCAGCCATCGTAGCCATTAGCTGTTTTAATGGCCCCGGCACACAGTATGCTGGTAAAGGCAGTTTTGCCGGCCTTGCTGGCTCCACTTAGCAAAGTTAAACTTTGGCGGGTGCACACCGGCATGCCGTGTATTTTTACTACCGGCTGGGGTATCTCTACCTCTTTTTTAAGGCTTATGCGGCTGCCCTCGTAGCGTTCAAAAAAATCGAAATGGATAGTGTGCTTAAGCACTTCGCGGTTAAAAATTGAATCGTCGAACTGAGGATTCAGCTGGTTTTCGTTGTTGTTATGTTCATTGTTTTTCATGCTGTAAAATTACAGCCATGCCTGCGCAAAACTTACAAAACTGGGCAGGCAGAAACAGTTTGTCGGGTAACTAAAAACAAATTGTCGGGTAGCATGTATGAAGTATGCAAACCCCTATAGGGCCTGCATACTTCATACATCCATACAAGGCAGTTAATGGCAGTTTATAAATAAATAAAAGCAAAGCATAAATACATGAAGAAGAATGAATAGATATATATGGATAGATACTTATTAGCCTACGTGTACCTTTACACGTAGGCATGTATTTATAGGTATGTAGCATGTATGAAGTATGTAAATACATATAGTATCTGCATACTTCATACGTCGTAAATTGGGGTTACTGCTGCTTCAAATACTGCGCATACGCCCAGGCGCGCTCCAGCGTGCGCTCGGTAATAGCAAAGTGTTTGATAGTAGCCCTTACGGCTAAGGTGTAGTTTTTTAACTGCTCGTATTGCTGCCGGTAGTAAGCATCAATTTTTATATACTTATCGCAGGTGTTTGGGCGGGAGGGCACACGGCCATCTTTAGCAGGCTTAGCGGTTGCTTTCGGTTTAGGTTTTGGGGCCTTTTTCAGTTCCTTTTGGCGTTGCTCTATCCAGCGCACAAACTTGCCGCGCTCTACCTTGGCCTTTAGTATATAGGTCTGTGAAGGCGTGTTATTATAAGCCTTTTGCGCCTGCGGCAGGGCCACAAACTCAATGTATTCGTGCTCATCGCTATCGGGCAACTGCTTTTTATAAATAGCAAAGGCATGCCAGTAACCGGCTATGTAGTTTTGTAAAGTGTTTATGCCCTCTATGAACTCCATTTGCTAAAGCAGCAAATGTAAGGGGGCGGTGCGCAATGGAACTGCGTAGGGCAATACAAACCCCATCTGCCTGTCGGCGTCTTATTTGGGGAGGTATTCAACGTAAAACCTACTGTGTGCCGACATTTCCTCTAGAAACCTATACGGTAGCTCTACTATCTTTGAAATATAAAATTCATTCATTACATAACTTTCACTATCAAACGTTTCCTTAGTAGAATAAGTTAGGAAGCTACTAAATACTAATGGGGATTTTGCAGACGATTCTTCAGTAACCTTAGCTTTTATTTTCTCAGTGAACTGTGTTCGCTTTATATTATCCATTATAATGTACTGCTCTGGCATCAAAGCAAATGAACGTTTAACCGTTTTGGTATGAGGCGGTATAAAAGAAATACGCTCGTCTTTTATACTTATTGCTTCTGTACTTGATTTACCCCGGCTAACTGAACCTGAACCACTATTAACGCCTCCGTTACCATTATTATACGAAGCACTACCTGAATAACCTACTGATGCATATTCCGTATTTGCAACGGTGGTTTGAGTTTCTTTCCAATAAGAGGTTTTAATATCGTCTGATATGTAAGCAGATTTACGCCAGTCGATATACAGCGGTATGTTTAGCTTGTTTTCAATTGTAAAGCCCATAACTCCGTCTTTGGCCCAAAATGAATATACAAGTCTTAATGTATCATTTTCGTAAACAAACTGGCTGTTCATTTCCTTTACCGAAGGGGTTAATGGTGTTGTATACATTACTTGTAACCGCGGACTGCAGTTAACTAAAGCCAAGCAAATAATGATTAAGGGTAAAATGTTTTTCACAGTGGATTATTTTGTTGCGCCGCGCACCGTCAGTAGGTTTATAAAAAAGAAGCGTCGTACGAGTTATGCAGCGGTTGCGTAGACAACCATCGCTAAAGTAACTTTCTTTCGCTTCAATCAATTTCAGGGCGAATGTATTAAAGAATTTTGGAGAGTGAAATCGAAAACAATTGGCCCATAGACTTTTTTACGACTAAGCAGCAACAGCAGCGCAACCTACTAAGCAAACCACCCCGTCCCGGCGAGGCGCCGGTCCACCCCTCCTTGATTAAGGAGGGGATAGTAACAGCCGGCAGCCGCCGAGGCACCGGATGCGCTTAATTTTAGCGCTTAGGTTATCCCCTCCTTGCCAACTACCGGTTGGCGTATTCAAGGAGGGGTGTCCCGATTTATCGGGACGGGGTGGTCTGTAGTGTGGCCACTGAAGGCAGTTGGGGATTAACTATAAGCCACCATAACACCTTTGTATTTCTTGCCGACTGCAGACTATTCAAGGGCACAACATTTGCCTCTCTACTACTAAACACAGCAACCATGGATACCAATAACAAGAAAAAACTCATTCAACCAAGGAGTTGGATTGATTTAGATGATAAGGACGATATGCAGTTTTGGTGCGGTAAGTTTGGGGTAAGTGAGGAAGAAATTCGCCGGGCTGTTAAAAAGAACGGCAGCGTGGTAGAGAACCTGGAGAAGATTTTTAGCAAGTAGTAGTTCTTCCCTACCGGCAACCTATTAGTTTTTTTAGTTTTACTTAAACGTAAAATTAAAAGAACATGAAAAACCTTGTTGCCCAATTTACCCTTACCGTTGTAGCAGTAATAGCACTAACTTTTATAATGGGCTATACACGCCCGGCGGCTGAAGAACCTAAGGAATATGTAGTTGTATTCAATCGCAGTTCTATAGATAGGCCTGAGAAATTTGAGGAGATTGTAAAGCAAAAGCTATCGGAAGGTTGGCATTTGCAGGGGGGGCCAACATGGAATTACGGTTCCGGTTACTGCCAAGCCATGACGCGTTAAACCCTACCCCTTACTCAACGCAATAATATCCTTTACCTCTAACACTTTTTTAGAGCGGCCCTTAGTGGCGGCTACTATCATGGCCTGACCAACCTGCGCCAGTGTGCTGGCAAATGATGGAAAGAACCGAACTAAGGTTGGAGCTAACCACGCCAGATATTTATAGGCCGGTAATAAGTTTCGCTGCCCCTCGGTGGCCTGCATTAAACCGGGGCGGAAAGCATAAGCATCTTTAAAACCGAGGGCGAGTAAATCGTTCTCGGTTTTGCCTTTTACACGGGCCCACATGGTGCGGCCTTTTTCGGTACTATCGGTGCCCGCACCCGATACATATATAAACGTCATGTCAGGGTTTTGCTTTAGCAGCACATTAGCCACATGCAGGGTAAGGGTGTAGGTTACTTTGGTGTAGTCGGTTTCGTTCATCCCCACGCTGCTGGTACCCAGGCAGAAGAAGCAGGCGTTATAGCCCTTTAGCTGCTCTTGTATAGGTGTAATATCGTAAAAGTTGGTGTGTATTATTTCCTTAAGCTTGGGGTGCGTGCGGCCCAGTGGCTTTCGGTTGATGACCAGCACCTGCTCTACTGCCGGGTTGTTTAAAGCTTCTAACAAAACGCCTTCGCCCACCATACCGGTAGTGCCTGTAATTATTACACGTAGTTTCATGTGTGTTGTTTTAACTGTATTTGTCATTCCGATGGCTGGCTTTGCAGCCAGAGGAATCTTGTATTTCTAAGAGTCATAAAGGCAAGATTCTTCACTGCGGAAACCTTGTTCAGAATGACAAATATGGATTACCCCTTCACCAAAGTAATCTCGGCCACCTCGGGCAGTATGCCTATACGGCCGGGGTAAAACAAAAAGCCAAAGCCGCGGTTTACATACAGGTAATTTTTACCCTGCTGGTATAAGCCTGCCCACTGCTTATAAATATATTGCGAGGGGCTCCATTTAAGCCACTTGTTTTCTACCCCAAACTGTGCGCCGTGGGTATGGCCGCTAAAGGTAAGGTCGGTATGCGGAAACTCAGGCAGCACACGTTTATCCCAGCTGCTGGGGTCGTGGCTCATTAATATCTTAAACGGAATTTCCTCAGTGCCGCGGTAGGCCACATCAAACTTGCCGTATTTGGCAAAGCCACCTCCTCCCCAGTTCTCTACTCCTATTATCGCTATCTTTTGGCCATCGCGTTCCAGTATGCGGTTTTCGTTCATCAGCAAGTCCCACCCCAGCTGTTTGTGAGTGGCTATAAACTGCGTAAAGTTGGCCTTCTTCTCTTCGTCGCTATCCCAGCGCACGTAGTCGCCGTAATCGTGGTTACCGGTTACGCTCATTACGCCGTGCTTGCTGCGCAGTTTATCAAACACGTTCATAAACGGTTCCATTTCGCTGGTTACGTTGTTTACCAGGTCCCCGGTAAAAAGTATCAGGTCGGCATTGGCGGCATTTATTTTTTCAATCACCTTTACTATGGGCTCGGTGCGGTTAAAGCTGCCGCTGTGTATATCGCTTAGCTGTATAATTTTAAACCCGTTAAAGGCATCGGGCAGGTTGGGGAATTTAACTGTAACCTTCCTAAAGCGATAGTTGTAGGCATTTACCACCATACCGTATATCATACCTGCAGCCGGTATAGTCGCCGTTATAAGGGCGGCCTTGCTTAAAAATGCACTGCGGGTAATAGGCGTGGCACCTTCTACCACCGGGGCGCTGCTAAACTTGCCGGCAACGAATTTGAAAAAACGCACAATATCTTCGGGGAAAAGAAACAGCAACACTACCAGCTTAGCCAGCAGGGCCATTACAAACACCATGGCAAAGTAGGTAGCAAAGGTTTTATTTAAATACTTATAAAGGAAAGGACGGTAGGCCACAAAAAGGGCGAAAAGGGAAATAGAGATAGTCCAGTAAACCCATTTGGCACGCACCAAATTTTGGGGCTGAAAAGCCGTTTTAATAGCTGTCCATCCATAAAACTCTATGGTTCCGTATATTAAAAGCACTAAGCCAAAGGCTAAAAAAGGCTGCAACATTTCTTAAATCATTTTAGTTATCACGAATAAGTCGGCAATTTATTTCAATTTCGGATTACCAAACCAGGTATTGATGAACATTGTGAAATATAAATTATTGCTACTGGCCCTGTTTTTAACGGCCCTGCAGGCTAATGCCCAATCGCTGCTTAATCAAAAAAACAAGTATACCCGTGCCGATACCCTGCGTGGCTCACTACGGCCCGAGCGCACCTGCTACGATGTTACCTACTACGATTTGGCAGTAAAAATTGATACCGCAAAAAAAACTATTACCGGCAGCAACCGCGTAGTGTTTAAAGCGGTAGAGGATTTTACCACCCTGCAATTTGATTTGTTTGACAGCATGAAGATAATATCGGTAACCAGCGGGGGCACCAACCTGCGCTACCAGCGCGAGTTTAATGCTGTGTTTGTGTACATGGCCGAACCGGTAAAGGCGGGCACTAAAGGGGAAATAACGGTAAACTACTATGGCAAGCCAACCGTTGCCAAGCGCGCCCCGTGGGATGGGGGCTTTACCTGGAGCCACGATAACAACGGGCGGCCATGGATTGCCGTTTCGTGCGAGGGTATGGGCGCCAGTAGCTGGTGGCCCTGCAAAGATTACCTGGGCGATGAACCCGACAGCATGCATATAGCCTGCAATGTGCCCGATGAACTGCGCTGTGTAGCCAATGGTAAAGAACAAGCCGCCGTGCCGCTTGGCGATGGCACCACTACCTATAACTGGCAGGTTAGCTACCCTATTAACAACTACAACGTAACCCTAAACATAGGCGACTATGTAAGCTTTAACGATGAATACACGGCCACCGATGGCAGCAAGCTGGCGCTGGATTACTACGTAATGCGCTATAATATAGATAAGGCCCGCCTGCAGTTTATGCAGGTAAAGCCCATGCTGCATTGCTACGAGCAATACCTTGGCAAATACCCCTTTTGGAACGATGGCTATGCGCTGGTGGAAACCCCTTATTTGGGTATGGAGCACCAGGGTGCTATTGCCTATGGCAACCGGTATTTAACGGGCTATGCCGGCACCGATTACTCGCGCATTGGGCTCGATTTTGATTACATCATCATACATGAAAGCGGGCACGAATGGTGGGGCAACAGTGTAAGCTGCCAGGATATTGCCGATATGTGGATACACGAGGGCTTTTGCACCTACACCGAGGCTATATATGTAGAGTGTATGTTTGGAAAAGATACGGCCATTAAATATATAAACGCGCATAAAAGCCACACCGGCAATAAAGAACCCGTAGTGGGCATATACGGGGTTAATGAAGAAGGCAACGGCGATATGTATAGCAAGGGCTCGCTGTTTTTAAACACGCTACGCACCGTGGTAAATAACGATAAGCAATGGTGGGCTCTTATAAAAGGCATGTGCGATACCACCTTTAAAATGAAAAACACGAACTATAACGAGGTGCTGGCTTACTTTAATAAAAAAACGGGGCGCAATTTAACCTCTGTGTTTGAACAATACCTTAAACAGGCGGCCCTGCCGGTGTTTGAATACAAGCTTAAAAAGTTGAAGAAAGGCGAGTTTGAGTTAAGCTACCGGTGGGTAACCGATGTAAAGGAGTTTAAAATGCCGGCGGCAATATCGGGCACTAATATGCCCCTGCAGTTTGTAGAAGGAACTAATGAGTTTAAAACAACCACCCTTAAATTGAAGAAAGAGGCCGACTTTAAAGTGCGCGAAGATTTAATGTATATTGAGGTGAAGAGAGGGAATTAGCCAATTTGAAAATTAGCGAATTACGCAATGTGCCAATACGCTGACTGCACTAACCAATAAAAACACGAATTTAAAACATAAACGACTATATGGTAACTCACAGCATTGCGCTTACTCACTTATCCGACGATAAATTTGATGTATTACAAAACGATAAAACTATAAGGATAGATGCCGGCGACCCGGAGCATAACACCGGTGTAAGGCCCAAGGCGCTTATACTCTCCTCACTGGCTGGCTGCACTGCTATTGATGTGGTAGATCTGTTGCGCAAAATGCGGGTAGAGCATTCGGTGTTTAAAATAGATGTAAGTGGAGAATTGACAGAGGAGCATCCTAAAACGTATCACACCATTCACTTAACTTATCGTATTAAGTTAAACAATGCCGACGAAAAAGATAAGGTAGAAAAGGCGGTAAATTTATCGCAGGATAAATACTGTGGGGTAACGGCTATGGTTAAAAAGTTTGCCGATTTAAAGGTGAATATCGAATACTTATAAGGCAGGGCTTTCTTCTGGCAGTCAGGCGGCTTTTTCTAAAAAATTATTGATGTCGGCAATGCGTAGTGGCTTTTCAAGGTAACCATCGGCGCCGTGTAAAAAGGCTTCTTCTTTTAAGTTAGGCAGTGCGCTTATAATTACAATGTTTACGCTGGGGCACAGGGCCTTAAAGGTTTTAATGTAATCCAGGCCACGGCCATCTGGCAGGTTGTTATCAAGTAGAATAAAATCAGGCTGGCGGTCTTTTATCATTGCTTCGGCGCTGGTAAGGGTATCGCTATCAGAAACTATACTTACTTTTTGCTTTAGAATATTTGCCAGTAGGCCTCTCAGGTCATCATCATCTTCTACAATAAGAGCGTTTTTATAGGCATTTATCATGGTTCATTATTTATCAAATTTCACAAGTTCAAGGCTGATAATACAAATCACATACCGCGTTTATAGAGAAAAAAGTGCCTCAATCCGTTAACAACTCACAAAACGTGTGTTGTGTTACGTAACGTGTGCCAAATTGTTTTGGTTCTCATATACCCAAATAATAACATACGGCAAAAAAAACTAAGGGCGAGAATCCCTTATATGGGCAATGCCTAATTAACCAACCTCATTTTTGGGGAACATATTTCCCCATTTTGACCATTAACGTTTAAACATTCGTTAACTGTTAATTCTTAACTAATTGATTATCAATAGGGGTAAAACGGGCACTGTTTTCGAAACACCGGCTGGCATAACCCCTAAAAGAATCTGAGTTATGAAACTAAACCAATCCGCCACCACCCAGCAGCGCATACTGCCAACCCAAATACAATACCTAAACTTTTTAAAACTTCAACAACACGAATTACAACAGAACCTGCGTGAGGAGATTGAAGAAAACCTCTTCCTTGAAGAAGATGTAAAAAGCGATGAAGAGATAGAAGGCGACGACCTTACGCAAGACCTTAGCTACGAAGATGCCGATACCTATGAAGATGAATACTCCTTCCGCGAGGTAGGTGTAAACGATAGCAAGCTGCACGCCGAAAAGCGCGATATAATGAGCAACGCCGAGGGCTATGTAAACACCCGCGAAGAGTTGGTAGAGGAACTGCGCACCATGCACCTTAAAGAAGAAGATTTTAATATAGGTTCATATATCATCCACTGTCTGGATACCGATGGTTACCTGCGCACCAGCTGCGATGATATAGCCGATGCCTTATCGTTTAAAATGGCCCGCATTATTGATGTGGAAGAGGTGGAGCGCATATTAGAAATGGTGCAAAACTGTGGCCCCCATGGTGTAGGTGCCCGCAACCTGCGCGAGTGCCTTATGCTGCAGATTTTTAGAACAGAAAAGAAGACCCGCACACACGTGCATGCTTACAATATACTAGATGAGAACTTTAACCTGCTTTGCGATCGCAAATTTAGCGCTATACGCGAGGCTCAGGAGCTTAACCAGGAGCAGGTAGATGCCGCCATGCGTTTAATTAAAAAACTAAACGCTAACCCGTGTAACCTGGATAGTAGCAGCAGCCCTATACAAAAGAAGGTTGAAACCGGAATTGACTTTGTAATAATGGAAGATGAAAACGGTGTGCTAAAGGGCGAACTGGCCGATAGCTACATAAGCAGCGTGCGCATTAACAACTCGGCGGTTGAAATGCTGAAAGCACTGGCTAAAAAGAAAAAGAAAACCAAAACCGAAGCACAGAAAGAAACCTTTTTAAAGAGCAAAGCCCAATCGGCTAAATGGTTCCTGGATTGTATTTCTCAGCGCGAGCGCAGCATGAAGTTGGTAATCAACTGCATAGTAGAGTTACAGGAGAAATTTTTGCGCAGCAATAACCAGCAGGATTTAGTTCCTATGGTATTGCAGGATATTGCCGACCGCACCGAGTTAGATGTATCTACCATATCGCGTATTACCAGCACCCGCTTTGCCGATACCACACATGGCAAACTGGCCCTTAAAGACCTGTTTACCTTTGGTATACAAGCAAGCAACGGCAATTACATATCTAACATTAATGTAAAAGAAATGCTGGGTATTATTATCGAAAACGAGGATAAGAACAACCCGTATACCGATTACCAGATATCGAAAATACTGGAAGAGAAGGGTATTAAAATTGCCCGCCGCACCGTGTTAAAATACCGCGACGAACTAAATGTGCCTTCGGCTAAGTTCCGCGTGCTTAAAGCAGCTTAATTGCTTGTGGCACAACATTTTTAACACACATAAAAACAAACCAAACCATCATGAAACCGAATATTGGAATTACACCGGAGCACCTGAAAGGAGTTACCGACATACTTACCGAAGTATTAGCCACGCAGGTAATATTATATACCAAGCTTAGAAAGTTCCACTGGAACGTATACGGCGAAAGCTTTATGGAATACCACTTGCTTTTTGAAGCACAGTATAAAGAACTGGAAGAGGCTATTGACGAAACTGCAGAGCGCATTAGCAAACTGGGCAGTAGCGTAATTGGCACTACCACAGAGTTTGCCGAAAAGTCGGTTATTAAAGAAGCACCGGGTAAATACCCTACTTCTTTAGAGATGGTAAAAGAATTATTAGCCGACCACGAACTGGCTATACGGAGTCTGCGTGAAGGCGTAGATAAATGTGATGATGAGTTGGGCGATAAAGGAACCGCCGATTTTTTAACCGACCTGATGAAAGCCCACGAAACAATGGCCTGGAAACTGCGCCGCTATTTTAAATAAACAAACTATGAAAACCACCCAATCCGTAGCCGGACCGGAAGAGGAGCCAAAAGCGACTATTCTGGACCGGGCAGGAGATTTTTTTGCCGCCATTGGCGAGCAAACCCAATTTGCGGGGCGAGCAATTAAAGAGGGATTGCTTCCTCCTTACGAGCCTTCCGAATTTTTAAAACAATGCTACCTGGTAGGCAATAAATCGCTGCCGCTGGTAGGGCTTACGGCCTTTATTATGGGCCTTGTATTTACCATGCAAAGCCGGCCAACGCTGGCCAAGGTAGGCGTAGAAAGCTGGTTACCTGCCATGGTGGCGGTGGCTATGATACGCGAGATAGCACCGGTTATTACCGCCCTTATATGCGCCGGCAAAGTTGGCTCGGGTATGGGCGCCGAAATTGCCAGTATGAAAGTAACCGAGCAAATAGATGCTATGGAAGTAGCCGGTAACCGGCCCTTTAAATATGTGGTAGTTACGCGCGTATTTGCTATTACATTAATGCTGCCCATGCTTGTAATATTCGCCGATGCTATATCGGTAGTAGGTTCACTTATGGGCGTTGCTTTAGATGGCAGCACCTCAGCCCAACTATTCTTTAACCACGTGTTTGATGCACTCGATTTTCAGGATTTGATGCCTGCGCTGGTTAAAACTGTATTCTTTGGTTTTGCCATAGGTGTTGTTAGCTGCTATAAAGGGTATACTAATAACAAAGGCACCGAGGGGGTAGGTTTAGCCGCCAACTCAGCCGTGGTAATATCATCACTACTTGTTTTTCTTATCGATTTAATAGCCGTGCAAATTACCAGCACATTCATTTACTAATAACCAGCTATGAACGAACAGGAAACTAAAGAAGCCAACGCCACACAACAAGCCGCCGCAGCCCCGGTTAATAACCAGGAGCTTGTAGTGCATGTAGTAGATGTAAAAAAAGCCTTTGGCAAGCAGGAAGTATTAAAAGGCGTATCGCTGGATATACATAAAGGAGAGTCAGTAGTAATAATGGGTAAATCGGGCACCGGTAAATCGGTGCTGATTAAATGCCTGGTAGGTTTGCTTACGCCCGATAGCGGAAGAGCAGAAGTATTTGGCAAACATGTGCCGGACCTTAAACCCGAGGAATTAAACGCTACCCGCAAGCGCATTGGCTTTCTATTTCAGAGCGGTGCCCTGTATGATTCAATGAGTGTGCGCGATAACCTGTTGTTTCCATTGCGCGACGACCGCAAAATGAGCCTGGCAGATAAAACCAAACTGGTAGAGGAAGCATTAGCCGATGTAGGCCTTACTGATGCCATTGATAAAATGCCGGCACAGCTTTCGGGCGGTATGCGCAAGCGCGTAGGCCTGGCGCGTACCATCATTCTTAAACCCGAAATTATTTTATACGATGAACCTACTACCGGCTTAGACCCCATTACAACACACGAGATTAGCCTGCTTATAAAAGATATACAAACCAAGCACGGCTCCTCTTCTATCATTATAACGCACGATATTGAATGTGCCCGTGTAACCGCCAACCGTATTACCATACTGTACGAAGGCCAGTTTATTGAAGAAGGAAGTATGGAAGAATTAAGCAACTCGGATAACGAAACCGTTAAGAATTTTTTTAACCCAAACCGCGAACTGAATAAAAAAGAAACAAAATGAATAAGGATAATAAACAACGTATAATGGTAGGAATTTTTGTGGTGGTAGGTTTTGTAACGCTAATGGTAGCGGTAGGCTTTATTGGCCAAAAAACCCGCCTTTTTAGCAAAACAATTAAGCTGCACACTATATTTAAAGATATTGGTGGCCTTCAATCGGGTGGCAATGTGCGCTTTGCCGGTATTAACGTAGGCACCATTGATAACGTAACTATTATAAGCGATACTGCCGTAAGGGTAGAATACATTATTGATAAGGATGTAAAGAAGTTTATAAAACAGGGTGCTACTGCCGGTATCAACTCCGATGGATTGATGGGCGATAAACTTTTGGTAATTACCAGCGGCAACGCCGATATGAAAGAAGTAGAAGATGGTGAACAACTACCGGCCGGTGGCGGAAGTAATATGGATGTAATTATGGCCCAGGCTGCAGTTACCATGAATAATGCTGCCTTAATTACCAGCGATTTATCGACTATAGTTGGTGGTATTAAAGAAGGTAAAGGAACCATTGGTAAACTGTTAGTTGATGAGAAGTTCGCTAACAACATAAACGGAGTAGTAGTGAATGCTAAAACCGGCTTAAAAGGCTTTAGCGAAAACATGGAGGCTGCTAAAAGCAACTTTTTGTTCAAAGGCTACTACAAAAAGAAAGAGAAAGAAGAGGCGAAAGAAAAAGAAGCTATACAGGATAGCCTGGATAGGCTGAAGAAGAAGAAATAAATTCTTAACTACCAAAAGGTAACATTTATCGGACGAATTCCAGTGCAGATAGATTCTTACTAAAATATTCGCGCTCATTGTTTCAAAATTCATCCGATGAATAAATTTGAAGAGAAGCAACAAACAAAACGGCTATGAAAAAAGGCAGTGGAACATTTTCGAAAAAATTCGCCGCTTTCTCTGCACAGGTAATAAAGCTTAGCGGCAGTCCCTATGCTTTTGGTGTAAGCTTACTAATAGTAATAATATGGGCCTCAATGGGGCCCATATTTAAGTTTAGCGATACCTGGCAGCTGGTTATTAATACCAGCACCACTATCATTACCTTCCTTATGGTATTCTTAATTCAACAATCACAAAATCGCGATACGCTGGCTATACAGTTAAAGCTAAACGAACTGATTGCCGCCGATAAGTACTCCAGCAACCGGCTGATAGATGTTGAAGACCTGACTGAGCAGGAACTGGAAGTGTTGAAGAAGTTTTATGTAAAGCTGGCAACCTTATCCAAAAGCGAGCAGGATATACATGCCACCCACTCTATTGATGAGGCCGCGAAAAAGCACGAAGAGAAATCAGAAGCCACCGATGCCCCTGATAAAAAGAAAGATTAAAGACTTTGTGGTATAAGCTGCAGAGCCTTTTTCTGCGGTGGAACCAATTGGGTTATTAGTTGCAGTTTTAAAGGCGGTATAGTGGGCGTGCGGCTTATAATATCAATACCTGTAGGCGTAAACAGGGTCGACTTAAACTGAATTATCATCCAGTCTTTCCCGGCAGTATCGTAATTAACTATTTCCCACCGGCTGCTTATTAATTTAAGCAACCCCTCTCCTCTCCATTCAAATTCTGTATTTAATGTGTTAAGCGGTTTATCGAACCCTTTAATGGTTTTATACTTATTCTTTTCTACATAACCTACCTCGTCCTTTAAGCCAATAATATTTTTCTGTATTTCTATATCGTAGTTAAACCTGGGGCAAAGTTTATCTCCTTTAAGCCACATAGGGAAGTTGCTCATTACCACAAACCATTCTCCCTGCAAATCATTCAGGGTAAGTTTGGCTAAGATGCCTGTATTGGCCTTATTCATTTCCGGCTTTTTCATTATAAATTGAAATTAAAGTTTGTATGAGTTTTTTACAAAAAAAGACGCGGAACAAATCGTAGGCTGGTTAGCTTTATTGATTGCTCCGCGATGCTTTTGCCGTTGAGGGCTTTATGTTGAACACTCCTTTAAGTGTAGTTCCAATATGGTATCGGGTTTTAAGGCCCGATACCAGTTTGGTAGTGAACTGAATCACGTACCTGAACTAATAAATTAAACAACTATACCAGCCATAACAGCTGCTTGCGCATCTCTAAATTGTAGAACATTGGGAATAGTATAGCGCATGCGGGGAAATACCGTATCAAAATCCACCACAACCAACCAGTAATACTTAGGTAGTCTTAACAATTGGGGTAAAAGTTAAAGTGTTGTGCTGGCATACTATTTTAAAAATGTAAGTATTCATTAACCATAAATTATATACTATGTTACGCTGGTCATTTGCATTTTTAATAATAGCTATTGTAGCCGCTGTTTTCGGATTTACTGATATAGCAGCCGGCGCTGCATCTATAGCCAAAGTTTTATTCTTCATCTTTTTAGCCGTATGGCTGGTAATGATTGTATTAGGCATTACCATTTTTAAAAAGGGATAACCATATAAACGTTACCGGTTGGGTTTAAAAACTCAACCGGTAATGCTTTATATACCTAAGCAACAGAACTACAAAAATAAAAAGCTATGAGCGACGAAATAAAATTAACCGACGAGGCAGCCCTAAACAAATTGAAAGAATTGGCCGAAGGCATAAGAGTGTGTATGTTCGAAACAGGTCCGCATGCGTCTGAAATAAGGCCTATGAGTACCCTGGAGGTGGACACAAAAGGGAACATTTGGTTTTTTAGCGCTGCCGAAAGCGAAAAGAATAAGCAAATAAGTTTTCATCCCGATGTGCGGTTAGTATATTCCGACAATACCAACTCAAAATACCTGGTGGTAGATGGAGATGCCACTATTATAGAGGATAGATTGAAAGCTGCCATGCTTTGGACGCCCGTTGCAAAAGCCTGGTTCCCCGAAGGAGTTGATGATCCAAATCTTCGTTTAATATGTGTGCATCCACATAAAGCCCACTACTGGGATGTGAAGTATGGTAAAATGATAGCTTTTTTACAGATGGCAGCTGCAGCCGTTACCGGTAAGCCGGCAGATGTTGGCGAGCAAGGCACATTAATTATTAAGAGCGCCGGTGCATGAAAAAAGAAGCAAACCCACTACCTCGTTTACGGATTAAGCGGATGAAGGAAATTGTGAGCGACCCGGTTAAAAGCGCAAAGGCGGTTAACCTGGTTTACACTACCGATAGTCAGCCCGGCATTATACGGATTAGAAAAGGTAAGGGCTTCGATTACAAATTCAATAATAAACTTTTACGCGATAAAGAACATCTGCAGCGCATTAAAAGCCTGGTATTACCCCCTGCCTGGGAAAATGTGTGGATTTGCGCCTTGCCCGATGGCCACTTACAGGCTACCGGCACCGATGCCCGTAACCGCAAACAATACAAATATCATACACTATGGAGCCAATTACGGAACCATACAAAATTCTTCAGGCTATACGATTTTGGTAAAACACTACCTGAAATAAGGCAACGGTTAGACCATGATTTAGCGAAGCAGGGATTACCTAAAGAAAAAGTTTTAGCACTTATAGTTAAACTAATGGAAATGACCAATATACGCATAGGCAACAACGCTTATGAAAAGCTGTATGGGTCATTTGGATTAACCACCTTAAAAGACCGCCATGTAAAAATTGGCAGCAGCAAAATCGAGTTTGCGTTTAAAGGTAAAAAGGGAGTTTCGCACAAAATAAGCATAGCCAGCAAGCGCTTTGCAAGGTTAGTAAAACAGTGCCGCGATATACCCGGCGAAGAGTTGTTTCAATACTTTGATGAGCAGGGGCAGCGTCATGCTATTGATTCGGGCGCTGTAAATGCCTACTTAAAAGAGATTACCGGGCAGGATTTTACTGCTAAAGATTTCCGGACCTGGAGCGGCACCACACAAGCCATACTTGCTTTTAAAGAATTGGGGGTAGCCGATACAGTAACTGCCACGCAAAAAAATATAGTTGAAGCCCTTAATAACGTTAGTGCAGCTTTAGGCAACACGCGCACCGTTTGCAAAAAGTACTATGTGCATCCGCACATTATTAAATTATACGAAAACCAAACACTGCACAATAACTACTTAACTAAACTTGATGATAAGTTTGAGGTAGAAAAAGGCCTGTTGCCAGAGGAGCAATTGTTGCTGGTAATACTTAAAAGAGAAGCCGTTTTGTAAAATTTATCAGCCGGCTAAAAGCTCCAGCTTATACCGGCATCTTTCAATATCCTTTTTATAATCTTCTACCAAATCATTATTAATGGTATGTAATAAAGCTTTTTTGTAATGCTCTATTGCGTTAGTTAAGTCCGCCGTTAGCTCACAAATACGCCCTAAATTATATTCAATTTTTGCCTTGTGCACCGTGCTTATTTTCGAGGCTTTTTTTAAAATCTTTTTCGCAGCGTCCCAATCATCTTTCAAAATTAAAACATCTACAAGATTTAGATAGGAGTGCGGATAGCAAGGTACATAACTTATACTTGCATTAAAGTGGTTAATTGCTTTATCGTAATCGTCAAACTGCGATTTATAGAGCCAGCCTAAAGAGTTATGTGCCGGTGCATATTCATGGTCTTCCATTAAAGCATTCTCAAAAGCTATTTTAGCAGCAATGTAATTGCCGTTTTTAATAGCCTCCTCACCTTCTAAAAACAATTCCTCTACCCTCATCATCCTGTTATTTGGTATATTTTTCGTCGTCCGGCGCCCAGCGGCCATGTATAGAACTGAACATGCGGTTCCAGCGTATCTTTTTAAACGCGCTGGTAGCATCTTTAGCATAGCTCATCCAAATAAACCAAGCCTTGCCCACAATGTGGTCTTCGGGTACAAAGCCCCAGTAACGGCTATCCTGAGAATTATGGCGGTTATCTCCCATCATCCAGTAATAATCCATTTTAAAGGTGTAGGTAGAAGTTTCCTGCCCATTTATAAAGAATTTGCCATCGCGCTGCTCAACCGTATTGTTTTCGTATACATGTATAGCACGCTCATATTGCTTGTAAACGGAATCGTTAAGGGTAAGTGTCCAGCCTTTTTTAGGTAACACAACAGGGCCAAAGTTATCTACGTTCCATTTGTAGCGCATAGTATCGTTAGGGAAAATATTCTCAATGGGCTCCTGCAACTCGCCTTTACGGTAGTAGAATGGCTCCAGGGTGGTGGTTATACCCATAGCTTTAAGTTCTTCTACATGGGGCTTGGTCATTAGCACCAAAAAGTGGTTAGCCGGTAAGGCTCCAATGCGATTGCTAATGTTTTCCATTTCAAGGGCATCAATTACATCCTGGTTAGGTATCAGGCCTTCCTTAAACACTAATAAGTACGGGGTATACAGATTTTCGGGACGGTAAGCCGGCGCATCGTTAATAAACAAAACGCCGTCTTTTACTTCCAGCTTATCGCCGGCTATAGCTACACAGCGCTTAATATAGTTCTCACGTTTATCAACCGGGCGAGCTGCAATATGCTGGTTTGGGTCGCTCCACATCAATTGGCGGGCGGTGGCATAATCTACCTTATTGCTGTAAGCCGTATAACGTATCAGGTCGTAATAGCTCGGTGCCTGGTTTTCGAGCACCACCGTGTCGCCGGCCGGAAAGTTAAACACCACCATATCATTCCGCTTTACATGCTGAAAGCCCGGTAAGGTTTTGTAAGGGAACTTAATCCACTCCACATAGCTTTTGCCATTGGTAATAGGTATAGTGTGGTGCACAAATGGCAATGCCAAAGGCGTATTAGGCACGCGGGCACCGTAATGAAACTTAGACACAAAAAGAAAATCGCCCACCAGCAAGGTCTTCTCCATAGAAGGGGTAGGTATCATATAAGCCTCTGCTACAAAAATACGTATAAGAGTAGCCGCTACCACGGCAAACACAATAGCATCGGCCCACTCGCGTATTGCAGAACGCTGCAAGGGCGGCTGGCCGGGTTTAACCCCGCCTACACCAATAAACTTCTCGTTAGGCGCAAAACCCAAAAACGGGAAATAAATAAAGGCAAACATTACCGCGGCAAAGTGTTCTAAAAAGCTGTGGCGACGAAAGGCCGTGCTCATTTCGGTTAGCTGGCTGGCAATGTAAAATATGTTTACGCCCGGTATAAAAAGCATCCAGGTCCACCAATCAGGGCGCTGTATAATTTTTTGCCATTCGCGCGAGCAAAGCACCGGCACAAAAGCCTTCCAGGGCTCGGCCACACCCATTTTTTTAAATATGCCATACGTACCTATACGTATGCCTATCATGTATATAAGAACTATCGCTAATAAAACCATATTGTAATTTGCGGGTTATCGTGTTTTGTAATACTACTATTATTTAACCTGGCGAAAATAAAATTTAAGCAGACATGCCATTATGGGCAAGCTATATGGCCAACAAGTCTTTCATTTCAAATACACCTTTTTTCCCATTAACAAACCGTGCAGCCATTACGGCACCTTCGGCGAATCCCCTGCGGCTTTTAGCCTCGTGTTTAAATTCGAGGTAGTCAACGCTACTGGTATAAGTAACTATATGGGTGCCGGGCACGTTGGGTTCTCTTTTAGCAATTATTGGCAAGCTATGGGTGGCCTCCGCACCTACATTTTCGGCCAGCACCCAGTCTTTCTTACTCTTTAATTCCTCCAGTATTACTTCGGCGGTTTTTACCGCTGTACCGCTTGGGGCATCTTTCTTTTCGGTATGGTGTATCTCTTCCATTGCCACACTATACTGCGGCTGGGCATTCATCAGCTGTGCCAGGCGGCGGTTAACCTCCCAAAATATATTTACCCCTATGCTGTAGTTAGGCGAAAAAAACAAGGTTCCGTTTTGTGCGGCGCATTGCTGTTTAACCTCTTCCAGGCGGCCAAGCCATGCGGTGGTGCCTACAACCACCGGTATGCCGGCTTTAAAGCACAAATAAATATTGGCTACGGCACTTTCGGGTTGGGTAAACTCAATTGCCACATCGGCTTTTTGCAGGTTTTCTACAGTTAGGTCCTGCAGGTTGTTTTCGCTTATTTTTAACACCACTTCATCCTGCCCCTGGTCGGCTATTACTTTCTCTATTTCCTTACCCATTTTTCCGTATCCTATCAGTGCAACCTTCATAATCTGGTTTTTGTGTGGCGCGAATTTATACAGGCTGGCGGGTTTTAATAAAAACCCTGACGGAATTAATACACATAAAAGATAAGACTTGTTTTAATCAATACTGTGACCTGTAACCTTTCAAACAGCAGGGCGTAAGATAAGGTGAATCCAGAAAAAAGAAACGAATATGAGGCCGTTAAGAATTACACACAACATTGCAGCCCGCGACCCTCAACTGGATAAGTATTTGGCTGAGATTTCGAAAAACGAATTGATTAGTGCAGAACAAGAGGCCGACCTGGCCCGCAGGATAAGAACCGGCGATACCGATGCGCTGGATATGCTGGTAAAAAGCAATCTCCGTTTCGTAGTTAGTGTAGCAAAACAATATCAAAATCAGGGTTTACAGTTAAGCGACTTAATAAACGATGGTAACCTTGGGTTAATCAGGGCCGCCTATAAATTTGACGAGACCAGGGGCTTTAAATTCATCTCTTATGCCGTTTGGTGGGTAAGGCAGGCCATTATGCAGGCTATTGTAGAGCAAAGCCGCATTATACGCTTACCCGTTGCCAAAATTGGCGCTTATACTAAAATAACCAAGGCCTTTCAGAACTTTGAACAGGAATACCAGCGCGAACCGGATGTAGAAGAGTTGATGGAGATGCTGGGCATGACCAAAGAGGAAATTGATGAATATTTCCGCGTAAACACTACCACCCTTTCAACCGACTCAAAATTTGGCAGTTCGGAAGATGGAATGGGCGCACTAAGCGATACACTTTACGACAAAAACGATATTTCGCCGGAAGATGAACTGATGCAGAAGAATGTTGAATCGCAGCTAAACTCTGCTCTATCGCAACTTACCGACCGCGAAGCTGAAATTATAAGCAGCTACTTTGGCTTAAATGGCAAACATCCTATGACGCTGGAAGAAATTGGCGAAAAATTCAGCCTAACCCGCGAACGGGTTCGTCAGATAAAAGAAAAATGTATCCGCCAGCTTAAAGAGAGCACCAGCCCACATTTACTAATGGCTTACATACACTAAAATATTAGTGGGCCCAAAGCCCACAAAAGAATCCTTCAATCTCGGTTCCAAGAAAATTCCTCGTCAGCAATGGCGGGGATTTTCTGTTTTAAGATACCCAAGTCATCC
The DNA here is from genome assembly GCA_044228435.1 of Chitinophagales bacterium. Classification (GTDB taxonomy): domain Bacteria; phylum Bacteroidota; class Bacteroidia; order Chitinophagales; family LD1; genus Bog-950. The sequence continues at coordinate 111,947 of JBGAUW010000009.1, forward strand.
GATGACTTTTGGTGCAAAGAACCGCAAATTTGCCAACCGGCTTTTTCCAAAGAAGAGTCATCGGATGACTGAAACCTTAAAAGCGAGCATAAACAAAAAGCCCTGCATACTTTGGAGTAAGCAGGGCTTCGATTATTTTGAAGGATAAGACTATTTATCCTCTTTCTTCTTTTTAGCCTTAGGCGCCAGAGTCATAAACATTTTCTTGCCTTCAAGGGCAGGTAGTTGTTCAACAGTAGCAAAGTCTTTCAGGCGGTCGGCAAATTGAAGCAGCAAAAGCTCACCTCTTTCTTTAAACACAATAGCACGGCCTTTAAACATTACAAAGGTGCGCACCTTGTTGCCATCTTTTAAAAAGGCTTCGGCATGCTTGGCTTTAAATTCCACATCATGCTCATCGGTATTCGGCGTAAAGCGGATTTCTTTTACCTCTACCTTTTTAGCATGTGCTTTTATTTCTTTTTCCTTCCTCTTCTTCTCGTAAAGGAACTTATTGTAATCTACAATTTTGCAAACGGGTGGAACTGCATTTGGCGATATTTCCACCAAATCCAAACCTTGCTCAATAGCTAAATCGAGGGCTTGCTTAATGCTAAATACGCCGGGCGTTATATTGTCGCCAACCAAACGTACTTCGATTGCTTTAATTTTTTCGTTGATATTGTGTTCTGCTTCTCTTTTAAAAGGGGCTCTACCGAAGCGGGGAGTGAACGGGCGTTGAACTATTGCCAAATTTCCTGAAGTTTAGTTATAAAATTTAATGGTGCTAAAATAAAAAAACATTTGCAGACTATTGCAAATGAAATTTATGTTGAAAACTAAAGAAGCTGCCTGGATTTGTATTATGAAGTTGTTTAAGAGCTATTTTCGAGCGAAACAAGAAAGGTTTTCGCAGCCATAATGAAATATTTCTGGCAAGAAAACCTGCCGCAGTTGCAGCGGAAAAGAGCCGTAAAACAGTTTATAAGACAAATCCAGGCAGCTTCTCAACCAATTATAACACGTTCAACCAGGTTGCTGCCAAAGCTGTAAGGCAACATTGCCAATGAAGAAACCGGCCGGGTAAGTATCAAATTAGCTTTTTTATTTACTGTTATTGAGCCCAACAGGGTGTCAATATCCATCGCATAAGCGCCGTTTAGGGTAGAAGCGTTAATTACTTCTTCTACCGTCATACCCATATTTATGCAGGCCAGCGAGTTTACCAGGTTCATATTACCCGATGGGGCTGAGCCGGGGTTGTAATCGGTGGCCAGGGCCAGCGGCAAACCCGCATCAATAATTTGACGGGCCGGGGTATAGGGTATTTTTAAAAATAACGAGCAGCCTGGCAAAGCTACCGGCATGGTGTGGCTACCTTTAAGAGCCTGTATATCCTCATCGCTTATATGCTCCAGGTGGTCTACGCTAAGGGCTTTGCGCTTAACGGCTACCTGCACCCCGCCTATTACATTAAACTGGTTTACGTGTATTTTAGGTCGCAGGCCGTGCTTAAGGCCTGCTTCTAATATAGTGTCGGTTTCTACCGCGCTAAAGTAGTTCTGCTCACAAAAAACATCCATAAAATCGGCCAGGCCCTCGGCGGTTATTACCGGTAATATCTCTTCTATCAAAAGCTTAATATAACCGGCATGGTCGTTTTTATAAGCGGCAGGAAAGGCATGCGCCCCTAAAAATGTAGCTTTAATGGTAAGCTTAGATTTTACCTTAAGCTTCCGTATAACTCTAAGCATTTTCAACTCACCCTCGTAGCTTAAGCCATACCCGCTCTTAATCTCTACTGCGCCCGTGCCCTGGGTTTGCATCTCTTCCAACCGCTGCCAGGCATTATCAAACAACTCCTCCTCACTGGTTTCAGCCAGCTTTTGTGCGCTGTTTAGTATACCACCTCCACGCGCCGCAATCTGCTCGTAGCTTAACCCGTTAATTTTATCCTCAAATTCTTTTCGCGGCTACCGGCATAAACTATATGGGTGTGGCTATCGCACCAGGCGGGTAAAACTATTCTGTCCGTAGCATCTATTACCTCGTCGGCACGCTCAGGGGCGTCCTCATTTTTGCCAAATGCTTTTATAATCCCATCTTCAATTAATAAAAAAGCATTTTCAAAGGTCGGAATAGTTTTCATATCCGTTCCCTTTACCATTTTTACATTCGCATCGCGTATGCCCGCAAGTGATTGGATGTTCTTTATAAGAATTGACTTCATGTGCGAAAATTAATAGTTATTGTTTAAGGATTAACCAAAAGAAAGGATTATGCCCGGAAACAGCTTTGGAGATATTTTCAGAATTACCACTTTTGGCGAAAGCCACGGCAAAGCCATAGGTGTAATAATTGACGGCTGCCCGGCAGGTTTAAGCCTCGATTTAGATTTGTTGCAGCACGAACTGGACCGCCGCAAACCGGGTCAATCAGCCATTACCACGCAGCGGAAAGAAAGCGACACCTTCGAAATTCTATCGGGTGTTTTTGAGGGGAAGACCCTGGGCACACCTATAGCCATTACCATTAAAAACGAAGACCAAAAATCTGAAGATTATACGCATTTAAAAGAAGCTTACCGCCCCTCGCATGCCGACTTTACCTACGAAGCAAAGTATGGCATACGCGATTACCGCGGCGGCGGTCGCGCCAGTGCCCGCGAGACTGCCACCCGTGTAGTAGCAGGCGCTATTGCCCGACAACTGCTTAAAGCCGCAGGTATAGAAATAAGTGCCTATGTATCGGCCGTGGGCACTATTAAGCTACAGAAAAGCTACCAGCAGTTGGATTTAACAACCACCGATTTAAACATAGTAAGGTGCCCCGATACCGAAACGGCTAACCGGATGATTGAAAAAATACAGGAAACCAAAGCCAAGGGCGATACCCTGGGTGGCATAATAACCTGCGTAATAAAAGGCACACCGGCAGGTTTGGGCGAACCGGTATTTGATAAGCTACATGCCGAGCTGGGCAAAGCTATGCTCAGCATAAACGCTGTGCACGGCTTTGAATACGGTAGCGGTTTTGCCGGCACTGAGTTAAACGGCAGCCAGCATAACGATATTTTTGAAAAGGATGCAGAAGGTAAAACCGTTACCCACACCAATAACTCTGGGGGTATACAAGGGGGCATTAGCAACGGAATGGATATCTATTTTAACGTAGCCTTTAAACCGGTAGCCACCATCATGCAAACGCAGAAAACCTTGGATAGCGAGGGTAACCAAACTGAGATAAAAGGCAAAGGTCGCCACGACCCTTGTGTAGTGCCGCGTGCAGTGCCTATTGTAGAAGCGATGGCTGCGTTGGTATTAGCCGACCACTGGTTGAGGGCAAAGGTTTCTAAAGTTTAAGATAGGCATTAAAACTTTGGTTCGCAGGATCTATCGTCCTGCCTCTACACTGAAGGGCTAGATATTGCAATCCTGCACCCAACCGCTTCAACAATTAACCATTATTTCATATCTTTGTATGACTATAAAGTTCTTTGATTTATTGGCATTACATTAAATCATAAACCAAAACCCAGGTGTTACCCTGTTACACAAGCGTTTGGACCTAATTAGCTGGTTAACAATAACATAAGCTTAGTGTTACAAAAAAAAATGTAACTGTAACAGACAATTACTTATGCTTAAACTACGGCCTGAAATCAGCATTTTTTTTCCAAAAAAATATTGCAAAAATCCGCCTAAATATAAGATTATCAAATATTTATAACGTTTTAAAGGTAGGCAGAAATTTGTTACTTTGATTTAAGAAGGCTGGATATCAAAAGACCTGAAAGGTCGCTATACACCAACAAAGAGTGTAGCCCTTTGGTTAATGAACTCGATTCTAAAACATCTTCACACAATAAGTCCTGAAAGGACGTAATATACTCGGCCAAGGCGCAAAGCTCCTTTAGCTGGTGTAATTTGCCCAAATGAAATCATTGTTAACATCGGCCAATTAAAACCCTGATAATCAACCCCTGTTAACCCAAAAGTGTTAACCATGATTCTTGTTAACCTTCTCCGTAGTTTTAGGATATCCGGGGGTTAGAAAGCCAGCCCTCTAACCTTTCCCAATTCAGCAGCGTTAGATTAAGTATTAGCAACTCCGCCGACACAATATTCATTACAAAATAATTGGCCGCGCAGAAAACTATTAGCAATACAAATAAGAAAGAGTCGGCTTTTCGGGTAAAAAAGCCAATTAAAAAACATAGCTGCACCACTACATTTACCACTAATACAGTATGCGCAATATCGGGGTAGGCTATTAAATATTGAGCTACCTGCGCCCTTAAGCTATCGGGTTGTTGCAGCAGCAAATCCAATTGCTGAGCTTTGAGTATATTACTCATCTGCTCTTTATAAAAAACGCTCCCTCTTAAAAGCTTCCACAACGCAGCAGAGGAGAAAACATAAAGTAGATAATACCGGCACGCCTGCCATAAAAGTTCAAATCGCATTTGGTTCTTGGTCCAAAAGGGAATGGTAATAAGTATGGCTCCTGCAAGCCCATGATAATGGTGCCCGGTAACCAGGTTATAGGTAATAAAGTAAATAAGCAGTAAAACTGAAAAGGCAATAGCAAAACCGCGTTTAAGGGTTAAAACAAAAGCTAGTGGCATTGCAAAAAGAGCTATATCAAAAACGATGGAAATGAAAGGATTGCTGGTTATAAACTGCGCAAGGCCCGAGGCTAGAAATAATTTATAAGCAGCCTCTTTCTGTTCAAACAAAAACACCGGCTGGTGCATAGCATACATTAAGGCATGCCCGAATAACCGGTATAGCAATATAACAATTGCCACACCCGCAACCGCAAGCGCCTTTAACCGGTATTGCCGTAAAAAGCTTTCAGAGTTCATCGTGCGGGTATAAAAGCTCTCGTTTCTTAATCAATGGTTTTCCATCGCTGGCATACATACAGGTTAACCGGTAAATCTCCAGGGGCTTGCCGTTTGCCGCATAGCGCTTTACCCAGTTAATAAAACCTGCACTTGCAATCGTGCTGTTCTTCGATGTTAATATATCGGCGGCATTCCCTACCGAGGTGGCTATCAGTTCTTTTTCAGCATCGGGCAAATCTTCATAAACTATTTCACGGCCTTCTACCAATACGGAGTAAGCCACATACTCCGGCTGCGCCTCTTCCTTTAGCGAATACATACCAAACAATAAAAAAGGAAACTCTTCGTGGCTTTTTAGCGCATAGTATAAACTACCAACAGCCCAAATGCATACCACCACAAAAAGAAATTTAAACTCTTTGTAAGCCCTAAACAGAAAGGTACCTTTAAGCACTTCCATAGTTACACCACCATTAAATTACAGCCCCTTACTTCGGCGCTATCCATTCTACCCAATATTTCAAAGCTTCCATCGGCGCTCACTCTTGCAAGGTCGGCAGTTGCAATAAACGAGCACGAATAAATATTAGCCAGGTCTATAACATTTACCGCACCGGTAGCCGGGCCTTGTTGTAAAACCAGAGGGTCGTAGATATCGCGGGTATATACCTTCATCCATTCGGGCGTTCTAAATATTCCGTCACCGGTAGAGTATCCCTGCGACAGCAACTCGGTCATTCCATATTCCGAGTGTATATATCTTACATCAAATGCAGTGCGCAATTGCATGTGTATTTCCTGCCGGGTTAGTTCTTCCCTCCTTCCTTTCATACCTCCGGTCTCCATTACAATCAAATCCGGAAAGTCAATTTTATACTGCTCTGCAAAATCCAGCAGCGCGAATGTAACGCCCAGCAAAATCACTTTCCGTCTACCATTCTTAAGCACATCTAACCAATCATAGAGTTTTTCAAAATCGTTTAGAAAGAAACCGCTGGCATTTTGCCCGCTGCCTTCTATCAGGTTTTTAGCCATGTAAACCAACGATGAATTGTCTCTTTCTAAATACGAAGGCAATAGCGCCAGCACTACATAATCTTTTATGTCACCGTAAAACTGACTGAAGCATTTTTGAAAGCTTTGCTCATAAACCTGCAAATCGGCCACCCTGTGTTTACTGGTTAACTGGCCGGTAGTACCGCTGCTTTCAAATACCTTAACTGCTGTTTGGCTGCTGTCAATTACCGGGTAGCTTTTAAAAAACTCGATGGGTAAAAAAGGTATATCGCTAACCTCTTTTACATTGCCGGGCGTGCGTTTCAGCCCATCGCAGTATTGGCGGTATATATCTACCTGCCGGTATTGGTAGTTAAATACCTGCAGCGCTACATTATTAAAGGTAGAGGGTGAAACAGAAAAAATTTGGTCCAAATCAAAACTCACTAAACAATTTTTCGAAGTTAAAAATGCAATAAACCCTGCAAATTTGAGTTTATTTGATGCAATGAAAGTCCGCTTTATTTTTGTCTTTTTAGTTATAGCTTCTATTTCGGCCTGCGTTAAGGGCCCCAGCTACCCTATTGAACCTGTAATTAAGTTTAAATCAGTTTCGTCCGCCTATATTAAAAGTGGTAGCGTAGATACGCTCACCTTCACCTTTACCGATGGCGACGGCGACATTGGCATCAACCCTTCGCCCGGCGATACCTGCAACCAATGCGCTTTTAAAGATGGTGATAGCAGTTGCCTGCGCATGACCGGCTTTAATGTAATAATGATTGATAGCCGCGATTCGTGCGTAAGCTACTATGCCTCGGCAAATGTAGAACCTACCGGTAAATTTAAAGGCATAGCCGGCGAAATATTGGTTATAAGGGCTATCGATTCTAAAAAATGCTTTGCTGTCCCCTCTCCTGGATGTCCTAAGGATACAGTAATCTATACCATTATTTTGCGCGATAAAGCCTATCACTTTAGCAATGCTATCCAGGCTGACCCCATTGTAGTAGATGGCGAATAAGTTATCTGCGATAATTGTCCTTTACTGTTAATTACAAGTCTGCACAAGTAATAGGCCGCATAGGCTAAAATTTTTCTAATATTGGATTTAAATAAGCGTATATAATGCGTAAAAACGCTGTAACATTTAAAGAGGCTATTGAAATGATGATTAGGGAGTATAAACTAAGCCCTAAGCTGAATGAAACACGCATACGCGAAAGCTGGCCTACTGTAATGGGCAGCATGATAGCCAAGTATACCACTTCCATATCTTTACGCAAGGGAAAACTGTACTTAAAAATAGAATCGGCGGCTTTAAAGCACGAATTGACATATTCTAAAGAAAAAATCAAGGAAATCTTTAACAAAGAGCTGGGAGACAACGTAATAACGGATGTATTAATTTTTTAACCATCGTATTTAGTGTTTTGAAAAAAATATCGTTGCTGTTTATACTGGGCCTTGTTTTTGCCTGCCAGGCTTTTGCACAAATTGTGCAGGGCGATACAGTAGCATATAAAATAGGTTATTACGAAGTAAAAAAGAAGCAATCATTAACTGAGATTGCCGAAAAACTTAAGGTTGAACCAGCGGTTGTGGCAAAACTTAACCGTCTAAAAACCCTTCAACAGTATTTTGTAAACGGCGACCGGATAAAGATTCCGGTATATGCTAATGGATATAAATACGAGCCGGCTAAACCGGTGAAAGAAACCGCACCTGCAAAAACAGAGAAAGTAGCCCCGACTAAACCAACTGAAGCCCCCGCCGCAAAAAAAACAGAGGAAAAGAAAAAGGCTCCGGCAAAAAAAGATGGTAAAGAACCAGTGGTGGTTCAGCCCGTTGCTGTTAACTGGGACCCACGCCTTAATTACGACCCGGAAATAGACCAGAATAACTTTATGCTGGTAGATGCCACGCTGGAGTTAAATGAAGCTATGTTAGCCGGTATAAAGGCCAGTTTAGATACCCTGGATAAGCCAGACCCTGAGATTAAAAATGGCAACGATGTAAAAGAGATTTTGCAGCGTATGAAACGCGCCCGCGACCGTAAGGAGCTTATCCCCTACCTGGAGTATATGCGCGATAGCCTTTCGCTGGATTGCAGCAAACTTAAAACGCAAAAAGAGGATATACTAAGCAGGCTTAACCCATATTACGAACACCTGAGGGTGGATTCTATTAACGCCTTAGCACAAAAGGATTTAGCTGCAAAAAACCTGGCAACAACCCCTGCTGCCAAACCGGGTAAAAAGAAAGAAAAGGAGAAAGAACAACCGATAGTAGTAAAGCGAGATACAGTTCCCCCTTTAGCTGCTAAGGAGGTTGTAGCCAAGCATACTGAAAAGGAGAAACCCAAAGAAGTAAAACCAGTAGGCCGCGATACAGTACTTGTGTACGATGTGGCCAAACCTGCTACTAAAACTGAGAAAGAAAAAGCCACTACGCATTCAGCTAAACGCGATACTGTTGCTTTAGCAAGCAAAGAAACCGCCAAGTCTAAACCTAACAAATCTGTAGATACTGTTGTTATTGCTGATGTGCCAAAACCAAAAACCAGCAAAAAGGATGACGCAAAAGCCGATGCTAAAAAGAAACCTGAAAAAGAGGCACAGGAGGTAGTAGTAGTAATTGAAGATGTAAAAGAAGCACCGGCAAAAGAACAGCCCCAGCCAACAAAGAAAGCCGATGCAAAGGAACAACCTATAGCGATTGAACCGGTAAAAAAGGCGGATACTATAGCCGCACAACCAACGCCAGTAGCAAAAGCACCTGAAAAGAAAACACCTGCTGATGCATCGGCTAACTTTGATACTATTCAAAATATAAAATCGCAGTTTTTAGTTAAACGCGCCCAAAAGGCAATAGCGGAAAAGAAGGAAAATACAGCCGAGGAATATTTGCAAAAAGCCACCGAATTATGGAAGGATAATTACGAAGCATGGATGACCTGGGCCGATATGCATGCCCGGTCAGGTGAGCCTGTAAAGGCTTTAGCAGAATACCAGGAATGTGTGCGTATAGATGCATCGCGGCCTAACCTGTTTTATAAAATGGCTTCGCTTTATATGCAAAGCAAAAAGAAGACCGAGGCCATGCAGTATTTTACCCGCACTATAGCGGTAGATGGCAATTACATTTTAGCCTATATGGGCCGGGCCAGCATTTACAGCGATTGGAAACAGTACGACGCAGCTATAGCCGATTACGACAAAGTGCTTACGGTAAACAAAAACTACCACTACGCATTTAAAGCACGCGGTATGGTAAAACAGCTAAACCGTAACTTTAAGGATGCTATTAAGGATTTTAGCCAATATCTTACTTACGAAGAAACTGACCCATCGGCATACTACTATCGCGGCCTTGCCAAAATAGGCAATAACGAATTGCTGGAAGGCTGCCTCGATCTATCAAAGGCATCAGAAATGGGCTACGAGGCCGCAGAAAATGCGATAAAGAAAAGCTGCGAATAAAACCAGGGCTAACCTTACTAATCCTTATACAAATCGTTTACCTGGTTGCTGTATTTCTCATAAATAATCTTGCGTTTTACCTTCATGGTCGGTGTAAGTTCTCCGGCTTCAACAGTCCATTCATTATTTAAAAGGGCAAACTTTTTAACCTGCTCCCATTTGCCAAAGTCCTTGTTATACTTCTCAACCTCAGCATTAATAAGCGCCTTTATCTTTTCGTTGGTTACAATTTGCTCATTGCTGGTTACTGCAACTCCGTTCTCTTTTGCCCAGTCGTGCAGGTTAAGGAATGAAGGCACAATAAGGGCCGATATAAACTTCTTATCGTCGCCGCCTACTATCATCATTTGCTCAATGTAGCGGCTCTCTTTCATCTTCTCTTCTATTACCTGCGGAGCCACATACTTGCCACCTGATGTTTTAAATAACTCTTTCTTACGGTCGGTAATTTTTAAAAACTTATGGCCGTGTTTCTCTACCCACATACCTACATCACCGGTATGGAACCAACCTTCTTTATCTATTACCTCAGCCGTTAAATCAGGGCGGTTGTAGTAACCCTTCATTATGTTGGCTCCTCTTGCTAATATCTCACCGTCTTCTGCCAGTTTAATCTCTACATTCGGTATGGCCATACCTACGGCGCCAATGCAGCGTTCTTTCTCATCTAAACGGTTTGCACAAAGCACCGGCGATGTTTCAGTTAACCCATAACCCTCCAATACGCTAATGCCGGCTGCTGTAAACAGTTTAATTAAGCGTGGCTGCATAGCCGAGGCACCGGTAACAATAAATTGCACGCGGCCACCTAAGGCTTCGTGCCACTTACTAAATACCAGTTTGCGGGCAATACCCAATTTAAAATCGTACCAAAACCCATTGCTTTCGCCAATGTTATACTGTGCGCCCAAATCCATACTCCAAAAAAACAGCTTGCGCTTAAACCCGGTCAGTTCATTACCCTTGGCCATAATTTTTTCGTAAACCTTCTCTAACAGTCTCGGTACCGTGGTAAAGCAAAACGGTTGAACCTCTTTCAGGTTTTCACCAATCACCTCCAGGTTTTCGGCATAGTGAATATGGATACCAAAAGCCAGATAGCTATAAAACACCATCCGCTCAAAACTGTGGTTTAGAGGTAAAAAGCTGAGCGCCTTTTCCTGGTCGGCAAAAGGTGTAACCTCTTTAACGCTCTTTACATTGCTAACTATATTAAGGTGGGTAAGCATTACCCCCTTCGGGTTTCCGGTAGTACCACTGGTGTAAATAATAGTAGCCAAATCATGCTCTGTAATAAGTGCTTTGCGGCCTTCAATCTCCGCAAGATTTACAGCACCCGGTGCAGGAAGAGAATCCCAAAAGTTATTTGCTCCGGTTACTTTATCAAACGTATAAATACCTTTTAGCGAAGGCACTTTACCCAACAAATTCCGCACTTTATTATAAATAACATCATCGCCCACAAATGCATATTGTATACCGGCATCATTAAAAATAAACTCATAATCTTTTTCGGCAATGGTAGGGTACATAGGAACATTGGTTACACCAATTTGCAGGCTACCTATATCTGTAAAATTCCACTCCGGCCTGTTAGTAGCTATAATGGCAATTTTATCGTCCTTTTTTAAACCCAAACTTAAAAGCAGCTGGCTAACTCTATTGCTGTTATCCTGCACTTCTTTAAACGAGTATGGTTTCCACAGTTTATTAACCTTCGAGGAGATAAAAGGAGCATCGGGATGTTTTTCAATTTGCTCGGTCAGAAAATCGAATAGCCGCTTACATTCCATAGTTATGTGTATTTACCATGAAAATACAAATTCCTTAATTATTCGAGGGTAAAAATTAGCTAGCCATATTTGTCTTCCAGAGCACAAAATAAAAGCCCCCGGCAAATAGTTACCGGGGGCTTTTAAAGTATTTTACAAAGACCAATTATTTATTCGAAGCCTTCCAAAGTTTTGCTTGTTCAGGAGTTAAAATAGTAAGTAGTTTTTCGTTTACTTTTTTAGTTAAATCGGCGCTTTTAGCTGCATCGGTAGTAGCATCTAACTGGCGGAAATAATCAACAAAAAGATCGTTAACCTTACCCCACTGTGCGCCTTCTAATTTTACTATATTAGTTACCGCCTGTACCTTCGCTTTAGCCCTAACTTCCGGTATTTGTTTGTTTGCAGTTTGAGTTTCGGTAGTAGCAGTATTTTGAGCGTTAATGGCACCAAACATGGCTACAGAAAGAGCTGATAATAAAAAGATTTTCTTCATGTTGTTTTTTATTGTTAGGTCGAAAGTAAAATATTTCTCAATAAATCCATTCAACGAGGCGGGCATTTTCTTTTTTTAGCAAAAAAATATGGATTACAGCATTAGAAAATTTACCACAGGTACGGCCGATTACCGCAAGGCCCTGCAACTACGTACCGAAGTTTTAAGAAAACCCCTGGGCCTTGAATTTACCTCCGCCGAACTGGAAAAAGACGATGCCGATACGCACTTTGGCCTTTTTGAAAATGATAAAATTTTAGCCTGCCTTACCCTTACCGAAACCCCGGCAGGGAGGATGAAAATGCGGCAGGTGGCTGTAGAAGGTGCATCACAGGGCCGCGGGCTCGGTCGCCAGCTTTCGGCTGCAGCTGAGGAATATGCACTACAAAAAGGATTTAAGATTATGTTTTGCCATGCCCGCAAGGTAGCGGCTCCCTTTTACTTAAGCATGGGCTACCAAATAGTGGGCGGTGAATTTAGCGAGGTAGGCATACCCCATTACCTTATGGAAAAAAAGTTATCGTAATTACTACTTTTTGGGTGGCTCCGCAGCAGCTATTTCCGCAATTCCTTCTACCAGCACATCCAAGTCGCGCAGCGAGGTATATACATGCGGAGTAACCCTTACCCCGTGAATTTTTTCCTGGTTTATGGTAGTGCAGTGTATTTTTTTCTTTTCAAACAGCCGCGAATCGACATCTTCCGACTTCCATCCCTCTATATAAAAATTGGCTATGGCACAGCTAAAATCATCTTTTAGCGAGGTATTCAGTTTAAAGCCTTTAATTTTTATCGCTTTGTTGCACCAGTAGTTTTTCAAGTAACGCAGACGCTCTTCCTTTCTTTTATTGCCTATCAGGTATTGAAAATCGATAGCGTTGCCAATAGCCATTTCCGCAGCAAATGAGCGGGTTCCCAGCGACTCAAATTTGCCCATATTATCCGCATCGGGTATAGGCGCCGAAAGCAGGGCCCACACATTCTTAATTTTTTCTTTTTTAATATACATAAACCCGGTACCAAAAGGTGCACAAAGCCACTTATGCAACGATGTGGCGTAATAGTCGCAATCCAGGTCAGTAATTTTATAATCGATATGAGCAAAGGTGTGCGATGCATCCACTATTACTTCGCATCCTTTTTTGTGCGCAGCATCAGCAATCTTTCGGGCAGGTAGTATTTGCCCTGTCCAGTTGAGCATGTGCGTTATGTGCACTATTTTTGTTTTGTCAGTAATGGCATTTGTAAATTTTTCTACAAATACCTCATCGCTTTCCACCGGCAAATCAAAATCAATCCAATTCAGTTTAATCCCATCCCTCTTTTCGCGCTGTTTCCAGGCGTTCATCATGTTGGGGTAGTCGTATTTACTAAGCACCACCTCATCCCCTGCTTTAAGGTTTAGCCCAAATATAATGGTATTAAGTCCCTCGGTAGTGTTTCGGTTAATGGCAATTTCATCGGGAGAGCAGCCTGCTAAAGTGGCCAACTTGGCCCGCAGCGGCTCACGCCCCTGGTCCAGTATACGCCACATGTAATACGATGGGGCCTCGTTACAATATTCATAAAAGCGAATATGCGCCTCCTGAACAGGCTTTGGCTGGGGGCTAACCCCACCATTATTAAGGTTAATTACGTTTGGCGATATGGTATACTGCAACCGGATAAAATTCCAAAAGTCTTCATCGGTAGCCGCCGTAGCAGGGTCGGTAGCATTTACGCGCAGTAAATGCTCTTCAAACTCTGCCGCCTGTGCGGGCTGCATAAAATCGAACAACGATAATGCAGCAGTTGCCAGAGCTGAGTGTTGAATAAATTTTTTGCGCGAGAACATAAGTCAACGGTTTTCCCAAAAATAAGAATAGCCTGCTAAAAAGCAGGCTATTCTCGATGTTCCTTATTATTAAACTTACTTCATAATCGAAATACGCTCAGTTTTAACTACTTCATCAGCGCGGAATTGAACAAAATAAATTCCCGCCGGCAATAAGCTAACTGCTATTGGCTGGTTAGTTAGGCCTGCCTGAAACTCTTTTTGATAATGCAGAACCACCTGGCCGTTTACATTGATAACCGAAATTGTGGCTTCAGTTTTTTCATTCAGGCTAATTTGCAAATTAACCTCAGCCGCATTTACCGCCGGGTTAGGGAAAACTTTCAAAAACACCCGGGTGGCAAGGTCTATACCATTCGAGGTTAAGCCAAAGGTTTCGGTAGTGCTGCAACCGTTGGCATCGCTAATAGTAACCGAATATACGCCGGACCCTACGTTGCTATTGGTAGCGCCGGTTACACCATTGCTCCAGGTATAGCTGTAAGGGGCAGAGCCTCCATTTACAGTTACATTTAAGTCGTTACCACTTTTATTAATACTGGCATTAATAGGTGCCGGGTCGTTAATCTCGTAAGTAGCGGTAGCTACCTTCCCATTATTATCAGTTATAGTTACCGAATAGTTACCGGGGGTAAGGAAAGAGGTCACATTACCCGCTTGACTATTGCTCCAGTTAATAGTGTATGGCGCCGCCCCGTTACTTGGCGTAATTTGTATAGAACCATCGCCAGAACCGGCACAGGTTGGTGCTGTTTTTACTACAGTAGCGCGAATAGGCGTGGTTTTGATATATTGATAAGGAGCATCGCTTTCGCATACATTGCCAAACGAAATTGGTCTAACATAATAACGGAATGACTTATTAGCTGTTAAACCACCTGAATAGAAAACAGTATCGGTAAGTAAAGTATCTAACAACACCTGGCTGGTGGTGGCAGGTTGCAAGTGTAAAAGGTAATACTTTGCGCCCGGAACCGAGTTCCATTTAAAGCTTATTGTAGATGACAAGGTAAGGCTATCGGCCGGCGTAGGGCTAATAAATGTAACCGCAGGTAATGGGGACACATTCGGCACACTACCATTTAAAAGGTTTGATCTTGCACCTGTTAACGTAGCATTCATTTCATCTTGCTGTTGCTGGCTAAAGGTAGAAAGGCAATTATCGCTAAAGTAACTCATAAACAGAGCTTCATCAGGGTTGTAGGTGTCACCACGCGGATCGGTTGCAGTTCCGATATACGGGCAACTTGCACGGTTTTCGCTCGGGTCGGCCGGTGTATCGCAAAAACCATCACCTTTAGTAGTACAGTTTCTAACACCCGCAGTTCTGGTTACATACTCAACAGGGTTAGTTTGGTTAAATGTATGGTCCAAATTTAAATAATGGCCCATTTCGTGCGGTATAGTTTGTTCATCCGTTCCGCAACAGCTGGCACTTAAAAAAAGTCCTCCACCTGCCGGGGCTGTATTAGGGAAAGTAGCAAAGCCGCACAACTGAGGTAATTGACCTGTAATATAAACGTTTACTACGTTAGATAAATTATAGTTTCTAAAAGCGTTATAACCAAGCGAAAAATCAGTGCCGCCTGAACCATCGCTCATAGCCCAAAGTAAATCATCGCTTATGGTGTCTATGCTGCTTATATAAAAGTAAATCTCCGGCTGCTCAAAACCGATATTAAGCATACAGTGCGTTTGCAATACCTTGTTAACGGTAATCCCCCCGGTACCATTATCCTTTGCAACAATGTGGTAAGCTACCGGCACATAGCGCACAGCAGCGCGGTCGGCTCTTTGTGGGTTTAAAATGCTGCGTTGCAGCTCGCTGGTATAAAACTGGTGGTTGGCAGGTTTTACAGTACCACAACCTCCGTTTGATGCCCGGGCGGCATTGGAGAAAGAAAACAAGACTACAACAACGGTAAACAGGTATCGCATTTTTTTTGTTTTTAAAAATTATAAAGCGAATTTAATGAATAAATAGTGCAACGGCAACATCCGTTTAACGTTGCCAGGTGTTTGCTAATAAGACAAGCTTTTGAAACATACTAAAAAATGACATGCTTATGAAAATCCGTTATTATCACTAATAAACAAAACAGCTGTGCTAAAGTTTTACAGGGTGGGTATTTTCAATGTTGAAATGTATTATATGTTTGCACCGCTTTTTAAAACAAAAAACAGAAAAAACATGAAAATTACAGTAGTAGGCGCCGGCGCAGTTGGTGCTACCGTGGCCGATAACATCGTCCGGAAAGAACTTTGCCATGAACTGGTTTTGGTAGATATTAAAGAAGGTGTTGCTGAAGGAAAAGCAATGGATATGAGCCAAACGGCTACCCTGCTGGGTTTCGACACCAAAATTACCGGTTCTACTAACGATTATACAAAAACCGCCGGCACCAGCGTTGCTGTAATTACTTCGGGTATACCGCGTAAACCAGGTATGACGCGTGAAGAACTAATCGGCACCAACGCCTCTATCGTAAAAGGTGTTACCGAAAACATTTTAAAACATTCGCCCGATGCTATTATAGTAGTTATTAGTAACCCTATGGATACTATGACCTACCTGGCCCTTAAGTCAAGCGGCTTGCCTAAAAACCGCATTATAGGTATGGGCGGAATATTAGATAGCTCTCGCTTTAAATTCTACCTTTCGCAGGCGCTTAACTGCTCTGCATCCGATTTACATGCAGTAGTTGTAGGCGGCCACGGCGATACTACCATGATTCCACTTACCCGTTTAGCTACACTTAACGGAAACCTGGTATCGAACACTTTAGATGCTGAAACTTTGAAAAAAGTAGCTGCTGATACGATGGTGGGCGGTGCAACTTTAACCAAGCTTATTGGTACCTCGGCCTGGTATGCACCGGGTGCAGCTGGTTGCGCTTTGGTAGAAAGTATTGTGCGCGATGAGAAAAAAGTATTTACCTGCTGCGTATCGCTGGAAGGCGAATACGGACAAAACGATATCTGCCTGGGTGTACCGGTAGTAATTGGCAAAAACGGCTGGGAAAAAATTATCGATTATAAGCTGAACGCCGAGGAGCAGGAAGCATTTAATAAGAGTGCCGAGGCCGTTCGCAGCATGAACAGCGTGCTTAGCACCTTAACTCTATAATTTAAAATTTTAAGCTGATAAACAAAAAAGCCTTCCTTACCGAAGGCTTTTTTGTTTATGGCACAATAGTAGTAGCCAAAATAACAGCCCACTTAAATAGGGGTAAACAGTTTGCTATACTTAGCCTTTTTATATTTTAGCCCTATGAAGAAGACACCCGCGGTGAAGATAATTTTAGAAGCATTGGATGAAACCGGCTATCACCTTTTTATAAACGTAACGGTAAACAGCAAACGCTGCCGATTTTTAATTGATACCGGCGCCTCGCACAGCGTGGTAGATAAAGCCTATTTTGAAAAACACTTTGGCAAACGGAGTTTAAAGACTGTAAAACAGGCCACCACCGGTTTACATAGCTCCACCACCGAATCGCACTTTGGCAAAATAAAGGAGCTTAAAGTAGGTAAGGCCACCGTAAAAAACTACCAGGCCGCGGCAGTAGACCTTAACCATGTAAATAACACCTATAAGCAGTTAAAGAAAAAAGCAATACAGGGTATATTAGGTAGCGACCTTATGCTTAAGTATAAAATGAAAATTAATTACGAAACGCTGCAGGTTGAGTTTTAAGCCCCGCTTATGTAAAGCAAAGTAGCTTTGAATAAAAAAGTCTTCCCGGTTAACCAGGAAGACTTTTTTTATTCAACTCAAACAGTTTACAAATTTCATCCTGAAACGCCCCTATTTTACGAGTAACTTACTTGTTCCTTGTAATATGCCGTCATTATACACCTGCACTAAATACAGACCAGGAGCAGCATCAATAGCCCATACTTTTTGATAATTGCCTTTAGCTCTTTCACCCTGGTCGGCAATTGCTACTTTACGGCCTGCTAAATCTGCAACTGCAATCTCTATCCGGCCATTTTCCTTTACATCGTAATAAATATTCACAAATTCACTTGCCGGATTGGGAAACACTTTAAAGGCAATATTGTTTTTGCTCACTTCATTTACACCACTTATCAGGGGTATCGAATCTATTAAAACCGCTATATCTTTTACGGCAACGTTATTACCAATTCTGCCAATTAAAGTAGCGCCCCCCGATATAAGATTTAATGAATAAAAATTACCTGTACTACTTGCTATGTAAGCCTGGTTGGTGTTGGTTGTAAAATTGTAGTAAATATCCATATCGTAAGTTCCCCCCGAAAGCCCCGACATACCTACCGTAGTTAAAGTGCCGGCATTAGGCGGGTTTTGAATAGCCAGTATGTTAAGTGTTGCATCGTAGTCGTATAAAGTAGTGGTGGTACTACCGCCAAAACTATTGGTATATGCTACACTACTTATTAAAGGATCGGCCCCCATATTCGCGTCGCCGGTTGCATAAGCCAGATTTCCGTCGGTAGCGGCAATTGCCCCCGTAATAGGGTTAATGCGGTAGTTAGTATCGCTACCTCCTACAATGCGTATGCGATCGGGCACCGGGTTAAAATCAAAACCAATCGCGCTGCTGCCCAGGGCGAGTATGGTATCCATACCAACTGCAGTTGCGGCCCCCGTTGCAGGGTTAACCGTATAAATTTGTCCGCGGCTTGTGCTGCTGTTATAGCCTAAAGCATATAGTTCACCTGTTGCAGGTCTAAAATCTAACCCCTCCACCGTTTGGCCACCCAGCAAACCAGATATGGTAGCAAGCGAACGAACTACTGAAGGATTATTGCTATCAAAGCTAATTAAGTTGTTATTAGAGGTAACGGCATACACTAACTGACCTGTAAGAGTTGGTATGGTATTATCAATTGCCACTGCTATATCTTGTATTGGCTGGCCCAAAACACCTATCAGTCCCGCCAGTGTGGCAACTCCCGTAGTTAAATTAATAGTATAAAGGTTATCATTTAAAGAATTACCTGTATTGGCTACAAAATAGGCTACGTTACTTTGAGTAAGAGCATTGAAATAAATATCTAAATCCGATGTTGGGTCGCTAAGGTTGATGGCAATACCCGAGCTGCCTACTGTATTCAAACTGCCTGCATTGGGGGGATTTTGAGTAGTTAGCACATTTAGCGAATCGTCGTAATTATACAAAGTGGTGGTGGTAGAAGCTATATAACTGTTAGTATACGCACCCGTTCCAACCGAGGGATCCGTTCCTGCATTTGCATCGCCAGGAACAAATCCAAGTTCGCCATCGGTTGCAGCTATAGCGCCGGTAATGGGGTGCAGCCTGTAATTTTTATTATTGCTACCCGTAACCCTTATTCGGTCCACAGTAGGGTTAAAATCAAAACTAATTTTACCCATATCAGGTGCCAGCATAACAGGCGTGCTGTTTACTGCACTTGCAGCACCGGTAGCAGGGTTTATAGTATACAGTTGCGCGTTTCCGTTGGCCGATACATAACCCAGGGCATATAACTGCCCTGTTGCAGGTCTGCTATCCAATCCCGAAATAGATTGCCCCCCCGCGATACCAGTTATAGAAACAGTATTGGTAATTACTGAGGGCAGAGTTGCATTAAAACTAATGAGGTTATTACCCGATAGCGCATAAATGGTTTGTGCAGTAGCTGGCGACGAAAAAACAAAAAATGCAAATAGCAAAGTAAAAGCCTTTAGATAGTTGCCGCAGGATGAAATAAACACGCCCGGTAGAAAGAATGTAAAATTGCTCATAGTGGTAAGTTTAGGTGACGAGTGAAAAAAAAATATTAAAAGACTATTTACTAAAAACCTGTGCCAGCAGTAATTGATTAGGTGGGTTTACTGCCCCTCGTTAGCACACGTATCTAAATTCAATTACACCATTTACGTAATAATTGTAAAAGCAGATTACAACAGGTAAAAATAAATATTGCCAGGGCATGCTACCATCGTACTCAATATGCCCCAGGCATTCTATACTTTAACTTATATTCGCTCTGCATGCTAAGGCCATTATTTAAGGGCACCTCAATAGAACAACTAGTTAACTGGCTATCGCTTTACAAAATTTTAGCGGCTGCCCTTGCTATCCGATTAATTGCGGCATTGTTCTCGGTAGGCTATGGCATGCACGACGACCACTTTAATGTAATCGAAGTTGCGCAAAGCTGGGCCGATGGAGGCAATGTAGGTAGCTGGCTACCGTGGGTAGGGCCAGGTGAAACACCCGATGTATCGCATAGCTTGTTTTACCCCGGTATTCATTTTGTGCTTTTTAAAATAATGAATTTGCTGGGGCCGCACGACCCGCAAACCAAAATGCTATTGGTGCGCATTCTACACGCATTTTACGCTACACTAATCGTTTACTTCGGGTATAAGATTACTGAAAAATTAGCCGATAAAAACACAGCGAAGTGGTGTGGTTTGCTTTTGGGGCTGCTTTGGTTTATGCCTTATTTATCGGTGCGCAACCTGGTAGAGATGGTGTGTATTCCGCCTTTAATGGGTGCATGCTGGTTACTCTTAAAAAAAGATGCCCCCCGGTGGTGGGATTATTTGTTGGCAGGTTTTGTGGCGGGCTTTGCGTTTTCAATCCGCTATCAAACAGCTCTGTTTATTGGTGGTATTGGTTTAGCACTACTTATTAAACAACAATGGCGCGGTGCATTTTTATATGGCACAGGCGCCGTAATTAATGTGCTCCTGTTTCAGGGCTTAACCGACTTTTTATTGTGGAGTAAACCATTTGCCGAATTTTTAGGCTACCTGCAATATAACGTGGTTCATAAAAACGATTTTACTACCGGCCCGTGGTATAACTACATTCTGTTGGTTTTAGGCTTAGCGCTACCGCCCTTTAGCCTCGTATTGTGGTATGGTTATTTTAAAAACATAGGCCGTAGCCTGCTGCTATTCATTCCCTCTTTTATTTTTCTGGCCTTCCATTGCTATTTTATAAATAAGCAGGAAAGGTTCATTCTTCCCTTTGTGCCTTTCTTTATCATTTTAGGGCTGGCTGGTTCGCAAAATATAGCCCCTGCTTTCATTTTCAAAAAAAACCGGAAACGAACTTTTCAAATAATCGGGTTCACCCTCCTCTCTTTAAATCTACTTCTATTGTTGATAGCCTCTGTTTCATCCTCTAAAACAAGCCGGATGAATGCCATGCACTATTTGTATGAGCAGAAAGATGCAAAGGGATATATACTGGAAACATCCTTTACCTATGGCTGGCAGTTTTTCCCTAAATTTTACGCTGGTCAGTGGCTGCCCGAGTTTCAGGTAGGGCCCGATCACCCTGCGGCAAATGTAAAAGCAGACATTAGTTGGCAACCGGTTAAACCAAACTACGTAATCTTTTTATCTGATAAAGACTTAGATAAGCGCTTGCAGGACTTTAAACAGGTATATCCCAACATAGAATATAAAACAACCATACAACCCGCCTTTATGGACCGCTTGTTTCATAAGCTTAACCCCATAAACAAAAACGAACCTTGTTATATCTATAAATTAATCGAGTAGCCGCAAATCAAATCACGCAACAGTTAAATGCTTCTTCTCACACCACCTAAGCCTTTATAAAGAATTGACAACCAATTATTCATTCATATTTCGGTTGTAAAAAACAGGCTCCTGACTATATTTTGAAGCACGAACTTACATTTAAACGCTCAAGACTAACTCTCGCCTAATAATCGCCGATTGCACTATGTTTGCACCAGCAAAATGTAGCTTATGAATTCTATTCGCGGAAAATGGGCCTTAATAACAGGGGCCACCTCAGGCTTTGGTAAAGCCACAGCCGATTTGTTTGCCAAAGAAGGCTGCAACCTTATTATTACCGGCCGCCGCGCCGGAAAGTTAGAGGCAGCCACCAACATATTAAAAGAAAAATATGGGGTAAACGTACTCTCCTACTGCTTTGATGTGCGCGACCTGAACCAATGTGTAGAAATGGCCAACGATTTAGCCGAACGGGAGATAGTGCCCGATGTGCTGATTAACAACGCCGGCCTGGCCTCGGGTAAAAACAAAATACACGAAGGTTTGATTGGCGATTGGGAAAAAATGATTGACACCAACATTAAAGGACTGCTTTATGTAACCCGCTCTATATTGCCTATGATGGTGGAACGTAACGAAGGCCACGTTATAAATATCGGCTCAGTAGCGGGCCATACAGTATACCCCGAAGGTAATGTATATAACGCAACTAAATTTGCCGTAAAAGCCCTTAATGAGGCGATAAACCTGGATTTGGTGGGCACCAACGTTCGCTGTTGTTCAATAGACCCCGGCGCAGCAGAAACAGAGTTTTCTATAGTTCGCTTCCACGGCGATGAAGAAAAAGCAAAACGGGTTTACGAGGGATTTGAACCCCTACAGGCGGAAGATATTGCGAATATCATACTGTTTGTTGTTACCACACCGGTAAGGGTAAACATAACCAACCTGGTGGTATACCCCACAGCGCAACGAAGTGTGAATGTAGTGGCTAAAAAAGTTTAATGCATATCGCCTTCCATAGGCTTTTGGCAACACATAGGCAGCTTACTATAAGCGTCCTCATTCTTTTTAACCCCATCTGCATTATATCCTGCACCAGCAATTACTTCCCGCAGTTTATCTGCATTGGTTTTAGCGGGGTCGTATTTAACCTTCACCTTTTTGTTGTTTAAATTCAATATAGCTTCTTCTACCCCATCAGTGGCTTTCAAAACCTTTTCAAGCCTTGCCTTGCACGAACCACAGATAGCTGAAGTTTGAATATTTACCACCTGGCTTTTCTGTTTCTCGGCAGCCTGTAAACCAGCCGAAATACTCAATATTAAAACTATAGCACAAACAAAGGATTTAAGTTGTTGATTCATTCTTTATGGTTTTATACATCAAATATAAAGCATGAAAATCAAATTTAATTCCAATCAACTATAGCTTAACTACTTTTACAAGTATCAATACAATTCCGAAACCCATTCAACGTCTAAAAGGGAACGACTTTTTAGTAATCATTTTAAATTACTTACCGGATCACACAAAATGATTAAAATTTTCTTCTATTTATCTTAGCTAACTTACTGTGGCTTTATAATTGATGGAAATGGGGATAGAACAAACCAACACATGAAAACTGACAATCTCGACTTTGGAATGATTGGCTTAGGCACTATGGGTAGTAACCTGGTGCAAAACATGGCCGACCATGGTTTTACCGTAGCCGTGTACGATAAGCAACAGGATAAAATAGAGGCTTTACAAAACTCAGCTAAAAAAGATATGGTGTATGGGGTTCATAACCTGCCCGATTTTTTAGCTGCCCTAAAAAGCCCACGGAATATAATAATGCTGGTACCTGCAGGTGCGCCGGTAGATTCATTAATTGCCGACCTTTCGCCTTTGCTTGATAAAGAAGATTTGCTGATTGACCTTGGCAACTCGCACTATACCGATACCAATCGCCGCATGGAACAATTAGAAAAAACAGGTTTGAATTTTATGGGCATTGGAATTTCGGGGGGCGAAGAAGGCGCCCGCAATGGCCCCAGTATAATGCCGGGGGGTAAAAAAGAAACTTATGAAAGAATAGCCCCTATGCTAAGTGCAATAGCCGCAAAAGCAGACAACGCTCCGTGCGTAGCCTATATGGGTAGCGGTTCGGCAGGCCACTATGTAAAAATGGTGCACAACGGTATTGAATATGGCCTTATGCAGCTGATTGCCGAATCCTATCACCTGATGAAGCATGCCTTGCGTATGAACAACGCCGAAATGCAGGAAGTTTTTAGCAGCTGGAATAAGGGGCCGCTACAATCCTTTTTAGTTGAAATTACCGCTGCAGTTTTAGCTAAAAAAGATGATTTAACCAAGGCTGACCTGATAGATGTGATTGCCGATCGTGCGGGGCAAAAAGGCACCGGCGGATGGACTTCGCAGAGCGCTTTAGATTTGGGAGTTCCGATACCTGTAATTGATGCTGCTGTTTCGGCACGCAATACATCTGCTCTTATAGCACAAAGAGAGTTAGCCAATCAAAAATTAAATTCGCCGGAAGGAAAGTATAATGGCCGCAAAGAAGATATTATTGAAGCGCTTGGGCGCGCGCTACAGTTTGCAACTATAATAACGTACTCGCAGGGCTTATCGTTATTAAAAAGTGCCTCAGCAAAATACGACTACGGGCTTAGCATTGCCGACATAGCAGGTATTTGGCGCGCCGGTTGCATTATCCGTTCGGTAATGCTGCAGGATATTAAAAATGCTTTTGTATTACACCCGGATTTAGAATCGCTAATTACCGACGACCTTTTTTCAGCACAACTCTCGGCCCATCATCCCTCTGTACGGCAGGTAATTATTACAGCAGTAGAAAGTGGCCTACCGGTACCTGCATACATGGCTGCGCTTGCCAGCTACGATTCGTTTAGCAGCAAACATTTACCGGCTAATTTGATACAGGGTCTACGCGATTATTTTGGGGCACATACCTATCAGCGCAACGACCGACCCGGAACTTTTCATACTAACTGGAACGCTTAAAACAATATACACCAATGGAAACATTGCGCATACCACAACCCACAGTAATTGTAATATTTGGCGCAGGCGGCGACCTTACCTGGCGCAAACTAATGCCTGCCTTATATAATCTGTATTTAGACAAATGGATGCCCGAGAATTTTATGGTAATGGGGCTGGATTTAAAACCATTGGATGATGTAAGCTTTAGAAAACATATTAAGCTGGGTCTTGATAAATTTTCGCGCCGCGGCAAAGTAAAAACTAAAGAATGGCAAGGCTTTGCCGATAATCTATTCTATAAAAAAACCGACCTTACCGAACCTAAAGCCTACGCCTATTTAGATAAAGAGATTAAAACCTTTACCAAAAAATGGGCCACCGAAGGGCAAGAGGTTAACTGCATTTTCTATATGGCTGTAGCCCCGCAATTTATAGAAACCATAGCTATTAATGTTGCTAAGGCTGGCCTCGCAAAAAACCGCACAAGCCACCGTATAGTGGTAGAAAAACCTTTCGGGCGCGATTTAGAAAGCGCACAGCACCTAAACTTAATGTTGGGCAGCTTATTCGAGGAGTGTCAGATATACCGGATAGACCACTTTCTGGGTAAAGAAACTATTCAAAACATTCTGGCCTTCCGGTTTGCAAACGCCTTATTCGAACCTGTATGGAACCGTAATTATATCGACCATGTGCATATTACAGTTTCTGAAACACTGGGAGTTGAAAATAGGGGGCATTACTATGAACACGCTGGCGCGCTGCGCGATATGGTACAAAATCACTTGCTGCAATTGCTGTGCTTAATTGCGATGGAGCCACCGGTTTCGTTTGAAGCTAATGAGGTACGAAACCGCAAAGTGGATGTGCTGCATGCTATGCGTAAAATTAAACGCGAAGATATTCAAAAGCAGGCCGTACGCGGCCAGTATGGCCCCGGTTGGTTGCATGGCAAAAAAGTAAAAGGCTACAGGCAGGAAGTTGGCGTAGCCGAAAACTCATCGGTAGAAACCTTTGCCGGCATAAAACTTTATATCGATAATTGGCGTTGGCACAGCGTTCCGTTTTATTTAAGTACGGGCAAGCGTATGAATGAGGATATGACATCCATTACCATTCAGTTTCGCCCGGTTCCGCATCAGGCGTTCCCACCAGAAAATATTGGTAACTGGCAGCCCAATGCTATTATTATAAACATACAACCGCAAATGGGTATACGACTGCGCTTTCAGGCTAAACGCCCCGGCCTACAAATGTTGTTAGACCCTGTTGAAATGCTTTTTGCATACGATGGAACACGCAACAGCACACCCGAAGCTTACGAGACATTACTACTTGATATTATGGAGGGTGATGCAACTTTATTTATGCGTGCCGACCAGGTAGAAGCAGCATGGGCCTTGCTAATGCCAATAATAAAAGCATGGGAGGCTAATCCATCTTTTAACTTCCCGAATTACTCGGCAGGGATGGATGGGCCCGATGATGCAGATTCACTAATAGGCCAAATAAGACCATAGAGTTCACTCAACTATGAGCAACTTAAAATTAAAAATGTTTGATACGCCCGATGATTTGAATAAGGCCCTTGCGGATTTTATTTTAGCTGAGGCATTGGACGCCGTTCAAATAAGAGGAAGGTTTTTATTTTGTCTTTCGGGTGGCAGCACACCCAAAAAGCTTTACGAACTTTTGGCAACCGACTTTTATAAGGAAAGCATGCCCTGGCAAAAAACTTTTATTTTTTGGGGCGATGAGCGCTGCGTTGCACGTAACAGCGATAGCAACAACGCACACTTGGCACGAACGGTATTATTAAACAAAGTAGATATTCCTGTCGCAAACATTTATCCAATTGAATCAGACCTGGCGCCGGATAATGCTGCCCGTGCTTATGAAATTAAGCTTCATGATTTTTTTGAGGGCCACTCACCGCGTTTCGACCTAATACTTTTAGGCATTGGCGAAGATGGCCACACCGCATCCCTGGTTCCCAATAGCCCCGTATTGCAGGAAACACAAAAATGGGTGAGCGAGGTTTATTATGCTGCACAACAACAATTTCGTGTTACCCTTACTTTACCCGTAATAAATCAGGCAAGAAATGCAGCGTTCATCGCCACCGGCGAAACAAAAACCTCAATTATCCGAAATTTAATAGCCCAAAAGGGTCCCGCACAATACCCCGCTGAAATGATTTACCCATTGAACGGTAATTTATTTTTGTATACAGATAAAAAAACAGTGGGCCCTACCTAAGTAAAGCCCACTATTCACTTAAATTTTAAAACCTGCTACAGCCACTACCTCGGTCCGGTGCCAAGTTTTTGCATTTGTTGCGGAGGAGGATTTTGCGGTGCCTGTTGCATGGGCGCATTGTTTGGAGTTTGCTGCATTCTGCCATTTTTGAATGGTTCTTGATTTACGGGCGGATTGCTTTGCGGTGAAGACACTGGTGGAGTTTGCCGAAAATCCTGTTGAGGCGCAGGCTGCTGTATTCCCTGCTTGCGCTGTGGCATATTCCGGTTGTCCTGCATAATATTGGATGGTCTGCCCTGCTTTAAATCGTTTGAGGGCGCTGTTGTATTATTCGGTTGTATTCGTTCAGGCCTCATCTGGCCTTGTTTATTGTTTTGGGGTATGCGCTCCGGCGATTTCCGCTTTTCCATATTGCCATTACCAGGGCTTTGTCCATATTTATTTGCAGGCTTTGCTTGGTCTATACTTTTGTTCGGTTTACGCATTGGCTCTGTATTACCTATTTTATTTTGCCTGGTGGCTCCATTTATTGCAGGTGTATTGTTTAACTTACCCTCTTTTGAAATTGGTTGCGCGGAATTAGGTGATCGTTGGTCGTTCCTATTACCTATAAACTTTCTCGATTCCTCTTCACTAGCCACTTTTGAGGGGGCAGGTTTGCCTCCACCCATGTTTTCTATTTTTGGCCTGTATGCTTCAACCTTGGTGTTATTAACTTTCAATCCGGGTTTAGCGTTATCTTCTACCTGATAGGTAGTTATAGATTTACCGGTAACTTTTTGCACCTGTTCGCGTGTGGGGCCGGCAATATAATTTTCATTTCTGCCTTTATTGACAATCGAATTATTGATAACGGTGGACTTATTAATGATTGTAACATTTGTAGAACGGTCCACATAATAATTATTGATGTTGGTTCGGCCAAAATCGCGTTCCCTAACAAATATCCACCTTTCTGCTGGTGGCGTATAAGCGGTATAACTGGTAGCGTAACCATATCCATATCCCGGGCCTAGCGGAGTCCATCCATAATAACCAGCGCTGTGGCGCCAATTAACCCAGGCCGGCCCCCACTGATTGCCGGGTATCCATACATATCCATAACCATTATCATAGTACCAACGGCCATAGTGGAAAGGAGCCCACCCCCATGGGTAATTAGATACCCAAGTCCAACCCGCATTGGTATAAGCCCAATAGCCCTCACTAGAATAAGGTTGAAAGCTATTCCCTACATCGGGCACCCATACATATCCGTAGTCGGGGGTATTAACCCACATTCCGTAAGGGCTTAATTCATCATAAAACAGTTGAAAGCTAACGCTTGCATATTGCGCTTTGGTTTGTTGGGTGGTTGCAATTAAGCCAATGCACACAAACAAACCAATAAGTATTTTTTTCATAAAAAACTATTTTGTATACTATCTCTTGACAATACCATGCCACAATTAAATCCGATTTAAAGCATTTGTATAAATGCTGTTAAACCAACAAACTGTAAATACTAATTATTAGATATGAATATCTTTTGAGCAGTCTCTATAGCATTGTTCTGCACTACTACTACGTAGTAACCGGTTGGCTGGTCTGGCATGGCTACTATGGTTGTTGCTTTTACAAGTGGTGCATTATAAACCGGCTGACCAAGCAAATTGAAAATCTTCAATTCAGCATCTCCGTTTAAATCCTCATTCAATATAGTAGTAATCGTTCTCGAATCACTCCAAATCCTGCGCTGTTGCGCAGTTATATTATCTACACCGGTGGCTTCAGAAATTGAAACTGTTACAGAGTCAATATATTCACAACCCGCGCTGTTGGTGCACCTTAAAAACACATTAAAAATACCGGGTTCGTAAAAGGTATAGGTAGGGTTAGCAACTCCGCCTATTATAGTGCTATCACCCATACTCCATTCATATCCGGTGGCGTTATAAGCTTCAGAAGAAAACGTAATTTGCTGATTAACAGCAGCCGTGTAAGAAGATGCCTTTAAATTGGCAGTTATGAAGTTTCCTTTTACCTGTAATTGCTTTGTTGTAACATAGCTACCATAGGTAAGCACAAGAAAGTAGCTACCCGAAGAAAGTGCATTAAAAGCATAAGGTCCGGTTATATTATAAAAGCTATCTACCAGTGTTCCTGCGCTGTCGTAAAGATGTGACGAAGACCAAACAATTGTGTTATCCTGGTTTAGTTCAATAGCTCCATCGTTATTTAAACACCCGGCTGTAACAGTGCCAAAATTTATTGCTCTTGTAACATGCAGGTAAAACCGATTGCTGGCCACTTCTCCATCCGTCATAAAAAACTGATAGAAGCTTGTTCTCAGGTTTGTAAACTTATTAAGTGTGCGATCCTCTAAAATAACAACCGTAGTTGAATCGAAATTTGAAATGATTGGCGCCTCAAAGATATGCATTCCCGTAGTATCTGCTTTTACACCCAGGGCTATTACCTCGCTAACCGATAGCTCGCTGTAGCCGTTGGTAGAACAAAATACGTTATCAGAAGAAAGTGAATAAACCGATGGTGCATTTGGTATACTGTTGTAAACCTTAGGCCCGTCTTCTGTAGCGGTATAAACAGGGCTTACACCTAAATCGAAGTATAGGTTGGTCTCATCTAAGTAACCACCCGGCGCATTAACTCTTAGTTTCAATTGCTTTTTATCGGGCGTAGCAAAAACCATTGAGGAAATTATGGCTAAGAAGAGTAGAGAGCTAAACTTTTTCATTTGTATATCATTTATAAAACACGGGTTAATTTATTCACTGTTTTATGTGGTGAATACAAGGCATATGCCAAGATGCTAAATGGATGTAAAAAGCTTTTGTTAGCTCACAATGGGGTAAGTAATGAAAAAAAGAGGCAAAATAATCCTCACTATTATTGGTCCATATAAGAATACAGCTTTGGCATAAATAATATCCCATATTGGGATAAAAGCTATAGCACTATCTGCTTCTAATGGGTTGCCAGTGGGGTACATAAAAAAGGTGCAGTGGATTAACCACCGCACCCTTTATAAATCAGTTTACTTATTTAGATTGACTTTTTACAATCATAACCCTGACCTTCTTTAATATCTACAGCTATGCCGTAAGCTGTATTGCTATCAAAGTCCTTTTCGCAGTATCTTGTATCTGGTTCATTTGATTTTGAACAAACAGTACATTTTGAACATGAAGATACGGTTAGGGTAAAAATGGTTACTACAGTTAATAATATCGCTTTCATTTTTTTTAAGAGTTTAGGTTGAATGAATAATCCACTCTTAAAAATTTCATGCCCTCATTTATGTCATCTGTTATATGCCGGTTAAAGGATTAATGGGCAAAAAGGTAAATTTTGCGTAAATTATTCCCCAAATAAACTCACCAACACGTATAATTGTGTGGAATAATAGTTTAATTGTTGTTTTGTGAGGAAAAGATGGAACATCACAAAACTCTAATTTCACTTGATCCACACTAATTTTCAAATAATAACAAACCGGGATTAAATAACTAAAAACCACCTTATGTCTAAAATTCTTGTGATAGATGACGACAGAGATATCACTCTGTTACTACAAAAATTTTTAACCAAAAATGGCTACACCGTTGAAATAGCCAATTCGGGTAAAGATGGGTTAGCCGCTGTTGAAAATTTTCAGCCCGATTTAGTGATGAGCGATTACAGGTTGGACGACATGACCGGTAGCGAAATACTTTCTAAAATAAACGAATCGCAGCCAGGGCTACCGGTTATCATTATTACCGGTTACTCTGATTTAAAGACAGCCGTAAAAATTATTCGTCTTGGGGCATTTGACTATGTTACTAAACCTCTGCTACCGGAGGAAATACTGCATACTGTAAAGCAGGCTTTGGCATCTACCAATTCCGCAAGTAATGAAACCAGCGACATTAAAAGCGATACTGGAGGAAAACAACGAAAGAGAGGTAACGATGATTATCTGTTTAATAGCTCTGCCGAATCGGAAAACCTGTTAAAGCAAATAGAATTAGTTGCCCCTACCAATTACTCTGTAATAATATATGGAGAAAGTGGGTCGGGTAAAGAAGGGGTTGCACGCACCATTCATAATCTGAGCAAGCGCGCGGGTAAACCGTTTGTAGCCATGGATTGTGGCGCCTTATCGAAAGAACTTGCGGCCAGCGAATTATTCGGACACGAAAAAGGCTCATTTACCGGCGCAGTAGCCCAAAAGAAAGGGCAGTTTGAAAATGCTTATGGGGGCACTTTGCTGTTGGATGAAGTAGCAAATTTACCTTATGATGTGCAGGTAATGCTATTAAGAACTATACAGGAAAAAAAGATGCGCCGGGTAGGTGGAAACAAAGAGATTGATACGGATGTAAGAATAATTGTAGCCAGTAATGAGCGCCTTAGCGATGCTGCGCGCAGTGGAAGATTCCGGGAAGATTTATATCACCGTTTTAACGAGTTTAGTATTGATGTTCCACCATTGAGAGAGCGTAAAAAAGACATCCTGTTTTTTGCCGAAAAGTTTTTGAAAGATACAGCCCAGGAATTAGGAAAAAAAATAGACGGCTTTACAGATGAAGTGAAGGAAATATTTTTGAGTTACCCATGGTATGGCAACCTGCGCGAGCTTAAGAATATAATTAAACGCGCTACCCTGCTAGCCGATGGAAAACTGGATGTAAAAGGATTGCCTTTTGAGTTAGTTAACCATGCGCGGCTTACTTTTGATGAACCGGCTACAACTACAGCCGCACCTGTTAGCAATGTAAACGTTGGGTCTACTTTTACAGCAGATAAACCTGCCGAGGTTTATAAAGCGCCTTTAGCAGAAACCGAAAGAGTGGTTGAGGCTCCGCGCCACGAAGAACCCAAAACTATAAACCTTAAAAAGGCTGCCCAGGAAGCCGAATATGAAACCATTTTAGATGCTCTTAAAAAGGCAGATTTTAATAAATCAAAAGCTGCTGAAATTTTAGGAATTGACAGAAAAACCTTATACAATAAAATGAAGCGCATTAACGTTGAGCGTTAATTGGCTAAAGCCCACTGAATGAAAAATACACATTTAAATATTTTTGTTGTAGATGATGATGAGGATGATTTATTTCTGATTACTGAAGCACTAAAAGGAATTGACACGTTTAGCATTACCATAGAAACCGAGGTAAACTATAACAAAGCGTGTGGCCGTATTCAACAAAATGTGCACGACATTTATATTGTCGACTACTTGTTGGGTCCACATACCGGGGTAGAGCTAATAAAATCATGCGTACAGGAAGGAATTAAAAAACCATTCATTCTGCTTACCGGCAAAGGCGATAGAAAAATTGATATTGAGGCAACAAAAGCCGGAGCCTACGACTACCTTATAAAAACGGAACTAAGCACAGAAATGCTTGAGCGTAGCCTGCGCTACTCCGAATCGCGGTATAAAAGCTATCGCGAAGTGGTAGAAAGCGAAAAGCGTTTCCGCGATATATTTGAAAAATCCACCGATATTATCTTCTTGCTGGATGAAGAATTTAAGCTTATAAACTTTAACCCAGCCCTTAGTCAGGTATTGTATTACGAGCCAGAAGAGATAAAAAACCAATCGTTAACTACCTTGTTTAGCGATAAAGAAGCTGCAACCCTTTTTTTAAACAAAATAGAGACAGATGAAAAGGTTAGCAACTATGAAGTTGTTCTTCAAACAAAAAACCAGGAACCGGTAACCTTTATAGCCTCGTGCACTAAAATTGCAGGCAGCGAAGGCACCAGCTACCAGGGTATTTTCTTTGATTATACCACCATTAAAAAATCGGTAGCTGATGCTATTTTAAGAGAACGAACTGCCGCCAACCAACAACTGGTGCGCACACTGGCGCATGAAATACGCAACCCTTTGACCAACATTAATTTGAGTATAAATTATTTGGAAGAAGAGGTAGCCGAAGACTTAAAAATGTATACCAGCATGGTGCGCCGCAACAGCGACCGAATTAACGCTTTACTTACCGAACTGGTTACAATAGCTAATCCCGCAAAACTCAAATTAACATCGTTATTACTTAGCGAATTAATAGATGAAACTATGTTGGCTGCCGAAGACCGTATTAAGCTTAACAATATAGAACTTATTAAAAACCTGAGCAGCGATTGCAACGTAATTGTAGATAAAGAAAAAATAAAAATAGCGTTGCTTAATATTGTAATTAACGGTATAGAAGCAATTGATGGCAGCAACGTGGGCAAATTGAGCATAGTTACAAAGGTTGATGAAAACAATGCCGAAATAAGAATTACCGATAATGGTGTGGGCATTGCGCCGGCATATCTCGATAAATTGTTTCAACCTTATTTTACCGGTAAAAAGAATGGCATGGGCCTGGGCCTTGCATCTACCGGTGCTATAGTAAAAGCACACAACGGCAACATAGCTGTAGAAAGCGAGCAGGGTAAAGGCACAACCTTTATTGTGTCGTTACCATTAAATGGCGATTCTGCAGACTAACTAATTTTACTATTTGCCTATATTAGCTTTATGGGCAAACCGGCAAAAGCATATAGAATAGAAACAGAGCGGCTAATAATACGTTGCTACAAGCCTGCCGACGCACCATTGCTAAAACAGGCCATTGATGACAGCCTTGCGGAATTAATACAATGGATGCCCTGGGCTAAAAATGAGCCCGAAACCGTGGAGCAAAAAACACAACGTCTGCGCCACTTTAGAGCCATGTTTGATTTAGACCAGGATTATAACTACGGCATTTTCAATAAAACTGAAACTGAACTAATTGGCTCTACTGGCCTGCATACCCGTGCAGGAGCAGATGCACGGGAAATTGGCTATTGGATAAACAGCAAATACACGGGGAACGGCTATGCGCAAGAAGCTGCTGCGGCCTTAACTAAAACCGGCTTTGAGATTGATGCACTCGAGAGAATAGAAATACACTGCGACCCTAAAAATTACAAAAGCAGTAAAATACCCGCTGCGCTTGGCTACCTACATGAGGTTACTTTACGCAACCGGCTAAAAAATGCCGAAGGCCAAACAAGGGATAAAATGATTTGGGTTCTGTTTAAAGCAGATTATGAACCGAGCAGTTTAAAGCAACTTACTATTAAAGTGTTTAATGAAAGTGATGCTCAGATTCTCTAAAGGTATAAAACAGGAAAGGAAGCCTAAGCTTCCTTTCCTGTTTTATACTAACCTAAATAAGTTAAGCTAATGCCTTCTTTACTTCTTCTGCTGCTTCTTTCAATTGAATAGCCGATTGAACTTTCAAGCCACTCTCATCAATAAGTTTTTTAGCTTCTATAGCGTTTGTTCCTTGTAAACGAACGATGATAGGAACAGGTATATTACCAATAGATTTATAAGCATCTACTATACCTTGTGCTACACGGTCGCAACGCACTATACCGCCAAATATATTTACCAGTATCGCCTTTACGTTCGGATCTTTCAGTATTATACGAAATGCCTTTTCAACACGTTCTGCATTCGCAGTTCCTCCTACGTCCAAAAAGTTAGCAGGCTCTCCGCCCGAAAGCTTAATAATATCCATGGTGGCCATAGCCAAACCAGCACCGTTAACCATGCAACCAACGTTTCCGTCAAGCTTTACATAGTTTAGTTCTGCAGCAGCGGCTTCAACTTCAGTAGGATCTTCTTCATTCAAATCGCGCTGAGCTTCTAAATCTTTATGGCGGTAAAGGGCGTTATCGTCTAAAGAAATTTTTCCGTCTACAGCTATTATCTTGTTATCCGATGTTTTAAGGCAAGGGTTAATTTCTACCATTGCTGCATCGGCATTAATGTAAGTCTTGTATACCGCCTTGGTAAAGTTGGTCATTTCTTTAAGGGCATTTCCGCTAAGGCCCAGGTTAAAGCCAATTTTACGGCATTGAAAATCCTGTAAGCCAACGCGGGGGTCAACCCATTCTTTCAGCACTTTATCAGGGGTATGCTCGGCAACTTCCTCAATATCCATACCGCCCTCGGTAGAGTAGATAATTACATTTTTACCGGTACCACGATCTAAAAGTATAGAGAAGTAAAACTCTTTAGTTGGCGATTCACCCGGGTAGTAAACATCCTGCGCTATCAAAACCTTATTTACCAAACGGCCAGCTGGTCCGGTTTGTTTGGTAACCAAGGTTCCGCCTAAAATATTGGTAGCAATAGTTCTTACAGCATCGTGGTTTTTAGCCAAAGCCACACCATTTTGCTCGGTGCCCACTATTTTACCTTTTCCACGACCACCAGCATGTATCTGGCTTTTTACCACCACCCAATCGCTGTTATAAAGTTCCTTCAGTTTTACGGCTGCAGCCACAGCCTGGTCGGGTGTTTCGGCCACAATTCCTTCCTGAATGGCAGCGCCATTTTTCTTCATTAGTTCTTTTGCCTGGTACTCGTGTAAATTCATATTGTTATGCTTGCGGGGTTTAATTTTCTTAAGCGCAACGAAAATAATCGTTCAAACCAAATATGCTAACATGGCGGCCTGCTAATTTGTTGATTAAGTTAACAAATACTATACACTGGTATTTTAGCATATTCGCATACCTAACTTAATTTTGCCTAATGATTTTAGAAGCTGCCCACATTCACAAAAAATACGGAACCCTTGATGTATTGAAAGGCGTATCGCTACAGGTGAATAAAGGCGAAATTGTATCGCTTGTAGGCCCCTCGGGAGCCGGCAAATCTACCCTGCTGCACATAATTGGCACGCTGGATAAACCCGATAGCGGAAGTGTAAAAATAGAAGGCCAAGATGTTTTTAAGCTATCAGAGAAGGCAATTTCGGCCTTTCGCAATAAATCAATAGGTTTTATATTCCAGTTTCACCATTTATTGCCCGAGTTTACAGCAGTTGAAAACATATGCATACCGGCCTTTATTGCAGGAAAAGGAACCAAAGAAAGCGAGGCTCGCGCCAAAGACTTATTGGCTATGTTAAATCTATCGCACAGGGCCGGTCATAAACCTTCCGAACTTTCGGGTGGAGAGCAGCAGCGGGTAGCGGTAGCCAGGGCCCTTATTAATAACCCGGCCCTAATTATGGCCGACGAACCCTCGGGCAACCTGGATACCAATAACGCCCGCGACCTGCACAAACTGTTTTTTGAGTTGCGCGACAAACTAAATCAGACTTTCATAATAGTAACACACAACGAGGAGTTGGCCGACATGGCAGATAGAAAAGTTCAAATGAAGGATGGCCTTGTCATTTAAGAACTGGACTACCAAACATTTTTCAAATCCTTTGCTTCGTATTTATGGTTGCGGGTAAAATAGTAGGAAGCCCCCGTAGTTCTTTCCAGTTGCAAAGCCTTACGGTTGTTACTAAAAATTCGCGATACGATAGCCACCGGAAACAGAAAAACAAAAAACACCATGGTTAAAATTATTTTGCCGGTAACTGCCCCCATCAGTTCCCCCAGCTTAAGCCATGCCCACGAAATTTTAGAAGTAAGGTATACCGAAAAGAGCCCAACCAGCCCTAACAGAACGCTTAGTGTAAGGTAATAGGCATGCTGCTTTTTAGTAACAAAAAATATTACCACCAGCGCTACGCACAGTGTAAGTATAGTTTCAAGTTCCTTTGCCCGGGTGGCGTTTGGCGCTTTCATTTAAAACAGGGTATAAACAAATGGAGCAGCTGCACTTCCGCCGCCAATTACCAATAGCACACCTATTAATAACAATACAATAATCATGGGCAGTAACCACCACTTTTTGCGCTCATTTAAAAACTGCCAAAGGTCTTTCAAAAAATCCATAAGCCAACTGGTTTTATTTCGCTAATCTAATTTGAATTCTTTTTTCCAATCATCTTTTTCTTTCCACTCAGGTTGGGCTGTTTTAGCCAGCAAAAAGTTTCCAATTACAAGATAATCCATTTCTGTTCGCATAAAACACTTGTAGGCATCTTCGGGCGTGCAAACAGGTGGTTCGCCGCGCACATTAAAGCTGGTATTAACCATTACGCCAAAACCGGTTTTCTTCTTAAAAGCCTGCAAAAGGGCATAATAACGCTCGTTGGTCTCCTTATGTATGGTTTGCACCCTTGCCGAAAAATCGATGTGCGTTATAGCCGGCAAATCGCTGCGCAAAACATAAAGCCTTTCCATTAAAGGCATGGCATTGTATCCTGCGGGCATAGGTTTCCTCCTCTCCTGTTTTACAGGTGCTACTATCAGCATATAGGGCGAGGCAGTTTTCAATTCGAAATACTGCCCGCAATCTTCGGCCAGCACCGATGGCGCAAAGGGGCGAAAACCTTCGCGGTATTTAATCTTAAGGTTCAGCTTTTTCTGCATCTCGGGGTTCCGAGCATCACCCAAAATGGTTCTGTTACCTAAAGCCCGTGGCCCAAACTCCATACGCCCCTGAAACCATCCCACTACATTACCTTCGCTTATCAAATCGGCAACCTGTGTAGCTAAGTCATCAAAATTGTCAGACTGTTGCCAAACAGCCTTGTATTTTTTTAAGTCCAGTTCGATATCTAAATCAGAAAACTGCGGACCCAGGTAAGCACCCTGCATTTCATCCTGCGAAGTTATGGCCAGGCGTGGTTGATTATAATGGATAAAATAAGCTGCTTGAGCAGCGCCTAAAGCACCACCTGCATCACCGGCAGCCGGTTGTATAAAAATATCTTTAAACAAACCGCTGCGCAGCAATTTGCCGTTCGATACACAATTAAGCGCTACCCCACCGGCCATAGTTAAATAATCGCAGTTGGTAA
This sequence comes from Chitinophagales bacterium, assembly GCA_044228435.1. Taxonomy (GTDB): domain Bacteria; phylum Bacteroidota; class Bacteroidia; order Chitinophagales; family LD1; genus Bog-950. Next base: position 148,890 of record JBGAUW010000009.1, read on the forward strand.
GGCGTTTAGCCTCTTGTGCCATTTTAAAAACAATCTCTTCGGTTACCTGCTGTATAGCATATCCAAGGTCGCAGTGGTGTTGCTGCAATTCATCTTCTTCATTCTTCCTTTTAAAGCCAAAGAGTTTTTCCCACTTATCATCATATACCATACGCAAACCGGTAGCGTAGTTAAAGTATTCCTGGTTCAGCCAAAGGCTGCCATCTTCTTTAATGTCAACCAACGTTTCCTTAATGGTTTTAATATACTCTGCCACCTTGGGCGAGTCGGGGTTTCCATAAGGAGCCAGTCCCATTAATTTATATTCGCCAGAGTTTACTTTAAAACCTAAAAAGTAGGTAAACGCCGAATACAGCAACCCTACAGAGTGAGGAAAGCGAAGCTCTTTTAAAATTTCGATTGAATTGCCGCGGCCGATGCCTATCGAAGCGGTGGCCCATTCGCCCACACCATCCACCGTTAAAATTGCCGCCTCATTATAAGGCGATGAATAAAACGCGCTGGCAGCATGTGAAAGGTGATGCTCAGGAAAAAGAAAGTTTACTTTCCGTTTATCGTATCCTTCTATTTTCTCTAAATCTTCGTGAATGATGCGCTTTAAAAACATCTTTTCTTTAATCCATACCGGCATGGACTTTATAAAAGATGTAACCCCTTTGGGCGCAAACCCATAGTAGGTCTCCAGCAAACGTTCAAATTTCAATAAAGGTTTATCGTAAAATGCAATGGCATCTATCTCATTGATGTTGCAGCCTGCATATTTTAGGCAGAATTGAATAGCATTTACAGGAAAAGATTCGTCATGCTTAACCCGGGTAAAGCGTTCTTCTTGGGCGGCGGCAATAATTTTACCATCCTGTATAATAGCAGCGGCCGAATCGTGATAGAAAGCAGAAATACCAAGTATGGTCATATTACTGCATGCAAAATAAAAAGTTCTTTGGTGTTAACTAAGCAAGGGCTTTATTAACCGCCTGCTCTATATCAGCCAGAATATTATCGGAGGTGTTTCGAACAAATTTTTTACCCGTAATCAACTCAAATAATTCAATGTATCGCTCACTTACTACGGCAACAAACTCATCAGGCATAAAGGGCATTTGCTGGCCCTCTTTTCCTGCAAAATTATTTGCCATTAACCATTCACGCACAAACTCTTTGCTTAATTGTTTCTGAGGTTCGCCCGCAGCCTGACGTTGTTCGTACCCTTCTAAGTAAAAATAGCGCGACGAATCCGGGGTATGAATTTCATCTATTAGCACAACTTTCCCATCACTAATACCAAACTCATATTTGGTATCCACCAAAATAAGACCTCTTTCGTTAGCCATTTTTTGTCCGCGCTCAAATATTTTATGCGTATAGGCCTCCATTTGCAGGTAAATATCCTCGCTCACAATGCCACGGCTTAAAATATCCTCACGCGCTATATCTTCATCGTGGCCTTCAACAGCCTTTGTAGAAGGGGTAATTATATTCTTAGGTAATTTATCATTCTCCTTTAAACCTTCAGGCAAAGTTACACCACACAATATTCTTTTTCCGGCGTTGTATTCGCGTGCTGCATGCCCTGCCAGGTAGCCGCGTATAACCATTTCAATACGTACAGGTTCGCAACGCATACCAATGGATACATTTGGATGGGGCACCGACTGCAACCAATTAGGGGCTATATCTTTTGTAGCATCTAAAAAGTGCTGCGCCAGTTGATTTAGCACCGCCCCTTTATGCGGTATTGGCTTGGGCAATATGTGGTCGAAGGCCGAAATCCGGTCGGTGGCAACTACTACCAGCTTATTGCCAATAGTATAAACATCGCGCACCTTGCCGTGGTAAACAGCAGTTTGATTGGCAAACTTAAAGTTAGTTTCTCTAATTGCTGGTTGGTTGTTCGTCAATTGCTCGGGTTTCATTTAACTTATCGTATGCTTTAATAATTTCTTTTACTAAACGGTGCCTTACCACGTCGCTTTCGTTAAGCATAATGGTAGAAATACCTTCTATAGGCTTTAATATGCGCAAAGCTGTATGCAAGCCCGATTTAACTTTAGGGGGCAAATCTATTTGTGTTGGGTCGCCGGTTATTACACATTTAGAGTTAGACCCTATACGGGTTAAAAACATTTTAAGCTGCATATCGGTGCAGTTTTGTGCCTCATCCAACAGTATGAAAGAGTGGTCCAGCGTTCTACCGCGCATAAATGCCAGCGGGGCAACTTCTATCACCCGGTTTTCCATGTAGTAGGTCAACTTATCGGGTGGTATCATGTCATCCAAAGCGTCATAAAGCGGACGAAGATATGGATCGATTTTCTCTTTTAAATCTCCGGGTAAAAAACCAAGGCTCTCGCCAGCCTCTACAGCCGGACGCGTAAGTATAATTTTCTTTACGTTCTTCTCTTTCAGAGCTCTTACCGCCAAAGCTACAGCTGTATATGTTTTACCGGTACCGGCAGGCCCGATAGCGAAAACAATATCGTTCTTCTCGCTTTCTTTTACCATTTGCAACTGGTTTTCGGTACGGGCACGCACCAGCAAACCACCGTTGCCATATACAATTACATTATTGGCTTCCTTCTCTTTTTTCTCTTTAGGCTCATCGCCACTTAAAATAATCGACTCAATATTATCCTCCGTAAGTTTACCATAGCGCTCTATATGATCAATCATGCGCTGCATTTTTTGCTTAAATACAGCTACATCATCGTTACTCCCTTCAGCCTTTATGCTGTTGCCGCGGGAAACCATACGAAGAGTGGGAAAACTTTTACGGATAAAATTAAAACGGGAATTATTTACGCCGAAAAAGTCAATCGGGTCAATTCCTTCTATGTTGAAAGTTATTTCAGTCAAATTTCGTATAGTTTAGTACGGTGAAATTATATAAACGCTTAGTTTAAATAGTGTCTATCAAAATATATCTATCAACATTTTTTTCCACCAAATAGCATTTGATACGAAAGCTATTTACTACACATTTGTTGTTGTACAACTATAGCCATGGCATTGCTAACCCTTACTTCTGATTTAGGCACGCGCGATTTTTATCTCGCGGCCCTAAAGGGTGCAATTATTTCGCATTGTGGTAACATACCTATGCTGGATGTAACCCATGCCGTAAAGCCATACGATATTAAAGAGGCTGCATTTACGGTACGTAACGCTTATAAATATTTTCCGGCAGGTACCGTTCACTTGGTGCATGTAAATGCGGCAGATGCCAATGCAAAGCTTTTGGTTGCCATTGCCGACGGCCATTATTTTATAACATTCGATAATGGCTTTCTATCCCTGGCGTTTGAAAAAACACCCCATCAAACATACCAGGTAAACGAAGAATTGCTGGAGAACAATTCGTTGCTGTATGAAGCCGGCATTGCCAAGGTAATTGAACTTTTGTGGAATGAATACAAGCCTGCCGATTTTGGGCACTTAACAACCGAAACAGTTAACTACCGCCTGCTTCAGCCTATATCATCCATTGGCTCGGTACGAGGAACTATTGTTTATATCGACCATTATGGAAACGCCATAACCAACATTAGCCGTAAAATGTTTGATGAGTTTATTGGCGAAAGGCGTTTTACCGTTTTAGCCAACGTAGGTCAAACCAAAGTAATTAGCAAGCAATACAGCGATGCCGAAGAGGGCGATATGGTTTGCCTTTTTAACGCAGCCGGCTACCTGGAGGTAGCCATGAACAAAGGTAAAGCAGAGCTGTTGATGGGGCTAAAAATAGATATGCCGGTAATGATAATTGCCGATTAATAAATACCATGCTGGTACGAATAGTAAAACTGACGTTTGCCCCTGATAAAGTGACCCACTTTATTGCTGCATTTAATGACCGTAAAAATTTAATAGCCGGCTTTGAAGGTTGCAGAGGGGTTGAATTGCTACGCGATACAGCCAACCCAAATATATTCTTTACCTACAGCCATTGGGACAAAGCCGAAAGCCTTGAAGCATACCGCAAATCAGAATTATTCAACACAGTTTGGAGCACAGTTAAACAATGGTTTAATGATAAGCCAGAGGCATGGAGCGTGATGGTGATAGAAAAGGCCTGAGAGAAAAAGAGTAAATCAAAAGCATACTAACCCTAACTGATAATAAATAAAAAAGTCCCGTTAAACAACGGGACTTTTTTATTTATTATCAGCACTGTATTGTTACTGGATTGTAACTTTAATGCGCGAACTTAAATTACCTGTTTTTACTTCTACTATATACATACCTGTAGTTAAGTTACCGGTAGAAACGTTCAGTTTAGAAGAGTTTTCTTTAGTGTAGTAAACCATTCTTCCGGCAAGGTCAAACAAAGTAACCTCAGCGCTATTTTCAATACTATTTAATTCGATAGTAAAGTTTCCGTTATTAGGGTTAGGGTAGATACGGCTGATATTGCTTACAGCTTCGTTTAATCCGGTAGGCAGTGGGCTAAGTGCACACGCTGTTTCACTAGTAGGGCCGGTGTGGGCACCTAACTGAACACTATCCGTAGGCAACACCGACCATTGTGCAACAGCAACCGACCAGTTAGTGTTTCCTTTTTTAACGTTGCTGTTTCTTACCAGCGTTCTATTTTGTGTAGAACCCGAACCTACAGGCCAAATCTGGTTTTGCCCAATAACTCCAACTATATCCAATGTATCGATTCCACGTAACAATACAATAGCATCATCACCATTAAAATTAACTGCATTGTTTGTAGTTACGGTATCCGCGTAAGGCTTTAAGGTATCTGCAGCACTATATACTACAACATATACATCGCCGGCCGCAAGGTTTCCGGTAAGATTAAAAGTGCCACTTGGTGTTACGCCACCGTTTGAGTAAGCCTGTATTTTATAGCCATCTAAAACAACTGCTGCATTGGTTGGATTGTAAATTTCAAGGGCTTTATTGCTTGCAGAACCTTCAACATATTCTGAGAAGAAAAGAGTAGCGCAGCTATCAACACCTGCTGCAGCCGGAGCAGTTAGGTTAAGCGTAAATATAGAATCGGGGCCAATTACCAGACCAGTAGAAGGGTTAATCAATTTGAACACAAATGTATGCGCACTACTGTCGGTATTCGTTACGTTAACGGTTAAGCTGCGCTGTACAGCACCCGACGGAAACCCAAGTGTCTGAGTAGTGTAATTATTAAGGAAGGCTGCATTATTGCTGGTTAAAGCAATATCTACATGCATTGAATCGGTATGAGGTAAACTTAACTGAACAGGTAAGCTATAGTTACCCGTAATAGCGGTAAGAGTTCCGCTTGTAGGTGAAAAATTAGCAATGGTATCCTGCGGTGTTGTTACACAAGGCGTAAGTCCGGTAGGTCCGGTATGTAATCCAAGGCGGAAAGTATCTAAAGGGAAAACTAGCCATTGGGTAGTATCCCAGGCGGTTACACCTTGTTGAACGCTGCTTTTACGTATAAGTGTATGGTTAACCGTTCCATTAGTATCTCTACCAACGTTCCATGCCGTACCGGGGTCGTTACCAAGTATACCAAACACGTCAATTACTGTGGTACCATACATTAATTGCACCGCATCATCCCCATTAAAATTGGTTACACCGCTAAGCGTATCGGCCTTTGGTTTAATACTAACCGAATCGGCTTGGCTGTTGGCTATTACAAAAACATCACCGGGTGCTATAATGGCACTCGCATTAAAGTTTAAAGTAGAGCCAGCGCTGGTACTACCATTATTATACAGAACCACTTTGTAACCAAACAGGCTAACCGGGGCCGAAGTAGGGTTATAAATTTCGAGGGCCTTGTTGTTACCTGAACCTTCTATGTATTCCGAGAAGAAAAGTTTATTACAGGGTTGGCCGAATAGTGATGCTGCAACCATTACAGCCATCATCAACGAGTAGACTTTTTTCATATTCAATATTTTGAGGTGCCAAATGTATTAGAAAAAACCATTGCCATAACAACAAATTGTTACCGCTTTATCAACGAACAATCATAAATTTACGAACGGCAGATTTGCCATCCATGCTTATGCGCAATAAGTAATTACCTGATTCGAATACGTTTGTAATCAATTGAAATTCAGCTTCGCCCGGTTTCTGCTCAAAAACAAGGCGGCCATAAATATCATAAACCGAAGCTGTAATATCGCTAAATTGCTGGGTGGCCACCAGAACATTTAATACATCATTAGCCGGGTTAGGGTAAATTGTAAGATTAGCATCTAAAGCTACCTCATCTGCACCCGTAGATACGGTGCATTGAATTTTTGAAAGATTATCAAAATCAATACACTGCGCCCACTCCGGGTGATCTATAAAAGGATTGCGGTTACGCTGCAACGAACTGATGTATTCATTTTTAGTACGCTCAAATTTATCGGGCGGATCTTGCTGGTTCCAAAGTTTTAAAATATTCTGGTCCTGGTCGGTGGCCTGGCTTAGCAGTTCATTTAAGCCCCAGCCACCTTCTAATCCATCATAGCAAATCATTTCATACATCATGGCGCGTGCAGCATCTCCTTTGCGGTTAGCTTTAGGCTCAAATACCGGTTTATTATTGGCATCGCGCCCGTATTTGCTTTCGCCATAGCTGCTGGTAAGGGTTACAATATTGCCCAAAGGGTTATTAGAGCGGGTGTTGTTTGGTGTACTGCGTGTTAAAAGCAGATTATAATAATCAGCACCCTCGGCATAATTTATAAGGCTGTTAGCACCATAGAGTGCAGCTGTTTGCATCCAGCTTTTACACAATACATGCTCGCGGTTATAGGCCTGGACATTAAAATCAAAGGGGCCCGTATATACAGTAGTTTCGTTGCTGTATTCACAGTTTACCACCAGTTTACCTCCAATCGTATCGCGCTCGTAAATAGCAGGTATAATGTTGCTTTTATAGGCTGTATACTGTAATTGCGTGTGGCTGTTTATAAGATTATTTAAATCACTAATAAACGAAGTGCCTGTAGGGTCGATGCCGGAATAATAGTTGCCTGCATCAGAAACCAGAGTAGATACTGAGCCCGACAAAGGGTTTGCCTGTAAGTAATTTATTTGCGAACCTGAACCGTTATAGGCGTAAATTTTAAAAAAATACTCCGTGCCTTCCAGCACCTCACGCACACTTTGAATGCTGGTAGCCCCTACATACATTACTTTGCAGGTGCTAAGGCCTTGGCCTTTTTGGTAAGTAACACCATCAACCGGCACATCGGTAACCGGCTGGCTGCCTTTTAAAATTATAAATCCATCCGCATTACTTGCCGTAAAACTCATGTTGAAGGTGTAAGCCTTTAAAGCGCCAAACTGTAAATTGGTAGGCTGAGCCGAGGGTTCTACCGCCTGGGCATTTCCTAAACTATAAACACAAACACACACAAATGTTAAGGCGCCTTTCAATATCAAATTCGTATAACAGTATAGAGATTGCATAATTTTAAACTCGTTTAATAATTAAAATCGTTGTAACAGCTAAGCGGCGAAAATTTGCCGGACTATGAATATAAGTAATAAAGTCCGTTTGTGCATACCAAAGGGCACAGCCGTTCATTCAAGTTATAAACAGAACCGGTCAAGGTTGCTACTGCTTAACTTCTTTCAGCATTACACAATAGGTAGGGAAGTGATCACTGTATCCCCCATTATAAATTACACCATCGTAGGTACGCATAGGGTAACCTTTGTATTTGCCGCTTTTGGTAACCATAAAATTTCGGTTGAAAATATGAGCATCTTTATAGAAAAAACCATCTTGTTGCTTTTTCAAAAATCCGCTGCTAATAATTATCTGGTCAAATAAGTTCCATGCATCGTTATAGGCCAATGTACCTATGCCTCTTTTGGTAAAATCAGCCCAGGGGTTATAAAGACCGCCATCTTTTACATCTGCTATTTTAAGTTTTGCACCCAGCACTTGTGTTACACTTGGGCTGGTTGGGTCATCATTTAAATCGCCCATTACAATAACCTTGGTATTAGGGTCAATGGCCATTAGCGAATCAATTACGTGTTTACTAACGCCGGCAGCCGAGGCGCGGGCTGCAGCACTTGCCTCTTCTCCTCCTCTGCGCGATGGCCAGTGATTAACAAATACGTGAACCATTTCGCCATCATATAAACCGCTTACCCAAAGTACATCGCGGGTGTAATGAAGGCTGCCATCGGGGTTCGCCATACGAACAAACAAAGATTGGCTTTGCTTTACTTTAAAATACCTTGGGTTGTAAATTAAAGCTGGGTCAATACTACGGTCATCCGGCCCATCGTAATGCACAATTTTTAAATGCCGGTTGGCTAATCCGGGCTGTGCCACCAAATCCTCAAGCACCTTAGTGTTTTCAATTTCAGCTACACCTAATATCGAAAACCCATCGGGCGACACATCAGTACCTATTTGAGAAAGCACTTCGGTAAGTTTACCTATTTTATCCAGGTAAACCTTAGGAGTATAATGGTTGGCTCCATTTGGGGTAAAATCCTCATCGTTTTTATTAGGATCGTCTAACGTATCAAAAAAGTTTTCGAGGTTGTAAAATGCAACCACGCCCACCTTATACTTCTTATCTTGTGAGAAACTTACTAGCCATAACAGGCTAAAAAAAACCGCAAAAATCTTCTTCATGCTAAATTTATTTGGGCGTCGAAAATATTATAATTCCGCACCTTGTAAACAATGGAATGTTTATGGTATTGCTAAGATAATCAGTTGGCAAATACGTAACGGATGATGTTTGCACCCATTTTTAGTGCTTTTTCATGTGCTTCGGGGGTATCCTTGTGTACACTTAAATCCTCCCAGCCATCGCCTAAATCGCACTCGTAAGTATATAGCACAACCAACCGGCCTTCGTAAAACAGTCCAAAAGCCTGTGGCGAAGTGCCATCATGTTCATGTATTTTGGGCAACCCACCCGGAAAATCAAATTTTTGATGAAAAACCGGATGAGAAAAAGGAAGTTCTACCAATTTACTGCCAGCAAATAGCCGCTCAAATTGCGGTCTTATAAATTTATCCATTCCATAATTATCATCGGCATGCAAAAAACCACCACCTATCAGGTAGGCTCGCAGGTTGTCTAATTCCTGCTCATTAAAAACCACGTTGCCATGCCCCGTCATGTGTACAAATGGATAATTGAATAACTCCGCACTACCAACTTCCACCGTAGGTATATCGGCTTCTATATTCATTCCCATTTTTTGGTTACAATATTTAGCCAGGTTAGGCAGCGAAGTAGGGTTAGCATACCAATCTCCTCCCCCATTATACTTAAGCAAGGCTATTTTCAATGGCTTATCGGGCAACGAAAAAGAAGTTGCCACCACAAAACCCAGAATAAGAAAAAGCACTTTTTTCATGCTCATAAAACTACTATTGATTTGCAAGATTAAAAATAGAAGCGGCAAATATACCCGCAGTTTCCAGGCGCAACCTGCTTTTACCTAACGATACAGTTTCGAAACCATTTCTCTCCGCCGCTAACACTTCCTCTTTGGTAAAATCACCTTCAGGCCCAATCATTACTAAAGCGCTACCTCCACCGCCATAAAGCTGCTTTAAGTGGCGAGACTTTTCGTCGCAATAAGCAATATATTTAAACTCTTCTTCATTGGCCGCTGCAATAAATTCATCAAATTTTACCATACCCTTAAGTGTAGGTATAGTAAGCTTAATGCTTTGCTTACAGGCCCCTAAAAGTATCTTCTCAATCCTATCCAGGCGCACCTCTTTTCTTTCGGAATGTTTGCAGGCCAGCAGAGTAATTCGGCTTACTCCAATTTCTGTTACTTTTTCGGCAAACCACTCCAGCCGTTCTATGTTCTTGGGCGGTGCTATGGCTATGTGTAAACCAGGCAGTTTATGGTCATCTACCTCCATTAACCTCACTACCTGCACAGTTACCTCACGCTTGCCAATTGATTTTATACGACTATCGAACAACTGCCCCGTTCCGTTAAACACAAGCAATTCTTCGCCTTCGCGTTTGCGCAAAACAGCAGCAATGTGGCGCGATTCGTTTTCCTCTAATTCGCAATACTCGTTTAAGGCAGCCGTTGGGCAATAAAATATATTCACGGGGGCAAGGTAGCAATCGGGCGCAAGTAAAAAAAGGGCATTTAGTTACAAAAACTAAATGCCCGGTTAAGAGTTGTAAAAAGATGTTAGGGGTATAGTTACCTAGAACATTACAGGGCAATGGCCCGGGCGCGGTTTTTTGCGTGCACAGCCCTGATACATTAACGAAATCTCAGGCGCCCCTATTGATTTAGATGCTGGCAATAATTTCGATACGTTTATATCGTAGCTAAGGCCGGCACTAAACCCTTTAATATCAAAGCGGGCATTAATAATTACGGCATCCAGCAAACCACGGTATTGTGCCCCTAAGTGCAAAGCAGTTGTGCTGCGCGCCGGGTCGTTACCCAAAGCAGTTTTAAAATTACACCCTACGTTAAACTCATAGGCCGTTCTTTGCACCAACACTAAAAAGTTTGGCATTATGGTAAGTCTTTTACCAGCCGGTAAGGCCATGCCTCCGTGTATAGTAACCTTCATATTCAGGCGCTCGTTGCCGGTAGTGCTTCTATCCTGTCCGCTTGGGTAAAACGAAATACGGGGCTGGTTAACATGGCTTAATGCAAACCCTAAATAATAGTTGCTGTTGTTACGGGCCAAAGCGCTGTATATTAAGCCAAAACCTGCATCGCCAAACATTACTCTGGTGCGGCCAAACGTTTCGCGCGTTCCGTTAGGGTCTACCGTTCCGGTTGATGGATCGTATTGCGAATCGAAGGTAGCCTTGCTGGGGTTAATACTGCGGTGATTGAAAGCACCCTGCAAACCAGCCGATATCTGCATGGTACCTTTACGGTTAAGCATAAAGTGATAAGCAAACGAAAGTTCTACACGGTTAGAGTTGAAATTAATATCGCCTGCCTGATCAGAAAAGAACGAAATACCTAACCCCGCAAAGCTGTTGTATTTGGTAATTTTACCAATAGCCATATCGGCACCGCCTGCAATTGTGCGGTAGGTGTTACCGGTTGAAACAGTCATCCACTGCGTACGGAAATTAACGTAAGCGCGGTAATCGCAATTGCTAAGCCCGGCAAAAGCAGGATTTAACGCAAGCGGTGAAGCATTGTATTGCGAGAAGTGAATATCCTGCGCTTTTGCTGCTGTAAAAAACAACGCAATACCTGTAATAAAAATTGCTTTCAGTAGATTTTTTGCCATGTTTCTTCCTTTTATCTTATCAACGTAATGTTGCCGCTACCGGTAACAATATCATGGTTTATACATTCAATTTCATACGTATAAACGAATACCGCCGGATTTAGTTTCTCTCCCCCCCTATCCGTTCCGTCCCAGCCAAAGCGGGGTTCGTTAGCAGTACCGTTCAAACTTTCAAAAACCAACTTACCCCACCGGTCAAAAATACGCAGGTTATTTATGCGTGTTGCCGCAAGCCCCCGTATCATAAATATATCATTTATACCATCGCCATTTGGTGTAAAGGTGTTAGGCACGTAAATAATGCTTTGGTTACAATTGTTAAGCACCGTAATAGTAACACAAGCCGGTGTTGAACAGGTAATACCATTTTTACCATAATAAGCCGATACGCAATACGTAGTAGTTTGGGTAGGCGTAGCAACCGGGTTAGGGCAAGTGCGGCAGTCTAACGTCTCGTCCGGCGACCATACCAGGCTATCCACCTTTCCGCCAATTTGGGTAGTTATGTTGGAACTTAAACCCAATACTATCTGGTCGGGTGTAGCAGTTACTTCCACCTCTACCGGTTGAACAACCTGAATGCTGAATGTATCGCTGGCGGCATCACAAACACCATTAACTGCGCTAATAATGTAACCAACGTTGCCTAATGGGTTAATGGTAACAACAGATGAATTCGGGTCACTTATCCAGGTAGAAGGTGTCCATGTAACATTATCAAATACTCCGGTAACAGTGTACTGTACAGAAGAGCCAAGGCACACCGTGGTATCGCCGGGATATACAAACAGTTGCGAAATAGAATCTGTTTGAACCGTTTGAACTATCGTATCAAGGCAACCGTTTAAATCGTGCACCACAAACTGAACATCGTGCGGGCCCGGAGGAAACGTGAACGATGTATTGCAGTTGGTGCTCACCACAGGCGAAGGCGAACCTAACCACAGCACCCATAAACAGGAATCGATAGCACCATCTCCACTTAGCGAACTACTGGTTAATAGCATTGGCGTGTCTTCACAGGATGTAGTCCAGTTAAATCTTGCCGTAGGCGTTTCATTCAGGGTAACCTGTATGTTTGCTGTATCATGGCACTGGTTCAGGTCAGTTACGGCAAGTTGTATATTATACGTAGCCTGATATGGTGCGGTAAATAAACGGCAAGGCGGATTTGCGCCACTAAAGCCACCCTGGTTAAATCCAAAATCCCAATCCCAGGTTTGTACTGCTGTAATGCTGGTCGATAAATCAGTAAAGCATAAAAGTTGATCGCTGCAAATTACAGTATCGTTTAATGAGAATGCTGCCTGCGGTTGAGGGAAAACTGTAATGCTGCGCATAGCTGTATCAAGGCATCCATTATCATCAGTTACAGTTTCTATAACGTTGTAAATACCGGGGCTCGGATACTGGTAACAAACATTTGCACCTGGTAAACTATCGCCGTTTCCAAAATTGTATTGCCAACCTACAAGGGTTCCGTTAATGCTAGTACTCGAATCTGTTACACAAATAGTATCTTCTAAACACACGTTTGCTACAAGGCCAAAATTGGCAAAAACCCTCGCTACACTTGCACTAAGCGTATCTACACCAAAGCAACCAAAGTTATCGGTAACGGTAAGCACAAAAGTTGTATCCTGATAGATAGTGGTAAATGGATTACATATAGCCGGGTTTGTAACCATGCCCGGTGGCGACCACTGGCAAGTATTAGAACCGCTGCCGATCAGCTGGGTAGGTACGCCGTAGCAGAACGCCGCGTTAGGGCCTGCTACTGCTATTGGTTTAGGCACAACCCTAATTACAAAGCCACTATCGCAATCAGCACAACCAACACTATCGTATACACATAAATGAACCGTGTAATAACCACCTGCCATATAGGTATGGCATGGGTTAGGCCCCGAAGTACTATCCGTAAATCCATCGCCAAAATCCCAATACCAAAACTCAGCCGCTGTAATAGTATCCACAAACGATGTATCATGAAAGCAGGTACTGGTTTCTGCACATATCAATGTATCATCGGCATAAAACCCAACTATGGGTATTTTGGGTATTAGCACTACCTTATTACTGGTAAAGGTATCGCGGCAACCAAAATTGCTGGTAACCGTAAATGTAAGTGGAAACTCGCCTGATTGAGAGTAATAGTGAGAAGGGTTTGGTACGCCACGCACAATTCCCGGGTCGTTAGGGTCGCCAAAATCCCAACTCCAATCCACATTATATGACAGATAATCGGGTAAAGTAAAGCGGGTAGAATCGAAGAAGTTAACAGTTCCCGAAACACAAATACCATAGTTATCAAAGGCAATATCTATTACCGGCGAATCGATGTATACAAACGAATCATTTACCAGCACCAGGCACCCCGTTTGGTCGCCCAGCGTTAACTGGGGTTGACAGCTATCGGCTATACAATAAGGCACATGAAAATCGTAAACTCGCGGAGCCAATTCTGTTCCTACAGGAAAAATTGGATTCTTCTGCTCAAAACCCTGGTTACATCCATATACAAAAGTAAGCTGCGTAGCTTTTACGGTAGAAACCACAAAATCCACAGTATCTTTACAGGCGCAAATCCCTCTTGGCGAATGGCTGATAGTTCCATAAGGGCCATCAATAACTACGGTATCCACCAGCAGGGTATCGCGGCAACCGTTATTGGTAACTACAGTTAATATTACAGGGTAAACGCCCGCCTGCACATAAAAATCGCAGGGATTAACTTCCAAATATTCGCGGTTACCAAAATCCCAGGTATAAATATCTGTGGTCGAATCGATATATTGCGAAGTATTTATACCACACACACCTACCGGCGGGTTAGGGCACGAAGCATAATTACGCGATAGATAACCCGATAACTCAGGTTGATGCACGTGCATTATAAGCGTATCTGATTTATTGCATGTGCCACCGGCTACCGAATAAACAAATAGAAAATCTCCGGAAGTATTATAAGTTAAGCAGGGAGGCGAATGGCCTATAAAACTGTCTATATTACTACCCTGAAACTGCCACCGCTCTACTAAGCTAACGCCGCTGGATGTATTATTGGTGATACACACAGTGCTACCGGGGCATATATTGGTATCCACCTCTATTGAACCATAAACAGGGGTTCCGGCGGTAACAACTTTTGTAATTGAATCTTCGCAGCCGTATTTATTTGTAACGCGTAACTTAACCGAACGACTACCTAATGGAAAATAACGAACCGGATTCGATTCTATCGATGTATCGCCTCCGCCAAAATCCCAATGCCAGGCAACAATAGAATCGCACCCAACACCCTGCGCAATTGAGTCAATAGCAGCGGCGAAAAAGTGAAATGAATCGGGCAGGCAAAGATTGGTTGGCCCAAAATCAACACTAAAAAGACACCTGATAGCCGTACCATAGGCGGTATCGACACAACCTCCGGGTGCAGTGTAAACCATATAAGGGTACCACACGCCGGGGTAATAGCTATGCAGTACAGAAATACCGGGTTGCGATGGGTTACCATCGCCCCAATACCATCGGGTTTGCCCATTGCTTGCACCGGGGGTGTTATTAGTATATCGGTAAGGTAATGTTGTAACTCCACAGCCGGAAACATAATCGGGGGTAAAAGAGGCCGTTACACCCGCACAAGCGGTTTGTATATTTTGCGTTTTGGTATGCTCGCAACCTGTACTATCATTAAAAGCGGTCAAACTAACCTCGCAGGTATCGCAACGGGGCAAAATAATGCAGGGCGAAAATGTGTTAAATGTATCGGGGGCGCAACTAAAATCCCAATGGAAACGGTTAGCCCCAACGGTGGTATTGGTAAAGCAAACCAAATCACCCGTATTACAATTTGTTTCGGCTAAAAAGCTGGCAGCAGGGGGTTTTATAACTACATGCACCTTCATGGTGTCACCTTCACAACTATCCAACACCGGTATAATCACCGCATCAAAATCGCCAAAACTTTGGTAGGTATGCGAAAAAGATGTTACCCCCCCCTCAACAAACGTTGTAGCTGTAGGGTCTGTTTCATCACCGTAATGCACTATTAACCGGTTAAACCGGCAAGGCCCGGTTACTGTAAAGCTTACCGAATCTTCTTCAAAGCACATAACGCTATCGATAACAGAAACGCGACAAGTTTGCTCAGCACCTACACAAAAAGCAGCATTAGCCCATGTAGTAGATACACAACCGTTCGATGTGTTTATTTGCATTTTTACATCGTAGCAACCCACCTGGTTTGGCTGGTAAGTACGTGTAAATGCCGAGCCATTAGGGTGGTAATAATCTAACACAGTAGAGCTATCTTTGTAAATCCAAAACTGGTACCTGCTTATTGTGTAGTTAGCCAGAGGATCTATAAAAGTTATACTTTGCGGCGTTACATCAATAGGCCCGCATCCGTGCAAATCTCCGGTTACAATTACAGTAGGTCTCACGGTATCTACCCTTATAAAGTTAGCCTCTCTTCTTAGCTTAAAGCACCCGTTAGTCGATGTAATAGCTAAAGAAACATTTCTATTACCCAAACCAAGGTAACTTACCGGCGCCGGTGCAACATCGGTGCTACTGCTGGGTATAGACCCTGCTCCAAAATTCCATACATAGCTGCTACCTGGTGGTGCAGTAGAGCAGTTGCGAAAGGTGGTGGTTAAGTTTGTTTGGCAAGTAGCGGTGCTATCTGCTGTAAAACAGACCGAAGGGTTTGCTTTTAATTCAAAAGCGTTTGGCACAACAAGTGAGTCGGTACATCCGGGGCCATAACTACCAATTAGCGTTACTCTATAGGTGCCAATATTGGTAAGAGGTACACATACACTATCGCCTGTAAAAGGCCCTAAACTAACAGGTGGGTTACCACCACTAACCCGCCACCTGGGTACGGGCAAAAAAGGTTGACTTAGATCGCGAAGGCAAAGCAATGCGGTTTGGCCAGAGTCGACACATTTAGAACTGGTATCTTGCCTGAATGCAAGCTGAGGAGCGGCAAAAACGCAAATAAAATTCGATCGGGTCAAAGAATCGCTACAGCCGAAGGTGTTAGATACCACCAGTTTTACATTATAACAATTTAATGCAGAGGGGAAGGTATACGTAAAACGCCTCGATGCACTGGATTGCAATGGTTGGTTATTTACATACCAGGCGTAGTTAAATCCGGGCCCACTGCTATCGGCTGTAAAATTAGAGGTTAAACTGCTAACGCAAACACCCGATGAAACATCTACCGTAAAATTAGCCCTTGGAGGTTGCTGAACACAAACGGCATTGCTTACTCTTTTAGTAGAGAAACAGCCGCAACTACTTTTAGCAACTACCACTACATCATAACACTGTGGAAAGCAGTTGCCTGAATAAAGGTGGGTAACAGTAGTTGGATTGGATGAATCGATGGTAATATTACCGCAGCCCCACTGCACCCTGGTTAAATCAATTACCCCACAGCTACTGCTGTTGTTCATATTTACGGTAACTGTTTGCGGAGCACAAAAAGCAGTTGGGGATATAGATACTATGTTTATTTGAGGAGTATCGGCAATAAGTATGTTATTTTTAGAAGAACTACAATTTCCGTTGGTAGTGGTAGATACCATAGTTAAATTATAACAACCTGCTACCGATGGAATATACGAAAAATTGGGGTTTAGGCCCGGTTGCGTAGTAAACACCGTACCCCCGGAACACCTGGTTAAGGTCCATATACGATTGGTAACAGGCGGCACTTCGGCTGTGTCATTGGCGTAGGCCAAAATAGGTATAGGTATACAGCCCGAATCGCTGTTTAGGAAAGTAAAACTACAGGTTTGGGCAAATAAATTATTGACACCAAGCAAAGTAAAAACTATAAAAGAGAGCGATAGTAAAAGCTTTTTCAAACCGACATATTTTTCGTTACAGAAAAATTCAAATTAACCTGTTGCTAAAAGTAGATTAAAAATATCAAACCAACGTTGCAACATACAACTATATTTTTTCAACTTTTTGTAAACATAGGTAAATGTGCATTATATTATAATCAACAAATAAGGTGTAGATACTTAGCTATAATAAGATGGCGTTAACAGCAAGGTATAAATTATCTTCGAAAAATGAAATACGGCATAGCAGCATTAAGCATTATACCTTTAAGAAAAGAGGCCAGCCACCGGAGCGAAATGGTATCGCAATTACTATTTGGCGAAACCTACGAAATTATACAGGAGCAAAACAACTGGCTGTTTGTCAAATGCAGTTACGATGGTTACGAGGGGTGGATAGACCAAAACCAATTTAACGAGTTGGCCGAACGCGATTTTAACAACATAATAGCCAATGATAATGGCCTTGCGCTCGACCTTGTAAGTAGCGCTACCTCTGGCTACCATTCGGTGCCAATTGTAGCCGGCAGCAACCTGCCTTTTTTTGATGGGCTAAATTTTAAAACCGGTAAAGAAAAATTTATTTACAACGGCCAGGCCATCCAAAGCGAAGGTAAAAACACCTCGCTGGTAGAACGTGTTGCCATGCGCTATTTAAACGCCCCTTATCTTTGGGGGGGGCGTTCTCCCTTTGGAATTGATTGCAGCGGCTTTACCCAGGTTGTTTATAAGTTTACGGGTGTAAAGCTATTACGCGATGCTTACCAGCAGGCTGAACAAGGCACACTGCTTAATTTTATAGACGAAGCCCAACAAGGCGACCTGGCCTTTTTTAACAACCCCGAAGGAAAAATTACCCATGTGGGCATTGTGTTGCGCGATAACCGCATTATACACGCTGCCGGGAAGGTTCGCATTGATAAAATTGACCATTTTGGAATTTACAATGCCGATTTAAAAAAGTATTCGCACCAGCTTAAGGTAATTAAACGCGTTTTTTAATGAAAAAGAAAATTGCAGTGTTAACCGGTGCAGGCATAAGTGCCGAAAGCGGAATTAAAACCTTTAGAGATAGTAACGGGCTTTGGGAAGAACATCGCGTAGAAGATGTGGCATCGCCGGAAGGCTGGGCACGCAACCCGGAACTGGTGTTGAATTTTTATAACCAACGGCGCCGACAACTTTTGCAATGCCAACCAAACAGGGCGCACTTTGCGCTGGCCGAATTAGAGGCAAAATATGAGGTAACTATTATTACACAAAATGTTGACGACTTACACGAACGGGCAGGTAGCACGGACATAGTACATCTGCATGGCGAGTTGCTTAAAATGCGGGGTGTAGCAGATGAATCTGTTGTTTATGAGTGCGAAGAGGATATTAATTTAGGCGACCTCTGCCTTAAGGGTTCGCAGTTACGGCCGCATATTGTATGGTTTGGAGAAGCCGTACCAAAAATTGAAGAGGCGGCATATATTGTAGGGCATGCCGACATAGTTATAATTATTGGAACATCTTTGTTAGTGTATCCTGCTGCCGGTTTAATACACTATAGCAAATACGAAACCCCAAAGTGGTTGGTAGACCCTGCCGAAATGCAGTTACCACGTATACCCAACCTTAAGTTTATTAACGAGAAAGCAACCGTAGGTGTAGATTACCTGGTAAAACAATTGATGGCCGATGCTTAAAGCCACGTACCAACCTTACCAATTACCATTTAAAACACCTGTGCTTACCTCGCGCGGAGAAATGCAGGTTAAAAACGGCTTTTACCTTATATTAAACAACGAAAGTTATACCGGCATAGGCGAGTGCAGCTTTATTGAAGGGTTAAGTATAGATAACCTGGAAAATTACGAAGCTACATTAAGCAGCTTATGCAAGGCTGTTGAAAATGGCCTTGAACCGGACTTTGATAAACAAGCTTTTCCGTCAATTGTATTTGCGTACCAAACAGCCCTACTCGATTTGCAAACCGGCGGCAATAAAATTCTGTTTGAAAGTTCGTTTACCAAAGGGCAAAGCCAAATACCTATCAACGGCCTGGTTTGGATGGGAAAAAAAGAATTTATGCTTAGGCAGATAAAACAAAAGTTGAAAGACGGCTTTAGTTGCATTAAAATTAAAGTAGGGGCCATTGATTTTGCCGAAGAGCTAAGCCTGTTGGAGTTTATACGCAGCAAGTTTCCGCCCGATGTTATAGAAATACGGTTAGACGCCAACGGGGCTTTTACTTATGCCGATGTGCATCAAAAATTAGAAGCGCTGGCAAAGTTTACAATACATTCAATAGAACAACCGGTTAAACAGCACCAGCCGGAGTTAATGCGCAATGTATGTTCACACTCACCTATCCCGGTAGCGCTTGATGAGGAGCTGATTGGCATTTATGGCAGCGTGCAAAATGACATACTGGATTTAATAAAACCGGCTTACCTGATTTTAAAACCAAGCTTGTTAGGTGGCTTTAATGTGTGTGATGAATGGGCAGCTAAAGCTGAGGCGAGAAACATTAAATGGTGGGCCACATCGGCATTGGAAAGTAATATAGGATTAAATGCCATTGCTCAATGGGTAGTAACAAAAAACAATGCCTTGGTGCAAGGGCTCGGAACCGGCTCGTTGTATACTACCAACGTGGCCTCGCCGCTTTATATAAAAGCTGGCCAATTAGGCTATAACCCATTACTTGATTGGGGGCAATTATAATCACGTGTTATTTTACTAATCTAACTTAAGGGTTTCCCCGCTTCTTCTGGCAGCAAGCATTTGGGCAGGGGTAAAGCGTTGCACCCAGTTATTAGGGTATGGCTTAAACACCGGCAGGTCGCGCATTTGTGCAGCAGTTAATTTCCGGCTGGTATAGGCATTGTGCGCTTTAAATATTTCCGGGCGCTCGTCTTTAAAAATAAGTAGCGCAGCATTATACCCGGCCTTAACAGCTATAGGCACACCGCCTCCTAATTCCGCCCAATGTCCGCTTAGTAGCAGGTTATTTACATTAGTGCGGTAGTGCGCTACACCAGCCTGCATGTTTTCTTTCCCAGGTCGGGCACCCATCATAGTTCCGTTTCGGTTACCGGTATACCGGTAGTGTGTAACCGGTGTAGCCACTTCATAAAATAAAATATGCTTTCGCAAATCCGGAGCAATCTCATCCTCAACTCTTTTAAATAGTGCTTCGGCAATCTCAGTTTTTAACTGTTTATAGTCCTCTCCTCTTATATAATTTCCTTTACCATCAGGGGTGGCATTCCAAAAGTTATGCTGATGCATTTCGGCAGGCATAAAAATAGTAAGTGTGCCCTGGCCGGCTGGCGCCATAGTGGCATCGCGTGCCGAAGGCGCTAGTATGATAAGCTCTGTTGTTAAAGGATTGGCCGCGGTTTGTTCGCTATGATTAATATTTTGTTTGCTTATATGCACTGCCTCTTCACCAAAACCCAGCTGCTGTGCCGGGCAATCAAGCGCTATAGAAACAGTAAATGATGAGCCATAAAGCACTGCAGATTTCAAGCGACTTTTAAATACTTCGGGTATAGAGGTTTCTGGCAATAGCTTTTCATAAAGAGTTTCAACATCGCAGGCTGCTATCACATAGCGGCTGTTTATGGTCTGCGTAGTTCCCCGGTGGCTAAATTCAACGCCGGTGGCGGTATTGTTTTCAAGCAATATTTTGGTAACAGCGCAATTAAAAAAAACAGGATTATCGAAATACTCTATCACGTGCTTTAACCACTCCGGAAAAACCTGCCCTCCGCCCTTCGGTGGATTTTGAAAATCGCCAAAATAAGCCCAGCCTATAGGCACCAGGCAACTTAGTAAATCAGGTTCTGTGCTAAAAATCGATTGAAGTTTCTTATCCCTAAAATATCCGCTTAAACCCTTTTTTACACCCTCCGGCCCGGTAAATCGAATATGCCGGATAAAGGGAAGTATAAACCGAAATGTTTTAATCCCGTAGCTAAGCTTTTCGTTGGCAGGGTAAGTTTCTGCCGCACGTACATTTGTGCCCCAGCTGTTCATACGCTGCCCCAATTGTTTGGCATGTTTAAAAAAGCGCTCAATGCCTGCTTTTTCGTGCGGAAACTCTTTCTGTAATTGTTGCTTTAATTCATCCGGGTTATTGGTAAGCAGGTAATCGTGCGCATCGCCTTTGTAACGTTTAATCCGTTTTTGCACCACGGCGGTAGGGTAATCGGTTCCAATAGTTTCAAAAACGGTGTGTATCAAACCACCGGGGTTGCACTGGTTAAGCCAGTGTATAGCGGTATCGAAACGGAAACGGTTTCGGTGAAAACCGGCAAGATAGCCACCCGCATTAGCTGCCGACTCTAAAACAACAACCGAATAACCGGCTTTACTAAGCATAGCGGCCGCTGTAAGCCCGCCCATACCGGCACCTATTACCACTACATCATAGAACGCCTTACAATTTACTTTACCCATTAACCCTTTCAATCATTTACACAATCAACAATAATACTCCGTTATTGTTCAATTACTCGATTCATTATTAAGCGCCCTAATTGTGCTTTTCCTTACCGTTTTATTGCATGGCATATTAAAACGAAAAAAGCCACCCGCTTTCGCGAATGGCCTTACACTAAACCCACAAATCTTTACTGCTTTTTAAAATCGATAGAAAGCGAGTTAACGCAATACCGGGCGCCGGTTTCGGTAGGCCCATCATCAAACAAATGCCCCAAATGCCCCCCACATTTTGCACACATAATTTCGGTGCGTATCATGCCATAGCTGGTATCTATATGTGTTTTTATTTTACCGCCGGCAATTTCTTTATCAAAACTAGGCCAGCCGCAATGCGAATCAAACTTCATATCGCTGGTAAAAAGTTCATTTCCACAGGCCGCGCACGTGTAAACACCTTTATCCTTATTTAAAAGCAACTTACCTGTAAAAGGCGCCTCTGTACCTTTTTCGCGTATTACGTGGTATTGCTCCGGTGTTAAAAAACTCCTCCACTCCTCTTCTGTTTTAACCACTTGTGTGGTATCGTTATTGTTTTCCATACGGGTTTCTTTTTTTATGTTTTTAGCCGATTGATTTTTCTGCGCACATGAAGTAAGCATTAGCGCTACTCCAAGTATAATTAAAAAGGTGATTTTCATTTTCTTTATTTTATACTTGTTTGTCGGGCAAGTTAGTATACCCTTACTTACGTAAAATATAGCTTAACAGATTTTTAACTACATTGTTCGCATGCTTAATAAACTATCCGATTTTTTTGGGCGAATAGCTGGCCTAAAAACCTTTTTAGCAGGCCTTGCGCTGGATTTATTGTTTAACATACTGGTAATGCCCTGGGGGGCCGAAACCTTTAATGATTTAAGTGGACATAAGGTAGAAGTTTTAGACCTTAAGTTTTCTTACTCCCCCGAAACTGCGCGAGCCATTATTGGAGCATACAGCGAGGCAGCCCGTAGCTTTGCTATAAAATTTGGCTTAATTGCCGATACCATTTATCCTCTTGCTTATACGTTCTTTTTTACCATTACCTTAAGTTGGATACTTAAATCTCTTTCCGCCTATAATATTAAAGTAAAACACCTTCACCTTTTTCCGCTGCTAATTCTGCTTTTAGATTATTGCGAAAACATAGGAATTGCAAGCCTTATGGCATCTTACCCCAATTTTAGCGATTTACAGGTTTACATCACCTCTTTTTTAACCTCACTAAAGTGGGGCATGGTAGGTATTTTAATAGCTATTATCCTTAGTGGGTTAGTAGCATTGGCCGGCAAACGGTTGCTTAACCGAAGTAATTAAAAAACAAAGTATAATTAACAGACCAAACATGGTTTGCTATAAACGCAAAATTAATTTACGTTTGGGCGCAAACATTTGCAGGGCGAAATTTTAGGTATGCAGAAATTATTACTATTTGGATTTATGGTGGCGCTATCGGTTTCTGCGTTTGCACAAGGCACTTTTGTGCCTTTAAATGGCGATGCCAACGTTTATATGGACCGGTTGGATATTAAATTCAGTAAAATATTGCCTGTATTGCACACCGGCGATAAACCCTACCATCGCGGCAAAGCTGCCAAAGCAGCCGAAACTCTTTTACTTAGCAACCTGCGTTTTAATAAAACCCTCAAGTTTCAGTTGCAATACCTGGTAGACGATAATGGCGAATGGACCGATAGCCTGGTTAGCCGCACCCGCAAACCACTTTGGAAGTTTTACCGCGAGCCAGCCAGTTTTTTACATGTAAGCAGCAAAAAGAAAGGGTTATACGATATTAGGTTTAACCCGGCAATAGATGTAAATGTGGGTGGCGAATCGAATGGAGGCAGGTTTATTTTTCAGCGTGTATTGGGGTTGGAAGTAAGAGGAAATATTAAACGTGTGTTCAGCTTTTACTTTAACGTATTGGGTAGTTCGGCCCGTACGCCTAAATACATAAGCGAAAAGTTTTTGCCAAGTACCTACAACCAATTTACGTATGTACCGGGCCAGGCTTATTGGAAAGATTACTCATCTAAACTATTTAAGTTTAACGATGGTATAGATTACTTTGATGCCCGGGGCTATGTAAATGTTAACGTGCTTAAATACATTAACATCTCCATGGGCCGCGATAAGTTTTTTATTGGTAACGGCCAACGCTCGCTTTTTCTATCCGATGCAGCAGCACCTTATTTGTTTTTGCGTTTAAACGTAAACTTCTGGCGTGTTAACTACACGAGCATACTGGCAGAACTTACAAGCCATTATGTGCGCGGAAGCGACCGGCTATTGCCTAAAAAATATATGGCCGTACACCATTTAAGCATACAGGCCACCCACTGGCTTAACCTGGGTTTATTTGAAGGTGTAATAATGAACCGCAGCAACCATTTTGAGCTGCAATACCTTAATCCTATTATGTTTTACCGCTCGGTAGAGCATGCCATAGGCAGCCCCGACAACGTACTGATTGGTGGCGATTTTAAAATGAACTTTGTAAATCACTTATCGGTTTACGGGCAGTTTTTATTTGACGAGTTTAACTTTGGCCACGTATTTAAGCGCGATGGCTGGTGGGCTAACAAATACGCTATCCAGGTAGGTATTAAATACATTGACATAGTACCCAATTTAGATGCGCAGTTAGAAGTAAACGTGGTAAGGCCATTTACCTATACCCACTCAAACACCACTTCTGATCAGGAGGCAAGCTATTCGCACTATAACCAACCTTTGGCCCACCCGCTTGGCGCTAATTTTTACGAGTTTCTTTTAAACGTGCGCTATCAGCCAATTCCCCGCTTATCGTTTAATGCCAAATACATTATGGCCCGCGTGGGAGGCGATAGCCTTATTGCCGGCGATTTAACTAATTATGGCTCTAACATTCTTGCCGGAACCGGCTTTGGTGGCAGCGAAGTTACCCGCGATTTAGGAAACCAAATTGGCCAGGGAGCAAAAGGAACTATCAACTACTTTCAGTTGCTAACCAGCTACCAGGCGTGGCATAATATTTACTTCGATTTAGAATTATTATACCGTAGCAGAAGCACCGTTAAATCAGTTTATAACCCTCAGGTAAGTTCATCCTCGTTTATATTTAATGTAGGCGTTCGAATGAACCTCTCTTACAAACGATACGAGTTTTAGTAACAGCGTTATTTTAAATCAATTCGCTTTACTTTATCAAATTGTAATATAAAATCAGCTCCAAATACACCGGCAGGTGTATGCGTACCATGTGGTGGTTCGGCAGCAAGTATGTTTTGAACAATTTTTACTGCAGTTAGTGCCGTTAAAGTATATCCCTCGGGCAACTCAAGCATAGCGCGCGCTGTAGCACCAAAGCCATTTTTAACCTCACCCCAAACCATACTGCCCGACTTTTTTCTTGTTTCCTCATCGGGGCCCGCCGGGCGACTTTTAATACGGTTAATAATAAAATTACGAACCGGCCTCCAGCGCAGTATAAACCCTATGTAATTAGAGCGTTTCATATTTTTAATAACGCTTGGTGGCAATACATTGTAAACAGTAATGTTAGGTATGCCCGTAGTACGGTAAGCAGTTGAAATATCACCCCACGGAATAGCAACCCCATCTCGGCGCTTCTTATCCAGCTTTATGCTCTTTATTAAACTTCCGTTAGGTATTTTTTCTAAAAAACCATCCCGGCGCACCATGCCGCTTTCGCCCAGGTTTTCGGCAACGGTTATGGCCGTACCGTGCGATATACCTCCGCCACGCATCATCAAAGCAAGGTCAAGGGTATCTGCACCCGGTATTTTACTTTTTAAATATAGAGCAAGACAATCCGTAGGCACTACATCAAAACCAACGCCCGGCATTAATAGAATACCCGCCGCCTTAGCCTCTTCGCTTAACCCAAACATATATTCAAACACATCAAATTCGCCGGTAATATCCAGGTAATGCGTTTTTGTTTTAAGGCAGGCTGCGGCCATAGCCTTTGCCGTAAATTTAAAAGGGCCTGCGCAATGCAATACCACTTTTATACCCTTTAAATTATCAATAATCTCTTGCTCGCTATTTAAGTCAAACACACGGTAATCAAGATTTAACTCTTTGGCCAATGCAGAGGTTTTCTCTGCATCGCGCCCCGCCAGTATAGGTTTTAGGCCCTCTGCAACAGCATGTTCGCTTATTAATTTACCCGTGTAGCCGTAGCATCCATATATTAGCACTTCATTCATTGCAAAAAGTTAAATTTTATTAGGTGTTCAAACTTACTCTTAGTTTTCAAATTTATAGGCGCATTTCAGTTAATTTGTAATATAAAATTGTTACCCCAATAAGATGCAGATATATTTTATTCCCGGGTTGGGGGCCGACCGGCGGATGTATTACCATCAGCTAAAGCTTTTCCCGCAGGCTATTGTGCTTGAGCATTTATCTGCAGTAAAGGGCGAGTCGTTGCCTGACTATGCAAAAAGGGTTGCTGCCCTAATTGATTCCTCCTCTCCTTTTATACTTATAGGCACCTCCTTAGGTGGTATGATATCGATGGAAATTTCGAGGATACTAAAGCCTGAAAAGCTGATACTTATTTCATCGGTTAAAAATCGTAATGAGTTGCCCGGCTTTATACGGAGTATGAAATACCTGAACCTGCACCGCTTATTTAGCGGTAAAACCTATCAGCGCTTAAACAAAATAGCAGCCCGCAGATTGGATAGCCGGAGCGATTCAGAGGCCGCGCAACTAATTAAAGCCATGATGCTGGACATGCAGCCCGAGTTCATTGAATGGGCCATTAACGCTGTTATCAACTGGAACCCGCCAATTGAATACCGCACCGATGTAGTGCATATACATGGCAGCAACGATTTGCTGTTTCCCATTCGTAAAATAAAGAACCCATTAGTAGTAAACCAAGGCACCCATATAATGAACATAACCATGAGTAAAGAGGTAAATCAGCATATACTTGCCGCTATAAATAGCCTGTAGAATATTAACGGCCTGATTATATTTATGCCGTATATAACAACCCATGAAACTTTCCTTTCCACCCGATTTCTTTTTTGGAACCTCTACAGCCAGTTACCAGATTGAGACTGCTTTTGAGCACGACTGGCTAGGCAAAAAATCGAGGGATGGTTATGTTTTTGAGCGCACCAGCGACCACGAAAAGCGGTTTAAAGAAGATGCTGCTATAATAGCTCATTGCGCCCCTAACTACCGCATGAGCTTAATGTGGAGCAAACTGCAACGCGCTCCTTTGGCAGCATTTGATGCCGGAACAGTAAAGGAATACAAAGACTTTATAGAAGATTTAAAAGGCCGCGGGGTAAACATTATGATGGTGCTGCACCATTTTACCAACCCCATTTGGTTTGCCCAAAAAGGAGGCTGGGAGAAAAAAGAGAATATTGATTTGTGGGTTGATTTTGCTAAAAAGGTGGTAGATGAATTTGGACAATACGTTACCAGCTGGAATACTTTTAATGAACCCAACGTGTATGCCAGTTGTGGCTGGGTTACAGGTAATTTTCCGCCTAACAAGCACAACCTGCTTACCGCCTTTAAAGTAATAGCCAACATGGGCAAAGCACACCATATTGTATACGATTACATTAAGGCAAAATGGCCGCAGCAGCCCGTTGGTATTAGCCATAACACAGTATTATTTACCGCCGAAAACCTGTTAGGAGTTTTGCCCGCCAAAATTTCTGACTGGTGGTTTATGGATAAATGCCTGAGCTACTTTACAGGTAAACTCGATTTTTTTGGCCTTAGCTACTATGCTAAAATGGCTCACGACCCACTTCCCATTACCTACCTGGATACCCCTGATAAAATTTTGAAACTTAATAAGCCGCACGATGATATGTGGGAGTATTACCCACAGGGAATGAAGATTTGTATAGAACGCTATTGGAAACAATTTAAGCTACCTATAATAATTACCGAAAGTGGGGTATGCACTACCGATGATAAAGTACGGGTGCAGGCCATTAAAGACTATGTGAAGATTGTATACGATTGCCGCCAAAATGGAATAGACATTATGGGCTACTACTTTTGGAGCACCTTCGATAATTTTGAATGGGACCTTGGCCCTACTTTCAGATTTGGCTTGTACGAGACTAACCTGGAAACGAAAGACCGCACCAAACGGCCAAGTGCAGATATTTTTAGCCGGCTTGCGTATCAAAAACAATTAGATTTTTAATTTGCGCATGTTATGCAGGGCTGGTACCAACTATTAATTAAAAACTGGAACGATGTATTGGGCGAAAAATACTATGCCGCCAAATACATAGTTAACCTTATTGTTTGCTACTGGCTATACATTTATTTTACACGCCTGCTGGTATTAAACCGCTTTGCCGAGGGTAAAATTTTGCGCGATAAGGTGCAAATGCTACTAACGCCCGTCGACTTTTCGGTGCCTATTTTTATACTTACCTACTCTTCTATTATTCTGTTTGTGCTTTACATCATTCCGCGCCCGCGCGATTTCTATTACTCAGCCAGGGCTTTTTTGGTTGTTTTTCTGCTGCGCTTTTCATTTATACACCTGGTACCATTATGCCCACCTAAAGACATGATTTTTTTGGTAGACCCCGTGTTGGACTGGATTGTGGGCGATAACCACGAAATAATGAACGACCTGTTTTTTAGTGGACACGTAGCCGATATTTGCATTTTTATTTTTTGCTGCTACGATAATAAGGCACTTAAGTATTTTTTAATTGCCAGTGCCATTGGGGTAGGTGCTATGCTTATATGGCAACATGTGCATTACACGGCCGATGTTTTAGCGGCACCATTTTTTGCGTATGTAAGCTATGTAGTGTTCACTAAAAAAGGTTTAACAGATAATTACGCAAAGGTGAAAAACAAACCAGAAGCAGAATTAGATCACGTTGCTGTAGTAGCAGAAAAGACTAAAGAACCCGCAATTCAATAGCAACTTTCGGAAACTTTTAAAACATGTTCTTGTAACCGCTTAGCCCCTGTAGGCCACCGGTATGTAAGGCAATTATAGTGCTCCCCGTTTTAAAGTAATCTTGCTTAATCAAATCAAATATGCCATAAAGCATTTTACCGGTATATACAGGCTCTAACTGTATATCGAATTTGCTTTTAAAGTCCTTTATAAACTCAATCAATTCGGGTTTGATTTTTGCATAGCCTCCAAAATGATAATCGAAATTTATACGGAAGTTGTTTAACTCTGGCTCGCCATAGCCAGCCAATAATTGATTTACCTTGGGCGTAAGGGCATCTGTGCCTTTTAGCGCGCTAAAGCCCAACGCCTGCTTCTGCCCTTGCAATCCAGCTACAAGCCCGGCCAAAGTCCCCCCCGTTCCGCAGGCGGTGCAAATCACATCAAAGTCGATATCTATCTCGCTTATTATCTCACTTACACCTTTAAGCGCCGATATATTTGTGCCACCTTCGGGCACGTAATAAAATTGGCCATAGCACATTTTCAATTCCTCAATAAAAGAGTCTTCTTCTTTCCTATCGTAAGTTGCCCTATCTACATACATTAATTGCATACCCTGTGCTAAAGCAAATTGCAGGGTGTCACTTTTTACTGCAGGCTCCTCTCCTCTTATAATTCCTATTGCTTTAAATTTAAACAAGTTGGCAGCCGCAGCAGTTGCGTAAATGTGGTTGGAATAGTATCCGCCAAAAGTTACGAGGGTATGCTGCCCTTCTTCTCGCGCTTTAAGCAGGTTATATTTAAGCTTACGCCACTTATTGCCCTGCACCAATGGGTGTATCAAATCATCGCGCTTAATGTAAAGCGACACCCCTTTTTGTAACAGCAGGCTATCTTCTATTTTTTGCAGCGGCGATTTGTTTAGCTCAATATCCATCTTCTGATTAAATCATTTTTTGCCCTACAGCATTTCTCATTCGTATCAAGGAAAAATTAAGACTTGATGAACTAATAGTATTAGCTATTTGCTGCAATGTGGGTGCAAACCTCAATTCCACATTTCGCTTAAGCAGTTCTTCGAAAACGTTGCCTATACGGCTACTTTTTAAAGGAACCACAGCCTTTTCTGAAACATAATAGCCAGCGCATTCATCTAATAATGTAAAGGTATCTGCCGGTAATTCGTAGCAATACAAAACACATTCGTTTACCTTATTAAACCAGCCGCTTTCTATTACAATCACATACTCTGCCGTTGTGGAACCTAAGAATATCTCAGCATCTTTATCCGTTGTGTTCAATCCTTTATAAAAACTTACCCTTGGGCAATCGCGGGGCAAAAGGTAATTGTGAAGCATTTTCTCTGAAACTGCAAAAACAACATCTGTTTTGATTTGCTCGTAGTGGGAGGGCGAAGGCCGGGGTTCAAAAATTTCTATTAACGGACTCTCGCTAACATGGAATAACCGCATAGAACCATTTTTGTTTTACATTAAAAACTCTTCAATTCCTTATACACCCTGTTTATAGGTAAGCCAACTACATTAAAGTAATCGCCCTCAAACTTTTTTATAGCCACAGCCCCTATCCATTCCTGGCAGGCATAAGAACCCGCTTTATCGTAAGGCTTAAAATTATCTACATAATATTCTATTTCGGCAAGGGTTAGCGGGTTAAAATGCACCTGCGTAACATCGGCAAATGAAATTTCTTTTAGCCTGGAAAGAATGCATACCCCGGTAATAACAGTATGTACCTTCCCGCTTAAAGCACCAAGCATAGCAATTGCATCCTGCCGGTCTACAGGCTTTTCATAAATCCTTCCGTTCAGCAACACAATGGTATCGGCACCTATTACCACTTCGTTATCCTCTAATTCGGGTAAAAATGCCTTCGCCTTTTTTTGAGCCAAATGGAGGGGAATTTCCTCAGCCAGCATACCTTCCGGATGGTTTTCTTCTACATTTTTCGATTTAACTTCAAACTCAAAACCCGCCATGCGCATCAGTTCTTTACGGCGGGGGGAATTGGATGCCAATATTATTTTACGGTCAGTCATCAGGCAGCGGGCGGCAGGTTAAACAAATAGAAAGCGGGTATAGATAGTATGCCAAGCAGCATAATTACTTTAAGTAACAAGCTAACACGCGCATATTGCTTTTCGGTTTTAGCCAATAGCAGTAAAACCAGTGCCGCAATAACCGGCACTACCACAGCTGCGGCAAGGTAGATAAACTCTTTAGTACCACCAGCGGCAATAAACCCTTTCATAAAGAATGCAAGCAAGGCTAACAATATCAGCAATACTGCAGAAGTTGCAATCTTAGCCGGCACAACCCCAAACTGCACCGCAAGGGTATTTATATTATGCTCAGCATCGCCCTCCCTGTCTTCAATGTCCTTTACTATTTCGCGGGCCAGGTTGGTTAAAAATGCAAAGCCTCCGTAAAACTTTACCTGCCATAACAGTAGGGCCAACACATAGGCAGAAGCCTCGAAATAAATAGTGTTTAAAAACTTAACCTCAAAAAGCATTAGCAGCACAAATACAAAACCTGTAAGTAGCGATACCACCACATTACCGGCCAAGGCAATCTTTTTCAAAAAGGCTGAATACACATAAAGCATGAGCGTACAAATAATATATATGTAGCCTATTTTAAAGTTATTGGAAAGGTATCCGAGATAGAATCCCAGGGCAATACCAGTAAAGGCAAAGGCTGCATGCATATACATGGCAGCATCCAGCGAAAACGCCCCCTGGCTTAAAGGCCTGTCGGGTTTAAACTGTTTATCTAATTCAAAATCAAAGTAATCGTTTATAATATTTCCGGCTGCGGCTATGCACAAAATTGAAATTACAAATAGTGCAAATTCGAAATTGGTAAATGGAACGAGCGTGGTAAGCAACTTATCTTTATGTACCGGCACCAGTATCAGGTAGTAAAACAGCGAAACGCTTAAGCCAATAATAAACAGGTTAACAGCCCTTATAAGCCGCAAAAAAGCAAGTAGTAGTTTCATGGGATATTTACAAGTATAACGTAGCGCGAAGTTATTTATGATTTTGACTTACAGAAGCTATGATGCTTTGTGTTAGTATTTCGTACATTTTTTGCAGGCGGGTATCGTCACCTAACAGCAACATGTGTTTCTCTATGGTCTGCTGGTCGCCGCGTATGGCGGGGCCGGTTTGCAGCTCGGTCGGCGATGCAAAGGCAAGGCCTTCTATAGACCGGTAAATCAGTGGTTTTAAAATTTCAAAAGGCAGGCCATGTCCCTGCATTATCGATTCTGAAATACCGAAAAGATGGTTTGTAAAATTGTTGGCAAAAACTGCTGCCAGGTGTATCCATTGCCTTTGTTCTTCATCTACCCTGTATACATTTTGCGAAATTGTTTTGGCCAGGTTTTCTAATACCATAGTTACGCCTTCGCTGTTGCCTTCTACCAATAGCGGCACATTTTTAAAATCCACTTTGGTGTTTTTCTTCATGGTTTGCAGCGGATAAAAAATGCCAAACTCTTCCGAGGCGGGGGCAAGCTCGTTCATCGATTTGGTGCCCGAAGTATGCGCTACTATCCTACCCTTTAAGTGTATCAGCTTCGCCACTTCGGCAATTACATCATCTTTTACGGCCAGCAGATATACATCAGCATCTAATAATTGCGAAGCCTGCGAGGTAAACTGCGCCCCCACGGTGTGCGCCAACTCCTGCCCCGCATCATCGCTGCGGTTGTAAATTTGTACAATTTCGTGCCCGGCCTTTTTTAGCGCGAGCGCCAAATTTGTAGCTACGTTACCGGCACCCACTATCGATATCTTCATGTGCACGAATTTAATAAAACAGGTTTTTGTTATGCGATTAAGTTAAGCACCAACACCACATCCATTTGTTCAAAATCATCGGATAACAGCATTATTTCTTTCAATTTCTGCCTACCTTTTTGCCTACTTTTCTGCCTACTTTTCTGCCTACCTTTTAACCCATTAAATAAAACACCTAAATACCTCAATACAAACACATTACAGACACATAGATTAGAGAAACAATAGAAATAAATGCACCAGTATTTTATGTGTTTTTTTTGCGCAATCCATTACCGTAATTATTAAGTCGCTTTACCCGGTTTTTACTTACTATAAATCAAACAAATCCATTCATACAAAAATATGAAATAATGTTTAATTTTAATCGATTATTGAGTTAAAAAAACCCCTAAAGCGGGCAAATAAAATTAAGCGCACCGGACACTATGGAGACTTTTAAAGGTGTGTAACCTATAAATTCTCCGTCCATATCAATTGGCAATGGTTCCGGCGCTTCTATACTTACCTGTTTGGCATTATGGTAAGTCATTTGCGGGTGAATAATTTTTTGGCAGTTACGCACCTTGCCCAGGTTAGTTAGGTAATCCCATAACGATATTTCGGCACCCAACACAATTTCAAATTGCCCATCGGTTGGGTCGGCACCGGGGGCAATGCCCAGGCCGGCCCCAAAATATTTGCCGTTAGCTATAATGTAGCTAAGCACGCGGCCCTCATAAGTAAAGCCATCGGCGGTAGCCTTTACCCGCATGTGTTTATAGGTTAAAAACGTAGTTACAATAGCCTTTTGAAAAGTAAGAAAGGCACCCAGCCTTTTACCCGAGCCGGCAATTTTTTTGGCTATAAATCCGCCCAGCCCTACATCGGCTATATTTATAAAGTAACAATTGGCATCACCACCTTGTTCGTTTTTATAGTTCAGCCGGCCCAGGTCAATTTGCTTTACAGCGTTCGACTCAATCAGTGCTTTTAGCACTTCTATACTATCGGTAACCTTCACGGTCTTTGCAAAATCGTTACCTGTGCCGTTGGGCAATAAACCCATTTTTACATTTGGGTTTCCTGCCTGCATTAGCCCATTGGCCACCTCGTTATTGGTTCCATCGCCTCCGGCAGCAATTACTATTTGGGCGCCACCAAGCACTGCCTGCTTTGCAAGCGCAGTGGCATGGCCGGCAAATTCGGTAAACATAAATTCCAGCTGATAGGCATTGCCAAAAACCTGTTCGATACGGGTTATCTGCTTACTGCCTTTAAACTTTCCGTGAAACACGAAAACAATTTTTGTCATACACACGTGGGCTTTGCTCTATCGAACTTAATTTAATTTTTAACAGCTAAAAATGACGATTATTAGGATGCAGTAAGTTCCTAATAGCCAGGGGCTTTTTTTAACAGGGGTTATTTCAGATACCCAATCATCAATTCGGCCGCCCGTTTGCTGGCGCCGGGTTGCCCCAGTTTGGTCTCCAGCAAATCGTACCCCTGCTGTATTTTGGCCCTACCTTCTCCGGTGAGCAGTTTGCGCAACTCAAGCACCAGGCGATCTTTATTCACATCGTTTTGTATCAGTTCTTCTACCACCCGTTGCCCGCATATTAAGTTTACAATACAGATAAAGCCAATGCTTTTATCAATCAGCGCCCGGATGATGTAATACGAAATTGGGCTGCCTTTATAGCAAATTACCTCCGGCACTCGGTGTAGCGCTGTTTCGAGCGTAGCTGTGCCCGATGTTACTATTGCAGCGGTAGATTGGCTGAGCACCTCATAGGTTTTATCAAACACCAATTCTACATTTTTTTGGCCTATAATGTTTTTGTAAAACTCCTCGCCTATAGTGCGCATACCCGTCACCACAAAGCGATAATCTTTAAACTCCTCTATCACCTTTAAATATTCGGGCAACAGGTAGGCTATTTCTTGTTTACGGCTGCCGGGTAACAGCGCAATGGTTTTGCTATTGGCTGCCTGCTGCAGGTTGTGCCCCTTTAGCTCATCCAGTAACGGGTGGCCCACAAAATCTACCTGCACACCGTGTTCGGTATAAAAATCTTTCTCGAACGGAAATATCACAAACATCCTGTCTACATAATGCTTAACCTTTTTAACGCGACCCTTTTTCCAGGCCCAAAGCTGCGGCGATATGTAGTAGAATATTTTAAGCCCCTGCTGTTTTAAAAAGCTAAACAACCGAAAATTAAAGCCGGGGTAATCAATTAATATAACCACATCGGGTTTATACTCCAGTATATCTTTTTTGCAAAAGGCCAGGTTGCCAAGTATTGTAGGCAGGTGTTTTACTACCTCAAAAAAACCCATAAAAGCTAACTGGTTAATATGCTTTACCAGGTGGCCGCCGGCAGCCTGCATTTTATCGCCACCCCAGCAGCGTATATCCGCCGCTGGGTCTTGCAGCTTCAACTCCTTTATAAGATTGGCACCGTGTAAATCGCCGCTGGCTTCGCCTGCAATTATGTAATAGCGCATAGGCTATAAAATTTCCTTTATAAGTATAGCCATTACAAACAGCATAGTAGTAATCATTACCGCGCGCGATGCATTGTTATAATCTTTGCGCACAAAAAAGAAAAACACCGCACCATTAAGCATAGCACACAGGGTACTTATTTTCATAAAGGCCGTTTTGCTCTGCAGCGAAACCAAAAACATGTGAAAAGTAAAGTTATCGCCGTGGTTATATTTTGCGGTAAAATGTGTATATGCAAATACCCCTAATAAACCCAAAAATGGCGTTACCAGTGCAGGCACAAAACCTACCCAAAATTTATCCCATTTATAAATGGTGGGCGTAGGGTTTAAATATCTATCCAGCATAAATTTGTATTACAGGTTAAATTCTTCGTTACTAACACCTGGCACAGTTCCTTCATCGCCGCTTGCCGCTTTCAACTTCCAGTTCTCATTTATAAATGGTATAACATGGTGCGCGGTTAAATCGTGCTGCACAGGCACCACGCTCACATAACCATTTGCCAATGCAAATTCGTCGGTATCGTGCCCCTGGTCATAGTTTACAAACTTGCCGGTAAGCCAGTAATACTTGCGACCAAAAGGGTCGGTTCTCTCCACGTATTCCTCCTCCCACTTGGCAAGTGCCTGGCGGGCAATTTTCATTCCCTTAATCTCGCTTAAAGGCAGCTTAGGGATATTTACATTTAGCAGACTATGCTTGGGCAAGCCAAACTTCAAAATTTGTTCGGCTATCAATTTAGCGTAATGCGCTGCGGCTGTAAAGTCGGCATCGTGGTGGTAATCGCACAGCGAAAAGCCTACCGATGCAACACCCTCTATACTCGCTTCCATAGCCGCGCTCATAGTGCCGCTATAAATAATATTAATGCTGCTATTGCTGCCGTGGTTAATACCGCTAACACATAAATCGGGCAGGCGGTGCAACACTTTATCTTTAGCCAGCTTTACACAATCTACAGGGGTGCCACTGCATTTAAAAGCTTTAATATCTCCAAAAGTATTTACCTCGGTAAGGCGCAACGGCTCACTAATAGTTATGGCGTGGCCCTTTGCACTCTGCGGTGAATCGGGTGCTACTACTACTACCTCTCCCAAATCTTTTACGGCATTTACCAGGGCCCGAATACCGGGCGCTGTTATGCCATCATCATTTACTACTAATATCAACGGTTTGCTCATGCCGCTAAATTATCAATTAACGGATTAATTGCTGGAGCAGTTATGTACAGGCTTGAACGCCTTATCTATCTAATCGTTAAAAACATTTAATCTATGTTGTCCACCGCAACCATAGAGTTGAATAATTATACTTTGTATCATATCGTTCGCCAGTGCTCAAATATATACTCCCGTTCTATTTGATTTTAGGAAGCGTTGCCTTAAAAGCTACTGAGGTAAAAATAATAGTGCGCGGACTAGAAAATGAAACAGTAATTCTGGCTCATTACTATGGGGATGAAAAATATGTAGATGACACGTTAATATTCGACAATACGGGGGCAGTTACATGGCAACCCGATACTACTCCCCATGCAGGTATTTACCTGGCCGTTTTCCCATTGCTACGCAATAGATATTTTGAGTTTATTCTGAACGAAGAAAGCTTCAAACTTTATACCGATACCAGCGACTTGACGCGGCACATGAAAGTTTTGGGGAGCCTTGAAAACAAATTGTTTTATGAAAACCTGCGATACATCAAATCTGTATCAAACTCAAAAGATATTGCTATTCTCAATCAAAAAGATTCACTCGTAAAAGCACAACGAAGTGATATTGTCAGGCAGTATCCTAACACCTATTTTGCAAAAGTATTATTTGCTCTAGAGGAGCCTGCTACTTATTATTGGAGCAACACAGACTTGATGGATGATCGCTTGTTATACTGCCCTGTGTTACATAATAGACTAAGCGCTCTGTTTAGCCAATTCACTCCAAACCATTCAGACTCTGTGATTACCGCAATGGAGAAAACTTTATTACTTACCGATGGTAAAAACGAAATTTACAAGTATGTGCTAAGCTATGTTTATCATTCCTTATCTGAACAAGATACGGTATGCAGGTATATATGGGAAAATTATTATTCAGACACAGCAAAAACGCCATGGCTTTCGCTGCAATCCCGAAATTACTATGGACATAGATTCGTGGGGAGTAGAGACTATTACAAAGATTTGCCCCGCTCAATCAGTAACCTAAAACTCTGGACAGACAGCACTGAAAAATGCCAGTTACCATTAATGAATGTAGCCGCAAAATACACCATCCTATTATTGTGGAATCCAAACCGGGTCAAAGACCGAAACACCTACAAAAAAATGCTTAAAGTTTTAGACTCTCTAACTTCACAAAAAATCGATGTTAAACTTTACGCTGTTTCTGCGTCAGATAAATCCGGATATGAACATTGGTTATCGCTTATAAAAAGCACAACAGATAATGTGATAAATGTTTGTGACGTTAATCGAAATAGCAGCTTAATAATTGACTTTGATTTATCCCGGTCCAGTTTACCAATTATGTATTTACTTAACGAGCGAAAGGCAATAAAAGCCCGCAGAATAGCTGAAGGAGATATTGCTATGTATATAAAGCACTTAGAATATCCCCCAATAATTTATGAAAGATAAATAATTTGCAATTTTCACTAAAATCAATGCTCTAACACCCTCCCGAATTAAACGGAATAGACACCTCTTGCCTCACCTTCTCACCTTTTTCATTTTGGGCAGGTTTCCAATCGGGCATGTGGCTGATAGCCTCTATAAGTAATTTATCTATACCGGCATCTTTGCTGCCTGTAACTAACTTCGGATTTATTACTTTACCTTGTTCATCTATCGTAAAAACCACCGTGGCGCGGCGTATTACGTCATTTACATCTTTGTTGGAAGATTTGCTTATTACGTGGTCAATAAAGTATTCCGATAGGTTTTTAAAGCCCCCCGGGTAAACCGCCTCTGTTTCGGGCACTACTGTAAGTGTTGTGTTACCCGTTACTACATAATCGTGCGGGCCAAATTCATCCTTTCGGGTATCCTTATATTTGTACTTAATCTTCAAATCAAACACCGCCCCTGCCCCAAGGCCGGTTAAAAGATTTTTTTGTTCTGTAGTTAATAAATCGCTGTTACTGCTGGCTATTAGTTTTTTACCATTACTGGTAATTGAAATTTCCACGGCTACATAATCCAGCACCTCTCTGTATCTTTCCTGCGGGTAGGTGAATTTTTCGGGTTGCGGAGAAATAGCGGGTCTGCGTTCATTTAAAAAATAACGCTCTTTTGAAATTAAATCCAGCTGCTCCCAAATTTTAGGCGAAAGGTCGGTAATGTATTTTGCATCGCTGATTTTATCGGCTTTAGCTACGGGGCTGCGCCTTTCGGCAATTTCGAATTTAACCGGCTGGGCAATACCGGCGCTAAAAAGCAACAATGCGAGTAGAGTAAAAATGCTGGCTTTCATAATCTGTGATTTTAAGGATAATGCGGGCAGGGTAAAAAAGTAACAGCAAAGGGAAAAATTATTTCCCGCTTATCAGCTTTATTCCACTAAATACTATTCGTAATAAACCAAAGGTCTGTTGCTGAAAATGCTTCATAGTTTACTCCATAATCCAAATAGTCCGACAAATTTTTATAATCTAGTTGAAACGCCACTTCTGCCAGGTCATTTATTTGAATAACACTTAAATGCGGGGTAGCACTAAAAATCGATTGCATACTGTTTACATATTTGCTTTCGACAAAGAGCAGAGGATATTTTTGCCAAACATAACCTACCGGTTTACCTAATCTTACAACAGCAGCCCAGTTGTCTTCAGTGTCCCAGTGCGAGATTTCAAACTCTTTTTGCTTTATCAAATTTATAACTGCATAAAACTCACTTATCTTCCAAAGAATGTTCTGGCTTATTGCTAGTTTAAAAATTGGGGTTAAATCGCGCATTGATAAATGCAATTTACAGAGTTGGGCACTAACTTTCTAAAATTTATAAAATCACCAATATTGAACCTTTGCCCTCTGCTACATTTTAATATTTTTGGAGCCATGCAGAGCTTTTTACGCAAATTAACCGGAAACCCTTACCTGTTACCCCTTTTGGTGGTAGCAATTTGTGTGTGGCGGATTTTTTTAGCGCAACTGCCCGCTAACGAAGGCCTTGGCTGGGATGGCTGCAAATATTACGATTTAACGGTTGATGGATGGGAAAGCGCCCGCCTGGATTCGTACCTGGTACTCCGCATTTTTCCGTGCATTTTTATT
Source organism: Chitinophagales bacterium (assembly GCA_044228435.1). Taxonomy (GTDB): domain Bacteria; phylum Bacteroidota; class Bacteroidia; order Chitinophagales; family LD1; genus Bog-950. The sequence continues at coordinate 187,957 of JBGAUW010000009.1, forward strand.
CATATCCTGTTTAAGTGGCTTAGCATAGCTTATACACCCGCTAACGTAATAATGGCCTTTAAAATAATGAACACGCTGCTATTAGGCGTGGGCGCCTTAATGGTTAAAAACATTTTCGACCGCTATAAACTAAAGCCCATTTCGCAGCTAATGGGCTTTGTAATAGTGTTTTTTAACTACGGGGTGCTAAACTTTACTTATTACTACCCGGTAATGACCGACACCCCGGCTTTTGTGCTGGGCATCGCTTTGTTTTACTTTTTTGTGCGCGGTGAGTATACCAATGTGTTGCTTGCCGGCTTAATAGGTGCCTTTACCTGGCCATTGCTGCTGCCTATGGCGGTGGCGTTGGTGCTGCTTAGCAAGCAAAGCGGCGAATACGAGCCAATGCCTAAACCCGTATTATATATCCTTGGAGGCCTTTGCACTTTGTACGCAGTTGGGGTAGGCTATTATTATGTTATAGTAGAGCAGGCCAAAGCAGATGATATGTTTACCCTGCCAATTAATACAGGCATGTTACCGGTGGCCTTTATAACCCTCGGGCTGCTATACTTTGGCTTTGCTTACCTGCTAAACAACAACTACTTTTTAAAATTAAGCTATTACCGCAGTCTGCTTAACGGAAACCGTATTTTTGCGATAGGGGTGCTGGGCGTTTTGTTTTTGCTGCTGCGCTCGTCGTTAACGGTAAATGCACCTTCCGAGTTTTTATCGCCTTTTACACAGGTAAAAATCACTATGGTTTATGCCTTTCAGCGGCCGCTAATTGCCCTGGTGAGCCACTTTAACTATTTTGGTGTGGCTATAGCCCTTTGCCTGGTATTTTGGCGCAAAATAACTGCCTTTATAAGCAGCTTTGGCCCCGGTGTGGCAATTACAATTTTTGTTAGTTTCTTTCTGTTTTTTGCCCAGGCCGAAACCCGCCGTCTTACCTATGTTTTTCCGTGGTTGCTTATTTTGGTAGCGCTGTTTTTGGGTCAATACCGGTTTAGCAGCCTGTTTTACCTGGTGCTTTTTGTAGTAAATTTTGTTACGGCTAAGCTTTGGCTGTTTTTCGATTATGGCACTACTACCGGCACGCTTACCGACGGAACTATTAACTTCCCCGATCAATGGTTTCTGGTAAACCTGGGCCGGTGGATGAGCGAAAGCATGTGGCTTTGGTTGTGTTTGGCACTTGCCGTATCATTGCTGCTGCTTATGGTTAGCCTTTACCGGGTTGAGTTTGGCAAAAAAGCAATACTGTTTTATAAAAAATACGAACCCTTAAGTTATGAGTGAAAAAGAGAATGCAGTTGAGCCTTCGTTTAAATTAAACTATGCAACCGCTATTTTGCTGCTGGTAATTTTAATACCGGTGCTGTATACTGTGTATGCCAATTTGCAAAGGCCTACCCCCCTGCCGGTAATTAATCCTGCGCAGGCTACAGCGCCTACACCGGCAGCCACCCCGGCCGATGCTATAAACGAAGCCCTAAAAGCAGTGGCCGCCAGGCCCGATTACACCAGTTACATTAACCTGGGCCTGGCTTACTACAAATCGGCCATGTACCACGAAAGTATTACCGCATGGGAGAAAGCGCTGGAGTATAACCCACAGGGCGAACTGGCCTTTAATAACATAGCAGCCGCCTATGGCAACCTGAACGATTATGATGCCGAAATAAAAATTTGCGAACGCGCATTGGCCATTAACCCTAACTTAGATATTGCCAAGCGCAATATGGAATGGGCTAAAAGCATGAAGAACAAAAAGTAAACCAACGGCAGTAATGATTGACCCAAAATCTGTTTTCATACTAATACCGGCCTTTAACGAAGGTAAAGTAATACGCAAAACTATTGCGCCGGTGCTGGCACAGGGTTATACCATTGTGTTGGTAGATGATTGCAGCAGCGATAATATGTTTGATGCTATTAAAGACCTGCCCATACACTACGTAAGGCACAGCATTAATTTGGGCCAGGGGGCAGCTATACAAACCGGCATTCAATACGCCTATAAAAACGGAGCCGAATACGCGGTTACTTTTGACGCCGACGGACAACATAATTTTGAAGAAATACCCAAAATGCTTGAACCGGTTATTGCCGGCCACACAGATATAACCATGGGCTCGCGCTTTATGCAGGGTGGTATTGCCGAAAAAATACCCGGCATACGCAAACTGGTAATTAAAACAGCCATTATAGTAAACGGTATATTAACGGGCCTTTGGCTTACCGATGCACACAACGGTTTTAGGGCTATGAACCGCACCGCTTTGAGTAAGATAAAAATTACCCAAAACCGCATGGCACATGCCACCGAAATACTTTCGCTGGTAAAAAACGCCAAACTACGCTACCAGGAAGTGCCGGTGCATATTGTATATACCGATTACTCGCTTAATAAAGGACAGGGCAACTTAAATGCTATAAACATTGTAATAGATATTATCATTAATAAAATATTCTAACATGCTAAGCCCGATTAAGATAATACTGATTGTTCCGCTGCTGTTGCTTATACTGCTGTTTGTGCTTAAAATGCAAAACCGCATTGTATACCGCTTTAGCCTGATATTGGTAGCTGTTGCCGGAATATTTTTTGTAATAAACCCCGACTTTACTACCCAGCTGGCCCACGCCTTAAACGTAGGCCGCGGAACCGATTTACTTTTTTACCTGTGCGCTATTGCGGGCTTTATGTCGGTACTAATATTATACTCTAAGCTGCGCAAGATTGAGGCTATACAAACACAAATAATTCAAAATGCTGCTGTAGATAGCGGCAAAAAATTGGGCTGAAGAACTGATTATGACAGATAAAGTTAAACTACTACTGTTTTCGTTACTGCTTGTGGCGGGTATTTTTATTACCTACAGCAACCACTGGCACAACGATTTTCACTTTGACGATGCGCATACCGTGCAAAGCAACGTGTATATACAAAGCTTAAGCAACATTCCGCTATTTTTTAAAGACCCTGTTACGTTCAGCTCTATCCATTCGCATTGTAGCTACCGTCCATTGGTTTCTACCACTTTGGCTATCGATTATCACCTCGGCAAAGGTCTTAACCCTTTCTACTTCCATCTCTCTACCTTCATTTTCTTTTTACTGCAGGGTGTGCTGATGTTCTTCTTCTTTGTAAAAATGCTGGATACCGTTTCTGCCAATACACCTAACCGGTTTATTGCGCTGTTTGCAACCGGCCTTTACATGCTGCACCCGGCCCTTGCTGAGACCGTTAATTACATCATTTCGCGATCCGATACGCTTAGCACCCTTTTTGTAATAATGGCTTTTGTGGTTTACCAATACTCGGCCATTGCGCGACGCTTTTACCTGTATTTAATACCCATGCTAATTGGAGCACTGGCAAAACCCACCGCCATTATGTTCGCCCCAATGCTGGTAGTATACCACATACTTTTCGACCAGAGAAGAGACTTGTTGAATCTGGCAAAGTTAGAGTGGAAAAAGATTCTGTTGGTTAGTATTCCATCGTTTGCCTTAGCCGTTGGTTTTTATTTGTTTATTAAACATAAGGAGGAAGGCTTTTTCGAAGCCGGGGGCTATGATTTCTTCCGCTACTTTATTACCCAGCCCTTTATTTATGTGCATTACGTATCGCAGTTTTTACTGCCTACCAAGCTTAGCGCCGATACCGATTGGGGCACCTTTGAAAGCATTTTAGAAGCGAAAGCTATAATCGGCTTTTTGTTTTTAGGCAGTATGGTGTTCGCCATCTTCTATCTTTCGCGGTTTCAAAAATGGCGGCCGGTGGTATTTGGCCTTGCCTGGTTTTTGTTAGCCCTGGTGCCAACCTCGTTAGTTCCGTTGGCCGAAGTAATGAACGACCACCGGGTATTTTACCCTTATGTTGGGCTGGCTATAGCACTGGTATGGACTGCCTATCTGCTGTTGCAAGCGTATTTAAAGCAAGTGCCTTCGGCCGCCTTATCGGCTGTGTTGGTGCTTATACTTTGCGGCTATGCTTATGGCACTTACAATCGAAATATCGTTTGGAAAACCGAAGAAAACTTATGGAATGACGTTAGCATAAAAAGCCCTAAAAATGGCCGTGGATTAATGAACTACGGCCTGGTATTTATGGGCCGCGCTAGCTACGATACAGCCAACTATTATTTTACAAAGGCGCTGGAATATTGCCCGCGCTACTCGCTGCTGCATGTTAATATGGCCGTTTTAAAAAATGCCATGGGCGATAAGCGCGCAGCCGAAGAGTATTTTAAAAATGGCATTGCGTTTGGCAACGAGGCCGGCAACTACTATTTCTTTGCCCGCTGGTTGAAAGATAATGGCCGCAAAGATGAAGCTATTGATAACCTGTATAAAAGCATCCGTCTTGTAGATGCCCGCATGGACGCGCGCAGCATGCTTATTCCTTTGCTATACGAGCAAAAGCGCTACGAAGAACTGAAGACGGTAGCCAACCGCACGCTGGAACTGGCCCCCGGCGATGCTACCGCCACTACGTACCTGCAAATGGCCAACAGCGGCAAATCGCAGTTGCAGGTAGAGGCAGAAGCCAGCCTTAAGTACACGCGCCCCGAACAATTTTTGAACCTCAGCCTGATGTATTATAACGCCGGCGATTATCAGGGTTGTATTAACGCGGCCAACAAAGCGCTTGAACTTAACCCTAACTATGCCGAAGCCTACAACAACATTTGCTCGGCCTATAACGCGTTAAACAACTTTGCCGAAGGTGCCAAAGCCTGCGAGGCCGCGTTGCGCATTAAACCGGGCTATCCGCTGGCACAGGGCAATTTAGATTACGCTAAGAAGATGCTGAAGAAGTAGTTCTTCCCAAACAGTGATATTAATCCACCCCGCTCCGTTTATTTGTGCTGCTACCGGATGTTGCAATACTTTTTAATTACATTATGTTTGGCGGCGTATTAGCACCCCATGAGCGAGGCAAAAAAAGTAGCGGTAGTAATATTAGGCTGGAACGGAAAGAAGTTTCTGGAGCAGTTTCTGCCGTCGGTGGTGCAGCATACATCACCCGATTTATGCGAAATAATTGTGGCCGATAATTGCTCTACCGATGATTCGGTGCAGTTTGTGCAAACCCATTACCCCCGGGTACGCGTTATAAAAAATGCAACAAACAGCGGCTTTGCAGGTGGTTATAACGAGGCTCTTAAACAAGTGCATACCGAGTATTACGTGCTGCTTAACCAGGATGTAGAAGTTACCGAAAACTGGGTAGAAAAAGTAATTGCCGAAATGGAGCGCGATAAAACCATTGCCGCAGCCCAACCTAAATTGCGGGATTATAACAAGCGCGGATATTTTGAATATGCCGGTGGCAGTGGTGGTTATTTGGACCGCAACAGTTACGCTTTTTGTCGGGGCCGTATTTTTAATTCCATAGAAAAAGACAACGGGCAGTACGACGATGTGAAAGATATATTTTGGGCTACCGGTGCATGCATGTTTGTACGCGCCGAAGCATACTGGAAAGCCGGTGCACTGGACGAAGACTTTTTTGCCCACCAGGAAGAAATTGATTTATGCTGGCGAATTAAAAACATGGGCCTGCGAATAATAGCAGTGCCCGCATCCGTTGTTTATCATGTGGGTGGTGGCAGTTTACCACAGGGTAACCCGCGTAAGACCTATCTTAATTTTCGAAACAACCTGATGATGATGTTTAAGAACCTTCCGGCTTCTACCCTTGTCCCCAGGCTATTTTGGAGGTTTATATTGGATGGCGTTGCAGCGCTGCACAGCGTTTTTAAAAACAAAAACTTTAAAGATTTAAACGCCATACTTAAAGCCCATTTTTCGTTTTATGCGGCTGTGCCCTCACTTTTAGAAAAACGCCGAAAACTGCCGCATAATTCTGCTGCGCACCTTACCAACATTAACCTGCTGTGGCAACACTTTGTAAAGGGCAAAAAGAAGTTCAGCGAGTTATAAAACTACCAGCAGGGATAATTCAACACCAGCTACTTTTTCGATTTTATTTGCTTTTTATCCCAATGGCTAATGCCATTGCTAACCGTAAAGCCACGTCCAAAGGTTTCTTTAGTAGTTTGCTTTTTAATATCGCTATACCAAAACTCCGCGGTGCATTTTTCGGGCGTTACGTTTAAGGTAAAATAGCCGTGCTTACTAAACTGGCACCAAACATGGTGCGGGTTTAAACCGCGGCTGAAGCTTTGTATAGCCGGTATTAGCCCACCGGGCACACCAGCCTCTTTCATGTTTATGCGCGATATACTTGGGCCTGTTATCTCTACCCCTATGGATCCCTCGCCTGTCTTTTTATTATACACCTTTTTATCTTTAGGGGTAGCCGTCATGTTCATTACAAAGCTCATGTGTATATCGCCTGTAAGCACCACCACATTTTTAAGCTTTATCGAATCCATAAAAGCATAGAGCCGGTTCCGGTCATCCGGAAATCCGTTCCAGTTGCTTTCGTCAAACACGCGGCCGTTGCCTTGCTTTAAAAACTTAGGGGCTCCCTCACTCAGCCAGTCGGTCATCATTTCCTGGTTGCCTATTAAATGCCATTGAGCAGTGCTGGTAGCCAGGTTATTTTTAAACCAGGCATCTTGCTTAAGGCCCAGCACCGTTTTTTTGCCGGGGGCATACTCCTCATTACCCCTAAACAGCTGCATATCTATCATGTTCAGATCGGCCAGTTTGCCAAACTGAAACCGGCGATAAATATTCTCCGGATGTGCTGCATCGGGCAGCCGTATGGGCAGGTAATCTAAAAAAGCCTTAATAGCATCCTCTTGTTTGCCGGGGGCCTCTATATCGGTATCATGATTATCCCATTCTACTATCCAGGTTTTATTTTGGCGCGCAGCCCTCAGGTCGGCATCTAACAGGTAATATGTATGGCGCTCGTTTCAATCTTTAAGGCTGGCACAGGTTTTAACCGGTTCTGCCGGCATACGGTTTAGTTGATGGTCATCGGCATAATTGTAAACGTAGTCGCCCAAATGCACCACAAAGTCAATATCGCTACGCTCTGCAATACGGCGGTAAGCATTAAAAAAGCCCGACCATATACTGCTGCAGCTTACCACTGCGAGTTTAAATTGGGTTACGGTATCAGCCGGTAATGTCCTGGCTACGCCGGTTTGCGATTTTTTACCCTCTCCGGTTTCGAAACGGTAATAGTAAGTGTGCCCCGGTTCTAAAAAACCGGCATCAACTTTAGCGGTGTAATCATGTTGCAGGGTAGCGCTGGCAGTACCTTGTTGCACTATATCAGCAAAGTTACTATCAGTTGCCACCGTCCATTTTAAGGGCACCGGTTGGGTGCTGCCATCAACCACAAATGTTTTGGTCCACAGTATAATATTGTGCTGTAATGGGTCGCCGCTGGCTACCCCATAATAAAATGGGGCAAAAGCAGTATCGGCAAAAATATTGGGCGGATATTGGCCTTTTGCGCCATAAAAGGCAAAAAACAACAGCAAAAGGGGTAGGTGTTTAAACATGGTGTTTGGTACTGGGAGTGTTATCAACAGCAATAATAAACCTCTTTTTGCATCTATGCCCTGCATTCGGTTAAAAACAACATATTTGCACGCTTTAATAACGCAGCATTTATGAACGCAGACGTACAGCGCATTGCCGGAGACCGCAAACGGACCAATCTTTTAAGAGACCTGGAGCAACCGACTATTGCCTTTTTGTGTCGCTATATGCCACCGTTTATAACGCCTAACATGCTTACCTTTTTAGGCTTTTTGGCCAGCCTTATTATTTTTTATGGCTTTTGGCTGGGCAAGTCAAACCCATACTATCTGTCGGTTTCAATATTTGGTTTTGCCGTGCAGTGGTTCGGCGATTCGTTAGATGGGCGCATTGCCTACTACCGCAACCAACCGCGTAAGTGGTATGGCTTTTCGCTTGATTTATGTATGGACTGGATTAGCACCGTATTTATGGGTATGGGCTTCTACTTCTTTTTAGATGATGCTTATAAAATACTGGCCTTCTTTTTTATTGCTGCTTACGCGTGGACCATGTTGCTTACCCTGCTTAAATATAAAGTAGCCGGTACTTATGCTATCGATAGCGGCCTTTTGGGCCCAACCGAATTACGTATAGCTATTTGCCTGGTACTTTTAGCCGGTATGTTTTACCCGGCTGTAATTTTGGCGTTTGCCATTATTATAGTTTGCGTGGTTATGATTATTAATATGGTAGAGTTTAACAACGTGCTTAGCTTAGGCAACGAGCGCGACCGTAAAGAAAATGGCAAAGGGCCAAACCAGTAATAACAAGCCAACTTTCGGGCAAAGGCTTCGTCAATCTATTCTCACCTTCGGCAAAGCGCAATTTTCTGCTTTTATAGGCGGCATGTTCGACTATGGAATAATGATAGTGCTTACCGAGTATGGGCACCTGCACTATACCCGTTCAATTATTATAAGCGGTATGTTTGGTGCCATCATCAACTTTTCGGTTAACCGGTACTGGACTTTTAATAACCGCACGGTAAGCAAAACCCGCCAGCTGCGCCGTTTTGTTTTTGTAGTGCTGGGCAGCATATTATTAAAAAGCAGTGGCACCTACCTGCTTACCGAGCTGTTAAAACTGGACTATAAAATAAGCCGCATTTGCATTGATGCAGTGGTTTCGTTAGGCTTTAACTATACCTTGCAAAAATACTGGGTATTTAAGCACGATAAGGTACCTGAATCAGTTTAGGCAACAAAAACTATTGCGCCTTGTATTAAAAATACAGATGCTATAAACACAAAAGCCGGATAACAATCCGGCTTTTGTGTTTATAAGGCTATACTATCTTAATTATTTAATCAACTCAGCTATCTTCTCGTCAAGCGCAGCGCCGCGTAGGTTAGTAGCAACAATTTTACCGGTACGGTCAAGCAAAAATGCAGCCGGTATACCTTGTATGCCGTATGTTTGTGCGGCTTCTGATTGCCACCATTTTAAATCGCTTACCTGGTTTTCCCAATCCATACCTAACGATTTGATTGAGTTCTTCCAGGCAGCGCCATCTTTATCCAACGATACGCTGTAAACAGTAAAGCCTTTGCTTTTATACTTTTCGTAAGCAGCCACCACGTTTGGCATTTCCATACGGCAAGGGCCGCACCACGATGCCCAAAAATCTAACAATACTACTTTGCCTTTTAACGATGAAAGCTTAATGCTTTTTCCGCTTGGATCCTTCAAATCAATCTCCGGTGCCATAGCGCCTACACCTACATCAGCCACTTTTTGCTGCATGCTGGCTTGTTGTTTCATTTGCTCTTCGTATTTGGTATAAATGCCACGGAAATCTTTGGTGTAAGAAGAGGTTGGCATTTCTTTTTCCATGCGGGTAATAACCGCCAGGTTTTCTTTAGGAAATTTATCTATCGGGCCGTTGGTAACATAAAACATAGCCACCAGCGGGCTTTTGGCAGTAGCAGAGCTATCGCGTATCATCGATTCGAATTTCATACCTACAGCCTGCATTTGTTGTTGCAAATACATCATGGTATCCTGTCCTACGCCTTGCTGGGCATACATTTGATACGCCATATTCATGCTTTGCAGGTCGCGCTGCACACTGCCAAGCTGTTTAAAAGCTGCCTGAAACTCATCGTTACTTTTAGGCCCGGTTGCTTTAAATGCTTCCTCTGCTTTGGGGTCTATTTCTACTTTGTATTGTGCAGGCTCCAGCATAAACAAAAAGAAAGTTTGGGCATCCAGTTTTAGGCGGTAAAAGCCCGATTCTGAAACTCCCGACATTTTAAAGAAGCCCTTGTCATCAATAGTAGCCGAATCTACCGCAGTTACCTGTTGCAGCCCCAGTTTTTCGAGCACTATGGATTTTGAACTGTGGTTTTTAACCGTTCCTTGTATAGAGTATTTATCGCTACCCCCGGCTAAGTTACACGCCGAAAAAAAGGTTAGAAGAAGTAAAATGCTTAGGAGTTTACGCATGTTTTGTTTTTTAAAGTAAAAAGTAATTAGTATTAAGTAATAAGATAAATGCAAAATTAGTTCTCAAGTTTCTCAGTCATTAGCTTGTTAGTCAACTTAGGGTCGGCTTTACCTTTGCTAAGCTTCATTACATCGCCAACGAATAAACCTAATAAACCTTTTTTACCTGCGCGATATTCGGCAACTTTTTCGGGATATTTAGCAATTACCTGCTCAATAAGCTCATTTATCAGCCCTTCATCGCTGCTTTGCAGCAGGTTTAACTCCTCGGCAATTTTAAGCGGCTCTTTACCCGTTTCTACCAACACCGGGAATATTTGGGCCGATGCTACCGAGAAGTTGGTTTTTCCTTCATCAATCAAAGCTATCAGGCGGGCCAGTTTAGCCGGCTCTACACTAAAATTAGAAATATGCTTGCCTGTTTCGTTCAGCGAGTTTTTAACCGGGCCTAAAATCCAGTTGCTGGCCGCTTTATAGTTTTTCGTTTCTGCCAGCAGGCGGTTAAAATATTCTGCCAACTCCTTATCATCGGTTATAATGCGGGCATCGTATTCCGGCAGGCCGTATTGGTTCATGTACTCTGCCTTCAGTTCGTTGGGCAGCTTAGGCATGTGGGCCCTTACATTTTCAATGTATTCTTCGGTAACAAACACGGGTGGCAAATCTGGCTCAGGAAAATAGCGGTAATCATGTGCATGTTCTTTGCTGCGCTGCGATAGGGTAACACCCTTTACGGCATCAAAACCGCGGGTTTCCTGCACCATCTTCTCCCCTGCCTCCAGCGCGTCTATCTGGCGGATAAATTCAAATTCAATAGCGCGTTTTACATTGCGCATACTGTTCATATTTTTCACCTCGCTGCGCGGGTTTAAACCGGTGGAACCTTTTAAACGCACCGATACGTTGGCATCGCAGCGCATGCTGCCCTCTTCCATATTACCATCGCAAATGCCTAAGTAGCGCACCAGCTTCTGTATCTCGTTCAAATAAGCCATCGCCTCATCTCCGCTGCGTACATCCGGTTCGCTTACTATTTCTATCAGCGGCACCCCGGCGCGGTTTAAATCTACCAGCGTAAAATAAGGATCTATATCGTGGATGGATTTACCTGCATCTTCTTCCAGGTGTATACGCGTAAGGTTAACTCTTTTCTTTTCTCCGTTTACCTCAAAATCTATATAGCCTGCTGTGCAAATAGGTGTTTTATCCTGGGTAATCTGGTAGCCCTTTGGCAAATCGGCGTAGAAATAGTTTTTGCGCGCGAACTGGTTTTCGTAACGTATTTCACAATGCGTGGCAAGGCCGATCTTCACCGCCGACTCAATAGCGGCTTCATTCACCATAGGTAAAGTGCCCGGGTGGCCCAGCGATAGCACGCTGATATGCGTGTTAGGCGCACCGCCAAACTCCGCACTATCGCCACAATACATTTTACTGTGCGTAGATAGCTGCGCATGCACCTCTAACCCTACCACTACTTCGTATTTCGAATATTTGTCTTCTATCGTCATTTTTGTCTTGTCTTTACTTCAGTTTAATACGCCTGATTAGCACTCAAACTTCGCTTTCAGCTTCTTAATCAACTCTTCCACCTCGCTCATGCTGCCGGCGCTTGCCTGCACAAAATCAGCAGGGCCGCCACCTTTAATGCCCGGGGCCAGTTCCTTTAAAAGCTGGTTGCCGTTTACATTTAGCGAAGTCGCTATACGTAAGTGTACAACATTTTTACCATTGATGGGCGCCGCAAGAACCAATACAAAATTCTCGGTTAAATCGTGTGCCAGTTGTATACCCACTTTACGCAGGGCTTCTACCGAGTTAATATCTACTTTGGTAGATGCGTAAAACTTAACCTCACCGGTGGTTTCAACCGCACCTAATATCTCTTTCTTTAAATCGGCCACAGCCTTATCTTCAAACTGCTGTACCTGCTTTTTAAGCTCTTCGTTTTTCTCTTTCAACTCGTGTACATCGCTGGCAATAAACTGCCCTGTTGTCTTTAACAAGTCGCGCACCTTTTGAATATCCTGTAAATTAGAGTTTACATAGTTAAGGGCCGATTTACCGGTTATAGCTTCAATTCTTCTTACACCTGATGCAATCGAGCTTTCAGAGGTTATTTTAAACAGACCAATTTCGCCAGTGCTATTTACGTGTATACCGCCACAAAGCTCGCGGCTAAACTTCTCATCAAAGGTTATAACGCGCACAAACTCTCCGTATTTTTCGCCGAACAAAGCGGTTGCGCCCATACCCTTTGCTACTTCAATAGGCACATTTCTTCTTTCATCTAAAGGAATGTTTTCCATAATACGCTCGTTAACTATGGTTTCAATTTCCAGTATCTTTTCAGGGGTTATTTTTTCGAAGTGCGAAAAATCGAAGCGCAGATAATTGGCGTTTACCAACGAGCCTTTTTGCTCAACATGCGTACCCAATACTTTGCGTAAAGCGGCTTGCAGTAAGTGGGTAGCCGAGTGGTTTTTCTTTATATCATTTCTCCTCTTCTTATCTACAATCGCTTGTGCAGCACCATCTATCTTAGCAGGTAGTTTTTTTACAAAGTGAATAATCAAGTCGTTCTCCTTTTTGGTATCCTCAACACTTATCTTTTCGCCACCAAAATCAAGGTAACCGATATCGCCCACCTGTCCGCCGCTTTCCGCATAAAAAGGCGTTTTATCTAACACCACCTGGAACAATTCTTTATCCTTCTGCTTAATGCTGCGATACTTAACCACATGCGCATCTGCCTCGGCATAATCGTAGCCAATAAAGTCAGTTTTTACATCCTCTCCAACAGCAACCCAATCGCTTTTATCGGTAGCTGCATCGGCCTTACCTTTGGCCTTTTGTGCGGCCATTTCCTTTTTAAAGCCTTCTTCATCTACATCCCATCCTTTTTCAGCAGCAATAAGCTTAGTTAAATCGAAAGGGAAACCATAGGTGTCGAACAACTCAAAAGCAGTTTTGCTATCAATACCGGTCATGGCATCTATACGCTTAATACCGTTAGCCAATGTTTTTAAGAAAGAGGCTTCCTCTTCTCTAATCACATTTGCCACAAACTCTTCCTGCGCTTTCAGTTCCGGAAAAATACCCGCAAACTGGTTAGCCAGCATAGGCACTAATTCGCATAAAAACGGTTGTTCAAAATTAAGGCTCGAATAACCATAACGCACTGCACGACGAAGTATTCTTCTAATAACATAACCGGCACCGGTGTTAGATGGTAATTGACCATCGGCAATGGTAAACGATATGGTACGGATATGGTCAGCTATTACGCGTAGCGCAATGTCTTTCTTCTCATCTTCGCTTAGCGTTCCTATTACTTTGCCATCGGCTGTAAGCGTAGGGGCGGTAAACTTATATTCAAATCCGCTCTTTTTAGATAGAAACTGTATAACCGGCTGAAAAATATCGGTGTCGTAGTTGCTGGTCTTTTTTTGTATGGCAACACAAAGGCGCTCAAAGCCCATACCAGTATCTACATGCTGTTTGCTAAGCTTAACAAGGCTTTTATCGGCCTTGCGCTCAAACTCCATAAATACGTTGTTCCAAATCTCTATTACCTGCGGGTGGCTGGCGTTTACCAGTTCTTTGCCGTCTTTGGCTTTGCGCTGTTCATCGCTGCGCAGGTCAATATGTATTTCGCTGCAAGGGCCACAGGGGCCGGTATCGCCCATTTCCCAAAAGTTATCTTTCTTATTTCCTTTTAGTATGCGGTCTTCGGCAATATATTTTTTCCACTCATCGTACGCCTGTTGATCAAAGCCAAGGTTCTCTTTAGCATCGCCTTCAAACACGGTTACATACAAGCGGTCTTTTTCTAACCCGTAAACTTTGGTTAGCAGTTCCCAGCTCCACTCAATAGCTTCTTTTTTAAAGTAGTCGCCAAAACTCCAGTTACCGAGCATTTCAAACATGGTGTGGTGGTAGGTATCTACACCCACTTCCTCCAAATCGTTGTGCTTGCCGCTTACGCGCAGGCACTTTTGGGTATCGGCCACGCGGGGGTATTTAATGGGCTCGTTACCCAAAAAAATGTTTTTAAATGGTGCCATACCGCTGTTAACAAACATTAGGGTAGGGTCGTTTTTTACCACAATGGGGGCGCTGGGCACTATTTTATGCCCTTTACTTTCAAAAAAGTCTAAAAAAGCCTTTCTAATCTCCGTAGATGTCATGCCGTCAATTCTATAAATGAAAAATGATAATAAATTAGCCCTTTGTAAGGGAGTGGCGAAAATAAAAGATTTCATTAAAGGGTGGCGTTTAAGCGGATTGCTTTGTGCACAGGTTTTACAGATTTTTGAAGATAGAGCACCGATAAACAACCACCCAAAACACGCAGGTATTGAATATAATAGATAATATAAAAAACAGGCTGGCCAACTTAAAAAAGAAGGACCGCTTTGTATTTAACACCCAAACGCTCAGCTACGAAAAAGCGGTGGCCAGTTGGGGTAATCGCATTTTCCGTTTGTTTTCGTTTTTGGTAGCGGCCCTGGTCTTCTCATTGGCCATATCTACCGTTTACTATAAGTTTTTCGACTCGCCTAAAGAGAAGATACTAAAAGGCGAACTGGCCGAAATGCAGGACCAGTATTATATTTTGAACCAGGAGGTAGACCGCCTTAGCAGCGTGCTGGAAGGTTTGCACTACCGCGATGGCAACATTTACCGTGTAATGTTTGAGGCCGACCCTATTGATAAAGATGTATGGATGGCAGGCTCGGGCGGGGTTAATAAATACCGCTACCTTGAAAAATACGATAACGGGGAGTTGATTAAAGATGTGGCCGTAAAGGTAGACCGCCTTAAAAAGCAAATGGTAATACAAAGCAAAAGCTACGACGAGATTGCCGACCTGATAAAGAATAAAGAGAAAATGCTGATGGCTATACCATCGGTTCAGCCTATTTTAAATAAAAAGTTGGAGCGCATGGCCTCGGGCTTTGGCTGGCGCGTAGACCCTGTTTATAAAATTCAGCGTTTCCATGCCGGTATGGATTTTACCTGCGCCATTGGCACCGAGGTACACGTTACCGGAGATGGTGTAGTAGAGGAGGTAAACTACTCGTTTAGCGGCTACGGAAACGAAATAGTGGTAAATCACGGTTTTGGTTACCGCACCCGCTACGCCCACTTAAGCAAGTTTAAAGTTAAGCCCGGCCAAAAGGTAATGCGTGGCGATGTGATTGGCAACACAGGCAGCACCGGAAAATCTACCGGCCCCCACTTACACTACGAGGTATTAAAGAACCGCGCAGCCGTTAACCCCGTTTACTTTTACTACAACGATCTTAAGGACGCCGACTTTGAAAAAATGCTCGAGATATCGAACAACCCGGGACAATCGCTGGATTAATACGGAACGCGGAATAATATAAACGCGGAATACGGAAACCGGAATACGGAATAATACAAAGGCAGAATACCAATACAGAATTAGGGAATAGATACAACTAAATTTTGAACGAATGGCGGAGAAAATTCGAGATTTAAAATTGCGGACGAAGTTATTTGCCATTGCAATTATTTAATACGTCGATTCTATGCCTATGGGCGATTTAAGATTTATAGTTGGCAAGCAACTTATGCGCAGCGGCACTTCGGTTGGGGCAAATTATAGGGCAGCATGTAGGGGAAGATCGGATGCAGAATGGATTGCCAAATTGGGGATTTGCGAAGAAGAAAGTGATGAATGTATGTTTTGGCTGGAGGTCATTGCCGAAACAAAAGACCATAACCCATCAGAAACGAAAAAGGCTACATACCGAAGCGGATGAATTGTTGAGGATAATTATTGCCTCTATTAAAACGTCAAGAGGCGGACCAAGAAAATCCTGATTTGGTTTTAATATCCCGCTTCGTTGACTTTCTACCCAAATTAATTCTGTATTCTTCTGTATTATTGGCTGTTGTATTTGTTTTATTCCGTATTCACACTTCCGCATTCCGCATTATAATGGCCTGGAAAGACAAAGAGATAGAGAAGCTATATTACGCCATTGGCGAGGTGGCCGAGATGCTGGGCGAGAATGCATCTTTAATCCGCTATTGGGAGAACCAGTTTGATATACTTAAACCTAAAAAGAACGCCAAAGGCGACCGCCTTTTTACTAAAAGCGACATAGAGATTTTAAAGATAATCCACCACCTGGTTAAGGATAAAGGTTACACCCTGGAGGGTGCCAAAATCCAGTTAAAGACTAAGTTTGAGGACGAGAAAAAGAAGTTTTTGCTGGTAGAAAAACTAAAAAAAATAAGAGGCTTTTTGACAGAACTTAAAGAGCAACTTTAACTGCACTTCAATCCAAGATAAATTGCAAAACGCGGCTGTAGTAGTTAGTTAATAAGCCATTAAAGCTATACCTTTGGCTTAATTATGAACGACGAACAATTTATTAAGCAGATATCTATTAATCGTGATTTGATAGTGCGCCGGAATGAAACGGCCTACGAGCACATGGAAACGCTGGTAAACAGCTATGCCCATTTAATAGAGGGCAAGGCTGAAATTATGCTTGAAATGAATAAGGCCCTGCTAAAACTATACTTCGATACCGACTATGCAGGCGCCATCGATATTTCTTTGAATGCAGTTGAAAAGTTTAAAAATTCTCCGCACAAGGCGCAGGTGGCATTCCATATGAAAATGATAGCGCATTGCCACTTGCATTTAGGCGAATATGATATTGCTATGCGCTATTTAGAGGAGGCTATAAAAACGCTGCCCACCGATGATAAGGATTATATACCTAACAAGGTCGACATGCTTTATGCACTGGCACAGGCAGAAGAGCACAAGGATGTAAGGAGCGAAAAAATGGCTGAACACCTGCAACAAGCCTTACAGTTGTTAAGCGGAGAGGATGATATACGCAGGGCGAATTGCCTGATGGGCCTTGGGAATTACTACAATAATATTGAACAACCCGAACAAGCGCTTAAGCACTTTCATGAGGCCGTTACAACCTTCGAAAAAGAGTATCTAATCCAGCACTTGTCTAACACCTATAGTAACATGGGTATTTGCTATTTGCAGTTGCAGGATTTTGCTGAAACGCAAAACTACATGCAAAAGGCGCTGGACCTGCGGTTAAAAGCCGGCTCGCCCGATATGCTGGCTATATCGTATAGCAATTTTGGCATGCTATATAAAGCAACAGAAGAATACGATAAGGCAGAAGAGAGCTTAATGCTGTCGCAAAAAATTGCCGAGGAAATAGGCTTTAAACAACTGATAGACAAAAACAACCTACTGCTTAATGAAATCGGCCGCTTAAAAAATCGATAGAAAAGGAAAAGCTCTCTGCGCAAGGCGCTAAAATAAAGGCTAAATGGTTTTTCAAAGGAACGGTTCTATGGTTAACATAGGCCACTTAAACAATTGATTATCAATATTAAATTTTAAAACATGTTAACCCTGGTTAACCATGGAACGGACTTTATTTTAACCTGATTTTGTCCTCTATTCGCTTCATTTGGCTGAAAAATTTTCCAGCCTGCCTGCCAACATTTACCACTACCTGACAAAACGTGCAACAATTACCGAATGGCACAAAGTCTGCTACATTCGCCGCACAAACTAAAATTGTTTAAACAGTAACATTTACAACTATGGCAAACGAGAAAGTAAGCATTCAACCCCTGGCCGACAGAGTGTTGGTGAAACCAGCAGAAGCAGAAACAAAAACAGCAGGCGGAATCATAATCCCAGATTCGGCTAAAGAAAAACCACAACGCGGCACTGTAATAGCTGCAGGCCCCGGCAAAAAAGATGAGCCTACCACCGTTAAAGTTGGCGACTCTATCCTTTACGGCAAATACTCGGGTACTGAATTAACCGTAGATGGTAACGATTACCTGATTATGCGCGAATCTGACATTTTCGCAATCCTTTAAGCAGTAGCGAGTAGTTAGTATTAAGTAGTTAGACAAAAAACAGAACATTAAACTCAAAATTTAAAAGAACTATGGCAAAATTGATTCTATTTGAAAAAGACGCCCGCGATAAACTGAAGAGCGGCGTTGATAAACTGGCTAACGCCGTTAAAGTTACCCTTGGCCCTAAAGGCCGTAACGTAATTATCGACAAAAAATTTGGTGCCCCATCTATTACTAAAGACGGTGTATCGGTAGCTAAAGAAATTGAACTGGAAGACCCTATTGAAAACATGGGTGCACAAATGTGCAAAGAAGTTGCCAGCAAAACTGCCGACCAGGCAGGTGATGGTACTACTACTGCTACTGTGCTTGCACAGGCAATTGTAGGCCCGGGTTTAAAGGCTCTTGCCAGCGGTGCAAACCCAATGGACTTAAAGCGCGGTATTGACAAAGCCGTTAAGGTAATTGTAGAAAGCCTTAAGAAACAATCGGAAAGCGTTGGTAGCGATTTTAGCAAAATTGAGCAAGTAGCTTCAATTTCGGCTAACAACGATAACGAGATTGGAAAAATGATTGCTGATGCTATGCAAAAAGTAGGCACCCAAGGTGTTATTACTGTTGAAGAAGCAAAGGGAACTGAAACCGAAGTGAAAACTGTAGAAGGTATGCAGTTTGACCGTGGTTACTTATCGCCTTACTTTGTTACCAATTCTGAGAATATGGAGGCAGAATTAGAAGGCGCTTTAATATTGATTTACGACAAGAAGATAAGCAACATGCGCGAGTTACTTCCAATATTGGAAAAAACCGCACAGGCTGGCCGTCCGCTTGTAATTATAGCTGAGGAAGTTGAAGGCGAAGCATTGGCTACCTTAGTGGTAAACAAACTACGCGGAACTATTAAAGTAGCAGCTGTTAAAGCCCCTGGCTTTGGCGACCGCCGCAAAGAAATGCTGAAAGACATTGCCATACTTACCGGTGGTATTGCTATAAGCGAAGAAATGGGCTACAAACTAGAGAACGCCGACCTTACTTACTTAGGCCAGGCAGAAAAAGTAGTAGTAGATAAAGACAACACCACTATCGTTAACGGTAAAGGTGATGTTGACCAGATTAAAGCGCGTATTGAAGAAATTAAAGCGCAAATTGAAAAAACAACTTCTGATTACGACCGCGAAAAACTGCAAGAGCGTTTAGCTAAGCTTAGCGGTGGTGTGGCTGTGCTTTACATAGGCGCCCCTACCGAAGTTGAAATGAAAGAGAAGAAAGACCGTGTAGATGATGCATTACACGCAACACGCGCTGCGGTTGAAGAAGGTATTATTGCAGGTGGTGGTGTAGCTTACATCCGCGCACAGGCAAGCCTTGAAAAACTGAAAGGCGAAAACGACGACGAAACTACCGGTATTGCAATTGTACGCCGTGCAATTGAAGAGCCACTTCGTCAAATCGTGCTTAACAGTGGTTTAGAAGGTTCTATCGTTGTTCAAAAAGTACGCGAAGGCAAAGATGACTTTGGTTACAATGCACGCAGCGATAAATACGAAGCTTTGAAAAAGGCCGGTGTTATCGACCCTACTAAAGTTACCCGTATTGCATTAGAAAACGCAGCCTCTATCGCATCTATGTTGTTAACTACCGAAGTGGTAATTACCGACAAACCTGCAGAAAAAGGCGGTATGCCCGATATGAGCGGCATGGGCGGCGGTATGCCAGGCGGCATGGGCGGCATGATGTAATAGCACCCATAAATCTTCGCCGTGGCGGAGACTTTAAATACAAAATCCCTTCTTGTGTAATGCAAGAGGGGATTTTTGTTTTAGAGCGCCGAATGTCATAAAAATGTCATTTTTCGAATATTTCGGCCACCGGGTTTCTTTTTACATTAAAACAAACTTAGATTTAAATACACTAACACAGTATGAATAAAGCTCTACCCCTATCGGCCGCCTTATTTTTTCTTTTTACAATAAGCTGTATAAACCTAAAGGCTAACGACACCCTTACCCGTGCCCAGGTTTATAATTTTAATGTGGGCGATACATTTGACTACCGGCAAAGTTATGAATCGAATCTTTACGCAGGCATCAGCGAATCTTTCTACAGAATAGTAATCGACAGCAAATATTACTCTCAAAACAGCGATACTCTTTTTTACAATATACAAAAAATTGATTCTGCCGGAGTATCGCAACAAACCCTTACTTACGTAAACCCTGGCGAGTTCGAGCTTTATCAAAACACTATAGTTCCACCTTTGTTTTCATCTGATACCACTGGCCCCCGTATTATAAATACCATTGGGCATGCTTTGATTGGCGGAGGTTTTACAGAGCAATTTACCGAAGGCCTGGGGCGAACTTATTATTCTTCTACTTTAAATGATGAAGGGATAGAGGCCCAAAGCAGCGAAACGCTCATTTATTATTCACAACCTGGTGAGAGAAATGGAACGCCAATACTAAGTTCAGCAAGTTTACTTCATTACACGCCACTGCCAGAGGAATGCGCTATTTGGACAGATGTAGTTTACAGCGACTTTCCCGCACAAAACCAAATAGGTATTGTAGAGCAGATACAGTCAGGCAATAAAATAGGTTTTGATGGACATACTTATGTTGAAATGATTTATCGAAGTTATAACTATCAAAACAATCGGTTTACTTCCGACTCTCTAATTGGCTACTATAGAAATGACACCAGCGGTAAGAAGGTCCTTTTTTATACATCATTAAGCAATGTATCCTTTTTACAATATGATTTTAACCACTTATGTGCAGCACCAAACTGCCTTACCCAAGTGTTGGTTGGAGGCCAGTTAAGAACTCAATGGCCTGATTATATAGAAGGTGTAGGCGGAACAAAAGGCCTGGTTTCAGTAAAACAAATCGACTGGCATCCACCGGGAACACCACCGCCTTTTATACTTACAAACAAAGGCAAACTTGCCAGTTTTTGCGTATGTAATCAACTGCTTTACGCACCGGACACCTTAGCTACGTGCTCATTATTAACCGGTATTGACCCAACACAAGCACCAATTTTATCTTTTAGTGTCGCCCCCAATCCCGCCAGTTCTGTAATAACGGTTTCTACTGATGCGGGCATTCTAAACGGCTCTTTAACTATTACAGATATGACAGGAAGGGTTATTCGCACAGCTAAAATGGATTCTGAAAAATTAGTTGTTGCGGCAGATTTTGCTCCTGGCCTTTATTTTGTAACCTTAAGCAATGGCCGGCAAAGCGCTACCTGTAAATTAGTAGTAAGCAAATAATTTGCTTTAGTAAATTAGCTACAACAAAAACGTTCACATGAAAAAGCTTCTACTTTCAGCAATTGCATTTTCTATAACATGGCTGGTAATGGCCCAATCGCCACAGGGTATGAATTACCAGGCGGTAGTACGCAACAACAGCGGCCAACCTGTAGCCAATAACACACCGGTTAAGCTTAAGTTTAGCATACACGATTCAACCATTACCGGTACCGTTGTTTTTACCGAAACATTATACGATACTGCAAACCAGTTTGGATTAGTTGACGTTACTATTGGCAGCAACGGTAATTTATCGGGTGTAAACTGGGGTAGTGGCGCTAAGTTTCTGCAGGTAGAATCGGATGTAAATAATGCAGGCTTTGTAAATATGGGCACCACACAATTGCTAAGTGTACCTTATGCGCTATACGCCGCTAATAGTAACGCAGGCCCGCAGGGTGTGCAAGGCCCAACCGGCTTAAAAGGCGATACAGGTTCTAACGGCGACACGGGCCCCCAGGGTTTAGCCGGCGCAACCGGTGCACAGGGCGACACCGGCCCACAAGGCAACCCGGGCACTAACGGAAATACGGGTGCCACCGGCGACACCGGGCCACAAGGAGTTACAGGACCACAAGGCGATACAGGCGTTAAAGGCGATACCGGCGCACAGGGAAACCCCGGAACGCCAGGGGCCACTGGCCCGCAGGGTGATACAGGACCACAGGGCATACCGGGCACCAATGCATCGCTACCAAGCGGGGTTATAGTTATGTGGTCCGGCGCCATTGCCAACATACCTTCCGGTTGGGCTTTATGTGATGGAACAAATGGCACTCCAAACCTTTTAGACCGGTTTGTAGCCTCGGTACCCAATGCAGTTACTAACCCCGGTGCTACCGGCGGAGCCAATACCTACACTCTAAGTGCAGCACAATTACCTTCTCATACACACACTGGTTCAGGTTCTACTTCATCCAATGGTGCACATACCCATACCTTACCGGGCTACCATTTGTATGGCAATAGCGGGCCTATACCTTTTTACAATTGGTCTAACAACAGTTATGCAACCAGTACAAATACCACATCGTCTGATGGGGCTCACTCTCACTCATTTAGCTTTACTACCAATGCCACCGGTTCGGGCGCAGCCATTGATAATCGCCCGGCATATTATGCACTTGCTTTTATTATGAAGTTGTAATACTAACCCCTATAATAAAACAAAAGCGCCAGGGCATTAGCCGTGGCGCTTTTGTTTTACAGAGTTACAAAGTACTAAGCCACTATAAAATACGGGTTCAGCAGATTCTCTTTATTGTAAGTTAAAGGCTGCTGGGTTTCGTAGTCGATAACATTTTTACCGGCATAAAGAGCAACAGCATGTGCAGCGGCAGTATCCCATTCCATAGTTGGGCCAAAGCGGGGATATACATCGGCAGCGCCCTCAGCCACCAGGCAAAACTTAAGCGAGCTGCCCGAAGATAGATATTCAACTTCTTTGCCTTTTTCTTTCAGGTCGTTTAC
>JBGAUW010000047.1:0-7635 GCA_044228435.1 Chitinophagales bacterium
GTATAGCCCCGCCAATAAATACTGCCAGTAAAAAAGTTTCGTAGTTACCAAGGCTGGCAATACCTGCAAAAACTATAGCTGTAAGCCCGGCAGCAGGGCCGGTAACACTTAGTTGCGATTTACTTAACAACCCTACTACTATACCCCCTATTACGCCCGAAATAATGCCGGCAAACAAAGGCGCCCCACTTGCCAACGCAATGCCAAGGCACAGCGGAAGGGCCACCAAAAAAACGACCATGCCGGATAAAATATCGGTTTTAAAATACTTAGAGGTTACTTGCATAATAGAAGAATACATGGGTTAAGAAGAAAAAAAGAAACTGAATGGGGTCCTTGTGTTGTTGTTTTTGAACCACGGCGGATAGAAATATCTAATAGCAGATATAGCAACACGCACGTATGCCAATAAATTAACTACAAACAATAAAGGGCTGGCTATGAACTACGCCCTGCAATCGGGTGGCGGGGTAGGGTTTTCTATAACAAACTGATAGCTTATTATAATTTGCGAGTTGCTTTGGTAAATATGCTGAGCGGCAAAAAACACATTTGAAAAAACCGGGAAATTTTTGTGCTCAAAATCTTTTATCTCATCATCAATATCTTCTTTGCTCTCCTTCTCTTTTTTGGTTTCTTCTTCGTTCATGCTAAGCATGCCTACAAAGGTTGCTTTATCCTTAGATAAAGCAGAAATTACCTGTGTAACACCTAAACAGTGACACACAATTACAACAGCTATAAGATATTTAATAATCCGGTTAAGCATTTTCAATTATTACAAACATACATTAAAACCATTACCCATTAAGTATTGTCTGTCAAAAAAATGTTAACCTACTGTTTATCAGCCCCTTTTGAATCGGAGCTCAGCTTTTTTTAAATGCCCAGTTCTATTTGAAAACGCCAGCCAATATTATTATGGTAGTTGGTGTTGGTTCGCAAATCGTTTTGGCGCTGGTAGGTTAAATCGGTTTGCAGTTTTAACTTGTGTTTCATTAAATACTGCGAAAAGCAAATGGCATACTCGCTCTTCATCTTCTCCTTATCCTGTATTTGGGCGTTGGGTATCAGTAATGAATAGCGCACGGCTATTTCAAACATTTTTTTAAAACAATAGCTGGCCTGGGTATTTACCCCCATACCCGCATACACATAGCGCATGCTGCTACTATCGGCATTATAGGTTTTAGGGTTACCGGCATGGCGGTACAAATACTCGCTGGCAAAGGCAAACCCTTTGTATTTAAAAATAAGGTCGCCCATGGCCGAAAGCAAACTTTCGGGGCGGTATAAATAAGTGCCCAACTGCCCGCCCGTTCGCTGCGCTAAGTGGTTAAAATGCACCACCCCGCCAAAATTTAGTTTAGGTTTTGGCTCATGCGCCAGGTCGCCTTCAAAGTAATCGCCGCCATCGGTAAATTTGCCCAACGGTAAAAACTCAATGCGCGCTGTATAAGCCAGGCCTTTATCGGTTTTAAGTATGTTTCTGCCTTCGCCACTGCTAATAGCCGTTTTTATTATAAAGTGAAAGTTTTTGATATGATTGGTATAGCTTACAAATAGTCCAAAATCGCGGTCCAGGGTTAAGGCGTTACTTACAATTGAGCGGTCGGCAAATTGCAGGGCACCCGATGAATTAACCCGCTGGCGGTTACCCGGCAGCTTGCCCTGCCCCATTGAAAAGGTAAAACCCTGGGGTATAGTATAGTTTATCATGGCATCGCGCAGTATATTGGGCACACCGCTTACATCCCAATCCATATCGGCCCGCGAAAACGAAAGTTGTATATCGTAGGTTAGCTGAGGCCGGTAAATAAAACCACCCAACCGCAGGCGCAGGCGGCGCACCCTAAAATCAAATTCTTCGGGCGTAAAATCTTTATCTGATTTACTAATGTAGCCTACCCTGCTTTGTATGCGAAACCGGAAATGGATAGAAAACAAGCTATCGCGGGTGGTAATACCAATACCCTGCTTTAAACTAAACCATGGCGGCAGTTCCACGCTCTTTTTGCCTACTTTTAGCGTATCGCTTATGTAGGGGTTGGCATTGGCCAGCGCGCCCAACAACAGAAATGCAATAACAATTAAATAACGTATGGGTAACAGGTAAAGGTGGGTCATTTTATCAGGTTATTAATTCGTTACAAAAACATTAATAAGTTATTACCTAATAATATCTTTAATGTTATGTAATAGTTAAGTTACCTATGAAAATTCTGCTCAGTTGAATTGTTTGTAAGTATTAAGCCAATATGATGCTTAATTTACCATAAGCTTTCCTAAATATTAAGCCTTGTAGCTTATAGCGCTCATAAAAGTTACGATACTTATCCATAAACCGGGGTTTTTGCCAAAGCATTACCCGCATTAAACATTCCTTATACTTTTGCAGCCACCAATGGATAAATTATCTACCCGTTCGCTTACCATACTTATATCGCTGGCCCTGGCTGCCGCTACCGCCACTATCGATATTTTGTTTGGTGCCGGCTGGCGGCACATTGCTGTAATTTTTACCGTGGTTTTTATAATGGCCAGCCTGCTTATTTACTACGTGGTAGATATTTACCTGCGCAACCGTATTAAGTTGGTTTACAAAATCATCCATCAGTTTAAGCTTAGCAAAAGCCTTAAGGAATCGATAGGCGATACTTTGGGCGACGACCCGCTTACCGAAATGGAAACCCAGGTAAAAGATTATGTGCTTAACAACAGCCGCGAACTGGAAGAGATGCGCAAGCTGGAAAAGTTTCGTAAAGAGTTTTTGGGCAACCTTTCGCACGAGCTAAAAACCCCCTTGTTTAATATACAGGGTTATGTGCATACGCTTTTAGAAGGAGCCATGGAAGACCCTAAGTATGCCCGCCAGTTTTTAGAGCGCACCAGTAAAAGTGTTGAGCGCCTTAGCAGCCTGGTAGACGATTTGGATGCCATAGCCAGGTTAGAAAGAGGTGAAGAAACTATACACCCCGAAACCTTTGATATAAACAAAATGGTGCACGATGTTATCGACTCGATGGCACTTAAGGTAGAGCGCAAAAAATTTACGCTGGCTATTAAAAAAGATTGCGATAAGCCATTTTTTGTAATGGCCGACAAAGAAAAAATACGCCAGGTAATAACCAACCTTATCGATAACTCGATAAAGTATGGCAACGAGGGAGGCAAAACGGTAGCGAGCTATTACGATATGGATGAAAACATATTGATAGAAATAACTGATAACGGCATTGGCATACCCGAAGAGCACCTGCACCGCCTGTTTGAGCGCTTTTACCGCGTAGATAAACACCGCAGCCGCGAACAAGGCGGCACGGGCCTTGGCCTTGCCATAGTAAAGCACATTATTGAGGCGCACCAGCAAACCATAAACGTGCGTAGCAGCGTAGGCGTAGGCACCACGTTTGCCTTTACGCTCAAAAAATCTAAAGAAAAGTAATTAGCCGGCGGTTGCAATAAACTCTATAGCTCTGCTTTACATGAACACATTAACACGTGCACACGCTAACACTGATTTCCTGTATTCCCGATTTCCTGTATTCGGTCATTCGTTTATATTTGCCCCTCCTCAAGGCCCGGATGGCGAAACTGGTAGACGCACTACTTTGAGGTGGTAGCGCCCTTACGGGTGTGCGAGTTCGAATCTCGCTTCGGGCACTTAAGCAACAGGGGTAAAACTGCACTACGGTTTTGCCCCTGTTTTACTTACAGATACCCGCGTGCTATTGCATTAAGCCATTAAATAATTAAGTTTACTTTTAGTTAGAATTAAAGTTTCGGGCACACCCACAGCCCGAACAGAGGAATAATTGTACATCAACCTGTAAGAATAATACATGTGCGCTAAGAGCAAGAATACTACGGCATTTATAGCCGGCGGAGGAGAAATGGGCGCCTTAATGCGCGCTAAAAACTGGAGCGAAACACCTATGGGCCCGCCCGAAAGCTGGCCGCAAAGTTTGCGCACTACATTAAGCATTATTTTAAGTTCTAAATTCCCTATGTTTTTGTGGTGGGGGCCCGAGCTGATATGCTTTTATAACGATGCCTACCGCCCCAGCCTTGGGCAAAATGGTAAACACCCCCATATTTTGGGCATGCCCGCCAAAGAGGCCTGGCCCGAAATATGGACTGTTATAAAACCATTGATAGACCAGGTATTGGGCGGTGGCGAAGCTACCTGGGCCGAAGACCAGCTTATACCTATTTACCGCAACGGAAAGCTGGAGGATGTGTACTGGACCTTTAGCTACAGCCCGGTAGCTGATGAAAGCGGAACGATAGCCGGTGTGCTTGTAACCTGCAACGAAACCACCGAAAAAGTAAACCTGCTGCGCACCAGCAAAGAACGCGAAGAGCAGCTTAATTTCACTATAGATGCCGCCGATTTAGCTATTTGGGATTTAAACCCCGCCACCAACCGTTTTATGGGCAACAACAGGCTTAAAGAATGGTTTGGACTGGAACTAAAAGATGAAATAGAATTACCGGTAGCATTAAACAGCATAGCAACCGAAGACAGAGACCGAATTACAGAGGCAATAAGCAATGTACTTAAGCCCGAAAATGGCGGCACCTATTACGCCGAATATAGTATAGTAAACCCGGATACAAAACAAAAGCGGCGGGTGCTGGCAAAAGGTAAAGCGCTGTTTAACGCACAGGGCCAACCGTATAAGTTTAGCGGCACCCTGCAGGATATTACAGTGCGCTACAATGCGCTTAAAAAATTTGAAGAGAGCGAAAAGCGTTTTCGTAATACGGTGGTGCAGGCGCCACTGGGCATTACCATTTTAAGGGGGCCAAAGCACATACCCGAAATGGCCAACAGCACCTACCTGCAACTGGTTGATAAAACGGAAGAAGAATTTGTAGGCAAACCGCTGTTTGAAACCTTACCCGAGGTAGAAAGTGTAGTAGCGCCCTTGCTGCACGGAGTGCTTACTACAGGGGTCGATTTTCATGCTACAGAGCTATCGGTAATACTAAACCGCTACGGCCGTAAAGAGCTGGGCTACTTTAACCTGGTATACCACGCCTACCGCGATGAAGACGGCACTATTGGCGGAATTATAGTGGTTGCTACCGAAGTTACAGCCTCGGTAAGAGCGCGGCATAAGTTAGCCGAAAGCGAAAAGCAGTTCCGCAACCTGGTAATGCAATCGCCTATACCTATGACCATTTTCCGCGGGCCCGATTATGTGATAGAAATGGCCAATAAGGTAATGTTTGAAAAAATATGGCGAAAAAGTGAAAGCGAAGTTATTGGCAAAAAGCTGCTGGAGGTGTTTCCGGAGCTGAACGACCAAAAATATCCCGAGCTGCTGCGCGAAGTTTATACCACCGGCAAAGTGCACCGCGAAAAAGAATCGCTGGCTTTAGTGCAGGGTAACGATGGCCTGAAGCGTTTTTACCTGGATTTTGAATACAACCCCTTTATTGATATACAGGGCGATATAACCGGCATAATTGTAACCGTAAACGATGTAAGCGAAAAGGTAGAAGCCCGGCAAAAAATTGAAGAGAGCGAAAACCGTTTCCGCAAAATTGCCGATAACGCACCGGTGCTTATTTGGATGGCCGGCACCGATAAGCTCCCTTATTTTTTTAATACCGCCTGGCTAACCTATACCGGCCGCACCACCCAGCAGGAAATAGGTAATGGCTGGATGGAAAACATACACCCCGATGATTTACAACGCTGCCGCGATGTTTACAATAATGCTTTTGATAAGCATGAAGAGTTTTATATGGAATATCGCCTTAAGCGCCACGATGGCGAATACCGGTGGATATCGGATAACGGCGTGCCCCGCTTTACCGGCAATGGCGAGTTTGAAGGTTACATAGGTGCCTGCATGGATATACACGGCCAGGTAGAATACCAAAAAAGCCTGAAGGCCAGCGAAGAGAAACTGAATATAGTGGTAGACGCCAGCGAGTTGGGCATTTGGGAATATAACCTTGTTACCAATGATATTATTTACGATAACCGGTATCTCGAAATTTTTGGCCATAACCCAACAGGCCATTTAAACCACGATAAATTTTTAGCCCAAATTCATCCCGATGATATACCCGTGCGCGAAAAGGCTTTCGAAATCGCCTATGCTACCGGTGTATTTGGCTACAAGTTTCGCATTATTTGGCCCGACAAAACATTGCATTGGGTAGAAGCCAAAGGCAAAGTGTTTTTTAACGAGGAAGGCCAACCCGTGAATATGATTGGTACCGTGCGCGACATTACCGACGAAAAAATGCGGCAACAAGAGCTGCAGGAAAGTGAACAGAAGTTCCGCCTGTTGGCCGATTCGATGCCGCAGCATATTTGGACCAGCGATACCGAAGGGAACTTAAATTACTATAACCAATCTGTATACGACTATACAGGCCTTACGCAGGAACAACTTGAAAAAGATGGCTGGCTGCAAATTGTACACCCCGACGACCGGCCCGAAAATGTACGGGTATGGACAGAGGCGATAAGCACCGGCACCCCATTTTTGTTTGAGCACCGCTTTAGGCGGCACGATGGGCAATACCGCTGGCAGCTTAGCCGCGCTATACCGCAAAAAGATAGTGAAGGCAACATACAGATGTGGGTGGGCACCAGCACCGATATACAAGAGCAAAAAACCTTTACCAGTGAGCTTGAAAAACAAGTGCACCAACGCACGGTAGAACTGCAACAAAAAAATAAAGAGCTGGAGAAGATGAATACCGAACTGCAATCGTTTGCCTACGTAAGCAGCCACGATTTGCAGGAGCCCCTGCGCAAAATACAAACCTTTGCAGCCCGCCTGCTGGATAAAGAAGAGGGTAACCTGAGCGACCAGGGCAAAGATTATTTTAATAGAATGCAAAAAGCCGCACGGCGCATGCAAATATTAATTGACGATTTGCTTAGCTACAGCCGCACCAATACCACCGAGCGGGTTTACGAAACAACCGACCTGAACGAATTACTGGCCCAGGTAAAAATTGACTTAACCGAAGATATTACCACTAAAGAGGCCGTAGTAGAATCGCAGCCACTGCCTACGCTTAAAATTATTCCTTTCCAGTTTAAGCAGCTGTTGCATAACCTTATTGGTAACTCTATTAAGTTTTCGCGCGAAATACCGCCGCATATTAAAATTACCTGCGCGCAAATACCGGCAGCCCGGGTACCGGTGCCCGAGGCTATACCCGATACCACTTACTACCATTTTAGCATTAGCGATAACGGCATTGGGTTCGACGACCAATACAAGCTGCGCATTTTCGAAGTGTTCCAGCGCCTGCATGGTAAAGATGAATACAAAGGCACCGGCATTGGCCTGGCCATTGTAAAAAAGATAGTAGAGAACCACCACGGCTTTATTACCGCCACCGGCGTAACCGGCGTAGGCGCTACCTTTGATATTTACATACCGGCAGAGTAAAAGGCCCTTGTGTTGTTTATTGCTCAAACAAAAATAGCCAATGCAACCTCATCCTAAATCCTTCTCCTTTAGGAGAAGGACTTTAACAGCCGGTTAGACCATAACCGGCTATTGGCTGTCTGCACCCTCTCCTAAAGGAGAGGGCTGGGGTGAGGTTGCATTGGGTTACTTACCAATGCAAATGCGTTTCGCACGGAGACACGGA
>JBGAUW010000030.1:0-48587 GCA_044228435.1 Chitinophagales bacterium
AAAGACCCCTGGAAAGATTTCCCTACCGAGTGGCAGGCTATTTACTCGCACTGCCCGCAATACATTGATTTAAAAAAGCAGGGTAAAACGCCTGAGCAGATAGATGCCATTTTAAAAACGCCGGGTAAACGCAAAGTGTTTAGCTACGACAACGGAGGCGAAAAAGATACCATAATAAGCGTATACGATTCGATAAGGTACCACCGCATGATTTTACAAAACGGCTTTTTAGCGGTAGACCCGGAGTCGGGCTTTGTGCGGGCCTGGGCCGGTGGGGTTAACTACAAATACTTTCAATTTGATCACGTAAACATTAATACCAAAAGGCAAATAGGCAGTACCTTTAAGCCGTTTGTGTATACCGTAGCCATACGCGATAAAGGCTACTCGCCGTGCTTTCAGGTGCCTAACCAACCGGTAACCTTTGAGGCCAGCGATCCGCGCTTTGGGCTGCTGCAGGATTGGACACCCCGCAATAGCGATGGCAAATACGGTGGCATGCTAACCCTGCGCAAGGCACTGGCTAACTCTATTAACTCCGTTACCGCCTACCTAATGCACGAAATTGGGCCCGAAGCAGTGGTTAAGTTGGTGCAAACCATGGGCGTAAAAAGCGATATACCGGTGCAGCCATCAATATGCCTGGGCTCGGCCGATATATCGTTGTTTGAAATGGTAGGGGCGTATACCACTTACGCTAACAGCGGCACGCATGTAGAACCTATTTTTGTAACGCGGATAGAAGACCGCAACGGTAACGTGTTGCAGGATTTTACGGCCTACAAAAACGAAGCGCTGGATGAGCAAACTAATTATGTAATGACCGAGATGCTGCGCGGCGTAGTGCAGGGTGGAACGGCTGTGCGCCTACGCTACCGGTTTAAACTGCCCGGCGATATATTGGGCAAAACAGGGACTACACAAAACTACAGCGATGGCTGGTTTATTGGCTGTACCCCCGATTTAATTGCAGGCTCGTGGGTGGGTTGCGATGACCGCTATATCCGTTTCCATAGTATGGAAAACGGGCAGGGGGCCAGTACGGCATTACCTATTTGGGCCAAGTTTTTTCAAAAGATTTACAGCGATAGCGCCAACTTTAAAAATGAAATTAGCCCTACCCGGCGCTTTGAACCACCTGCCGAGCACATAAATATTGAGTTAGACTGCGGTAAGTTTAGCGGCAACCAGGGTGGCCAAAAGGGTAGCGAGTTTGAGTAGGAAACCCACAATTTTATACAAATCTATTTTTGTATTGTAGGTTTATGGCGGCAGAACATCTTCGTTAGCCGCTGTTATCCACATTTTTAAATAAGTTGATAATGAGATAGTTACAGGAAGATTGTTGCTTTTACTTGACAAAGGCACAATCCTTGTTATCTTAGCCAATGAATCTAGCTACCAAAAACTGCTTATGAAAAGAATTCTTCTCTTGCTTTCGCTTAGTCCGCTTTTAAGTTTTGCCCAAACGCTGGACGCCAATGCCTTTTACAACAGTGGTGCTGATGTTTACGTGCAGGAAGGTGCTTTGTTACACGTGCAAGGCACTTTAACAAATACTGCCGTTGGCTCGGTATATAACGATGGTGTAATTGAGCTAAAAGGCGATATAGATAACACCGGCGGGTTGCAGTTTCAGCCAATTTATAACGGCAGCGCTAACGAAAAAGCGGTAAAGTTTGTGGGCGATGCTACCCAATACATTAAGGGCGATTTTGGCAATACGCTTACAAGCAGTTTTTATAACCTGGTAATTGATAAAGGCACATCGGGTTCGGCAGTGGTATTACAAAACAACACCAATATAGAGGGCAGCCTCGTATTTGGTACGGCTACCACCGGTGCGGCCAGCTACACACCTACCCTTGGCGCAAACTATACCAACAACAGCAATAAAGGTGTAATACGTACCTACGATGGAACTACCGACTATGAACTTTTTGTATTCAACTCATCGGTAGATGCTATAAAGGGCTACCCTACTTTAGGCATAGGTGCTGCCAGCAATTTTACCGATAGCTATGTGCAAACCCGCGGCGCTCGCGGTGTAGGCCAGGGTGGCCTTAAACGCAATGTAGACCATACCGGTAGCTTGCCGGCCGATGCCTACGTTTACCCTGTAGGTACAGCAGCCAAAGGCTTTCAGGCATTGCGTATTAACTTTGCTACTATCAACAACGGTACCGATGCCGTACGCGGAATGTTTTGCGATGGCCCTGCCAACGCCTACATTGGCCATGTAAGCCAGTATTGCATAGGTTGCGGCACCTTGCCTGCCGATAACTCGGGCATCAACATTGTTTACGGTTCTCCTTTCCCGGGGTCTTATGCTAACCCTTGCGGCACCATCGCTAAACCTACCCAATGGGTAATTTTAGAAGATGCCGTTAGAGACCATGGTTACTGGAGTTTTAAATCGAACGATATTAATAACAACAGCACTTACAGCCTCGAAACTTTTCCGCGCAGCTTTACCGATGAAGGTATGCAAGAGCCTTTTAACAGCGAAGAAACCTGGAGAACATTGCACTACAGCGCCGATGTAGCGGTAGACCCATCCGGCCCGGGTGTTGATTGGGGTGCAGAAGCTTTAAATGTATCGGATATGACCGACCTGGTAAGATATACCCGCAATGCAGGTTGCTACGATTTTACCAAACCGGGCGTACCGGGTGGTATTTATACCGGCTTTTCGCACTTTGCAGTTAAAAAAAGCAAGAGCAACAACGCCCTGCCGGTTGAAATGCTTTACTTAAAAGCCGAGGCTGTAAACAATCAGTTTATACAAGTATTATGGGCTACTTCGGTAGAAATTAATAATAGTGGTTTCCAGGTATTGCGCAGCACCGATGGTGTTAACTTTACCAATATAGGATGGGTTGACGGACACAACAACAGCACCGCTACCAATGCTTATACCTTTGATGATAATAACGTAGCGCCAAATGTAGTTTACTACTATAAGCTTAATCAGGTAGACAATGATGGACACAATGAAGAAACCTATATAGTTAACGCCATGATTACCAGCGGCGATGTATTTAGTGTAAGCGAATTTATACCTAACCCGGCTACCGATAACTCGCGCCTGGTGGTAACCACTACTACAGCCCAAACCATAGGTGTTAAACTATTTGATATGCTGGGCCGCCAAATTTCGGAAGAGAAGCACAACCTTAGCAATGGACAAAACACTATTTATTTTGACACGAACTTACTTGCCAATGCCACTTATACCGCAGTACTTACTGCCGGCAGTAAAGTATACAGCAAAAAGCTGGTTATATCGCACAACTAAGCATCTTGTTTTATGATATTAAGAAAGGGGGAATCGTATTCCTCCTTTTTTATTTTATCGCTAACCCATTAAGTAAAGAACCGTACTCTCTATTTTATTAATTATACGTAATGCACAAAAAAAGTTTCAATATTATTTCGAAACTTTACCATGAAAATTGTGGCCTTAAATGAACCAGGAAGACTTTAAACTTTATCGCGATACACTACCCTCTCAACCCGGCATTTACAAATACATGAATGAGGAGGGCGATATAATTTATGTAGGCAAAGCCAAAGATTTAAAAAAGCGGGTTACCAGCTACTTTACCAAAAATGATCATACCCGGCGCATATCGCGCATGGTGCACCTTATACGCAAAATTGAATTTGTAATAGTAAATACCGAGCAGGATGCTTTGCTGCTGGAAAACTCGCTGATAAAAAAGCACCAGCCGCGTTATAATGTGATGCTGAAGGATGACAAAACGTATCCGTTCATCTGCATTAAAAAAGAACCTTTTCCGCGGGTGTTTTTTACCCGCAAGGTAATTCGCGATGGTTCGGAATACCTGGGGCCTTTTACATCGGTGTTTAACGCCAAAATTATTTTGGATTTGCTGAAAGAGATTTTTCCGTTACGTACGTGTAACCTTAACCTAACCGAAAAAAATATTGAGGCCGGAAAGTTTAAGGTATGCCTGGAGTATCACTTAAAAAACTGCCTTGGCCCCTGCCAGGCATTGCAAACCGAGCAGGATTACGATGAAGAGATACAGCAAATACGTAACATACTTAAAAGCCGGTTTGGCCAGGTAAAGTTTTACCTTAAAAAGAAAATGAACGAGTATGCCGAGGATTTGCAGTTTGAAAAGGCCGAACAGTTCCGCCAAAAAATTGAAATACTTACCGGGTACGAAAATAAAAGCACCATAGTAAACCCGAAGCTTACCGATACCGATGTATACGGCTATACCGAAACCGAAACGGCTGCGTTTATCAATTATCTTAAAATTGTAAACGGTACCGTAAATAAAACACGGGCGTTTGAGGTAAAGAAAATTTTAGACGAACCGAAGGAAGAGATTTTACTGCGGGCCATATCAGAAAACTCACTGGAAGAGGATGAACCGGTAGAAGAAATAATAGTGCCGTTTGAGCTTGATTTTCCGTTTGAAAAATCGAAGCTGTTTGTGCCACAGGCCGGCGATAAAAAAAGGCTGCTGGAACTGGCCATAAAAAATGCCTTGTATGCCAAACAGGAATACCTGAAGCAGAACATGACTTCGGAAGAGAAGAAGCCATCTTTCCGTATAATGAAAACACTGAAGGAAGACTTAAGGCTTACCGAACTGCCCAAACATATTGAGTGCTTTGACAACAGTAACATACAAGGTACCAACCCGGTAAGCGCCTGCGTGGTGTTTAAAGATGCGAAGCCGAGTAAAAAAGATTACCGTCACTTTAATATACGCACGGTTGAAGGCCCCGACGATTTTGCGAGTATGCACGAGGTAATAACCCGCCGGTATAAACGCCTGCTGGAAGAAAACCAGGAACTGCCACAACTGATAATTGTGGATGGTGGCAAGGGGCAGCTTAGTAGCGCAGTAGATGCCTTAAAGCAATTGGGCCTTTATGGCCGTATACCTATTGTGGGCATTGCCAAAAGGCTGGAAGAAATTTATTTTCCGGAGGATACTTTGCCGCTATACATCAACAAAAAATCGGAGTCGCTTAAGCTGATACAACAAATGCGCGACGAGGCGCACCGGTTTGGCATTACGCACCACCGCACACGCCGCAGTAATAACTCGCTTAAATCGGAGTTAACCGAAATAAAAGGCATAGGCGAGAAAACCTTTGAAGTGTTAATTAAAAAATATAAGAGCGTTAAGAAATTGCGTGAGGTAAGTATGGAAGAATTAACGAATTTAATTGGGGCCAGTAAGGCGGGAATGGTGCAAGAACATTTATCTTTGCACCCCGAAATAGAAAAAAACACCCCATGAGTTCATTTAACCGCGAGCAGCTGCTTGAAGACCTGAAAAACTGGAATGCCATTGTTAGAAAATACCAGATACCCAGCACTAAAGATGCTATTATCCAATTAGCCAATAGCTTTAGCTTTTACTTAGTATTACTGGCTCTGCAATTTTACTTATACGATAAATCGTTACTGGCCTCGGCTGCTATTGCCATATTAAACGGATTTATACTGGGCCGCATATTTATTATACAGCACGATTGCGGGCACAGCAGTTTTACCCGTAGCAAAACGGCCAATACCATTATTGGTACTATTTGCAGCATTTGCACCCTTATACCTTATAAATACTGGGCAAAAAATCACAGCTTTCACCATGCGCACAACGGGCAGTTAGAGTTTAGCGATATTGGAGACATTGAGTGCCTTAGCACCGAAGCCTACGCAGCCCTTGGCTGGAAACAAAAACTGTGGTATCGCATTTACCGCAATCCTCTTTATCTGTTTACCATTGGTGGATTTATTTATGTGGTTATTTACAACCGCTTTGCGTTTATGGATACCGATTATTTTAAAAAAGTAAAGAAGAGTGTAAACATTAGCAATGCCCTTTTTATTTTAACCTATGCAGCGTTTGCTTATTTGATTGGACCGGGTCGTTTTTTAATTGTACAGTTTATTAACCTGTTGTTTTTTGGCGCTTATGCCCTTTGGTTTTTTTATATACAACACCAGTACGAGCACATTTATAAAAGCGGAAAAGATAACTGGAACTATGTGGTTGCCGCTATGAAGGGCAGCACTTATTACAAGTTGCCGTGGATTGGCCACTGGCTAACCGGTAACATCGGCTTCCATCATATACACCACTTAAGCCCGGCTATCCCTAATTACAATTTGCCACGGGTACACCGCGAAAACCCAATTTTTGAAAAGCATACTAACACTATTACTTTTTGGCAAAGCTTAAAAACGGTGCAGGCTAATCTGTGGGATGCACAACGCCAAAAAATGGTTTCGTTCCGCGAGTATAAGCGCAATAAAAAACAAAAGAACAGCAACGTATAAGCAACGTAATTTTGTATCTTGCTTATAATGCCTAAACTTTTTACTCCCGTATTTATTCTTATCTGCCTTTTTGCGCATGTAAGCGGGCAAGCACAGTCCAAATGGGAAAACAATAAACCCGCAGGCTGTATACAATCGGGTATAGCCATCTGGCCCTACAACGATACTATTTATCCCGGCTCTTATATTTTGATGCAATGCATTGGCACTCATCAGCAAATAATAGAAAGCCTAAACGCCAATTACCATGTTTATTTAAGGCAAGGAAGCGATACTATGCCGTTATCCATTATCGACATTAACAACGGCCAATCGAACATAACCAGCGTATTACTTAAACCGGCTAGGCCACTAAAGGCAGGCACAGAATATGCTCTGCAAATTGATAACGATAGTCTCCGACAACAGTTTATTCCTGAAGAGGGATTTAGGGTACAGGATTTTGCCTGGCACCGGAGCGGTGAGTACACACAGCCCGCTTATGTGCACGAAAAGAAATGGTATGTATCAGCTGCATTGCCCGATACTATCGCACCTGTTTGGCAACAAAAGCCTGCTGAAATAAACCGGCAATCGGGCGTTGAGCAGGGCACAAGCAAAACAATAAATTTTGGTATGCGCCGCATTACCTTTGGACATAAGCTGCTGAATGCAGGTGACTATATTTTAAAAGTAAGGTTAACCAATACTGCTGAACAAACTGAAGCTATTCTGTATGTAACGCCTACCGATTCTACCTTTATAATAGGCCGTGCCAATCCCTGCATTGGCAATTATAAATTTGAGAAGCATACCACCTACAAAGCAGCATTTAATGTGCTTGATAAATTTGGTAAAGAGTATAAATGGAAGGGCCGCGAAGTTTCATTTACCAGCCCGGATTAATACACAGGTTTTAACCCGCGTTATTTATATTTACTGTATTCACCCACACAACTAAGAGTTATGGTTCAGGTAGATGTATTTTGGGGCTATGGCTTCGGCGCCAGCCTTGCACTAGCCAGCGGCAGGCAGTTAGAAAAAGCCATTGAACCGTTTTATAGCAAATACTTCGTGCAAACAGTTCTATTCCTATCGCTTTTTTGGGCGCCTACCGGCATGCTTTTATTGCTTAAACACCCCAGCTGGGAAACCATGCAGGCAGCCCATAGTTTCTTTTCTATGTCGCCATGGCTGGTGCTGGCCTTTGGCATTACCAATATTACACAGGGCATACTGGGCTTTTGGATAGGGCAAAGGCTGATGGCAAATGGCAATTACCTGTGGGCTAACCTTAACTGGATATTCGGCTACTTTGGTATGTTCTTTATTCTGCTGTACGGGTGGGATGGCCTTGGGTACGACCGCTTTTTATACGACCGGGATATGATTGCAGGTTCACCTGCCTGGCAACCCGGGGCATCGGGCGCAGCTGTAGCGCCACTTATAAGCCTGTGGCGGCATCTGCAAAGCAGCGTTGCCATCACTTTATACATAGATGGCGTATGGTTGCTACCTCCATTCTTTTATCTAATGAGCAAGTGGATAAGAGAGGCTTACGGACAATCAGCATCAACCCCTTCTACTACAAAAATTATTTTTCAAATACTGCTTATCATTTTTGTAGGTGGATTAGGCTCTGCGGCTATATCGGCTCTGGCTGTAAATTATACCGGCACCTTATTAGGTGTTCCTAACCACATTGCCCGTGCAGAAGGCGCAGCCCCACTGAAGAACACCGGCATGCACATACTTAGTTATTTTATTGGCTTGCCATTGTCCCTGCTGGCCATGTGGTTTTTGTTGTGGCGCAAAGGCATGCCGTTTTACCGCATGCTTAAACCATTGATGTTTGACCGGCGTTAGCTTCGCTTCAATTCTAGTATAAGATTACTGGTGTTATGTTCGTCTTTCCTTTCGGGGTTTACCTCAAACCCAAATTTTCCTAATAGCCGCAGGGAGGGTATGTTATCCTTATTTACAAAAGCCTCTACACTTTTCAACTGTAGGGTTTCAAAACAATATTGCAAAACTCTTTCAAGTGCCTCTTGAGCCAGGCCTTGCCCCCGGTAGACTGGCAAAAACTCATACCCAACTTCAGCCACAGCCAAATCTCTATTAAAGTTAAACAGGCAATAGGTCCCTGTTAATTCCGGTTTATCCTTTAAGCAAACCGCCCAGTAAAGCGACTTATTATCGGCAATATCTTTGTTGCGGTTTTCAATAAAAGTATAAGCTTCCTCTATAGCGGTAGCTTTTTTTCTGCCAACCAACTTATTTACTACATCATCGGTGCGTAACTCGAAAATAGCCTGCGCATCGGCAGGTTGCAACTGCCGCAGAACAAGTCTGCCTGTATATAATACCGGGAAAGGAGTAAAATTTAGAGGTAGCATACCGGTTGCTAGTATACAAAAAAAAGAGGCCCGCAAGAACTGCGAGCCTCTACACACAAACCCAACACTTTATTTATTTACAATAATTTCTGCGCCCAGTGCCTGTGCACCCGAACCACCTAAGAAACCTCTGGCGAATACAGTATAAATTTTACCAGCTTCTAAGGTTATTGCAGGCAATACCAAAGCTACTGTGCTGGTTCCGGCTACGCGTACATCTAAATTATAAGTACCTGCATCAAGCGGAGTAAAAGCGGTATACTCTTTAAACGATTTGTTACCAAACACCACAGCACCGCTGCTAGCTACTGCTACATCTACTGCCGGTGCGTCAGGCGATAAGTGTACAAAGCGAACATGTGCCTTGCCGGATGCCGGAGCAGTTAAATCATCGGTTAAAACAAGTGCCGAAATTTTAGATACTGAATCGATAGCAAATACCGAGTAGTTCTTGTCTTTTTCAAGGGCTACATCAGCATTAATTACAGTGGTAGAAGTGCCGCTAACATTTACCTTAACGTTTCTACTACCGCTTTCTACTTTTAGGTAGCCTGTGTTAGACGGAAACGAAAGGGCTGCTGAATTTTGCTTTGAGCCATCTACCAATAAATCCACACCTGGTGCATTGGGTGATGCGTGGGCTACCAACACATTGGCGTAAGTTTTAGTCTCTTCATCTTTGCTGCACGATGAAACCATGGCAAGACCTGCTAATAAAACAACTGCTGTAAGAACTGATAATCTCTTTTTCATTTTTAATTCTGTTTTGAGTTAGTGAATGAGAGTATAACAACAGTACAATCAATTTTGTTTAACTTAATTGTAAATAATTTAAACAAAATTCACTTTATCTTAATTTACAACAGGCCACCCTGCATGACCTATATCACACTTTTATTATTGGTTTTCACTACATTAGCCTTCTAAACCAACCTACCCATGAAGAATTGTTACCTATTGTTAATAGCTGGTTTTGTAGCTTTTGCATCGGGCTGCAAAAAGGATGATAATAACACCACCACCTGTACACCCGAAGTAGTAACCGTTTCTGGTGATATCACCACCCCTACCACCTGGAGCGATTGCCACGTTTATGTAATTAACGTAAACCAAATAAGTGTTACCAGCACGCTTACCATTGAGGCCGGTGCGGTAATTAAATTCAACGATATAGTGGGCGATAACTCCATTTTAGTATCCAACTCGGGCCGCATATTAGCCACGGGTACTGCCACTAAACCCGTAGTATTTACATCGGCTAAAGATGATACCCATGGTGGCGATACCAATGGCGATGGCAGCGCCACTACACCTGCACGCGGCGATTGGGGGGGTATTGCTATCAACTCAAACAACTGCACGTTTACCTATTGCACATTTATGTACGGGGGCGAAGAGCCCTCTGCCGGCGCCGGCCAGCCTACACTGGAGTATTCTTACTATTACGGTAGTATCGACAACTGCACCTTTGCTTATTGCGGTGGCAGTACCACATACAATGGCTATGGCGTGGTAGATGCCCGGTATTGCGAGGATAACCGGTTTCATATTACCAACTGCATTTTTTATGGCAATGTAAAGCCCATGCTGCTTAACCCTTTTGTAAGTGTAGATAATTCTAATACGTTTCACAACCCGGCTAATACATCCGAAAAAAACCAGCTGAATGGTATTTTTATGGGCTTAACTGCTAATGAGGCTACTACCGATGTAAGCTGGCTGGAGACGGAGGTGCCGTTTGTGCTGAACGGCTCGCTGTATGTAGGCGATGGCCTTAAGCTAACAGTAGCCGCCAATGTAATTATAAAAATGGTAGACCCGCTGGCCCAGGGCGATAACAAAATTTCGATAAAAGAGGGCAGCTCTTCTATAGAAGGGCGCGATTTACCGGGTGTTTTCTTTACCGGCTATACAGATGATGCCCATGGCGGAGATACCAATGGAGATGGCAGTGGCAGCAGTATAAGTGGCGGTTACTGGTATGGCGTACAGGATATATCTGCTACTATTACCACCAACAATTACTGCTACAACTGGAGCAATATATTGTATGCCAAGTATCCATAGCAGGTTTTTTGGGTTACATTAGCGGCGATGAGCGCAATACCTTTTAGCGATTTAAACCTTAGCAAACCCCTACTTAATGCCCTTGGCGATTTGGGATATACTCATGCCACTACCATACAGGAAAAAGCTTTCCCGGTGGTTATGTCCGGCCGCGATGTGGTGGGCATAGCCCAAACCGGCACGGGTAAAACCTTTGCTTATTTACTGCCCTGCCTGCGCCAATGGAAGTTTTCTAAAGACCGCGTACCACAGGTATTGATACTGGTGCCTACACGCGAACTGGTAGTGCAGGTGCTGGAAGAATTGCAAAAGCTAAGCAAGTATATAAGTGTAAGCAGCACCGGCGTGTATGGAGGCACCAACATTAACACCCAAATAGCT
This sequence comes from Chitinophagales bacterium, assembly GCA_044228435.1. Taxonomy (GTDB): domain Bacteria; phylum Bacteroidota; class Bacteroidia; order Chitinophagales; family LD1; genus Bog-950. The sequence goes on from JBGAUW010000030.1 coordinate 11,155, forward strand.
GAGGTAATGCAGGGTGTTGAAATAATAGTAGCCACCCCAGGCCGCTTGATAGACCTGGTTTTAAAAGGCGCACTTAAGTTGAAAACCATAAAAAAACTGGTGATTGACGAGGTGGATGAAATGCTTAACCTGGGCTTTAGGGCACAACTTAAATTAATACTGGACCTGCTGCCACTAAAGCGGCAAAACATTATGTTTTCGGCTACCATGACAGAAGAAGTTGAAGCCCTTATACAGGAGTTTTTTAACCAGCCCGTAAAAATAGAAGCCGCCCGCACCGGTTCGCCGCTGGTAAATATTATGCAAAGCGCTTACCAGGTGCCCAACTTTTATACGAAAGTAAACCTGCTTAAGCTGTTGCTTAAGGATGAAAACATGAGCAAAGTACTGGTGTTTACCGCTACTAAAAAACTGGCCGATACTATCTTTTTCGAACTATCGCCCGCCTTTGGTTCAAAGTTGGGTATTATACACTCTAACAAATCGCAGAACCACCGCTTTGAAACGGTTACGAAATTTCACGAGGGCGAGCACCGCGTACTATTGGCTACGGATATTGTAGCCCGTGGTATTGATATAAGCGAAGTAACGCACGTTATAAACTTTGATATGCCCGAAGTGCCCGAAAACTATATACACCGTATAGGCAGAACCGGCCGGGCCGATAAAAAAGGAACTGCGATAGCCTTTATTACGCCTAAAGAAACTGAATCGCGTGAGCGGATTGAAGCTTTAATGCAGTATGAAATACCGACAACACCGTTGCCTGAGGACCTGGAAATATCGGAACAGCTAACGCGCGACGAAATGCCGAAGGTATACCAGCCCAATATGGATATGAAGGCGCCGATTAAAGGCCCATCGGGGCCTGCTTTCCATGATAAGAGTGAAAAGAATTCGAAGGTGAATGTGCGAGTAACGCGCGCCGATAAGCTGCGCGAAAAATATGGCAAGCCTAAGACCCGCGGGCAAAAACCGAAAAGAAAAAAGTAATAATCAGTTCATTTAAACAACAAACTATGAGCAGAGCACTTACAGTAATTCTGTTATTGGTTCTAATTTACGGCTGCAATGTTACTAAAATAGCAAACCGCATGTCGGCCGAAGGGATTGCCAAAGGCCCATACGATGTTATAATTGTGCCCGGAATTGCTTACGATACTGCCAAACAACAAACGAATGGATTTAATGCCCGCATTATTTGGGCTAAACAATTGTATGACCGTAAGCTGACCAAAAACATAATTTTTTCGGGCGCTGCCTGCTACTCGCCTTATGTAGAGGGGCAAACCATGAAAATGATTGCAGAGGCCATGGGTGTGCCTTCGCAAAATGTATTTTGCGAAGTAAAGGCCGAGCATGGTAAAGAGAATGTATACTACAGTTGGCTACTGGCTCAAAAACTTGGCTTTAAAAAAATAGCCCTGGCCGCCGACCCCTACCAGGCTTTCTTTCTTGAGGGTTTTATACAGGCCAACATTCCAGATATGGGTATTTTGCCTATGAGCACCGACTCGTTAAAGAAATTTTACTTACCGGTACCAGCTATTGATGCATCGCCGGCCTTTGTAAAAGATTTTGTTCCGCTTAATAAACGCGAAAGCTTTGGCACCCGCATAAAGCACACCAACCACAACAATCTGCCGGAGCCGCCAAAGCAATAACAACTACAGCTTTCTACAATTTCTAATTTGCTCTATTTTACATACGTTTATTTACACATTCAACTCCAATACCCACACATGAAAAATTTAGTACTAACCTGCGTTGTTCTCCTGATAACCCAGGTGGCCTTTGGTGCCGATTTTATTAAAGAGTTAGAAAACTCTATCAACCGCAAAGAGTGTAAAGTAACTTACACGTTACACATGGGCGATGGCAAAGAGCAGATATTTACCGGCCACGATTTTACCAGCGGGGGAATAATTGAAAAAGGTGGTATACCCATTTACTTTGAAATGTATAAAGGCTCGGGCGATAAAAAGCAGAACATTATGATAAACATAAACAACGCTATATACTATAAGTTGAATATTGAAAAGGTAATGGGTGTTTGGGAATACGATTTTCACTTTTATTACTCGTAAATACACTTTGCCTTGGAAGCTTACCAACAGGCAGGAAGCATTTTAGCCGATGCTTTCTTAGACTATCCCTTAATGCAATATGCCTTTGAAGGCAGAACGGAAGAAACGCGTAGTAAAGGCTTGTTACATCTATACACCAGCTGTGCTGCGGCCAGCAGTAAGTTTGGCGGAGTGATTGTAACACCCGATAAAAAAGGTGCGCTAATATGGTTGCCTGGTCAAAATTTCCCACTGGGTTTAATGCGCGAAATTAAATCAGGTATGGCCACTATACCTTTTAACCTGGGACCTAAAGCTACCCTACGCCTAATAAATCACGATGCGGTGCCCGAAGGATGGATACGCCGGCAAGCCGGTGAAAAAATGGGTTACATCTGGTGCCTGGGGGTTGCAGCCAGCCAGCGCGGTAAGGGTTACAGCCGCGTTTTAATTGAACAAAGTATTGCCGATATGCGCCGGCAGGGCTTAACCGAATTTTGGCTAAAAACAGAAGACCCCAGGAATGTAGCTATCTACCTTAAGTTAGGCTTTGAGTTAGTGCACGAAACTATTGTAAAAAGCAGTGGAATAAAGAGCTGGGTATTTAGAAAAAGCTAACTGATTCATCGGATGAGTTACCAGGCTATGTAAGCGATTTATAAAGATTAGCCCTTCTTTTTGCAAAACTCATCCGATGAATTGCCACTCTTTTGCAATGAACTCCTACACTAATTGGCTTGCTCCACCATCCGGTTATAGGTTTTAATAAATATAGCTCCCAGGTTTTTGTGCGGTGGTATATAATCTAAAAAACGCTCGTAGGCTTTTGGATTGTTTTTAACACCAGCCTCAAGGTCAACCCACAGTCGTTGCCACTCAACATCCTCGCCACGGTTTATATACTCCGCCATTAGCTTTAGCATCGGGTTGTTTACAAACATCGTTCCTATTTGCTTACTGCTTACAATACTCACTTCCGAAGATTTTTCGATAATAGTTGATATGCTATGGTAACCACCGCAACTGCCCAAAACAAAAATTTGCGTATTGTCTTTAATCTTCTCTATTGTTTTAGGTGCATAGTAGCTATGGCCACGATGCACGAGCACGTTAGGCTCAAAAAAGTTATCGGCAAATATTTTTTCTAAGCGTGCCTGCCCATCGTATTCGTTTTTAGGCTTATTGGCATATATGTTTACCTCTTGCCCGTGTTTAGATTTTATGATGATATAAATGCCCGAATCTATAACCGCCCAATTACTATCGGTAAATGTTTTTTTGAATGTTGAGAAGGATGCGTCGCCATCTTCATCGTCGTAAAAATAAATCAGCCAACGGTTTATACTATCGTAGGCAAACAGTTTTGAGTTCTCAATCCTATCAAAAGCCGGCAGAGTATACTGTTGCGAAACTGAACTAAACCAGTTCTGACTGCTTATACTACGATCTACAAACAGATTATTAAACAGGCCATACAATGCCATGCCACGCACATCGTTTTTACTCTTCAGCCTTACATATTCATATTTAATTGTTCCGCGCAAAATACGCAACACCAGTGAATCGGATATACTTCCAAATGCATCAGCTACCTCCACCGCCTGCGATAAATCGTTATATTTTTCAAGCCCGGTAGCAAATTTAACCATCAGCATTTGTTGATGTAACTGGCTCATGGTGCCTAAAAAATCGCCCAGCTTACCAAAACCTGCGCTCATTTTTATAAACGTGCGGAACTTGTTATCGCCCAGCCCCTGTAAAAAATCGAAGCCCGATTGGTCGCCCATTTTAACCATCATACGGTTAAACAAGCCATTAAAGGTAGAGGTGAAAATTTCCTCTTCGCTATATATCATAAGGGTATACAGTTCCTCTGCACTAAAATCTTCAATAGAAGCAAAACGAACGGCATCTTTTTCATTGTGCAAATCGTTAAGCACCCGCACGAACTTAAGCGCATAAATCTGCAACTCATCTTCCAGCGAGGCCGCACCCAATGGGTCTTTTTTTGCTCTTATCCGCAGCATAGTGCGCAAATACTTTTGCGGTGTATTGCCAATTGCGTCGGCCTTATCTATGGTTAGTTTTCCATTTACTACGTCATCAATTAAAGTAAAGGCATTTGTTTTACGGCTATACTTATCTTTTATCTGTAAAATGGTCTTTATAACGGTATCGTTACTGGTTTTAAGCGCTTTGTAAATAGGGTCGTTTGGATTAAAGTAGCGCTTTACTTTTACCGGTGCTATTTTGGTTGCTTCCTCTAACACATGCAGCGAGTATGGCTTGGCTGCATATAACTCGTAATTAGTAAAAACTAAATCGGGCCGGTAGCGTGCCGAAAACACCAGAAACGAATCAGCACAAGGCTCGTTTTTAATAATACTAAGCGCATTAAACGACTGGCCTACATTAGCCGTAAGGTAGTTATACAGCTTTCCATTGGCGGTGGCATTTAATTCGCCCAGCAAAAACCGGAATAACACATCAAACCGCCGCACATTGTAAATAGTGCGGTTATTAATTTTGCGCATTTGCAGGTAAACTGTTTCGCGGATAGGTTTACGTCGTGCCTCATCAAACTTAGGGCTTTCAACCAGCCGTTGTATAGAATCGATTAGCTTAAAATATGCTCTGCTGGCATAGGCAGTTAGTTCGTAATCGTTCAAATTTACCCGCCCATCCAACACGCCATCATACATGTCAATTTTTTCCTGGTATTCATCAATATAGTAATCGGCGCGCTTTACGTTGCTGGCCGCTATGGTAGAATCGCCGAGCGCGTTTGCGTTAGCCGCAAACGAAAACAGGGCAAGCAGTAAAAACAATTTTACAACTACCTTGTAGTTTCTGTTATAAAAATTCCTACTCACACCTGCTCTCATTTATACCCCCAAAATTTTATAATAAGCACGAATAAAAATAGCTCCCAGGTTTTTATTAGGTGGAACATAATCGCCAAAATACTGGTTGTTGGCCAGTTTGTCGCGCATCTTCTCCCAAAAGTCGTTCCAAACAATATCCTTACCGTTGCGTATGTTCTCGTTCAGCGCTAATATCATAGCATCGTTCACAGTTTTAGTACCTACTTGCTTGGTAGAAATAATATGGGCATCGGGTGCGTTTTTAAGCGCCTCGGAAAGTTTATAAAATCCGCCGCAACTACCTACAAAAATAAGGCGGGCCGAGGCCGGAACTTTCTCTAAGGTAGACTCGGTATGGAAGCTGTGGCCGCGGTGCACAATTACCGTAGGTGTATAGCTTTTCTCTTTCAGGTAAGCATCTATAGCGCTAATGCCATTTTCTTCAAACTCGGGTTTATTGGCAAAAATTTCAACCCGTTTACCCTGCTGCGAATAAATCCGCACATAGCTATTTCTATCTTCTATAGCCCAGGCCGACTGACTTTTATATGTATTTATAAAGTTGATGTACGAGCTGCGTCCATCATCATCATTATAAAAATACATCTGCTCTATACAAGGATTGCCTTTGGTAAATAACAAGGATGAGGCTAATGAGGCTACCGGCATAATACGAAACTGCTGCGAAACCTTTTTATACCAGGCGGTTTCGGTGCGGGCGTTGCCCGAAATAATACTGCTTAAAACGCCATAAATAGAAATACCAATTTGATTGCTATCCTTAAGCACCCGGTTGTACTCATCTTTAATATTGGCCTGCAATATAGTTAGCAACTGCTCGTCGGTAATATTCGAAACTGATTCAGCTATAAGTACTATACCTGAAAGATCTTCCTGTTTTTCAAGGTCGGCCGTATAAGCTAAAAATAATTCCCGCTTCGCCTCGGGGGATATACCAGCCAGAAAATCTTTAATGGTTGCAAAGTTGCTGCAGAGTGAGATAAAATCGCGGAACTGGTTATACCCTATCGATTTAAGAAAAGCTACACTGTTGTTAGCCGGCAATTTTTGCATAAACCGGTTAAACAAACCAGTAAAGGTAGAGGTAAAAACCTCATCTCGCCCGTATAGCATTAAAAAATACAACTCCTCACTGCTAAGCCCATCTACCGAATAAAAAGGCTGCGAGCCACCGCTGGCTATTTTATCGTTTATTTCGCGTATGGAACGCAGGCAGTAGTCGCGCATTTCGCGGTTAATACTATAAGCACCAATATATTTAGGCTGCGAAATTATCTTCACCATGGCGCTAAACAGCTTGTTAGGGTCCTGACTTATTGCAATGGCTTCTTTGGCATCCATATTATTGTAAACCATAGCATCTAACAATAAAAGTGGTTTGCTGTGGTAACCCAGTTGCGGATTTATTTCAATAATTTTTCGTACCACCGGGTTTTTGCTGTATTGCAAAATGTAGTTAACCGGGTGATTAGGATTATACAAATAGCGCTTAAGCGAAAGCGGTGCATTAATAGCACATTGCTCTAACAATTTTAGGCTATAACGTTTTTGCTTATACGAGTCAATTTTTTTAAAAAGTTCGTCTGGCTCCTTTTGCGCGGCATAGTTCAATATCTCTTCGGCATAATCTTTTTCAATAAACACCGGAAAATTTTGCAGCGTTTGCAGTATATTCTTTTTAAGTGTAATAAGCGTGCGCGCGCGTTCGTCTAAATTTATTTTAATAGGTTCCAGGTAAGGCTCAGGTACCGGTGGGGCCACTACATCCTCCGGTGCGTCTTCAGCAGGTGCATTGGCAGCTACAGCAATGCCAGAACCGGCGGGGCTTAACTGCTTTTTCGGCTCTACCCATTCTTTCATGCGCTGCTGCTTGGGTATAGATGCTTCTTCTTCAACCACAATATCTTCTGTAATTGCCTGGGTTGGTTTAGCCTTTGTAATTTCGTTTAAGGCTACGTCTTCGGGCTCGTTGTTCGTAATAGGGTTATCTTTTACAAAGGTTTTAAAAGGCGGAAACAGGTTTTCCTTTTCTTCTAAAGATGATAAGGCCAACAAATAATCTTTCTTTTCATCGTCAGCCAACCCTAATATCTGGTCCAGCATTTGGTTTTGGTCGCAATGAATAATCAGTTCCTTCAGTTTCGATTTATCCATAGAAGCAATCATTACACTGCTGATGGGTATGCCGGTGGCCTTTTTATTCAGTATTTCCAGCAAGGTTTGAAAAGTTTTGGCCGTAGTTTCCTTATAGCCATAACCCAGCATTACAAACATTTCTTCCGGGGTGCGTTTTCTAAAAGGTTCGTAAGTGTAAGCTGCATTTAGCGCATCCTGGTTTATTTTGCGCATAGCATCTATACAGTAAATATCCATGTAGCGGTAAATGGAAAACGTAACGTTGCTCTCGTACTTCATTGATAATTGCACCAGCAAACGAAACATTTGGTCGGGGTGGCCACCTATTGAATCAGCAGCTTCGGGTGAAATATTACCGCTTACTATATTATCTAACAATAAATAAGCCCGCGATTTTTGTCCAAAGCGGCTGTATATTTCATATGATTTTTTTACAAAAGGGTCTTTACTCTGTTTTAAAATTGTGTTTACGGGGCCATTGCTGGTGTAGTAACGCTTAGCCGATTCCGGAGCCAGTTTTACAGCCTTTTCTAACAGGCGCAGGGCAAAACGCCTATCGTCAAACTCCTCGGTATATCTGAATATATCATCGGGGTGGTCGGCCAGGTAATCGGTTAAAAAATCTTCGGCTATGGTATCGCTGGGTATAAGGCGCGTTGCTTTTATCGAAAAGGCCGAGTAGCGCTTTACGTTGCGCAGTAGCTCATCCTTTTGATCCCACTCTATCATTATAGGGTAATAACTTAAAACTGCCAGGTAGGTGCCCGATTTTAGATAGTTATCGGAGTAATAGCGGTTGATATTGGTTAAAAAAAGTTGCAGTCTGCCCAGGTAAAGATTGCGCCGGGTTTTATCTACATCCTGATCTAATATAAACTTGGTAAGGCTATCTACAAGATTAAAAAGGCGGTCGTCGGCACTTTTGTAATCGCCGGCAATGCGTGTTTTTTCGAAACTAATGCGCTGTAGCAAAATTTTCTTTTCTGCCTCAAACACATCGACAGTAGAATCGGCTGCCAATGGCGTTGCCACAGCATTATGCGCAAAGCTAAGAACAAAAAAAAGAAACAATATTTTGCTAAGCTGGTGCAAAATTGAATTTATAGTAGATTTGATAATACTAGAAGCCGTAATATTATACGCAAGTAACGGAAAAATGTATTTCTGAATTTAAAACATTTCACAATGAAAAAGCTATCTGTCCTTTTTTCTGCTTCTCTGTTAATTATTTGCCTTGCGGGGTGTCATTTTAAAGAAAAAAGGGCCAAACAATACCGCGATACCATTTTGCAAAGCGTACAGGTGGTAATTGACAGCTCGCTGGATTATGGCGATGCCCTACAAAGCTACGAAAGGGCAAGGGCACTTCAATCGCACCAAAAATATTCGGCATTAGTTAATAGCACATTAACTAAAATTGAGAGCATGAAAGATTTTGAGGGCGATACCACCTTACAGGTATTTTCGAAGGAATTACTCGTTTTTTACAAAAACACCCTCGATAACGAAATAAACCCCTTTCTGCAATCGGTAAAAGGCGAAGTTTTTAGCCCTGAAGAAACGCTGGTGGCTGATTCGCTGATGATAAAATTAACGATGAGCGAAAACCAGTATTGGGAGCGCTTTAACTGGGCCGAAAAGAAGTTTTATAAAGAGGAGAAGATAGCTACGGTAGAAAAATAGATATATACCCTAACCTAGGCATCGAACTTATACCCTATACCTTTAATAGTTTTAAAGTATTCATCGCCTATTTTTTCGCGTAGTTTGCGTATGTGCACATCAATGGTGCGGTCGCCCACAATAGTATCGTTGCCCCATACACGGCTTAAAATCTCTTCGCGCTTAAACACACGGCCGGGCTTAGATACCAGCAGGTTCATCAGTTCAAACTCCTTACGCGGAAGCGAAATCTCTTTACCATCTTTTACAGCCACATAGCGCTCGCGGTCTATTTCAATTCCCCCTACCGATATTTTGCCGGTAGTTTCGTTGGTTTCAAGGCGACGTAGCAAGGCTCGTATACGGCTTATAAAAACACGCGGCTTAATGGGCTTGGTAATATAATCATCGGCGCCCACCTCAAAACCAGCTATCTGCGAGTAATCTTCGTCGCGGGCGGTAAGGAAGGTAATGATGGTGTTTTTAAAGTCTGGTATGTTACGCAACTCGCGGCAGGTTTCAATGCCGTCCATTTTGGGCATCATTAAATCGAGGATGATTAAATGCGGGTTCATTTTTTTTGCCATTTGTATGGCTTCTACCCCATCGCGTGCTGTATACACCCAAAAACCTTCTTTTTCCAGGTTGTACTTCATAAAATCGAGCACATCGGTTTCATCATCAACCAAAAGAATTTTAAAGTCATTTACTTCCATTTGCGCGTTTTATTTAGCTGCAAAAGTATCGCTTCAATATTAAGCCAAGGTTAATATTTCAAATGCCCAATTATTGCCATAAACAGTCCGGTTTCGCCGTTTATTTTTTGGGGTTAACTTCAATATTCAAACTAAACTTCATTTCACACCCCGTTTAACCACTTCTTTATGAAACACATTATCTGCCTTATAACTTTGGTTTTGGGAGCATATTGCCGCCTTACAGCGCAAAATGTTGCCGACCTGGAACTTTTTGAAGCCGCCATAAAACCCAACGCTGTGCTTACCTACGATGTTACTGTAGGCGGTAAAAAGCACCAACTAATAGTTACACTAGGTAGAGTAGGCGACGACATAACTTTTGAATATAAGACAACTGAAGGAGCAGCAAAAGAAGGGCTTTTCTGGGTTAGCGCTAATGCTGTTAGCAAAGCCGATGCTCTGTTTACAGCGTTTAATGGCGGAAAAGTACAGGTGGATAAGGAAACCGCCTTGTTTATAAGCCGCAAAATGTTTAACGATGTAGCAACAACCTCTGCAACCAGTATTAAAATGAGCGGTGCGGCCGATACTGCAACTGTTATGAGCAATACCATTAGCGAGTTTAACTTTAGCGTTAATGGCAGTTTGGTTGCTATACCCGGCTGGGAGTTAGAGGGCGGTAGCGAAATAAAATACACGTTGGACGTAATAGAGTCGGCCAAATTTCCGCTTATATACAAACTGGATATGGGCTGGACTATGCAACTGGTAGAAGTAAAAAATCCGTGAGAGATTGCTTTAATTTACAAACTCTATAATACTATACACCAATACCCGTTTTACGTTAATTAATCATTCATTATTTGTTGGTTTTTGCTTTTCTTACAGCTCCAATTGAAGCTGAATGATAACCCTGTTTAAAGACTTTTATTTTTCTTTTCCGGTACAGCTGCTGTTGCTATCCTTTAAACGTAACCAGTTTTTATTGTTTTTCTGGCTGCTGCTGTTTGCTATTGTATTAGGCAGCTATGGGGCAGGTGTAGGTACTCATTCTGTATTATTAGACCCTGAATATTTAGGCAACGTAGGTTACTTAAGCTTTGCCGTAGTAGGTATAGGTTTTGGTGCCATGTTTATTACCTGGAATGTGGTGATGTATATACTAAGTTCGCACCGGTTCCCGTTTATGGCCAGCCTGCAATATCCGCTGGGCATGTTTGTTTTGAACAATGCGCTTATTCCGCTGATATTTTTAATTACCTATATAACCAGCGTAGTACTGTTTCAGCTCAAATACGAATACCAAACTTTCGCCCAGATTATGTTTGAGGTGCTGGGCTTTTGTGCAGGCTTTTTATTGATGATTTTAATAACGGCCGTGTATTTTAATTTAACTAACCGCAATGTAGGCAGCATTATACAGGATAATAAAGAACGTATACGCAAAAAAAAGGCCATCCGTCGAATACATTATAGCGATACCATGCAGCGCGAGCAGTTTAACCGCGTTGATTATTACCTTACCAACAAGCTAAACATACGCCATACCCGCACGGTAGAAAACTACGACCCCAAGTTACATCAATTGGTATTCAGGCGCCACCACTGGAATGCCTTTATAGCCTTTTTATTTACTATGGCGGTGCTCGTGTGCATGGGCTTTTTTTTAGAGAATCCCTTTTTTCAGTTTCCCATTGCAGCAACCGGCTTTTTGTTTATTAGTTTACTTATAAGCCTGCTGGGTATGTTTTTGTACTGGACAGGCAGCTGGGGTTCGGCCGCTATTATTGTTTTTTTATTAACGGCTAACTACCTTACCCAATACGATGTAATGGACCAAAAAAGCCGTGCTTACGGTTTAAATTATAATACTAAGAAGGCAGCCTACACACTCGAAAACTTCAGGCAACTTTCTTCCGACTCTGCCATTGCCCGCGATAAAGAATACTTTTTACCCATTTTAGAAAACTGGCGCCGCAAAAATACCGACCCGCGCCAGCCGTTTAAAAAGCCTAAAATGTATTTTATAAATGTAAGTGGCGGGGGCACCAGGGCAGCCATGTTTGCAATGGTAATGCTGCAAAGGTGCGATAGCCTGGCGCAGGGCACCTTGTTGGATAAAACATTTTTAATAAGTGGTGCCTCGGGTGGTATGTTTGCGGCTACCTACCTGCGCGAGCTTTTTTTGCAGAAAAAAAATGGCTTCCCTATAAATATATCCGACCCTCAATATGCGCAGAATGTTTCTAAGGATATGCTAAACCCTATGGCGCTATCTATCCTCAGCAATGATATTTTGGTGCCCTTCCATACTTTTACCCTTGCCGATAAAAGATATAGCGTAGACCGCGGTTATATTTTTGAAAAATTTTACTGCCAAAACGTTCAGTTTCCATTCGAAAAAACAATTAGCGATTACCGGAAGGATGAGTATAACGCCAAAGTGCCTTTGGTTATATACCACACCGCAATTATGAACGATTCGCGCCGGTATTACATTAGCCCGCAACCGGTTTCGTTTTTAATGCGGCCACACGGTAAAAGGGCGCTCGATAATAAACTTGAAATTGATGCCATTGACTTTGGCCAGTTTTTTAAAGAGCAGGCCAGCGATAGCCTGCTGGTAACCTCGGCTATGCGCATGAATGCTACTTTCCCGTTTTTGTTCCCCAATTCAGAGTTGCCAAGTATACCTTCTACTTACGTAATGGATGGCGGTGCACTGGATAATTTTGGTATTGAAACCACCCTGCGGTTTCTAAATACTTTTGCCGATTGGATAGACAAAAACACCAGCGGGGTAGTTATTTTGCAAATGCGCGATTCGGAAAAATTTGAAGAGCCCAATGCATCTGAGAAGAAAACCGTGTTCAGCCGTCTTACCGATCCGCTTGGCGCAGTGTATACCAACATGGAAAATATGCAGGATTTTTTAACCGACTACAGGTTAGATGAAATGAGTGAGGAGCTTAGAGGTAAACTTCAGTTTGTGCTATTTGAGTATACCAGCGAAAAGAAAGAAGATAAGGCCGCTATGAGCCTGCACCTTACCACACGCGATAAAAGCGATATTCTTAAATCGCCTAACCGCACTAATAACATAGAATCTTTTGAAAAGCTTAAAAAGCTTTTGAAAGAATAAACTATTCTGCTATCAATCTTCGGTGATAATTAATTTGCCCCAAGTGGTAGCTGAGGTGAGCAAAAATGTATATGAGCATCTGCTGTGTAGTCATTACATTATTACCTATAGGTAAAGGGAACTCCTTTTCATAAGCATCTTCGGGCAAATTAGCCAACACATTTTTAACTACACCTAAAACAGCGTCTATATCAGCCAATAGCCGGGCACGGGGTATGTTCTTTTCTGCAAATTCCTTATCGCGCTCTCTTACATAACCTGTGCTACCCAGTGTAGCGCCTATAAAGTGGTTTAAATTACCAATAAGGTGCAGGCACAGGTTGCCGGCCGAATTGCTAATGTGGGGTTTAACCACCCATAAATCGGCCTCATTTTTATAGGAAGCTACTTCATCTTTAAGCCTTAGCAGATCGCGCTCAAAAAAGGGAGCCAGGTTGGTATGTGCCATATTTTACTTTTTAAAATGATTTAAAGGACTAAAGTAAGACGAAAAGCCGCTTTCATATACGGCTGTAAAGTTTATTTTTGGCGATATCTAATTAAATACAATGGCAATAAAATCATTAGTTACCGGAGGGGCCGGCTTTATAGGCGCCCATGTTACCAACGAGTTAATCGCATTAGGACACGATGTAGTAGTGCTGGACGATTTGAGTGGCGGTTTTCAGGAAAATGTTAACCCCAAAGCAACTTTTGTAAAGGGTTCTATTTTAGACCACGCGCTGCTCGAAAAACTGTTTAACGAACATAAATTCGATTATGTGTATCACCTTGCGGCTTATGCAGCCGAGGGCTTAAGCCACTTTATTAAGCGCTTTAACTACAACAACAATCTTATTGGCAGCGTTAACCTCGTAAACGAATCGATTAAGCATAAAATTAAGTGTTTTGTTTTCACTTCTTCTATAGCCGTATATGGCGCCGGCAAACCACCTTTACGCGAAGATATGGTTCCGGTACCCGAAGACCCTTATGGTGTGGCTAAGTATGCCGTTGAAATGGAATTGAAAGTATCGCACGAAATGTTTGGTTTAAACTACGTTATTTTCCGCCCACACAATGTATACGGCGAATACCAAAACCTGGGCGACCGCTACCGCAATGTGGTTGGTATTTTTATGAACCAATTAATGCAGGGCAAACAACTTTCGGTATTTGGCGATGGTATGCAAACCCGTGCCTTTAGCTACATTGGCGATATTGCCCCGCACATTGCCAACTGTGTTAATATACCTGCTGCCTATAATCAAATAATTAACGTAGGTGCCGATAAGGATTATACGGTTAAAGAACTGGCAACAACGGTAATGGAATCGATGGGCCTAAAGAGCGAGCTGCGCTATTTGCCGGCGCGTAATGAGGTTACCCACGCCTATAGCGACCACAGTAAAGCCAAGTCCCTTTTTGGAGACTCAGCCAATACAACCTTAAAAGAAGGCCTTGATAAAATGGTAGATTGGGCGAAAGCTACAGGCATTAAAAAAAGTGCCAAGTTCGAAAACATAGAAATTACTGAAAAGCTTCCTTCATTCTGGTTGGAAGATTAATTAAGGAGTGAATAGGCAATACAAACAGCCAATAACTGTACAAATACATTGAAAAGAGTTTTATACATAGCCATGCACCGGCGCGACCGCTCGCCATCGCAGCGTTTTCGCTTTGAGCAGTATCTTGAATTTTTAAAACAGCAAGGATTCGACTACGATTTTTCGTATCTCATTTCCCCTGAAGACGATAAGGTTTTCTACTCACCGGGCAACACGGTTCAAAAAGGCATTATCTTTTTCAAGTGTTTTTCTAAGCGATTGAAGGATGCTTTAAAGGCAAACCAGTACGATATTATATTTATACAGCGCGAAGCGTTTATGACCGGTACTACTTTTTTTGAAAAGCAGTTTGCTAAAAGCCGGGCCAAAGTAATTTTCGATTTTGATGACTCTATCTGGATGCAGAACGTATCGGATGCCAATAAAAAATTCAGCTTTTTAAAGGACGCCTCTAAAACTTCAAAAATCATCGCCTTAAGCGATATGATTTTTGCCGGTAATCAATACCTGGCCGATTACGCCAAACCATTTAACAGTAACATCCGTATTGTGCCCACTACTATTGATACAGACGAATATCAGCGAATGGCCCTGCCTGCGGACGATAAGGTTTGCATAGGCTGGAGCGGAAGCATAACCACCATACAGCACTTTAAATTTGCGGTACCCGCCTTACTAAAGGTTAAGAAAAAATACGGCAACCGGATTAAGATTAAAGTGATTGGCGATGCTAACTACAAAAACGATGAGTTGGATGTAATAAGCATGAACTGGAACAAACAGGATGAACTAAAAGAACTCTCCTCGTTCGATATTGGTATAATGCCTTTGCCCGATGATGAATGGGCCAAAGGTAAATGTGGACTTAAAGGTCTGCAGTATATGGCGCTGGAAATACCTACTATTATGTCGCCGGTGGGCGTAAATAGCCAGATAATTAACAGCGGAGTAAACGGCTTTTTAGCTACTACCGATGATGACTATGTAAATGCTATTTCGCAATTAATTGAGGATAAAGAGCTGCGTAAAAAAGTAGGTGCAGAGGGCCGCAAAACTGTGGTAGACCATTACTCGGTTAAAGCCCTGCAACAAAAATACCTGCAATATTATAACGAGTTACTCGGTCTTTAAAACTCGGGGCAATAAGCCTTTTTACCGCCAAAGTGTTTTCCAAAAGCGCCTTTGTGCACTATTGATATTTCAGGGCCACCGTTGGCCCTGCCCGGTTTAGCCAAACCCGATAAAGTAACATCGTAATTAAAAAGCAAACGCGTGTTTTTAAACTGATACCCTATTACAGGGGCAAGGGCATCTTTACCGCGATAGTACAAACCTATGTAAACAAGGTTATCCGGCTTTGAGGTCCGGCGTTTTAAAAAGCCATAACCCAACATAGCACCGGCCACAACCTCCTGCGCCTTTTTTTCGTTGCCGTAGTATACGTTGGCTGTAATTTCTATCCTTTCGTTAATAGTGTATGTAATTCCAGTGCTGGCCTGGTAGCGCAACCCCAGGCGTTCGGTAGTGCCTAAAAAGCTATGCTTAGGGCGGTTAATGTGCAACATAGCAAACCCAAAATCCAGCTTTACCTGGTTATGAATTTGCGCACCAAAATTAAGGCCAGCGCCCAAATCAATCATCTGAAAACTTTCGCGCTGTAAAGGCTCATTACTTGGCAGGTTAATATTAAAGCCACCATCATCTACCCACTGGTTATTAAAGTAGAATTTCGAAAAATCTACCGAACGGATAATGTAGCTAAAGCCAAAACCGGTTGATAGCACATACCGGTGGTCTTTATCAAATGCCTGATGGTAAGCAGCCGTTAAACCTATGCGCCGGTAAGTTAAACGGCCATCGCCGGCTTCGTCATTTAAAAAGTTCATACCCACACCAAACCACGCCGACTTTAATTTTCGCTCACCAAAGCTAAAATCAACATAAGGGGCTTCGGTATGGTGGTTATAAACCCTGCCCGAAATAGCAAAGGGCCACTGGGCTTTAAAATTAAACCCAACCCTGTAGTTGCCATCGTAGTTGCCCGTTTGTGCCGGATTAAGAATTAACGGATTACTAAAAAACTGGGTAAAGTGAACATCCTGAGAAGATAGATGCAAGACACATGAAAAAAGACACAAGACAACACTCAAACGCAAAATTGACCTTTTGCATCTGGTGAATATGTTTTTTGTATTTTGTCTATTGTCTAACATCTATCGTCTATTGTCTTCTGCTAACGCAGCAAAGTAATATTTCCCTTTAACGGCACATGCTGTCCGTTTATTAAGGTGGCTTCTACAGCGTAAGTATACACCTCCATCTCTTGCAGCACACCTTTATAAATTCCATCCCAGCCTATATTCTTATCGCGCGTTTCAAAAACTTTTTCGCCCCAGCGGTTATATATTCTAAACTCCAGCTCAACAATACCTCTGCCTTCCACTTTTACTACATCGTTAACACCATCGCCATTGGGGGAGAAGGCATTTGGAACACCAATAAGGCCGCTAAAGGATATGTAAATATTTTTGCAAGTAGTATCGGCGCATACCTCGTTGTAAGCCCTAAGGCAAACATTCATATTGTAGATGCTCTCGTAAATGTGTATAGGGTTTTCTTCACTACTGCTATCACCATCGCCAAAGCTCCAATACAAACTTTCGTAGGCAAAACTGCGGTTGGTAAACTGCACCGGCAGTTCAAATTTAAACGTATCGCCAGCAGTTGTAAAGTTAGCTATAGGTTGCGGGTAAACCTCTATATCGTGTTTTACACTATCCATTACATCGCAAGTGCTGGTATCGGTAATAGTTAACATAACGTTTTTAGTGCCGGTAGTGGTATATAAATGTTGCGGGGAATATTGGTCGGAAGATAAACCATCGCCGAAAGTCCAAACGTAAGCGGCACTTGGGTTGCTTAGATTGATAAACGTTACCGGGGTTCCGGCACAAACGTTTGCCGCCGTAAAATCTATGAATAAGTTCGGCTTAAGAGTTACATTTTTTGCAATTGTATCATAAGGGTGGCACCGGTTAGTATCGGTTACATACAAGGTTATAGTGTAGGTGGCAGGTACCGTATAACTATGATTTTCGTTTTGCAGCACCGAAGATGTTCCATCTCCAAAAGTCCACAAAAACTCCACAGCATTAGTACTGGTATTTTGCAAGTCAACCACCAGGTTACTGTCGCAATCATTCAACACAATTAAATCAAAGTCGGCATGCACCGAATCATCAATTACCGTTACCTGTGCAAATGCCGAGTCGCCTGCTACACACGCATTCGTATCAATGGCTAAAGCCACTACATTAAACGTTCCGGTTTGTGTGTATAAATGCTGCACCGTATCACCTGTTGCCGTAGTTCCATCACCAAAATACCAGGTAAAATCGGTGGTATACAGCACTGAGGTGCCTATAAGGGTAGCATTAAAAGGCAGGCAGCCGCCGGTATCGGGAATAGTAATGCCTGCATTTAGCGGTACCAGGCTAAAGGCTATGCGGGCTGTATCTAACGGTTTACAAATCATTACCGCATCAGCAATGTAGTGGGTGATAGTAAAGGTTCCTGCTGTATTATACACATGATAAACGGTATCGTTATTTGCCTGCTGCGGTGTTCCATCGCCAAAATCCCAAATTTCAGAATCTTCGCCCTGGTAGCTGGACCAGGCGGTTACCTGTACGGAATCACAACCGAAGAAGGTTCGCACAAAATTAAAATCAGCCTTTACTACAGAATCAATGGTGATGATAGTATTATAAGCTGTATCAGCTATATTGCAGGATGCAGAATCGATTACAATCAGGCGCACCTGAAAAGTATCAGCTACTGTATAGGTATGTGTTGCGCCCGGAGTTTGAAATATTGAACTGACACCATCTCCAAAACTCCAATAATAAGTTGCTTGCGTAGACGGAGTTGCCATCCAAAAATCAACCGTTAACGGTATGCAGCCCCGGCTACTGCTGGCCGCGTAGGAGGCATCTATAAAAGCGGGTATTGTTACTTTTGTGGTAAAGGTATCGGCCAGGCTACAGCGGGTGCTATCGCTAACAATTAAAGATACATCGTAAATGCCTGCGCTGGCATACGAATGTGATATAGAGTCGGTGTTATACAGCGCACCATCGCCCATATTCCAAAAATACTTAGCTGTTTGCGATGCAGAGCTGCTAATACTCACACTATTTGAGTAGCAGTCGATATTAAGATTAGGCAAAAAATTAGCCACAATAGAATCATCGCGAACTACCACATCAATATAGGCTGTATCGCTTAGGTTGCAGGAGTTGGGATCTACACCCACCAGCATTACATAATAAGTGCCGGTATCGGTATAGGTATGCAACGGGTTATTTTGGGTAGAAGTTCCTCCATCACCAAAATCCCATTGAACAGAAGCTGCGTTGCTTGTAGCGCGAAACTGAACTGTTAATGGCACGCAACCGGTAGCCCTGGGCGAAGCGGCAATCTGCACTTCAGTACCCGAAAGGTTAAACGCGATTTTTAAACCTAACTCATTACAGTTATAGCTTCTGTTAGTGGGCGACCACACGCCCGATGTGGTTGGTGTTATGGAGTTGCCTCCGCAACCGGCACACATAGCCTGATACATTACTCCGCGCTTATCAAAGCGGCTGGTGCCACCATCTACGTGCTCTTCATTTCCATTACCGCCAAAATATGACCCGTATAGGATATTTTGTGCGTTTTTAGCCAATACAAAAAAGTAAAAATCTGTTCCGTCGGTAGAGGATTGCAGGGCATCTGACGTTAGTGGCAGGCTCGTCATTACGTTAGCCGCAAAACCGCTTTGGCTAAAAATACTATTGGGCGAACATCCCCAACCTGCCACATATACATTTTCGCAGGTATCAACTAAAAATGCTGTAGGCGAAATATTGGGCCGTCCATTTCCATTACCAAAAACCGTAGAATAAATAACACCGGTTAAATCGGGTTTTACCTTTGAGATAAATTGCCCGCTATTAGGATTAGAATACGGCGCATTCGCCACCGGATACACACCTGTTGTTTGACCTACAAAATAAACATCGTTGCGCGCATCCAGCTTTACAAAATAAACCTGGTCGTCACCAGCGGTTCCAATAAACGATGAAGCCAAAAGTTGGGTGCCCGTTGGATTAATTTGTGACAAAAACCCATCATATAAACCGCCCTGATAATTAGAGTGTATAGTGCCGGCAGTAGTTGGAAAATTACCACTCATAGTGCCACCTGCTACATAAAGTGTTCCTGCCGGGCCTAAATCCAGTGAGTAGCAGGCATCGTGGGCATTACCACCCAGGTAGGTACACCATTGCAAAGCAGAGCAATCGGAATTCAGCTTAAAGGCGCATCCATCCTGCCCGCCTCCAAAAGCCGTTTGTATAGCGCCACCAGTAGTAGGAAAATCAGATGACTGGGTGCAACTGGCGATATAAATGTTATTAGCAGCATCAACATTTACTTCGCCACGGTTTTGGTCGCCATAATTTCTTTTTAGCTCGCCAGAAGTAAATTCCTCAGGATCGTAATTTATTCCATCCATTGCCGAGCCACCAACAAAGGTTGAGCCTACTAATGCACTACCCGTTGCATTCAGTCGTGTAACCACAATATCGCCGTCGCCATTGTAGGTATTATCATAAGCATTACCTGTAACAGGGTAATTAGACGAATACGTTACGCCATATATTACCAGGCTTCCCTGGGGGTCTACCACCAGGGAGTGCGGTGTTTCGTTATCGCTACCGCCTATGTAAGTACTATATACTAACTGCGTTCCATCTGCCGTAAATTTTGTAATACCCATATCGCAGGCAAAAGCGATACCGTTACCGTTTCCCTGCCCGCCACCGGTGCCACCACCCCAGGTAGTTTGAAAAGCGCCAACTGTAGTTGGATAAGACAGCAAGGTAATACCCGATTGCGGCGTTGCATTTACGTAACCACCCAGGTACATGCATTCTCTACTATCATAGGTAGCTGTATAACCCCAGTTATCGGCCCGTGCACCGGTGTACGTAGAAAACACAACGGTAGGGTCTATAATCAACTCTATGTTCTTATCGTACCCATCCGGAAACTCAAAACTTACTTCCTCATCTACAATTACAAAATTGCACTTAACCTCTCTCTTAAAACCATTGATGGATTGATAAGCAAAAGGCTTTTCTTCTACCATATCTCCTACCGATGTTTTTACCGTAAGCGCCCCCCTGCGTAGATTTAATTCATCTACCCCGTTGTAGTGTATTTTTATTTTACCTGCATCGGCTCCCGGTTTAACTATCCAGTCGTATTTTAATTGCATACCCTGCCTGGTATATAGCTTTAGGTCTATGCCGGTATAAATGTTTTTGTATTCTATTTCAGGAAAAATTTTAACGCCCCCCGCCCAATGAGCCGGGTCGTTACCTAAAAAATAATTGGCATAGTCGGCAAATACATTGTGGCCGGTAACAACCGGATGTAAATTAGCCCCCACAAACTCCTCTTTAAAGGCATGCCCGTTTATAACTGTCTTCTCTCCTTTTCCGGGGTGTTGTATTTTTGAAAGGTCTTTAGCAGAATAAAGAAAAAAGTAAAAAGCATTATTCTCTAGCAGCAACTGTCCGTTCGGAATTTCTGTTTTAAACCGTATTCTTTCGTTCCACTGCCCCCTGTTTTCAGTAAAGCGTAACTGGTCGGGCCGGGGTACAGAAACAGCCTTAGAACCTGCACCGGCAGCTAAAAAAAACAACACCATAAAATACAGAAGGGTAAATCCTTTTTTCACAGCCAGCTTATTGCCTTAAAGATAGACAAATATGGCTTTTTGGTTGTTTCTGCAACAAATATTTGATGGCAAAAAAAACAGCAGGATTAAAACTGAACTTAAAAATCACCTAATTGGCAGCCAACTGGGGCATTTTGGCTAAAATTTCCTCTAAAATCTCATCATAGCCCTCCATATAATGTAAATTACCACTCCGTTCCAGTAGTTCTTTACTCTTTTTCAAAACGTCAAAAGCCAACTGTGGCCTATCTGTGCAGTTATAAACCATGGCCAAATTATAATAGGAAATAGCCAGATGATCGGGCGAGCCAAACTTGGTGCGCAGTTCAAGCGATTTTTGAAGAAACTTTTCCGCTTTAGCATAATCTTTAAGCGTTATGTAGCAGGTACCCAAATTACTATAAGCGCCAGCCATATTAGCCAAATCAAAAAAGCGCTCATAAGTTTCTGCAGCGGCATGGTAATGCTTTAAAGCCTCATCCACATTTTCAGCGTTAAGATACACATTGCCCATCCCCATCAGGCAGCTCGCCTTACGTATGGCATAATCATCATGGTCAAGCAGCAGCAAAGCTTCTTCCAGATAACGTATAGCCGTTCCCTTGCCGCGGTTTTCAAACTCCTCATTCATAGCTAATCCAACCAGTACATCTGTTTTGATAACCACATAATCGCCGGAAGGTACAACCGTTTTAAGGCTTAACAACAAATACTCCCGCGCTTTTTCATATTCGCCCCTATTAGTTAGACTTTGCCCTATAAGCCAATAATGGCGGGCTACCAAATTCTGAAACTCACAATCTTTATGCTTTTCTATAACCCGCAACGAATTATTAATGGCCGCTTCGTGATTTGAATGGAAATGTATTTCCAACAGGCTATTATTCAACTCGATATTTAAAACTACTTCAGGGTCGGTTAAATGCCCGTAGTCGTTTTTAAGCATTTGCAAATGCTCAATAGCGTGAACGTTATTTCGTTGTATCAGTTCGCGGTTGGTGGCGAGCAATTTTAAAAACTGGCTATTCGTCATTTTTGATTTAAACAGTAGTATTTGTGTTTAAACAATCAAATCCAAAGATAGCAAAAGGCACAATGTAAATCTTCCTTATGCGTAAAATTATATACCGGTACCGGTGCAGTGTCTAAAAATTATTCAATTTGTTAATTCGACAAATAAACCAGTTTAGCATAGATCTTGCTTATTGCAATAAAAAAAAACGCCGCTCAATTTTGAGCGGCGGTTTAAATTGTCTAAAGTCTTGTGTCTGTTGTCTGCCAATTAATCCCAGAAACAGTAACCGTTTTCTGCAATTAATTTATCGGCTACAGCACGGCGGCTTTGCTTGGTGTTAATTACTTCGTATTTAGTAAAGCGTTTTAAGCCCATTAACATAATACGTTGCTCATCGCCAGTGGCATAAGCTGCCAATGCAGAACGGCCAGCGGTATTAATACGGTCCATCGCATCAAAGAAATAGCACTTAACCATATCCACGTAAATTTGCGAAGCCTCTAAACCGTGCAGGTTAATCAGCTTTTCTGCGCGTAGCATAGCCGATTCCATAGCCAGGATATCAATCAGCATATCCGAAGCGTTCATCAAAATTTCCTGTTCTTCCGATAGCTTCATCATTAGTTTTTGAACGGCACCACCAGCTACTAATAAGAAGGCCTTCTTGGCATTTTTCAATGCTTTCTTTTCTGCGCCAAACACATCATCTGCATCGGGTGAAGAAAAATCAGGAACGCTCATTAATTCCTTTTGAATTGCCATACCAGGACCCATCAAATCTAACTTGCCTTTCATCGCAAATTTCATCAATGCATCAATTGAAAGCATACGGTTAATTTCGTTGGTGCCTTCAAAAATACGGTTAATGCGCGAATCGCGGTATGAGCGGGCCATTGGATACTCCTCGCTAAAACCGTAACCACCGTGCACCTGCAAAGCTTCGTCTACTACAAAATCCAATACTTCGCTACCCATTACTTTTAGCAACGCACATTCGATTTGATACTCTTCTGCACCACCGGTTAAGTATTCTGTCATCGATTTACCTGCATCCTTTAATTCATGCTCTTTTTGCTGAATTAAATCACACACGCGGTACGAAGCCGATTCTGCTGCCCAGGTACGGATTGCCATTTCGCCAAGCTTGTGCTTAATAGCACCAAACTGAGAAATGTTTGTTTTAAACTGCTGGCGCTCGTTCGCATATTTAACAGCTACACCCAAAGCACGTTTTGCACCACCTAATACACCGTTACATAATTTGTAGCGGCCAATGTTCAAAATTTGGAAAGCGATTTTATGACCTTTACCCTCTTCGCCTAACAAGTTCTCAACCGGCACTTTTACGTTATTGAAAAACACCTGGCGGGTAGATGAAGACTTAATACCCATCTTCTTTTCCTCAGCTCCTACACTAAAACCTTCGTAGGTTTTCTCTACTATAAAGCCGGTGAACTTCTTATCGTCGCCATCAATTTTTGCAAATACCACAAACACATCGGCAAAGCCGGCGTTGGTAATCCACATCTTTTGGCCATTCAAAATATAGTGCTTCTTATCTTCGCTTAAAACAGCTTTGGTTTTAGCGCCCAATGCATCACTACCGCTCCAAGGTTCAGTTAAAGCATAAGCTGCTTTTAACTCACCGGTAGCCAATTTTGGTAAATAGCGCGACCGTTGTTCGGCATTGCCATAATAAATAATAGGGCAGGTACCAATACCAGTATGTGCGCCAATGGCAACAGAAACACCATGGCCCCATCCTAAAATTTCAGTTACGTAGGAGAACGAAGTAAGGTCTTTGCCCAAGCCACCATACTCTTCTGGTATGTGCAAGCCTAATAAACCAAGTTCGCCGGCTTTGTCAATTATCTCCTGGCCTTTCATCGGGTCTTTATCCAATTCTTCCAAGCGAGGGTCAATCTCCTTACGGATAAAATCTTTGGTCATTTCGCGCATAGCAGTTTGCTCTTCATCAATCTGCTCGGGGATATAAACATCCTGCCATTGCGATTCCTTAATGATGAACTCTCCGCCCTTTAGGGTAGTTTTAGTTCCGGTTGTTGTCGACATATCTGGGTTTTTAAATTTTGATATAAATAATGGTCACCTTTTTCTTAGAAACAGTATTCGTTCTCTTCAATCAATTTATCGGCAATTCTGCGGCGCGCTGCAACGGTATTGTATGGCTCATACTTAGTAAAGCGCTTTAAACCCATTAGCATAATACGCAGGGTATCGCCTTCGTTGAAGGCAGTAACTGCATGTTTACCCGAAATATTAATTTTTTCCAAAGCATCGCTAATGTATGTTCTGGTTAAATCAATTTGCAAACCAATAGCGGCTTCGCCTTTAATTTTCAAAAGCTTTTCGGTGCGCAGTAAAGTCGATTCGCAAACGAACAACTCAATCAACATATCCGAAATGTTCATGATAATTTCCTGCTCCTTATCAAAGCTTTGCATGAATTTTTGAACGCCTGCACCGGCAGTCATAAGTATCGCCTTCTTGGCATTTTTAAGCGCCTTTTTCTCAGCAGCAAAAAAGTCATCGCTATCGGTAGCACCAAAATCAGGCACGCTCATCAATTCTTTTTGCACCGCCATAGCCGGTGTAAATAAATCAACCTCGCCTTTCATGGCTTTTTTAACCAGCATACCCACCGCCAATAAACGGTTGATTTCGTTGGTGCCTTCAAAAATACGGTTGATACGTGCATCGCGGTAAGCGCGGGCTGCGGGATATTCCTCGCTAAAGCCGGTGCCACCAAATACCTGCACCGTTTCATCTACTACATAATCCAACACTTCGCTGCCAAATACTTTTAGTATGGCGCACTCGATAGAATATTCTTCTGCAGCTAACAACTTAGCTTGTACTTTATCGGTACCGTTAGCAACAAGGTCGTTAATGCGGTCGTCAATCAAACCGGCAGTGCGATATAAGGCAGATTCGCAGGCATAAGATTTAACGGCCATTTCAGATAGCTTGTGCTTAATAGCACCAAAGCTGCTGATAGGCACATTAAACTGAATACGCTCGTTGGCATACTTTACAGCTGTTGAGCACGATTTTTTAGAACCACCCAAAGCTAAAGCACCTAACTTGTAGCGGCCAATGTTCAATACGTTAAAAGCAATTTTATGGCCTTTGCCAATTTCACCCAAAATGTTTTCGGCAGGCACTTTCACGTTTTGAAAAAACACCTGGCGGGTAGATGAACCCTTAATACCCAATTTATCCTCCTCGCTACCTAACGAAATTCCTTCGCTTTTAGCGTCTACAATAAAGCCGGTAAATTTCTCGCCATCAATTTTTGCAAACACGGTAAAGATATCGGCGAAACCACCGTTGGTAATCCACATCTTCTGTCCGTTCAATACATAGTGCTTACCATCTTCGGTTAATACCGCTTTGGTTTTAGCGCCCAATGCATCGCTACCGCTGCCCGGCTCGGTTAAGCAGTAGGCGGCTTTAATGCTGCCATCTACTAAGCCCGGTAAGTATTTATTTTTTTGTTCGGTAGTGCCGTAGTAAAGAATTGGCAAGGTGCCAATACCGGTGTGCGCCGCAAAAGCTGCTGCCCATGAGTGGCCTTTACCAATCTCTTCATTAATAATAGTGTCAGTAGCAAGGTCTACGCTCATACCACCATATTCCTCTGGTATGGTAGCACCCAAAAGGCCTAGTTCGGCGCTTTCTTTTAGTAATTGCATTACCAGTTCAGGCGCTTGCTTATCTATTTTTTGTACGTTGGGCTGCACGCGGTTAACTATAAAATCGTGTGCCGTTTGGCCAAACATTTCCTGCTCTTCCGAAACAAAGTCTCTCGAAAAAGTGGTTTCAGCTGCCGATTCTTTTACTAAAAACTCGCCTCCCTTAAGAAACGTTTTTGCTTTCGTTGTTTCCATTTTTTTATTTTTTGTATTGTCTTATTTAGTTAATCCTATTACAGTCTTTCAAAAATACCGGCAATACCTTGTCCACCGCCTATACAAGCACTTACCATTCCGTATTTGTTGTTGCGGCGTTTCATTTCGCCAATCAACTTTTGGAACAAATAAGTACCCGATGCACCTAGCGGGTGACCCAATGCCACTGCACCACCGTTTACGTTAATAATATCGGTGTTCAACTTAGCTTCTTTAATTACCGCTAACGATTGTGCTGCAAAAGCTTCGTTTAATTCTAACAACTCAATGTCGTTAAGGTTCAAACCTGCTTGTTTTAATGCACGTGGTATAGCCGCTACCGGGCCAATACCCATTATAGTAGGGTCTACACCCACGCTTGCGCTGGTAACCATGCGGGCAATTGGGGTAAGGTTCAATTCTTTTACCACGCGCTCGCTAACTACCATTACAAAGGCAGCAGCATCGCTGGTTTGCGACGAGTTACCTGCTGTAACCTGTCCGCCCATTTTAAAGGCTGGCTTTAGTTTGCCCAGGCCTTCCATGGATGTATCTGCACGAGGTCCCTCATCTTCCGATACGGTAAACTTGCGGGTTTTCTTTTTTCCGTTATCGTAGTATACTTCTTCTACTTCAACCGGTACAATATCTTCTTTAAACTTACCGGCAGCAATTGCGGCCATAGCGCGCTGGTGGCTTACTACCGAAAATTCATCGGCCTGCTCGCGTGTAATGCCATATTTAGCGGCTACATTCTCTGCTGTTAAACCCATGCCTATGTAATACTCAGGGTGGTCTTTTGCAATTTCGTAGTTAGGCACTGTTTTGTAACCTACGGTTGGCACCAGGCTCATGCTCTCGGTTCCACCGGCAATAATTACATCGGCCATACCTGCTTTAATTTTTGCAGTAGCCATTGCTATAACCTCAATACCACTACCGCAGTAGCGGTTAATGCTTACACCGGGCACCGATACCGGTAAGCTGCGCACAGCTACCCAACGGGCCATTTGTAAACCTTGCTCAGCTTCTGGCACCGCGTTGCCTACAATCAAATCATCTATACGGCTTGGGTCTAAACCCGGAACTTTTTTCAATAAATCGGTAATAGCGTAATAGGCCAAATCTACCGGTGTGGTAAATCTAAAACCTCCGCGTTTTGCTTTTCCTATGGCGGTGCGTGAACCGGCTACGATATATGCTTCCATTTTTTTATTTTTTTCTGTTTTTATAATTGGTATTTTCTTCTTTTCGACGAATCTCTGCTAACAGCTTTCTCAACCGATGAATCTATTTTTAAAGGAATGTTTTCATCTATCTTTCCATCGTAGGTAACCGCAGGTGCATCATAAGTTTCTTTTCTTGGCGGCTGACAGGCCGTAGAAACAACCGATGCACTTATTACCAGCAATATGAAATAGAACGTTCTCATTAATTAGTTTCTTAATGGTTTACCCGATGTTAGAATAGACTGGATTCTTTCAAGCGTTTTCTTTTCGGCGCAAAGCGATAAGAAAGCCTCTCTTTCCAAATCCAATAAATACTGCTCGCTTACTTTTGTTTCGGTGCTTAAATCGCCACCGCACATTACGTAGGCAATCTTTTTACCAATCTTCATATCGTGCTCGCTGGCATAACCACCTACGTTAAAGGCAGCCAAACCGGCATACATAGCGCTGAGCCCGGTACGACCTAACACGGTAATATCTTCGCGTTGTGGTTTTTGCACGTAGCCTTGTTCGTATAACTCAAGCACGCGCTCTTTTGCCGAGGCAATCAAACGGTCCTGGTTAAGCACAATCAAATCTTTCTTTTTATCCAGCACGCCAATGCCGTAAGCTTCGTAGGCCGAGGTAGCTACCTTAGCAGTAGCCACTGCCTGAAACTTTTCTACCAGTTGTGGTATCTGCGCATCGCCGGCATAGTATGCATCGCTGGCGCGCAGGGCCATTTCCTTTGTTCCGCCGCCGCCAGGAATTAGACCCACACCTACTTCAACCAAACCAATGTAGGTTTCTGATAAAGCTACGGCGCTATCGCTGTGCATTACCAGTTCGCAACCGCCACCCAAAGTCATGTGGTGAGGAGCTGCCACTACCGGTATTGATGAATAACGGGTGCGCATAGTAGTTTGCTGAAACGCGCGGATAGCAAAATCCAACTCATCGTAATCCTGGTCAATGGCCATCATAAATATCATGGCAAGGTTAGCACCGGCGCTAAAGTTTTCACCTTCGTGGCCCAACACTAAACCCTTCCAGCCTTGTTGCTCGGCCACATCAATAGCCTTGTTTATACCTTCTAACACCTCACCGCCTAAGCTATTCATTTTGGTGTTCCATGATAAGTTCAAAACACCACTACCAATATCATCAATGCGGCAGGCTGCCGATTTCCATACCGGTGTGGTAGAGGCTGCAAGGTCTGATAAAATGATAAACGAATCGCGGCCCGGAATTGATTTATATGATTTAGAAGGGATATCGTAATACTTCTTTACGCCATTTTCTACTTTGTAGAAGTTTGTATTACCGGCAGCCAACATTTCGTTTACCCATGGGGCAACTATAAAGCCGGCAGCTTTCATGCTCTCTACTGTTTTAGCAACACCTACAGCATCCCATTGTTCGAAAGGCCCTAAGCTCCAACCAAAACCGGCGCGCATAGCATCATCTATTCTGTAAAGTTCATCGGCAATCTCGGGTATGCGTTTGCTTACATACTCATTTACATAGAACGAAAGTTTGTTTAAGAACTGTGCGCCCTTATCGGTTGCCTTGGCAATAAACTTTAAGCGGCCTTTCAGGTCCTCAATGGCTTTACCACCTTCCAACACAGCCAGCTTAGGCTTTTTGTTAGTTGGTTCGTACTCTAATGTTTTAAGGTTAAGGGTGCTAAAGGTTTTTTTACCGTTCGCATCTTTGCTCTTTTTAAAGAACCCCTGTCCGGCCTTATCGCCAATCCAGTTGTTCTCTACCATTTTATTTATAAACGCAGGCAGGTTAAATATTTCGCGGCGCTCGTCGTTAGGCAGGTTATCGTATGCACCTTTGGCCACCTTTACCATCGTATCCAATCCTACTACATCGGTAGTGCGGAAGGTAGCGCTCTTAGGCTTACCAATAAAGGTACCGGTTAAGGCATCAATTTCATCTACGGTCATATCCATTTCCTGTTGCAGAAACAACACGGTTGCAATGCTAAATACCCCTACGCGGTTAGCGATAAAGGCAGGTGTATCTTTACACAATACCGTTTGCTTGCCCAGGAACAGCGAGCCATATTCCATTAAAAAGTCAATTACTTCCGGGTGTGTTTCGGCAGTAGGTATAATTTCTAACAAGCGCAGGTAGCGCGGAGGGTTAAAGTAGTGCGTACCGCAGAAGTGTGCGCGGAAATCATCGCTTCTACCCTCAGCCATTAAGTGAATAGGAATACCCGAGGTGTTAGAAGTGATAAGCGTGCCCGGTTTGCGGTATTGCTCTACCTTTTCAAACAGCGACTGCTTAACATCCAAACGCTCCATTACTACTTCAATTACCCAATCGGCGTTTTTTATCCAGCTAAGGTTATCGTCTAAGTTACCGGTGGTAATGCGGCTGGCAAACGCTTTATCGTACGATGGGTTGGGATTGCTTTTTAAAGCAAAAGCCAAAGCATCGTTTACCAGTTTATTGCGCAGGGCAGGTTTTTTAGCATCCTCTTCGCTAAGCTTAGGGGTAACTATATCCAGCAAGTAAACTTTAAGGCCAATGTTGGCGTAGTGCAAAGCAATACGACTTCCCATTACACCCGCGCCCAGTACGGCAACGGTTTTAATCTTTCTGGCCTTAGCCGGTGTTACATGCACCGCTTTTTTTTCTGTAGCTGCTGCTTCCATTTTTCTGTATTGGTTATTTATGAATGATTATTTGATTATTAGTTTTTCTTTTTGCGGAGGAAAAATTGATAGCTTACGTAGGTTCCAACAATAGTAGTCGTTGTATTAAACACTTCCCATCCTTCCTGGTTCAAATCTTCTACTTTTTTAAGCTGCTCTTTATAGAAATCTGCACCTTTTGCATTTGGAAAGAGTTTAAAATCGGTTGAAGTTATAACCGCTACATCATAACCGCGCGTAATTATTGTTGCATACTCATACCTATCCTGCGCAAAAGCGCCGCTTATAAAAAGTAGCGAAAGAAGAGATATAAGAAACAATGATTTGAGCTTCATATTTGGGCGTTTCAAAAACAGGACTACGAATTTATACCTAAATTTCTTTATCTACCAACCGTTTGGTAAGAATTAATTTAACCCCTACTCTACCGTTTGGCTAACCGCCTTTCCCTTGGCCGTGGCTTTGGGCGAGGCCTCTAATCGGTTCAAAATACGCTTAGTGGTGTTTTTCAAATAGTTAGTATCGTTAAACACCCGGCTAAACATTAAACTTCCTTCTACTTCAGCTACGCTTCTTTCGGCTAATTCGGTGGCAATAGCCTCGGGGTATTTATCCAGGTAAATAGTTTTTACAGCATGGAAAAAATCCAGAAAAAACCGCTGCACCAGGCTATTAAACTCGGGCGCCATTAAGGCGGTTTCTACGCCCATATTGCCCAACAAATTTCCCTTCTCTTCATTGAGGAAAACCTTCTCGGCCGAAAGGAACAAATTCTCTAATCTTTTTTGTGGCGGAACGCTTTTATCGTAGGCATGGCTAAACACGTTGGTTTTAAAAAACTCGTGCACGTTTTTAATCACCTTACGCATTAAATCTTCTTTGCTGGGGAAGTAGTGATACAGCGAGCCCTTTTGCAAACCGCAGGCATCGGCTATCTGGCTCATGCTGGTATTAAAATAGCTCTGCTTGCGGAACAATTTCAGCGCTTCTATTATAATAATCTGCTCGTCTACCTTTTGCTTAGGCATGGTGTCCCTTTCGTTATTTTGGGGATAACGAATGTAGAAACACTTTTTTAATTTACCAAACGGTCGGTAGGTAAAAGTTTTGATTTGCCAATTTTCCCTATTTCTTTTGGCTAACTTGTTGTAAAACAACACCTAACACCTGTTACCTTTACACAGGGTTAAAGCCGCTGCTAATGAGAAAGCCTGTTTTTTATGTTTTTGTGCTGCCAACTATCTGCCTTACGTGGTTCTCGTGCTCTAAAGAAAACGCCGGCCCTATCTACAACCCGCAAAGCTTTTACTACATGGCCGATGGCATTGCCTATAGCGGGGGCTTAAACTATGCTACTTATTACGACTCAAGCCATAGTTTCCAGGCCGATTTTTACCCCAACCCGGTACAGAAAAACTTTTTAATTCTCAATTTTTCTGCACCCGGCTATATTACACCAGGCACCTACTATGCCGGCTACGATTCGGCCCGCCAGGTGAGAGTAAGCATGTCTTACTATACCGATGGCTCGCACGAGTATACCTCCACTACCGGCAGCTTAACTATCTCTTCTATCGATACCGCGCTACATGTTATAGCAGGCAAATTTCAGTTTACCGGCAAATACCTTAGCGATGTAAGGCAAATTACCGCCGGCCGTTTCGAAAATTTAATTTACCAGGTAAAGTAGCCAACAGCCACCTCACCCCAGCCCTCTCCTAAAGGAGAGGGAGCAACAGCCAACAGCCGGTTTAGCGCTAAGCCGGCTGTTCAAGTCCTTCTCCTAAAGGAGAAGGATTTTGTTTCATCCCGCGCTTTTCAGCGGGAAGGATGAGGTTTGTATTTCCCCCGCAACATGGTAACACGCCCTTTGCGGGGCGTGCCCCATGTCGCCGGTGGAAATTAGGTGGGTGTTGTGTTGCAAAGTTGCCTTGTAGGTATCTGCTATAAAAGATAGAAACTATTTACGCCTAATTACGGCGCCATTTTCTCTGTCCCCCACCTAACCTCCCTCTTGTGGAGGAACTAGTTTAGCCGCACCGGTTACCGCTGTGCTATAATAGATTTTAATGTATTTCTTCTCGCAAAAAGAAATACAGCTTTTGAACTACCAACAACCTGAAATAATAAAAAGACACTTTAATCCCTCCCCGCGGGTGTTTCATCCCGCCTTATGCGGGGGGAGGTTAGGTGGGGGGCTTTATGCGCAAAGCTATACACTATAATCTTGCGCATTACTCCCCCGGATGATAAACCCGCTCTGCATGCATGTAGGCCCACTCTTTACTCAGGCTCTCCTGCTTGGTTTGTTGGTTTACATACATGTTCATCTGGTCGGTGTAGTGTTTGGCGCCCGGTGTGTTGCTGCTGCCATAGCAGGCTATGCTGCGTAGCTCGGGCAGACTGCCATCTTTTTTAAACCGGGCCAGCAGTATGTAGCTTTCGCCGCTGTTTACCCTTATTTTACCCTTGCCGTAGTTGCTGCCGTATTTAGCATTCCACATATCGGGGCCACCGGTGGTAGGCAGGTCTATATCGCCGCGCTGGTGGCGCTGGTAATCGCCCAGCGGCACGTTTAGTTTACCAAAGTCAGCCAGCATAGCGGCCTTGGCACGGCGCACCCCATCGGCAAAGTATTGTATTTTGTAGGCAGGGTCTTTTATAAACTCCTTCTCTTCTTTATCGCCAATGGCAAAGTAAGTGCCGTATATCCATTTATAAACCAACGTAGCGTTGGTATCGGCAATGCTGCCCGAGCGGTTCGCGCTCCATGTTTTCATTATGCTTATAGCATCGGCTATATCGGGGTATTTCTTTTCCTCTAAGTGGAAGGCCTCTTCTAAATCAAAGTTTTTAAACGGGGCCGTTACCTGCTGCGGGTAGTGTGCATCGTACTTTATCTTCAAAAAATCGTCCCAGCTTAGTTTGCCCTGGTGGTCTTTCATCATTTCGTAAAAGCGCAGGCTGCGGTTGGTTTGCCAACGCGCAAAGCTTATGTTCTTCTGGCAGTCTAAAGGCACCGGGTTTTCTTCTTTCGCCGTCATGGTATACGATGTATTATTTACCTGGAAAAGGTAACCGCACTTGGGGTTAAGCACATGCGGCAGCGAATCGTGGGGCAAAAATTTTGTCCATAGCGTTTTTTTGGTGTTGCCCGGCACGGTGCTGTTCCAGTCGTAGCCATCGGCGCGTATAGGCATGGCCCCGTTGCTTACGCAGTAAATAGTATCAAACCGGTCGGCGTAGGTTACATATTGGTTGATGATGCCCTGCATATCCAGCGCCTGCTTAAACTCGGTATAGTTGCGCGCCTTGTTCATTTTATACCATTCTTCCACGCTCTTTACCGTCATGTTACTGGCCAGGCGTATAGCAAACATGCCCTTTTTATTTACGTAGGTAGCGCCGTATATGCTCCACCATTTCTTTTTGCCTATGGTTAATACAAACTTGTGCTTATCGCGGTTTTTAGCCAGGTTAACACTCAGCTTCGCGCTGCTCTTTTGCAGCTTATAACTTTCGCCATCTACCAGGTAGTGGTTCTTCTTTTTAGGGTCCGGTTGCAGTTGGTAAATATCTATCGCATCAAAGTAGTTGGTGGTGTGTGCCCAGCCAAGGTTTTCGTTTACACCATGAAAGATAGATACCGCACCGTGAAACGTTGCGCCCAAAATGTTCAAGCCCTCATCGCTGTGCAGGTGCGCCTCGTACCAGCTCATAGGGCCCTCCAAGGGCTGGTGGGCATTTACATCCAGGTATACACTGCCATCGGTGCTGCCATTGCTGTTTACGGCAAAGGCGTTGCTGCCGCGGGCATCTTTATTATACTCAATGGTAGGCATGCTTTCGCCTACTACGCTTTTAATGGCGCCATCTACACCGGTCATTAGCGCCATGCTTAGCATGTAACCGGCTATAAAATCCGATGGCTGTATAGGCATCAGCCTTTTCGATATTATTTTTTCGGGGTGCTTCTTCAGGTAATCGTTACCGGCGGCGGCACCGGCTTCCAGCAGCTTGCGCGTCTCCGGCGATAAATCATTAAAGTGCTCTTTTATAAACGTGGGCACGCCCAGCAGCTGCACAGCATAGTCAATCTTAGCACCCTCAATTCCCATCATTAAACCCAGCTTACCGCGCGCCAGCAGCAGGCCCCACTGCACGGTGCTAAAGTCATCTTCGCAGGCGGCATATACCAGCCCGTAGCTGCAATCAGCATCGGTTTTACCAAATATATGCGGCACACCAAAGCTATCGCGCACAATCTCTACATGGTAGTTGGGGTTAACCTGTGCTTGTGTGCAGGCAAATAGTACGGCTGCCAAAAGGGTAATAAAAAACTTTTTGTTCATGCTTTGCGGTGGGTGGGGATGTTAATGTATTACACAAATTTGCTAATTACATTGGTACGTAAAAGCAGTTGCCGCAAATAATATTTAGCGAGTTTTACGCTACTAATCTATATTCGCCTCCACTATGGGAAAACTGATAAGCAAACTAATATTCGCCATTTTTGGCTGGACTTTTAAAGACCACGTAGGCGGCGGCTACAGCCGTTGCGTAATGATTGCTGCACCACACACCAGCAACTGGGATTTACTATTTGCGCGCGCCGCTTTTTACCTAATGGATATACCGGTGCGCTACACGGTTAAAAAAGAATGGATGCGCTTTCCGTTCAGCCTTATTTTTGGACCGCTGGGCGCTATTGCCATAGACCGCAGCCCTAAAAAAGCGGGCGAAGAACGCCAGAGCATGACGGAGGCTATGATTGACTTGTTTAGTAAAAACAAAGACCTGGCCGTAATGGTAACCCCCGAGGGTACCCGCAGCCTGCGCACCAAATGGAAGACCGGTTTTTACCACGTAGCCGTGGGCGCCAAGGTGCCTATTGGCCTGGGCTACCTCGACTATAAAAACAAAGTAGCCGGTGTAGGCAAACTTATTTACCCCAGCGGCGACATGGCCAAAGACATGCGCGAAATAATGGCCTTTTATAAAAACATACAGGGCAAGCACCCCGAAAAGTTTTCGGTAGATTTAGATTACGCGTAGGGAGGACCATTGTGAGATGCCGCGTTTATGCAATTTCGCTACTTGCTTCATCCTTCAATAGTCTATGAATTTTATTCTTATCATCTTTCTGTTCCTACTACTGCCAGACCTGAAGGCACAGCAGGCAGATTCAATTTACATCAATGTAGAAATTATGCCGGAGTATCCCGGGGGCGACGCAGCGTTAATAAAACATTTGCGCGACTCGCTAAACTACCCCGCTATAGATACAATGGATGCGTTTGATATTAGCGGCAAAACAATTGTACGGTTTGTTGTAAACGAAGATGGAAGCTCTTCAGACTTTCAGGTATTAAGGAGCAGCTCAAAACAGCTTGATAACGCAATTATAAATTCACTTAAAAGCCTTAGCCACTTTAAACCGGGCATGCAAAACGGCAAACCCGTAAAGGTGTATTATATAATGCCCCTTCAAATACATATCAGATAAATCTGTAGCACGCTGGCGGTTTGCCTTTAAGCTCTTTTAGTGTGTTGAGGTAGCAAAAAACTTCAACAGCTCTTCATTCACCCAATGCGGGTTATCGTGCTGTATAAAGTGGCCGCTGGTGGGGTCGTATTTAATTTCGAAGGTGTTTTCGCAGTAGTCTTTGGTGCGGTAGGTTAGCTCTTTGCCCAAGGCGGTATCGTGCTCGCCCCACAGCATAAGAACCGGTGCTTTTATTTTGGGCAACTCGGGTGTGCTAAGCGCCCCGCGGAACATGGCGCGGTAATAAGAGATAGGCCCCCTAACGGCGCCCGGCTGTTTATAGGCGGCTACATATTGTTGTATATCAGCCTGGCTTATGGCATCTTTTTTCATGCACATGCGTTCGAAAGCACCCCGAAAAAACTTTTCGGTGCCCACTATGCGCTCGGGAAAAAACGGCAGCTGAAAGAAGAAGATATACCAGCTTTTTTTAAGCTGTGAAAGATTAAAGCCCATCAGGGCGCGTTTCATTTCGGCGGGGTGGGGCACATTTAATATAGCCAGCTTTTTAACCACCTGCGGGTGAAACGCCGCTACGGCCCAGGCTACAGCCGCGCCCCAATCGTGGCCTACTACAATGGCCTTTTCGGCCCCTAAAGCTTTAATAAGGGCCGCTACATCGGCCGCCAGGGTTTCAATTTTATAGTCGGCTACGTTGGCGGGTTTATCGCTCAGGTTGTAGCCCCGCATATCGGGCGCTATTACGCGGTAATTTTGGGCCAAAACCGGTATTTGCTTGTGCCAGCCATACCAAAACTCGGGAAAGCCGTGCAGCAAAACCACCATTTCGCCTTTTCCTTCGTCTATATAGTGCAGCTTAATGCCATTGGCCGTAATAAAGTTAGATTTCATGTGCGGGTATTTAGTAACTCGAATGCGATGCAAAATACAAATAGCGCCGATAAGGTGGGGTTTCACATGGTTTAACTAATTACAGGCGGTTAGCTGCCCCAAAATAATTTATATTCGATTCCGTTAAACGCTTATTAGTACATTGAAAAAGCTACTTCTTTTACTTTCCGTTTTTGTTTTTGCAGGCAACACGCTTTTTGCACAGGATGATGATTTGCCACCACCCAGCAGCAAGCCTGACCAAACCGACACCCGCAGAGAAGACCAAAGGCCACCCAATACAAATAATTTTAAAGGCTTTGGCAAGGATAAAAAATTCGACATCTCTAAATTTATTATAGAGCCGATTGTAAACTTATCGATAAGCCAGTACCAGGCAGAGGTAGGCTTTTCGCCATCGATAGGTTACCGGGTATGGCAGGCTAAAAATGTAAACCCGCGATGGGGCAACACGGGCTTGTTTTTGGGTATAGGTGTTACGTACCGCTATAACCACTTTAACGATGGGCTTAAATACAACTTCCAAACCTACGGCGCAGGGCCGCTGATACAATACAATATTTGGAGGGGTTTATTTGCCCGCGTAAAGCTGGAGCTGCTTGGTAAAAGGTATCCCAGTTCGTACCAAATTAACGGCACCCCCAGCAACCCGGTTTATAAGGTAAACTACCGGCAGCAATTTGTACCGGCCTGTTTAATAGGGGCGGGTTATAACCTGCTGGCCAGCAAAAATATTTTTGTACCCATTATAGTTTCGTACGATTTGCTGCACTCGCTGGTAGGTAAAAACAATTCGATTTACCCGCGCGGTTTTACTGTGCAGCTTGGGTTTGTTACCCTCTTCTAATTTTTTATACCGCACCAATAAATCGCACCAGGCTACGCTTGGCCACGGGCAGCATAGTTTCGGGCAGCGGAAAAGAATATTTAAACTCTACCGCATAAGCAGCAGGGTTGGGCAACTGCGACTGGGTTTCTATAAGCCGGTATTTAACGCTCTCGTACGTATCGGATACAGAGATGTTGTAAGTAAACAGCAACTGCGTGTGTATGCCCCTGAACTTCTCCTGCAGGTTTTCGAAAATGGTAATGCGGTACTGGTAAACGTTAACCAGCTTTTTAAGGTAGTCAGAAAGAAAGAAGTAACCCTCATCGGTTCGCAGGGGTAAAATACCAATAGGGAAAACCTCCAGCTTATCTTCTACCTCTTCATACAACTCTTTACCCAGGCCCAGTTTGCTTTCTATTTCGGGCAGGGCAAAATCTACTATCTGGTCAATCTCTTTTATCAGTTCATCATCATC
>JBGAUW010000031.1:0-44848 GCA_044228435.1 Chitinophagales bacterium
TTTAGTAGATTAGTTACCGGTGGTAAACATGCAATTGTAATTATATTTAAAATACTATGAGAAGCTGGAAAAAGGTGGCGGGTGTTTTTTTGTTTAACCTGGTAGTAGTATGGGCTGTAATGGAAGTTGTATTGCGCACCCCCCAATTCGATTACTTAAAAACATACCCCGAAAAAATAAGTAACATATATATTAACGCTTTTGAGGCGAGGCCCATAAATACTTACAATACTATGGAATGTAATCACTGTATTACTTTTCATACTCCAGACTTTGAATACGAGCATTGCTATAATAATGAGGGGTTGCACGATGTTGACCATAAAGTTCAAAAACCCGCAAAAACTAAAAGGTATTTAGCCTTTGGCGATTCGTTTACCGAAGGTTTTGGTGCGCCCCCCGATTCTACCTGGTGGAAATTACTGGAAGATAAGTTAAATACGTATCGGCATGATTCTTTGTATCATGAAGTGATAGGTGCCGGAAGTCAGGGAAGCGATCTTGTATATTGTTACCGGCTGCTCCGCGATAAACTGATTAAGTATAATCCCGATGTTGTTTTTTATTGTTTAAACGCCACCGATATTACCGAAATAGCCTTGCGGGGTGGAATGGAAAGGTTTGTTGCCGGCAATAAAATAAATTACAGAATGGAATCGCCGTGGTGGGAACCTCTATATAAGCATTCATTTGTGTTGCGCGCCTGGGTACACCAGGTATTGAAATATGATTTTTATTTTCAAAGTCCTAAGACGCAGGAAGAAAGTAACAGGTATGGCATTGATCAAATATGCCAAATGGCTGGCTCAATAAACCGTTACTGCGCCGAACGCAAAATTCATTTCGTGCTAATTATTCAGCCACTTTCAAGTCAGCTTAAATCAAACTTTAATATGCTTACAGAGGTTGATTCCTATTGCCAAAAATCCTCCATACCTACCATTAACCTTTTCAACTCGTATAGTAATTACCCGGCCGATTCGTTGCCTTTAATGGTAAATAAATACTATTGGCCGATAGACGGACATTGTACCCCGTCCGGCTATAATTTTATGGCCGGTGAAATTTTTAAACATGCCGGCGAATGGTAAAGTTTTATATGGGTTAGTTAACAGATAAGGCCATGGGCGTTATAAAAAAAATGCAGGTGTTTTTTTGTTTAACCTGATAGTAGTATGGGCTGTAATGGAAGTTGTATTGCGCACCCCCCGCTTCGACTACCTAAAAACTTATTCCGAAAAAATAAATCACATATATTTAAGTGCTTTGGATGTTCGGATTCATAATGCTTACAATACTAATGTAAGTAACCACTGCTTTCGGTTTAATACGCCCGAATTTAATTACGAACATTGCTATAACAGCCAGGGCCTGCGCGATGTTGATCATCCCATTCAAAAATCCGCAAAAAGGAAAAGGTATTTAGCTTTTGGCGATTCGTATACCGAAGGGTTTGGGGCGCCCGTAGATTCTACCTGGTGGAAATTATTAGAGGCTAAATTGAAAGCACCCAAGCAAGATTCTTTACAGCAAGAATTTATCGGGGCGGGAAGTATGGGAAGCGATATAGCCTATTGCTTTCATCTGTTACAGGATAAACTGGTTAAATATAAGCCCGATGTGGTTTTTTATTGCTTAAACTCTACCGATATTACAGATTTGGCTATGCGCGGTGGAATGGAACGCTTTACCCCGGATGGTAAAATTCAATATAGGATGCAAGCCCCATGGTGGGAGCCAATATATCAGTATTCATTTGTGCTGCGTGCATGGGTACACCAGGTGTTGAAGTATGATTTTTTTTTCACCACTCAACAACAGCAGGAGGAGAACAATAAATATGGTATCAATCAAATATGTCAAATAGCGAGTGATATGAATCAGTACTGTGCAGCACGGAAAATTCGTTTCGTGCTTATTATTCAGCCTCTTGCTTACCAGGTTAAATCACATTCAACTATACTTGATACCGTAGATAGCTATTGCCAAAAATCCGCTATACCCACCATAAACCTTTTCAACTCGTATAATACTTACCCGGCTGATTCGCTCCCTGTAATAGTAAGCAAGCGTTATTGGCCAATAGATGGTCATTGCAAACCGGCGGGCTATGATTTTATGGCCGCTGAAATTTTTAAGCATGCTGGCGAATGGTAGATGCCGAATAACGTAATAACGAACAATCACTTCAATAAAAGCGGAAACAGAAAGTTTCAGTCCCCGCGGGGTCTCCGTTTCAGTCCCCGCGGGGTCTCCGTTTCGGGACCCCGCGGCAAGAAAAGACCAAAACAAAAACCGACAAATGCTATATTTAACCATGCCGGTTAAAACACAGCACTACACCCACTATTACCTTTGGTTCATAACCTTTACCTGTTTCAACTGGAAACACCTTTTCGAGCTCACAAAATCGTACGACCTCGTTTACAGTTGGTTCAACTATTTAACCAGCACTAAAACAGCCGATGTATGTGCCTATGTAATAATGCCTAATCACGTTCACGTCATTTTGCACATACCGGTAGATACAAAAACCGTAAACACAATAGTTGGAAACGGAAAGCGCTTTATGGCTTATGCATTGATTGAACGGATAAAAGCCAGCGGCTTTAATACGCTTTTAGAAGAGTTGACAATTGCGGTTACCAGTCGCGAGAAACAGAAAGGACAATTACACAAAGTTTTTGAGGAATCGTTTGATGCCAAGGCAATTTTTAACCGTGAATTTTTATCGCAGAAGCTTGACTACATTCATCATAATCCGGTAAGTAAGAAATGGAGTTTGGTAAAAGACTACGCCGAGTATGAACATAGCAGCGCATCATTTTATGAAAAAGGTATTGCTAAAAATTTCCTACCTATACACTGCGGCGAAGTATGGTAGGCGCACTTGAAGTTCGCGGGGGCCCGAGGCGGAGACCCCGCGAGGACACAAAAATGTTTATTATTATGAAATAATAAACCATGCTAAATAAACGGCTACTGCTTAGTGTTATTTTTATAAGTATGCTAAGCGCGCTCTGTGCGCAAAAGTACAGGCAACTATATTCGTTTGGAAGACCAAATGCCGGGGGTGTTTCTATGATTTTTGATGGAAATGATTTTATTGTTTCGGGTATCGTTACGGATTCATTTGCCAGGTATACCGAGGCATTGTGGGCAAGGATTGATTCAGCCGGGCAGGTAAAATCTTTCAAACCTTTTGGTGAAAGCGGAATTGATGTCAATAGCTATTATTCATTTATAAAAGATAAAAAAGGCGATTATCTTACTACCGGCTACACTTTTTTACCATCAGGGCCTGCTGCATTTTTGTTGAAATTTAATGCTGCTGGCGATACCGTTTTTTTTAGAAAATATGAAGATACTACTTCCCTCTATTTTGGAAATTTTGGCATTATACAGCACAGCGATGGTAATTATTATATGACGGGAAACTGGGCTGGAGTAACAAACGGATGCCCGTCGTTTTTAAAAGTGGATAGTAGCGGCAATTTGCTTTTAAAAAAAAGATTCAATACAAGTTGGTTAGAGTATGGCATGAGTTTAATAGAGTTGCCCAATCATAATATCTTAATTGGAGCCTTTAGATCAAACAATACGATACGGCAGAATTATCAATTGGAACGTAGCAATACATGGCTGATAGAAGTAGATACCGGCGGACAATTAATAAGGCAGTGGTTGGATAATAGCGATAGCAGTTACTACCCCAATAAAATGCTGTTATTGCAGGATAGTGCTTTTGTATACTCGGCAGGCTATTTAGGTTGGTGGGATTCTATACCGTATGTAAAGTACAAAGGCTATTTTGCAAAGCGCGATTTAAACTTTAATAAAATATGGGAATTAACCTGGGAGCAATTAAGCTATACCGGCAATTATCCTTTTGATACCACCGTTAATGGCGATTTTATTGTGGCGGGCGAATCCTACGAACCCGGAGGTATAGTGTGTTTAATCACCAAGATAAGCAAAAACGGGCAAATGATTTGGCAAAAAGAATACGCTCTCCTCGATACGTTTTTTTACGATTGTTATGCTGGTGATGTAAAAGTTTTAACCAATGGAGACATAGTAGTATGGGGAGAACTAGTAGCCTTGCGGCCGGGTGTTGTATTTCCCGGTCAGCAGGCATGGATGTTGAAAGTGGATAGTAACGGCTGTCTTGCCCCTGACTGCTTAACAGGATGGATGGAGATAAGCCGCGAAAATCAAATAGT
Source organism: Chitinophagales bacterium (assembly GCA_044228435.1). Classification (GTDB taxonomy): domain Bacteria; phylum Bacteroidota; class Bacteroidia; order Chitinophagales; family LD1; genus Bog-950. Next base: position 4,224 of record JBGAUW010000031.1, read on the forward strand.
AAGCAAAATACAAATCCAGCCTAACCCTGGCAATGGGGCTGTACAACTTACTGTCGATAACGAAATGATTGGCGGCTTAATAAGCCTTTATAATATAACCGGTGCTTTAGTTTTGCAGCAAACAGCCGAGGCCGAAAAAACACAACTAAATCTTACTGCCATAAGCACAGGCATGTATATAGTAACCGTGCAAAAGCAAGGGCAAATAGCAAGGGGTAGGTTGGTAGTAGAGTAGGGGTGCGCATTTCATAACCGGCCAATGCGTAATTGTATTAGTATAAAATATAATACAAAACGGTACGGTTCTATGGTTAACATTGCCAAAAATTACAATTGATAATCAATTGGTTATCTCCGCGCAAGCTGAAATATGTTAACCTTGGTTAACCATAGAGCGGAGCGTAAAATGCGGCTTTAAGAGGCCATTTATTAAGCTATTTTAACCTCTAATGTTTTAAGGGCATCCTCGCGTGCAGCACTTAGTTTGCGTTGTAGCTCCATGCTCTTTTTTGTTGCCGCTGCTCTAATATATAATGAACGGGAGCTATAACACCAACAACGGCAGAATGCTTCTTCATATCAGGTTTTAATTAAGGGCGTATATTTCTATCCCATCGGCTCGTTTAAGCAAATGCCCGTACTTATCCGGGCTAAGCACATAGGGTGAAAGAGTGTATTTCGAATTACTGAACACAAGTGTCTCGTTTATCTGCTCCTTTAAATATTGTAATCTCTTTTTATTTACAAATAAAATCGCTCCGTGCAGCACTTGGGCGCTATCTGCTTTTTGATAATCCTTAAATCGCGTGCTCTTTTTAAAACCCGTATATATTTCATAGTTCTTTGCCATCCATGGGTCAGTTAGTATTACCTTATTGCCCTGTGCAAGTGCAAACTTGGCCATTTCAGCTTCTGTTTCTGTATCGGTTATTTTAGGTCCACGCAGCCATTGGGTTGTTCTGAATATATCAATGCCAGCCGAACCAGAAAGCATTAGTAAAAAAATAGCGAATACTGTTTTTTCTTTAAACCATTGTAAACCGACTATTAAAAACAAACAGTTTAAAGCATAGCAAACTGCAAAAGCAATAGTACCCAGGCTCATAAGTCCCAGGCCCAGAGCCTCGCTATCTTTTCCGGATATTTCCAAATAGGTACTATAGCAAAGGGCAAGTGCGGTAACCCCAAAAAGAGTTGCTATTAACCTTACGCGAGTCAAAGGTATCTTGTTCTGTTGTATTTTTTTTATAGCGCACATAGCATTTATCAGCATTGGAATTAGCACCGGAAACCATTGCCTGGTAATAAGCGGTGCCGGAAGAAGTGCCGGACTGGTAGGCAAAAACCACCAGGCCATAAGGGTTATTACAAAATATATTTTAAAAAGCGAATCTTGCCTGTCTGCGGTTGCTGAGAATACATTTAGTAAGGCAAAAAGGAGTAAAATGCCAAAAGTAAAATCGTTTATTATCAAATGTGCAGGGCCTACTATATAGCGGTACCAACCGGCAAGCGCTACCGCAGTTTGTTGATTATCGATAGCACCGGCGAACCTTATAAGAGGATTACCCGTTGGTATGCCATACAATAAAGCCATACCAATGGTGCAGGCTATCATTGCATAAAAAACCGAGAACCAAAACTTTTTTATACGTGCCGACATGAGATTCCGATAATCTAATACCAGAAATATTCCAAACAAGGGGAAATAAAAAAGGGCTGTTTCTTTTATCAGGAATGCATACGTCCAGGTAAGGGCCACAGCAATGCCCATTTTGCGGGCACTGGTGGAGTTGTCATTCAAAAATTTAAAATATAATAGCACTGAAAAGTTTAGTACGAACATTAATAGTACGTCGCCCATAACCATTGCACTATGTTGAAGAAGAATGGGCGATAAAGCCAAAAACAGCGATGTCATCCAGGCCACTTGTTTGCCCAACAGGCGCATGTTGAACCGGTGTAGTAATAAAATAGAAAGGATAAACTCGCATAAGGTTACCAGTGTAAGCCATTTACCATATCCGAAAATCTTAATGGCAAATGCTAATGGAAGTATGACACCAAGCCGGGAAGCAAAAAAATTTTCTTTGATAATCCATTGCCCATGCACCAGATAATAAGCGCACTTGGTGTAAGTTACTGGGTCAGAAAAGTCGATGCCTTTTTGATAGGGAAGGGATAATACGAAAATACCAATGGCTATTAGCAGGAAGGTAATAGTGGAAGAAATTATACCTTTATTAAGCATTCATTTTTTGTATAATGATAAGATAAAATGTGGTTAAAAAAACCGCACCGGTGCTTTACCTCCATTGTTCTCCATTGGTGTTATAGCGTCCAATAAATAATAAACAGAATGCGTCACCAACAATCCCCCGAAGGCCGCATTACAAACCACTTTGCCATTTGTTAAAATAAAATCATGGTTAACACGCAAAAATTAAATAATTGATTGTCAGTATTTAAAAAGGTTAACATCGTGAAAAGTGTTAACCATGATTGGTTTTTAACAAGTTTGTTTTTGCTGTAAGGGGTCAATTGTCCATGGTCAGTTTCACCTCTAAAAGCTTAAGGGCATCCTCACTTGCAGCATTTAGTTTGCTCCTTAACCACTCGTCTATTTTGGTGCCGGGGCTAAGTTCAATAACAGTAGTGTTGCCCTTTAGCCTTATAGCGGAGTTGCGCAGGTGTTTGGTTTTTAAAAGGTAGTTCTCTTTTTGTAGTTCATATTCGTAGCCCAGCCCGTATTCAATCTTTTTGGTTCTGCTAAAGCCAAGGGCCGTGTTGTAGTTATGCGCGGCCTTGTTGTTGCCCTTTACCTTGGCATACACACTTTGCAGGCCCAACAGCAAAAAGAAAACATCGAGCATAGCAAGCGAGGCCATTACCGGTGTATCGGTGCTTAAAAACCGGTCGTTGTAAATATAAAGGCCGGTGTAAGCAGTTTTGTTTTCCCAATCAATAGAAGAGATATTGATAAGGCCTACCGGTTCATTTTGCAGGTAAATAAGAAAGAAAAAGTTCTGTTCGTTATCAATACTATCAAACCACTCCTGCTGCATTTGGGCCGTTATTTCCCCCTTGTAAAACATCACCTGCGCAATCTTGCTGTCGTTGCGCCAGGCGCGTATCAGTTCAATTTGCTGCTGTTGCAGGCGTTGCAGGGTAAGTCCGTACCGGCTTATTTTCATTTCAATATTTCCTGTATTAAGTAAGGGGGCTTTTTATGTTGCAGGGCAAATAAGCGGTTTAGGTATTCGCCAATTATACCCAGCGAAAAAAGGATAAGCCCGGTGCTCATAAATATAGAAACTATAAGGGCCGTAAAGCCCAGCGGCGAGCCCATTACCACCTTCATATAAATAAAGTAAATAACCATTATAAGGCATATCCAAAAGCTGGCCAGGCCAAACCAGGTCATAAACCTTAAGGGTATAGTAGTATAGGCAAAAATTAAGTTAAGCGATAAAAAGGTAAGCTTGGCCAAACTATAACCCGATTCGCCCTCGCGGCGCGGTGCGTGGCGCACATCCTGCCATTCTATTTTAGTGGTATGCCAGCTTAGTATCTCATCAACAAAAGTAAAGCTGTGGTTATAGTCTTTAATCTTATCAATAACCACCCGGCGTATAATTTTAAAGCTGCTGCCCTGGCCCACGGTGTTGCCAAACTTTTCGAAGATAAAGCCAATGGCCATGCTGCCCCAGCGGCGCACACTGCTGTGTTGGCGCGGGTTCATATAAGTGCCATATACCAAATCGGCGTGGGTAGTTTCTATCCGGGTTATAAGCAGTTCAATATCCTCCGGAAAAAACTGCAGGTCATCATCGATAGTTACTATGTAAGCGCCCTTAGCATACTGAAAGCCGCAGAGCAATGCCTTATGCTGCCCAAAGTTACCGCGCAGGTGTATGGCAGTTAGCTGCTGTTTATACTTATCTTTTAACTCCCGGATAACACCCCAACTACCATCGGTACTGCAATCATTTATAAGTATAATTTCGAACGACTGCTGAATACGGGTAAAGGTTTCTTCTATACGGGCACACAACTCTGCCAGCGTTTTTTCGCTGTTGTATACAGGCACTACTATACTATACTGGGGGCTTAAACTCATCTTATACTTCTATCAGTTCGCTGCAAACAATGTTTTCGGTTTCTAAATAAACACTTCCCCACGATAAACCAACACCAAAGCCCGATAACAACAAGTGCAGCTTTTGGGCTAGTAACTGTTGCCTTAGTTGTACCACCATGGTTAGCGGCACCGTAGCCGAGCTGGTGTTGCCATAGTCGTATAAACTATAAGGCACCTTTTCGGCCGGCAGTTGCAATTTCTTCCGTACACTTTCCAGCATAAGCAAATTAGCCTGGTGGAACACAAAATAATCTACCTGCTGTTTATCAATATTCAGTTGCTGCAACAGCGTGTTTACGTTGGGTGCTATTTCGCGCAGGGCAAAGTTAAAAATCTTAATGCCATCCAGTTTCATGGCAAGGCCGTTGCGCAAAATGCCTTTTTCGTATTCCTTTACTTCAAACGATTTTTCGGTAACCGGGTTACGAAAGCCACCTTCGGGTATCATAATATCTTCATACCCCTCTCCATCGGTTTGCAGGTTAAAATGCATAGCGCCGCCTTCGCAATACTCAAGTGCAGTTGCAGTGCCTGCATCAGAAAACAAAGGGGCCGTGCTTTTATCCTGCATCGAAATCGTTTTGGTGCTAATATCGCCTACTAATAGCAGTGCTTTACCACCGGGCATGTTTTGCAGCAGGCTGCCAACTATGGATAAGCCATAGGTATAGCCCGAGCAGCCCAGGTTAACATCAAAGGCCAGGCAATTTTTAGGCAACCCAAGTTTGTGTTGTAGTAAAGAAGATGTATTGGGTATAATGTAGTCGGGTGTTTGGGTAATAAATACCAGCACCTTTATATCGCTGCGGCTCCAGTTTAAATCGGCAAGCAGTTTTTCGGCAGCGGCTACACATAAATCGCTGGCGGTAACTCCCTGTTGTGCCACACGGCGGTAACGTATACCTACTGTTTTTATAAAAAGGTTCCGTTCGGTTTCGGTCAATAAATTGCTCTCGGCATTATCTTCTGTATTGCGCGGCACACTGGCCGCCAGGCCACTCATTTTTATATTAGGAATGGTAAATACAGCCATGTTTACTTGCTTTTTACAATTTCAAAAAGGCCGGCAACGGTTTCGGCGCTTTTTAAATCATCGGCTGTAATGGTTTTGCCAAAATCGCCGTCTATCATGGCAATTACTATCAGGGCCATCATGCTGCCCCACTCGTCCAGTTCTTTAAACCGGGTATCGGCCTGTATAGCCGCAGCATCGGTTTCGTTAAAACACTCGGCAAACTTTTTTATAAAATCGTTTAATTGCATGGTGCCAAATTAAATTGTTTATTGCGAAACGCGGGGTGTAAAATTGCGCACGCGTATGGCATTGGCTGTATCGCGGGCAAGCAGGTAGTGCTTTATTAAAAACAGGTAAGGGAAACGCTCCCTTTCGCCCCGCTTAATATCTTCTTCAAAATACTGTACGGCTTTGGTGGTATCGCCCTCAAGCATGTAAAAAACAGCATAGTTATAGTAGGGCAGATTGCTGGTTGGGTGTAATTTAAGCAGGGTTTCGTTGCAGGCCAGTGCCTTGTCTTTTTCGCCTTTTAAGTAATACAACTTGGCTAACTCAACCAATACCTTAGGGTTATCGGGCTTAGCTGAAAGAGCTTTTTTATACCAGCTAATGGCCCCGGTGGTGTCGCCGCTAAACTGTAAAGCCATAGCCAGGTTATTTGCCGAGCGCCATAAGGTAGAATCGATATCGAAGGCCTTTTTAAACACAGGAATAGCCAGCGCATTGTTTTTTTGCTCAATGGCGTAAATCATGGCCAACTCCTCCATAGCTAAAGCATATTGGGGGTAGGCCTCAATGGCTTGCCGGTAATAAAGTATAGCCCGCGCCGATTCAGTTTCAAACTCCGGCTTTGTAAGATTTTTATTGGTGCGGTATAAGCGCCTTATCTCTTTAGCCATCATGTAATTGGCTTTGGCCGAACTTTTTAAATGCGGCATATCGGCCTCGAAAAGCGTGAGTGTAGTTTGCCAGTTACTGTTGCGTGCAATGGTTTGGTAGCTGTAAAGTAAAAGTAAGGCTACTAAAATACCACCTTGCCAGTAGCGGATAGAAAATGAAAGCTGATTGGCAGGGCTCTTAGCTTTGCTTTCGGCTACCGGCGCAGGAATATAGAATAACAGGTAGGCCAACAGCAGGCAAAATGCCAGCGAAGCAGTAAACAAAACACGCTCGCCGACCACACCGGGTAGCGGTTGCAAAATATTAGACCCCGGCGATATCTGTATCAGGTAAAAAAGCAGCAGAAAAGAAACAAAGCGGTTATTATTAAAAAAGTAAACAGCGGCAACTGCTAACAGCGCATAAATGCCCAGCGATAACAAAGGCAGCCCATCGCTTAAGTGTTTTAGCGGTATAAAATTAATACCGTAATAAAAGCTTAATTGAACCGGTGCCACCAATAGCTTGATGTAATAGAGTAAAGAGTATAAGGCAGTGCCAAGTTTAATGCCCCAATCAGTAAGGTAAGGCAAAGGTGTCTCTACATATTCATAAGGCCGTGCAAAGCCGGGTAGCGATTTTATGGCTATGGCATAGTAAATAGCCGTAAGCGCGGCTAATGAAATAAAGGTGGTAAAAGCCAGTTTTATATCCTTACTTTTTAGGTAAAGCATTAAAGGGATGATAACTATAAAAGGGATACCCGTAATTTTTGAAAACAACGATAAAAGGAAAAAGGCCATGCCGGCTGCAAAGTGCAGCGGCTTTTTAGATTGGCTGTAATTAAGAAAGTAAAGGGCCGAAAGGAAAATGAAAACCAGCACCAGTAATTCGTCGCGGTTTTTTAGGCTGGCAACTACCTCGGTATGTACCGGGTGGGCCATATATATTAGCACACCGGAAAAAATTATTGAGAAGAAATTAGGGCCAAAAAGAAGTAGCAGTACCCTGAAGATAATGCATAGCGCCAAAGCATAAAGAGCCACGTTAAAAAAGTGGCTTATATGAGGATTCCACCCAAAAAAAGTATGCTCTAAAGCATAAGTGGTTTTAACCAATGGCCGGTAATCGAGGTATATACCGTTTTCGGATATGTAATTAGTGGTGAATATTTGATACAATCCCCCAAGCCCTTTTTCTACTAAAGGGTTGTGGTTAGTAACTAAATGGTCGTCTAATCCATAGTCGTTAAAAAGGGTGTTTCCGTAAACAACAAAGCAAAAAGCAATGATTATCAGATAAAAAAAGCGCATGCTTTTGTTAACAACAAAAAATTTCAACCAAAAAGCCGGTGCGTGTTTGTTCAAAGCTCTTTTTTAATCAACACATGCAATGTGCATTTACAAATCTATTATTTGTAGTGCATAATGATAATTTTCTAATTTGCCCCCGCAATTAGAAGTAATAAACCGGTTCAAAATAAAAAAAGAACCGATTAGGAGATAACCCTTTCTGACATTGAATGCATTTTATGTTTACGCATTAATGCCGGGGGTAAAAAGAAAACCCATGCGTCAATTATTTATAATCACGATATTTTGTTTTGGTTTTTTTGTTTCGCTGTTTGCCCAAACCGCTACCCTTAAGGGCGTGGTAAAGGATGGTAGTAGCGGCGAACTTTTAGAGAGTGCTACTGTTTTACAGCCACCCGCCAATGGGGTAATTACCGATGCCAAAGGCAATTACGAACTGAAGGTAAATGCCGGCAATGTAACGCTTATAGTTAGCTACATAGGGCGCAAATCAGATACCTTAACAGTAACCGTTAAAGAAGGCGAAACTAAAGTGCAGAATATTGCCCTGGGCGGTGCCCCGGCAGAACTGGAGCAGGTAGTAATTAACGAAAGCCGGATAGCGGTTAAAATTCAAAAAGTAACGCAATCGGTTGATGTAATAAAACCACGTATGCTGGAGAGCAATAACATAACCAACCTACAGCAGGCTGTGCTTAAAATACCCGGCGTTACCATGCTGGATGGACAGATGAGTATACGCGGTGGTAGCGGTTATGCCTATGGTACAGGCAGCCGCGTGGTATTGGTAGTTGACGAGATGCCTTTAATGACCCCGGACCGTGGTGAAATAAAGTGGGCGTTTATACCTACCGAGAACGTAGAGCAAATGGAAGTGGTAAAAGGCTCGTCGGTGGTTCAGTACGGTTCTTTTGCGCTTAACGGGGCGCTTAATGTAACTACCGCCTATGCCCGCGATACGCCCAATACCAGGTTTAGCTTTTTTTACGAGGGGGTGGGCAGGCCTAAAGTAGATTCGTTTGGATGGTGGAAACGCAACGGAAAGTTTTTCGAAAGCCCTAATACTATAGGGTTTAACTTTTTGCATAAGCAAAAGTTTGGCGATGTTGATTTTGTATTTGGCGGTATGATGCAGGGCTCGCAAAGCCATCTGTATAAAGAGTATGATTACTTTGCCCGCTTCAATAATAAAATACGCTGGAAACCTAAAAACTTAAAGCGCCTTACGCTGGAACTTTCTTCCAATGTATTATATCGTAAAAGTGGTTTTCAGTTTTACTGGCAGGATGGCGGGCATCCGTATGTGCCGGCCGGCGGGGTAGACCTTGCCGAACGCTATTTTTATGCTTATGTAGACCCTAAATTTCGCTTTATAGATAAAGGCAATAACGAGCATAAAATTTATGGGCGCATGTACCGGCAGAAAAATTTGCAGGGAACTACTAATTTTTGGGTAGCCAGGGCAGAATATCGTTTCCGCCACGATTTTGGCAAGTTGGTTACCCTTAACTTAGGTGTAAATAATGAGCACGCATGGGTTGTAGATGGTACCTTAGGCACCCACCAGACCGACTTTGGTGGTGGTTTTGCTACGGCAGAGCTTAACTGGAAGTGGCTAACCATTAACGCTGGTGTGCGCGAAGAGTATTATAGGCTGGATAGTGCCATTACCCCAACCCTGCCGGTTTTTAGGGCAGGGGTAAATTTCGAGATACGTAAATACAACTACATACGGGCATCTTTTGGGCAATCGTTCCGGGTGCCTAGTATAGCCGAGCGCTTTGTAACTTATACGCTGGGCAGTATAAATATCATACCCAACTACGATATAAAACCTGAAAAAGGCTTTACGTTCGAGCTGGGCTATAAGCGCAGCTTTAAAATTGGTAATTTTAAAGGCTATTGGGATGCCGTTGCCTTTTGGACTGAATTTAGGGATATGATAGAGTTTCAGTTTGGAGCAAAAACAGGCCCGGACGGAGGCCTTTTTGTGTATTTCCAATCGCAAAACGTAAGCAAGGCGCGCATATTTGGTTGGGAGACCAGCCTGGCTGGCGAGGGTAAAATTGGCCCTGTGGATATGAGTGTTTTATTAGGTTATACCTATTTTTATGGAGTAGATTTAAATGACTCTACCTATGGGGTAAACAAGCGCAACAACAACATAGGCTTGTTTATGAAGGATGCGTTTACCCACTTTACATTGCCCACCGCCAAAGATGATTATACCTGGGATTCGGTTACGGCGGGCATGCTTAAGTACCGCAACCCCCATACCTTTAAAGCCGATTTCGACTTTTTGCTTTTTGGTAAATACCGCCTTGGCACCTCTATGCAGTATTACAGCTACATGACCAATATTGACAAGATTTTTGAAATATTTATTCCCGGCATTGGCGATGAGCGAATTGCAAAAAGAAACCACGGCGATTTTATATGGGATCTGCGGGCCGGGTATGAAATTAATAAGAACATCTCTTTCAACTTTTTGGTTAAAAATGTGCTTAATACCAGCTATTCGCTGCGCGTTGCGCGGCCCGATAAGCCCCGCTCTTTTACCGTACAGCTAAATGTAAACTTTGGCGGGCGGCAGGCGAATACGCCAAAAGCTTCGGCCAGGGTAAGCGGTTACTGATAAAAGTTTTTAAAGGGGTTTTTTCAAATCACTTTTTCGGATATATTTACGGTTCACACACTTCAAAAAACTATTGGCTTATGAAGGATTACACCCGTTTATTCGACATTATTCATTATCAAAATGCAAACTATCCTCAAGCCGATGCCTTTGGCTATAAGGCAAACGGGGAATGGAAAAAAGTAGCAACCCAGGAAGTAGTTGATACCGGAAATAAGGTAAGTCTTTCGTTGCTTAAACTGGGCGTTAAACCCGATGATAAAGTAGCTATAGTTTCTAACAACCGGCCTGAGTGGAATATGGTTGATTTAGGTATTTTACAAATAGGTGCAGTTAATGTTCCTGTTTACCCTACCATCAGCGAGCATGAGTACAAATTCATTTTTAACGATGCCGAGATTAAATATGTATTTGTATCGGATAAAAACCTGGCCGGTAAAATTTCGCATATAAAGAGTGAGGTTTCTACCCTACAAGGCATTTTTACATTCGATGAAGTAGAGGGCTTTACATCGTTTAATAAGTTTTTAGAAATTGGTAATGGTGGCGATTTAAACGAGGTAGAAAAACTAAAGGCATCTGTTAAGCCAGAATCTTTAGCTACTATTATTTACACCTCGGGCACCACCGGTAACCCTAAAGGGGTTATGCTTTCGCATAATAACATAGTAAGCAATATAAAGGCGGTGCTGCCTGTACTGCCTTTAAAAGAAACTATGCGGGTGCTTAGCTTTTTACCGCTGTGTCACATTTTTGAAAGAGTGGTTGTATATGTGTATATGGTTAAAGGTGTTTCGGTTTACTATGCCGAGAGCATGGAAACAATTGCTGACAACCTGAAAGAGGTAAAACCGAACTTCTTTACCAGTGTGCCGCGCCTGTTAGAGAAAGTGTATATTAAGTTGCAAGGAGCTGCAGCAAACCTTGATGGATGGAAAAAAGATCTTTACAATAATGCATTGGCCTTTGCCCAAAATTTCGATTCGGAAAAAGAGTATGGCTTTGTAGATAATTTAAAGCGCAAAGTATACGACAAGCTTATCTATTCAAAATGGCGCGAGGCGCTGGGTGGCGAGTGCCAGGGTATTTGTACCGGCGCTGCCGCGTTAAACCCGTTATTGGCGCGCGTATTTACTTGTGCCGGAATACCTATTATGGAAGGTTACGGGCAAACAGAATCATCGCCGGTAATTTCTATTAATCCGTTTTCTATCGACCGTATAAAATTTGGTACCGTAGGTATTCCAATTGCAGGTGTGGAGGTTAAATTGGTGCACCGCGAAGGTATGGCAGACGGGGAAGGTGAAATATGGGCTAAGGGACCTAATGTAATGATGGGTTACTACAAACGCCCCGATATTACTGCCGAAACTATTGAGGATGGATGGCTTAAAACCGGCGATGTGGCCCGCTTTGTAGATTATAAAGGTGGTAAGTACATTAAAATTACCGACCGCGTAAAAGAGCTTTTCAAAACTTCGGGTGGTAAATACATTGCACCGCAGCAGATTGAAAACAAAATGAAGGAGATACCTTACATAGAGCAGATTATGGCTGTAGGTGAAAACCGTAACTTTGTTTCGGCGCTTATAGTTCCTAACTTCATAAACCTTTCTGAGTGGGCTACCAAGCACGGCATTGTTGCAAAAAGCAATACCGAATTGGTGAAGAACGCCGAGGTGCAAAAGCTTTTCCGCGATGCTATTGACGAGAAGAATAAAAACTTTGGCCAATGGGAAACTGTTAAAAAGTTTGAGTTGATGGAAAACGAATGGAGCATTGATGGTGGCGAACTTACCCCTACCATGAAAGTAAAACGCAAAGTAGTGTTAGATAAGTATAAGGATTTGGTAGAAAGGATTTATATGAATTAATACCTGGTCAAACTCATAAAAACAAAAATGCCGCTTATTTAAGTGGCATTTTTGTTTTTATGAAAGCTCTCCTATTTTTTCCATTAGCCAACCTTTATCGGCTACATTGGTAGATTCGGTAATCTGCTTTTTTAGGGCACTAATTTTCTGTCTATCTTTTACATCGGCCCGGTATAGTTTCATGGTATATCGAATGAAGTTCATGTAGTTGATACGGTTCTGTTCGCTTATAACTTTTTTACGCCTTAGTAAAATGCGGAAGCTTTCTTTTAAACTCATTAAGGGTAAATAATCTCCCAACTCGTAGTAAGTTTTCATCAGCGTGGTTTTTGAGTCGAGCTGATAAAAAATATCCGAGTAGGCTACGTTTTGCAGCAGGGGTAACACCTTATCAAACTTGCCCTGGTAGAAGTAAAGTTTAGCCAGGTTAAACGTATAAGCGTTCTGTCGCTCGGCTTTGGGTATGTTGTTCTTATAATCGCGAATAAACTTTTCGGTCCAACCGGTATCGTTGCAGCGCAGGCCAACCGTTACAATATTTTTATAGTCGAACTGCGAAATCATTCCCGCATTGTCATTCATTAACCCGGCTTTAAGCATGCCCTGGTATAGTTGAAAAAGTTCTTTTACAAACTCCAACTTGCCAAAATTGATGCGCCGTATGCAAAAGTTAATAGCAAAAGCATACATGTTACGCGCTGTAGATTTTGGAAAAAGAGTATGGTTTTTATCCAGCAGTTTTTTTAGTTCATAAAAGTGCTCCTCTTGCTGTGGTTCTATTAACGAAAGCACAATGCAATGGTAAATGGATATGGCAGGAACATCATTATACCGGTGCGTTTTTAAGTGCGTCAGTATTTCGTTGGTAAGTGCCACTTCTGCCTCTAATGCCAGGAAGTTTTTATAGTGCAGAATGGCGGCGAGGTAATTGAGCTTATTAATCAGGTAATACGTGTCGAGCGCATTTATCGTCTGCAATAAGTTTTTTTCGTTACTCCGTTGATTTTGCAGCTCTAAAAAAGTATTCTGTTGTGCCTCAATTTGAAATAATTGCAGATAAAAATCGCCATCGCGATAAGTAGTGGTATCTAGTTTTTTACGGGCCAGTTTTGCTGCTTCGGGGTAGTGCCGGGCCAGTTTGCGCGAAGTTAATTGGTTAAGCAATTGCTGCTGTTTATTCGCTTCCGATTGTTTAAGATGGTCTATTACAATAAACTCTTCCAGCTTTTTTAGTAAGTCAGAAAACAGACGGGCAAATTTTAGGTTGCTGAATTTGGTAGTGCCATAAACTGCTTTCCATATATCGGCTTGCTTAAGTGTTTCAGGCTCCTGCTTTTTAAAAGCAGGGGTTAGTATAGCTATCAGTTTTACCTGTCTTTCATCTTCATTAAAGTAACGCGAGCACAAAAATTTATCAAACCGGTTAAGTTCGTAAACGGTAAGGGTTTGCAAAAGCTGAAAAAGCTTTGTGTGTTCCATATTTCGAATCAAAATATTTACCGTATAAATGTATTGTTTTATCCTTAAAATTTAGTTCCTACTATTAGGAAAAAACAGTTATTAGAGATTTTTATTCAGGATAATTCCGTAACCATATCTAAAAGTGTACTTCTTTTACCGCCTACCAATCCGTTCATTTGTATCGTCAAAAAATGTGTTGGCGGAATTGATAACTTTAAAAAATACAGCATGAAAAATATATTAACCCTAATAGCGGTTGTTTTAACCCTAACCTGCTATAGCACTACTATTACTGTTACCAATCCGGTAGGTGGGGAAACTTTTATTGTAGGCCAAACGATAAATGTTACGTGGACCTGGACACAAAACTTGCCGAAGGTTAAAATAGAGTTATATGAAAGCAATGCTGCCGCCTGGCGCGTTTTGGCTGATTCGATAGTTAATACGGGCAGCTATTCGTTTGTTGCGAGCGGAAGTGCTGCACAGCAGCAAAATACAATTTGGCAAAGTTCTATAAGAATAACTAAGGTAGATAGTAGTGGGGTGTCTGGAATTAGCAATCCATTTTTTATTGCTTTTCCACCTTTGGTGGCCAAGGCGGGTAATGATGCTACTATCAATTGCGGTGTTGGTGGAGTGTCGCTTGGTGGAAGCCCGGTGGCCTCCGGAGCGATAACACCTTATACATATAGATGGAGTCCTTCTGTCGGTTTACACGATTCAACCGTAGCAAGACCTTTTGCAAGACCCCTAACCACAACCACATACGTGCTTACAGTAATAGATTCTGTAGGAACGATAGCAAAAGATACCGTAAAAGTAAATGTATTGCCCTCGGTTCAGGTGGATGCAGGTACAGATATTGTTACTTGTAGTGCGGCACAGGTAGCTTTAAATGCAACTGTTATTGCCGCTAACTACTGCAATGGGAGCGCGCAATCCGGGCCTACCGGCACCGACACGCTCATTTATACTCAAAACTTTTCTCAGCGCCCTTCATTAGCCGGCAATTTTCTTAAAAGCTATCGCAACCAAATGTTATATACGGCTGCGGAGCTTAACACTTTACTAGGCGGTGCTAAAACAATAAAAGGAATTGAGTTTCAGATTGCCCAGCATGGTTTTGCCGGTAGCGCACAAGTGCAAAATTATAGAATTTCTTTAGGCAATACCAGCCAGGATAGCCTTGCCGGTTCATTTAATAACACGCTTACAACAGTACTCACACTACCTAGCTATCAGCCTTACAATGGCTGGAATTATCTCTCATTTAATATCGGATTTGTTTGGGATGGTGTGTCAAATGTTATTGTAGAGATTTGCTCATATAATCCTACAACTTTTGGAAGCCAGCCCAATTCAGCAGAATGTTCTTCTACAGCTTTTTCAAGTTATTGCTACGCCTTATCCAATAGCGATTTATGCGGGATTAATGGAGTAGGAACAACATCGAATATCCGCCCTAATATAAAATTGCGCTACTGCGATACCGAATATGTGCCCTACACACTAAACTGGACCCCTTCATCGGGATTAAGTAATGCTAGTATAGCCAATCCAATTGCAAACCCGGTTTCTAATACTACTTATACAATTAGTGTAATTGATAGTAATGGCTGCACAGCATCGGATACTGTGCGTATTACCGTAAGCCCATCGGTAATCGCTGCGGTTGATTCTGTAGTTAATGCATCTTGCTTAAATGTTTTTGACGGAAGTTTAAAAGCAATTGGTAGCGCTGGACATCCACCCTACACCTATTCATTGGACGGTAACCTATTGCAATCGTCACCTTATTTTAATGCATTATCGGCCGGAAACTATGTTATATATGTATACGACACCTTGGGCTGCTACGATACTGTAACTGCGACAATTAATCCTTCCAGTGGAGTGGCACTTAGTATTTTTTCTTTTGATTCAACCTCCTGCTATGGTATTGGAGATGGAAGTATTACGCTTCAACTAACCGGCGGCTATCCTCCTTATAGTTATTCTGTTGTTGGAGTTATATTTCAGCCTTCTGGTGTTTTTACTGATTTAACTCCTGGAGATTATACCGCAATTGGCACAGATAGTAGGGGTTGTAACGATTATATACCTTTTACCATCCAAGCCTCTGCACCATATCCCATAGATACCGCCATTATTACTAATGTTACTTGCAACGGTGCAAGTAATGGTGCAATTGATTTAACTATGGTTGGCAGTACATCAAATTATACGTACTTGTGGTCACCTGGCGGCGACGCAAGTGAAGATCTTATAGGTTTAGTGCCAAACAGATATTCGGTAACTATTACCGATACCGCCGGTTGTCAGATTACAGATTCATTTGACATTAATGAGCCTGCCGTCCTTTCGGCTACATTATCACACACCGATGCCACATGCGGTTTAAACAATGGTACACTTACTATCACCATTGCTGGAGGAACCCCGCCCTATACGTATTTGGGAAATCCAACACCCGCGGGCACCAGCACAATTACATCTTTACCGGCGGATATTTATACAGGAAATGTTACAGACGCAAATGGATGCACGATTGCAGTTATAGACACCATTTTGCAAATGGGAAGTAGTAATATAATATCTATTACAAATGATGGCGATGGAATATATCCGGACACATTAGGCGTTACCGTTAGCGGTGGCTGTGCACCTTATCAATATACGTGGAGTAATGGTGAGCAAAATCCTACTACGCAGGCTTTGTCCAATGGTATTTATGGTATTACCGTAACCGATTGCCAGGGATGTAGCTCTACCGCCGCAATTAATTTAGGGCCACTTGCGGTTAATCAAATTAGTTTGGTAGATGTAACTTGTTACGGCTTAGCAATTGGTTCTGCTTCTTTAGACGCAACCGGTGGCATACCGCCATACCAATTCAGTATTGATGGCGGCACAACATTCCAATCATCAGGTGTATTTACAAATTTGACTGCTGGTAGATATTTTGTTGCGGTAACCGATGCTGCTGCGGGTGTTGTTATTGATTCGTTTACTATAACCGACCCCGGACAAATATATACATCAGGGTTTGTTCGTAATGTAAGTTGTTTTGGCTTTAATGATGGTGCTATCGACATTACAGCTTTTGGCGGAATTTTGCCCTACAATTTTGCCTGGAGCGATAGCTTGTATGTTACACAAGACCTAGCCGGCCTGGCTGGTGGCGTTTATGTAGTGACGGTTACTGATTATAATGGTTGTTCTATTCTAAGTATTTATGAGGTTATTGAGCCACCTTTATTACAGGCACATTTGGTTTCGGCTACCGGCGGCGCACTGCCCGATACATTAAGTGCTGTAGTTACGGGTGGGGTATACATGACATATGAGTACCTGGCAAGTAATTTATCTACCGATTCCAGTACCTATATGGACTTATCGGCCCAGGGTAGTTGCTTTTGGGTAATGGTTACAGATTCAAACGGATGCCAGGCAGTAACCGACACCTTCTGCTATACCTGCACCGACCAGTGTGTGTGGCCCGGCGATGCAAACTACGATGGTGTAGCTGATAATAACGATTTACTGCCTATAGGTTTGGCTTATGGCAACATCGGCCCGGCCCGTTCACAAATTGATTTAGGGTGGTATGCACACAATGCTGCTAACTGGATAGATACCCTGAGCAATGGAGCTAATTACAAGCATATTGATTGCGATGGCAACGGGGTTGTAGATTCGAATGACACACTCGCTATTATTCAAAATTATGCGTTGGTTCATGCTAAAAATGAGGATGAAGAGCCGTGGAGAGCAAATGCCCCTGAATTATATGTGCGCCTGGTGCCCGATACTACCCATACCGGCGATACCCTGTATGCCAACCTCATTTTAGGTAATACAAATATTCCGGCAAATAGTGTTTACGGTTTAGCGTTTACGGTTAACTACGATGCATTGGTGGTAGACAGCACTAAAACACGGGCCACGTTTGGTACCTCGTGGCTGGGAACCGCTACCGATAAAATTTCGATAGCTAAAGATTTACCTGCAAACGGGCAAATAAAATGTGCTGTTACCCGCATTGACCATACCACCCGCAGCGGTAATGGCCAGATAGGGCAGGTTACTTTTGTAATAACTACCGATAATATTAATGGTAAAGACTTTGGTTACTACAATACCAGGGTTTGGATAAGCGATGTGCTGATGATAGATAACAACGGCATTGAACTGCCGCTAAACGCGGGCCGCGATTCGACACTGGTTGAGTTTGAGCCATTATCTGTAGGCAATATAAAACTTGAAGATAACAGCATGGCAATACAACCTAACCCGGCCGCCAATGCGGTGCAGCTTTCTGTAACCAGGGAATTGATTGGTGCAGAAATCAGGTTAACTGACTTGAGCGGAAGGTTGCTTAAAGCCATGCCGGTAACCGCCTTAAACCTAAATATAAATACATCGGAATTGGCAGGAGGTATATACTTAGTGCAGGCTATTAGTGCAAAAGGAACTATAACTAAACGATTAATAATTGCAAGATAAACCAACATTGAACATGTGAACACTAAAAAATCTGTGCAGCGCAAGCCACACGGATTTTTTTATTAGTTGATTTTAGCGGTGTTCGACGCTGGTTAAACCGCTGAAGTAAATTGCTTTAAAAAACGAACATCGTTTTCGAAATAAAGGCGAAGGTCGTTAACGCGGAACTTTAGCATAGTAATACGCTCTATACCCATACCAAAGGCAAAGCCGGAATATTTTTTAGTGTCTACCTTGCAGTTTTCGAGCACGGCAGGGTCTACCATGCCACAGCCGCCAATTTCTACCCAGCCGCTGTATTTGCAAACGGCACAGCCCTTTTGATTACAGATAAAGCAAGAGATATCCATTTCGGCGCTTGGTTCGGTAAACGGAAAGAACGAAGGACGGAAACGTATTTCGGTATTGCGGCCAAACATTTCCTGTGCAAAGTATAGCATGGTTTGCTTTAAATCGGCAAACGAAACATTCTCATCAATATACAGCCCCTCTACCTGGTGGAAGGTGCAATGTGCCCGTGCCGAAATAGTTTCGTTACGGAAAACACGGCCGGGGAAAATATAACGCAAAGGCGGTTTTTCGCTTTCCATTTTGCGTATTTGCACGCTGCTGGTGTGGGTGCGTAGCATCAGGCTTTTATCTTCCGATAAAAAGAAGGTATCCTGCATGTCGCGCGCAGGGTGGTCTTTAGGTGTATTTAGGGCCGTAAAGTTGTGCCAGTCATCTTCAATCTCGGGCCCCTCGGCTATAGTAAAACCAATGCGCGAAAAAATATCAATCATTTTATTACGCACTATACTTAGCGGGTGGCGTGTGCCTACCGGTATATTATAGCCAGGTGCCGTTAAGTCAGGCACATCTTTAGCGGTGCTTGTGCCCGCCTCAAAACTTACTTTCAACTCTTCCAGCTTGGCTTCGGCGGTAGCCTTAAGCGTATTCATTAGCTGGCCATAGTCTTTCTTGTTCTCGGCAGGTAATTTGGCCATGGCACCAAATAAATCCTTAAGCACGCTTTTAGTGCCCAGGTATTTAATACGAAACTGCTCTAACTCATCGGCATTGCCGGGGGCCGAGGTTTTAATCTCTTCTAAAACCGCATTTGCCTTGTCAAAAATCTCTTGCATGGCGCTAAAATAAAAAATAGGCTAATGTTATTTAGTTCTATTCTGTAAGTCCAGTATAGTGTTATCAATGCCCGGGTAAGAGGGTTTTAGGGCGCGGGCCTGTTGGTAGTAATATAGGGCACTATCTAATACGCCAATATGCTTGTAGGTAATGGCAATATTTACAGTAGGGTCAAAAGCGCCGGGGCTTGCCGCCAAAGCCCTGTGGTTGGTGGCTATTGATAAATCGAAGCGCTGCAAGTTAAAGTAGACAAAGCTTAGATTGGTGTAAGCCTGCATTTGCTGCGGATACTTTTCTAAAAATTTTTCGTAGCAGGCCGCTGCCTCGGCATTGTTTTTCTGGTTTTGGTAAATAACCCCCATACTGAAATATGGCATTTTAAAATTGCTATCGATTTTAGTTGCCACCAGGTAGCTCTCCAGTGCCTGGCTATAGCGCCCCATACTTTCCAGCAATCGGCCACGGTCGTAAGCGGCATTTAAAAACTGAGGGTATATTTCTACGGCCCGGTTAAAATGCAACAAGGCCTTTTCGCGCAGCTCATTCATTTTAGCCACATCGGGCTCGGCGTTCGATGCAAAAAACAAATGCAACCCTAAAAGATTATGTGCCTGGGCTGAGTTTTCTACGGAGCTAATATCGTGGCTGAAAAGAGTAACGCGGTCTTTCCAATCCAGGTTGCGCGAAAAGGTAAGCAGCGAGTATAGCAGCATTATAAGGGTAGCAGAAATTTTAAACGGTTTATTTAAGTCGGCAAAAGCTGAGGGCGCTTTTAAATTAAGTTTGGCTACCAGGGTTGCAAGTATGTATACTAAAGCAATGCAGAAGCCAACAGATGGCACCAGCAAAAAGCGGTCGGCCATCATACCCGGTATTGGCATGGCTAAGCTGCTAAAGGCGGCTATCGAAGCCAGGTAAAATAAAATTGCAAAAGATAGCAGCGTAGCGCGGTTGATTAAAAATAAAGCCAGGCCTAATAAAATCAGGTGTAGCGTAAGCCAAAGTGCAGGCCCTGCATCCGTAATATTTGCCGGAACTATAACCGCATACCCATAATAGTAGCTTAACGGATAAGGAATAAATATTAGCTTAATATATTTACCTAATATGTTCATAGCCGTACCTACCCTTACAGATAAGGGGTCGCTGGAGGAAACGGGGGTTTCCATAAAAACCAAAGGCCTTGCAGAGTTAACAGGCACGGGGTCAACAGCCCTTACTGCGCTTAATGTGTAGTATCCTTTAGCAGCTTTTTGGCTAAGGCTAAATGTGCTTGAAGGAGGGTTACTTAAAAATACAGCCGTTAAAAATACGGGTATTAGTATTACAGAGAAACTAAGCCACTTAAGCTTATGTTGCCAGGCTAAAGCAGCGGCCGCTGAAACCAAAGGCAAGCTTATTAAAGAAAGCTGCAAGCTGGCAGCGCCTGATAAAACAGTGTACAATATTTTAATGTAAAAGGCCAAAAATGTAGCAACGAGTATATAGGATAATACATAGGTGCGTTTGTGCAGCATAGCTATAAAGGCTAACCCTACCAAAGGGAAAAACGCATGCTTTATAGCAATAGTTAGAGCCGCATATAAAATATAATTGACTATACCTGCGCGGCTAATAAATTTATTTGGGCTTAAAATGGCAGCACCTAAAAATATACAAAGGGCAGCTTCTAACGGGCTTGATGCCTGATAGAATTTTAAAAGGGCTGCCAACGCAATTAAACTTATTATGCTTATCAGTATTAATTTGGCTGTATTGCCCAGCGATAAGTATACTGCAGCCAGTAAGACTAAGGGTAAAACTGACATCCATAGAACACCATTATAGATACCGGTTAATGAGCAGCCTAATGAAAAGACTATTAAACCAAGAAATGGAATGCCAGAGGATAAGTTTTTTAGAAACGAAAAATTTAAAGAATAGGTTTCGTTACTAACAGTTTCTCTGTTTGCGGCAAAGGCCGAATAGGTTGTTAGTGCCCATGTTTTTATTGCCGGTAAAATTTGACGAATATTCTTTAATCCGTATAAGGCTATAATGGCACCCGCCAAAGCCATACCAAATATAAGTTGTTGCGAAACGGAATAAAGCCTTGCAAAAAGCACGGCCGGTATTATCAGAGCGAGTGAAAGCAAGATTAAATACCCAAAAGATAGGGGCGTTAGCAAAACAAGTGCAAGCGGTATAAGGAATGCAAAAACCGCAGCTGTGGACTTGGATAAAAGCGCTAATACAAAAAAGCCGACTACCGCTATAATATGTAAGCTGTTTTTTTGCTGCACCAGGCGGCAGCTAAAATCAAGCGCCAGCAGGCTAAAAATGAGCGAAAGGATTTCATCGCGGTTTTTAATGCTGGCTACTACCTCGGTATGTGCCGGATGGGCAGCAAAAAAAAGCGTTATAAGCAGGCTCCAAATTATGCTATAACCGGTTAACATACGTTTTAGAACGTTAAACAACAAAAGGCATAAAAGCGAATAGAGTAATACATTTATTAAATGACTAAGCCAGGCGTGTTCGCCAAACAGAGAATGTTCTATGGCAAAGGTTACTAAAACTATGGGCCGGTATTCGTATTTATAACCCGCGTTATCCTGGTAATACGGCGATGAAAAAATTTCGGGTATGGCACTAATCCCTTTGCTGGTAAGGCGGTGGTTTTGAGTAACCAGTTCATCATCCAGGTTGTAATTATTAAAAACCGTATTGAAGTAAAGCAAAAAGCTAAAGCAAAAAATAAGCAGAGCAAAGCCCTTCTCGCTATTTAGCAAAAAAGAAGGTTGACGCCTGGTAACTGATTTTTGCGTTTCAGGTTTTTGTTTAGCCATAACTTAAATACCTGCATCGGTTAGCAGTTTCCAAATATTGTATTTTAATTTTTCGATAAAAGGTTGCGGACTGTACAGATGGCTTTGCTTTAAATCGGGTTTGTGCCTTTTAAGCGCAGCCATGTAGGCAGTATAGTAGGAGGAAAGAGGCAAATCGCGTTGCTCAACTATTTCGCGTATGGTAAAAAGGTTGAAGTGTATAAACACTACCGGATATTTGCCAGCTATTTTAAGCGTGCCGTCTTTTTCATCTCTTGTACACCAATCGTAATTCCAACCGGCCAGGTTACAGCCTTTATGGCGCACTACATGCGCGGTTTCGTTCATTACAGGTATAAGGTCCAGGTAGCGCTGATCGTCGAACAACCCACGGAAATAATTCTTTTCGCAACGGTATTCGCAGCATTCGGCCCACCATTGCAGGGTATTAAGACTCACCTTTGATGCCCCGATAAAACCGGCATTGTAAAGCCCTACTTTGTAGGAGGCTTCAAGCCAATTTTGCTCTGCCTTAGGGCTGTGTTTATAGTAGTGGGGCGTAAGTAAAAATGAATAATCATCAAGAAGGTCAAATAAAAAGCGGTAATCAGAGTAGAAGAACTGGTCGTTATCAATATAAACCAGTTTTTCACATACCTTTTCCAGCAAAAATCTCATAAAAACCGGCTTCAAACTCCAACGGAGTTTATCGGGAGCCTTGCTATATTTTGAAATAATACTTTGCGCAACAGGTATGTCTTTTAAGTCGCTAAGCTTCCAAAAACGGCACCGGTTAAAGGTATAGCTAACCTCACCATCTGTAACCAATACGTGCAGCGTAAAATCACTTCCCTGGTCGCCAATTGAATCGGCAAGAGCATGCACCTTGTAAAGATGGCTGTATGTTGAAATGGTGCAGAAGTGATTCACAAAAACCAATTTAAAAACTTATTTGAGTTTGGCGGTGTTTTTTAAAAAACCTACCAGGTAATTAGCATATAGGCGATGCCCCTTGTTATTTAAGTGCCCATCGGGATATTTTGTGAAGTTCGCTTTCGAATTGGGCAGTATAAACCAATCGGTGTTTACAGAAGTATCAGATAATAAGTTAGCATATTTTAATTTATATTTCTCAAGCGGCATGTCCGCCTCTTTTAGCTCAGGTATTACTACAAAATTAACAGGCACACCGTTAACAGCCGCGGTTTCTTTTATCTTTTTGAGGTGTTTTTTTGTAATGCTGCAATCGCGTACGGTATTTTCAAATTTTATTTTTTCAGCCACACGATATTTGAGCGAGTATAAACGGGAGAGTAAAGAACTACAGGCTATAATTTTTTCGTAAAATGTTTTAGGGCTGCCCAGGTAATATTTTTCATTTACTACATAGCTATAAGCACTGTAAGCGTTATTAAAGTAAATGCCATCTATAGTGGCTGCAATGGTTCCGGCGTTGGTATAATAGAACAAAGGTTTATGCGGGTCAATATCTCTGTCTTCCTGCATAAGGTCGTTGCCCATAAAAACAAACACAAATACATAATCCGGTTTTAGCTGCGGAATGTATTTTTGAGCCAGAGCGCTGTACTGTACAGGGTCGGTACCCGGTATGCCCAGATTTATAACCTCGTAGTTAGTTTCGGCCTGCATTATACTGGCAAATGAACTATCGGTTAAAGGCATGGCGCTCATACCCCAGGTAAAGCTATCGCCAATAAGCATAACCTTTTTTTTCGCGGGGTTTAATTCTGTAAAACTGCGCGAAAGAAAGCCTTCGGGATTGATAGGAAATTTTCTTTCGTTCCAATAATTACTATCGGCTACCAGTATTCCATCCTGGTTCATAAAATATTTGGGTATCAGGCATAGGGAGTCAACTTTATTAAACCCATACCAGTTAGGTTTAATGTTACCTGGTTTATAGCCGGCCAAACGAAAGCCTATTTCAATAGCAAGTAAGCAGATGACAAGGAGGCGCAGCTGAAAGAAAAACTTCTTTTTTCGTTCCGTCATGCAGAGGTGGTAGTAGAAGAAAATGTGATGCCTAATTGTTCTACATAATCCCACATATCCCAACCCTTCATGCCAAAGTTATGATAGATATGGATTAGCGCGGGCCGTAGTTTAGTTTTAAAAGCATCATCAGAAAAATTGCCGTTATTATCCATCATAACCCGCTGGCTGGTATAGTCGGCAATAAAATTGAATTTTTGGGGCAGCACCGGATTTTTTTGAAGGCCAAACTCCCACACTGTGGCAATCAATGTTCCCTGGTCCCTTGTCATCCATTCGGGCCAGTTAAAAATTTGCATAGTTTTATTAAACCATGCTTCCATAAAATTGTGGCTGGAATCGTCAAATACAAATACGCCACCGTTCCAATGCTGGAAATTTTTGTCTTTTACCTCAATGCCAAATCTTTTATAAATATATTCTGCCAGGTGCGGGCAGGTAAGGTTAAAAATATCGCTGCCATCGGGCCCATACCAGCGGCGTGTAATTTTGTTCCAGCGCCAATGCGAGTTTTTTTCAATATCCTTAAACATATTGCCGGCCCCGCTAATTATAGCGCGCCCGTCCTTATCTACCCATAGTTTTTGGTGACGATCATAAAAAGTATCATCATCCAGCTTAAACTTATTTAGGGTGGTTATAAAACGAAGCGAAAGCAGCAGATAGCTGAATTTATGCTGCTTTATAATCTCAAATTTTTTAATCAGTGCGCGTTTTTTGTTTTCTAGGGTAGGGTCTAAAAGTTTGCGGGCCGGGTCATACTTTTCCATCAGCAACTCCAGTTCGGCAATATCTTTCCGGTTTTGCACTGCGCAGTTGCATCGCACCGCATTGGGGCTAAAAGCCGGCAAGCGGCAGTGGTCGGCGGCGAAAGTAATAGGCCCCTGCTTATACTTAAATACATCATCGCATTCTTCGTTTAACGCTATTACGTCAGTATCGAGGTAGCAATAGGTAAAACCGTTGGGCAAAAATTTATGAAGCCCCGTTTTTAAATAAATACTTGCCTGGTGGTTGGTAAAGTTTTCAGGGGTTTTTACCTCTATTATGTTATCCCATTGCACGGGCACATCATTGCGTTGCGAATCGGTAACTACTATAATTTCGTTTTTAGAGAAATGCTTTAAATACCGCAACGAAAAATGGAGCGTATTAACATGCTCGGCACCGCCACAAACCACAAAAACAAACTTATTCTTACTCATGCCCGGCCTGCCTTTAAACTATATCCGGTGGCTTCAATATTCCGGATGCGTAAAGGGCGCGCAAATTTACTATAAACAGTTAATATTTAGCAACCTGCTTAAACCACTGCACCATAGCGGTTACACCAGCATTAAGAGGGGTTTCGGGTTTAAAGCCAAGGTAACTGAAAAGTTTTTCGCAGCTGGCATTAGTGGCCAGCATATCGCCGGGTTGCACTGGCATAAAGCGCACTACGGCTTTCTTGCCCATAGCGGCTTCAATTTCGTTTAAGAACTGAATAGTATAAACGGGATTATGATTGCCTATATTGAAAATTTGGTGCGTGGGTTTATCTGTATTTTTCGTTTTTTCTATCAGCAACGATATCGCATTTACCACATCGCCCACATAGGTAAAATCGCGTATCATTTTACCCTCGTTAAAAAGGTCGATAGGTTTGCCTTCGGCAATGGCTTTCATAAAAATATAAGCGGCCATATCGGGGCGGGTCCATGGTCCGTAAACCGTAAAAAAACGCAGGCCGGTTAAGTTAATATTGTAAAGATGGCTGTAGGTATGAGCTAATAGTTCGTCCGCTTTTTTGCTTGCGGCATAAACAGAGATAGGAGCATCGGTTACTTGTGTTTCAGCGTAGGGGGTCTCTTCATTCAGGCCATATACCGATGAACTGGAAGCATAAATGATGTTTTTAACCCCATGCTTTTTAGCACATTCAATAAGGTTAACAAAGCCCTTTACATTTGAATCGATATAAGCCTGGGGGTTTAATAACGATTGCCGAACGCCGGTAAGTGCTGCTAAATGGATAACGCAATCAAACTGCCGGTCTTCGAAAACGTTATCCAGCTGTGCTACATCGCAAAGGTCGGCATAGTGGAAAGCGAGATTATCTTTGATAAGAGATTTTTGCTTTGCAAAAGCGTCAAAATCTGCAATGCCCAACTCTGCAGCCCGGGCTTTTTTAATATCGTAATTGCTTAGAGTAGAAAAATTATCTAAGGCTGTAATCTCAAATCTATCTTTTAACGCCTGTACCAGGCTATAACCAATAAAGCCACCAAAACCGGTAATTAAAACTTTCTGCATCGGGCTAAAAATAGTTGAATTGCTGAAACCAAGTAGATGCAATAATCCTAATTGCATTAATAATCATCTTCTGTTTTAAAGTTTTGGGCAATGGTTTTCAAGTCTTTAGCCAGTTTGGTGATAAATGCAGGGAATAGGATGAGGTGCGTTGGCAATAACCATGAAAGGGAGTGGTGCTTTATTGCCAGCAGAATAAGGAAAAAAACAGGTAGCCAGCCCTCGTAGTAATCGTTTATAAAATACAAAAACTTGAATTTTAGCTGCCGCTTTGGCAGGTAAGCCAATTTCCAACCGCTAAACTTTAAATAGGTAAGTATTGTAAATAGAAAAAGAGATAAGAAAAAAGGAGGCAGAAAAAAACTTATAAAAAGTGCGAGTAAAGCAGTTAGTGCTATTTCGGCAGGTACTAAGCAATTAACCAGGTTAAGCGAAAAAAGAGCTCCTTTTTTTACAACAAAAGTTGTGGTGCCTGCCACTGCATCCTTCTTCCTATCCTGTATTTGATGCAACAAAATATTGCGCACACCCTTAAATGAAACCGCTAAAAACAAAATTACAAACAGGATAATAACTGCAGGCCCTTTTAGGCTGTAACCCGGAATAAGCGCTGTAAGCGTGATAAAAACTGGATTGATATGTCCGTAAAAAGCATCGGCAACTATACCGGCTAAACCCCGGTTTTTAAGCCGGAACGGAGGGGCACTGTATATTACCAGTGCTATAATCTGTAAGACAAATAATATGGTAGCACCTACCGGCAAAGGCATAGTAGCCCAGGCGGCAATGCCAACAATTAAAGGTAGAGCAACAAAAACGATTCTTAACGGAACACTGAATGCAGCGAGCGCATTTTTTTTACCGGCTATTGCATCTACATCTACATCAAAAAAATCGTTTATTAAATAACCAAATGCAGCTATAGAAATTGTGGCAATAAAAAATAAGATAAGTAATTTCCAATTTATGGTTAAAGGGCTTGCACCTGCCAACATAGCAAAGTAAACCCAGCCCAGTACCTGAGGCACTACTGCATTCCACCAAATATTTGTGCGAAGTAGTTTCATTCAGAAGCTGTTTCCATTTATCTCCTAATTTGTTTCCGGCTCTTTTCGGCTGCAACTGCGGCAGGTTTTCTTGCCAGAAATATTCCATTATGGCTGCGAAAACCTTTCTTGTTTCGCCCGAAAATAGCTCATAAACAATTTTACCATATAAATCGAAACAGCTTCTAACCAAATTACCGCCAAAAGAAAAGATGTTTAACCGTTTTGTGTTAACTAAAATATTTAAATAAACCTGTCTGTAAAGTCAGGCTCGGTATTACGTACTGCTAAGTTACCCCGATGGCTGCTTATAAAAATAGGTATAAGCATTTTGTAAAAAACCGGCATACCAACTTAATGTAAGTGCAGCGGCCCCGGCGTTATAAATACGGTTTTTACTTGTAAAATAGGGATACGGGTAGTGGGGGAGCTGCGAAGTGGCATCCAGCACGCGGCTAAGTAGTTTTTCTGCCATTTTAAACTCTTTGAAATAACAGGCCGAATTGAACAGAACCAAGGCTAAAGGCAAATCGGTTTTTAAATCTATTTTACTCTCGGCTACTTTAAAATAAGTGACAAAATCTGCCGAAAGGGCGCCCAATGACGGCACTGAATAATGATATGCCCGTGCTATGTGGTACCATACAAAAACCTCCGTGCTATAAAAGTGCATAGCATAACCTGTTTTTGCCTTAAGGGTGTTGATTGTAAAGGCAATGGCTTTTTGTGTTATTGGGGTTTCGCCTAAATAAAGCAGCACATTAGCCATTACAGCTATCTCCACATCTTCCTTGTCTAAAAAGCCCTTTTCTATAGTTGTTTTAGCCAACTTAGTATCGTTTATAAACCCCACTAAACGCAATGGCTTGCCAATAAATGAGAAACGTGGCATAAACCAGGTGTAGAATAAACCATCTGTATTTCGGTTAGCAGCAAATAAAGGCTGGTTATTTATGCTGGTGCCTTTAATTCGCTTTAGTGCAAATGCGCAAATGCCTGTATCGTCTGCATCGCAGGGCACATTATTTTCGCTTGCGTTGTTCTTCCAAAAGCGCCATAGTCCCTTTTCTTCTGTGTGCTCAATAAAAGAAGCTCCTTTATCCAGTATAATTTTTGCAGTAGGGTGGTTTATGTCGGCCAACGCTGCTAAAATACTGGCAGTTACAAAAGGAGAGGAGGGGCCTTTTATCCAATGCCCCGGATGCAGCGTGGGGTAATGCTCAAATGTTTGAAATTCGCCCGAGGGCAATTGCTCCTCTTTTATAAGTAATAGGGTAGCGTTTAATTCCTGCTCAAGCTTTTCGGTAATATGGTGAACGTTTTGTTGCATAAAAAACAATGGCTTCTAACCGGCCAATAAGGGTAAGCATTAATAGAAACCGGCCAATGGTAAAAATAATTGTTTTGCTTTTATACCGGTTGTGGCAACTTTAAACGGGACACTTTTTAACCATGTTCCCATTTAAAATCAATATTTAAAAGACCTTTTCGGTGCATGCCCAGCATATTGTTTGCCGGTTGCACAAGTCGGTTAATGGTTATTTTTTTAATGTTTTTATAGCGCACCAACATTTCGTTCATGTTTTTAAGTACAACCAGGGTAAGTATGAGTGTGCCGCTATTGAAAAAGTTTTTATCAATTACGTATCGCACAACATTGCTACCAGCGTGTTGTGCAAGGTCAATCATTTTGGGGTCGATAGTAGAGGTGCTTAAAATAACATCGGCTTTTTCATCGGTAAACATCAGGCCAAAATCATATCTGCAAGTAATATCGGTAAGCGTATAATGCACTTCAATTATGGTATCCTGATCGGAGTAGACTGTTACTTGTTCACTTTCAATGGCGTTAATTGTAATCTTTTCAATTTTTATATTCTCCCATTGGTGCGCTTCGGTGGCTTCGTGCACTACAGGTACGCGTTTAGTTTGACTTTGTTGTACAACATCCAGCCGCTCGTACAGGTAGTCGTTTAACTTTTCTCGTTCGGTTTTCATGTTAAAAACATTGGCCACCTTGCCATCATTTAAAAGTATTATCCGGTCGCATACTTTCATCAAAAAGTCGTAATCATGGTTGGCTAGTATAATCGTTTTGCCTTTGCCGCAAAGTTCTTCTATGCTTCGTTTCGATTTAAAACGAAACTCATCATCGCCAAAATAGAGCACTTCATCAAACATTAGGATGTCGGCATCGAGGGACGTAACTACCGAGAAAGCCAGGCGCAGATACATTCCGGAGCTGTATGTTTTTAGAGGTTCGTCAATAAAGGAGCGAACACCGCTAAAATCAACAATGGCTTCAAATTTTTCAGCAATTTGCTGTTTGCTCAAACCATACAACGAGCCACTTAAATACACGTTCTCTCTACCGGTAAGTTCCGGGTGAAAACCGGCTCCCACATCCAACACCGATACCGTTTTGCCATAAAAGTTTATTTCGCCGCAGTCGGGCCATGTAACACCGCTAAGTATTTTTAGTAAGGTAGATTTTCCGGCGCCATTTTTTCCAATTATTCCTAAAACCTCTCCCTGTGTTAGTTCGAAAGATATATCGGTAAGGGCATAAAAAGAATCGCTTTCATCCTGTTTGTCAAAAATGCTCCAGATAGTTTCTTTAAGGCTATCTTTTTTGTTGTGGTGCCTTTTAAAACTCTTCGAAATATTTTTAACCTCCAGTATTACTTCGCTCATAGTTACAGGTAATCGGCAATAAATTTTTCGTTGCGTATAAAGTAAGCAAGCCCGCTTACAAGCAACACAGCAGCTATAAAAAAGGAAACAAATACCTGCATAAAATTTATAGGCCAGTCAATAAATATCCAGCGGTAAAGGGCAATAATATTAGCTACCGGGTGGAAATAATAAATAAGATTAAAGCCTTCGGGTACCATGGTAGTGGGGTAAAATACCGGTGTAACCCAAATGCCGAAACCGATAAGAAAAGGAATAATATGATGCATATCGCGAAACCGGATAGTTAGCGCGCTTAACCATATACCTACCGATAGCCCCACCAATATGTTAGCGGCAACAACCAGCGGCAGCCAGACTATTTTAAATGAAAATGAACAGCCGGTAACCAGCATTAGCACTACCAGCATTACCAGTATTACACTAAACTCCACCAACCCATTTATAACCTTAGCTACTGGTAGTACTAGCCGGGGAAACTGAATTTTACGTATTAGCTGTTGATTGTTCATTAAGGCCGTGCCCGATTGGCCTACCAGTTGTGTAAATAAGAACCACCCCATCATACCCGTGCAGGCAAATACCGAATAGGGCACGTGAAGGTTTATATGAATAACCCGTTGAAAAAAGAAATGAAAAATGAGCAGGGCTGTTAACGGTTGAATAAAACTCCAAAAAACACCTAAATAAGTTTGTGCATACTGTAAGCGTAAATCGCGTAAGGCAAAAGTGGTTATCAGTGCGCGGGCCTTCCATACTTCGCCCATGTAAACACGTATGTTGTTGTTACGGCTTGAGATAGATTTTTGCAACTGCAATGCCATGGGGTCAAAGTAAATATTCTTTATAATAAGGCTGGTAAAAAGTTTCGGTGCGCAGTGTGCTTGCATTGCCATTAAACAGCATTAACGTTTGCTTGCTAATGTTCGCAGTTGCTGGTTTGCCAGACAGAAGCCGTGCTATAGGCCCTAACCTGCGGCTATACAATAAGTAAACATACAGCCCGTAAATTTTTTGCTTTAGGCTATAAGGAAGCCATTGTATGGCAAGATACAATGCCATCGATAGCTTGCGGTAAGATTCAATTTCCTCCTTACCCAGGGAGGCATTTTTAACTAAAACATCAAAATCAGTTTCGGGCAAGTTGCTAAAGCGGTTAATATGTTCAATGAAACCGGTAGGGTTGTGCTGTAGCATCTCAAAGGGCAATACCAATACGTTTTCGTGTCCAAATGCCTGCCTGTAAGTTTTTACAACAAAGTTGTAGTTATAAAACGCGGCAAAAATGTGTGCCACCTGTTGCTCAAAATCTTCAAACTTTAGTATGCCGCCAATACTTACATATTGCGAATACATGGATAGAAAAGCTGACTGGAATCCGCGTGTTATAATCAGAATTTTAGCACCGGGGAAGCGCAGCTTTAGTTGCGTGGCGGTTTTTTGCTGCTGTTCAGCTATGTTATAATCTCTGAATTTTACACCTACTATATCCAAATTGCCCTGCCAAACACTCAACTGTTCCTCGCTAATTACCAGATGTGTTTGCCCGGGTGCAAGTGCAAAAGGGGCTATCTCTATTTCACCCGAAAGTTTATAGTTATTCAATACTTCGCCACTATAATACACCTGCGGATGCTCACTAAAATAGGCCTGTAACAGAGTAGATGCCGCTTTAGGGTATCCTATGTGAATTAGTGTATGTGGGGTGCTCATGGGATGCTATTTAACCCCGAATTTTTCTTTCAGGGTTTTTTGCATGGTTAGCATTTCGTCGCGCAACTTGGCTGCGGTAAGGTAATCGGTTTCTTTACTGGCTTCCAGCATTTTTTTACGGATGCTTTCGATAGATTTATGAAGTTGGTCAGCCGTCATATATTCCACTTCCGGTTCGGCGGCCATCGTCATTTCACTTTCCAGTTCAATATAAGCATCGGGAGCAATGCGGATATTAAGCACCGATGTTTGCTGCATAATATCTTCTTTGCTTTTAAATATGGTAATAGGGGTAATGTTGTTCTCCTCGTTATATTTTATCTGTTTTTCGCGGCGGCGGCTGGTTTCATCAATAGTCTGCTGCATGCTACCGGTTATTTTATCGGCATACATAATTACCTTACCATTTGAATTACGGGCGGCACGGCCTGCTACCTGTATAAGGCTGCGGCGGTTGCGCAAAAAGCCTTCCTTGTCAGCATCTAATATGGCCACCAGCGATACCTCTGGTAAATCTAACCCCTCGCGTAACAGGTTTACACCTATCAGCACATCAAATTTGCCTAGGCGTAAATCGCGTATAATTTCAATGCGGTCAAGCGTGTGTACTTCGCTATGTATGTAGCGGCATTTAATGCTTAGTCGGGCCAGGTATTTATTTAATTCTTCGGCCATGCGTTTGGTAAGTGTGGTAACCAGCACGCGTTCATCTTTTTTAATACACTCGTCAATTTCTTCCAGCAAATCATCAATTTGGTTAAGGCTTGGGCGCACCTCTATAGGAGGGTCTAACAGTCCGGTAGGGCGCACCACCTGCTCAATAAAGTTACCCTCGGTTTTTTCCATTTCAAAATCACCAGGGGTGGCACTTACGTATACTGTTTGGTTAACCAGTTTTTCAAACTCGAAAAAGTTAAGTGGCCTGTTATCCAGTGCCGATGGCAACCGGAAACCATATTCTACCAGGTTCATTTTGCGGGACCTATCGCCGCCCGACATACCGCCAATTTGCGGGATAGTAACGTGGCTTTCATCTACTACCAGCAAAAAATCTTCCGGAAAATAATCGAGCAGGCAATATGGGCGCGAGCCTTTTGCCCGGCGGTCCATAAACCGCGAATAATTTTCAATACCCGAGCAATATCCCAACTCGCGCATCATCTCCATATCAAACTCCACCCGCTCTTTCAAACGTGCGGCTTCTACGTGCTTTCCAACTTCTCTAAAATATTCTACCTGGGTATTTAGCTCAAGCTGAATCTCATCAATAACCCGTGCCAGGGTATCTTTACTGGTAACGTATAAATTGGCAGGAAAAATAGAGGTATTGGTAAGTTTGCCCAATGTACGGCCGGTAGAAGTTTCGATGCTTTGAATCTCTTCTATCTCATCGCCAAAAAAGGTAACGCGGAAGCCATAATCCACATAAGGCAGGGCTATTTCTACCACGTCGCCCTTTACGCGGAAGGTTCCGCGTGAAAGCTCTTCTGCCCGGCTATAAAGAGCATCTACCAATTTATGCAAAAACGCATTACGTGCAATTACCTGCCCTGTTTGTATACGTATAATGCCGTTTTCTATTTCCACAGGGTTTCCCAAGCCGTAAATGCAGCTTACCGAGGCTACCACCACAATATCGCGCCGGCCAGATAGCAGGGAGGCGGTGGTGCTTAAGCGAAGTTTTTCTATCTCTTCGTTTATCGAGTGGTCCTTTTCGATATACGTGCCACTGGAAACTATGTAGGCCTCGGGCTGATAATAATCGTAGTAAGAAACGAAGTATTCTACGGCATTTTCGGGGAAATACTGCTTAAACTCTCCGTATAACTGCGCTACCAGTGTTTTATTATGGGTAAGTATAAGTGTAGGTTTTTGCACCTGCTGTATTACATTGGCCATGGTAAATGTTTTACCCGACCCTGTAACACCCAGCAGTACCTGGTGCTTTTCGCTCTGCTGTATGCCGTGCACTAATTGCTTTATAGCCTCGGGCTGGTCGCCGGCAGGCTGGTATTTTGTAGTTAACTTAAAATTCATGCAACTGCAAGTTTACGCTTTACAACGAATACTTTACAGCTTTATCGGTTTACGTTCACAGTTTTTACCCTAAATTAGCACCCTGGGGGCTGTATTGTAGTATCACTTTAGTTACTATATTTGCCCTCCTAAAAAATTTCAAAAAATATGGATTTATCAGAAGTTGTAGCTATACCGGGTATGCCGGGTTTATTCAAAATTTCGGGTCGCCGAAACGATGGTTTAATTGTAACGTCGTTGGTAGACGATAAAACGCAGTTTGTTTCGGGCAGAAATAATCTTTTTACCACCCTCGATAACATAACTATTTATACTGAAGAGGATACCGTTCCTTTAAAAGAAGTTTTAGCTGCTATTAAAAAAAGCAAAGCTGCTTTGCCCGATGCTAAAAAAGAGGCTGACCTAAAAACCTGGATGGGAAAAGTGCTGCCTAACTACGATAAAGAGAAGGTGCACGTTAGCGATATGAAAAAGCTTGCCAAATGGTATGGCATTTTGAACGATAAGAACCTGATAGACGAACTTACTGCCGAGAAAGTAGAGGGCGCTGAAGAAACAGAGGTTAAAAAAGACCTGCCT
This sequence comes from Chitinophagales bacterium, assembly GCA_044228435.1. Taxonomy (GTDB): domain Bacteria; phylum Bacteroidota; class Bacteroidia; order Chitinophagales; family LD1; genus Bog-950. The sequence continues at coordinate 38,351 of JBGAUW010000031.1, forward strand.
GAGAAAAAAGAAAGCAAGCATATTGTTTCTAAAAGCGACCAGGCAAGCAAAGGAACCAGCAAACCAGCCCCGGTAAGAAAAATTACTACACCGCGTAAAGCCACTTAAATGATTTCGGAAATGAACGATGTGCTTGAAATTCCGGAACGCAAAAAACGGATTTTTGTAGCTGAAAATTTTGAGCCTTCTACCTGGGAGGCGATTGAACCTTACTTCAAAAATTTATTGGAGCGGGAGATAGATTCTTTGGAAGCATTGCACAATTGGCTGAAAGACTGGAGCGAGTTTGATGCCGTGTTGGGTGAATATAGCCGGTGGGTATATGTGCGCACCACTATTGATACCAGCGACCAAAAAGCCCAGGCAGAGTTGGTTAATCTGTATGCTACTATTTACCCTAAAATGGTAGTGCAGAATAACCTGCTGGATCGCAAGTTTGTAAACAATCCGTTTATTGGCCAGTTAGACCAGGATGTGTTTTATACCACTATCCGTAAGGTAAAAAAATCGTTAGAACTTTTCCGCGAAGAAAATATTCCGCTTAACAGCGAAATGCAGGTTAAGCAAACCACCTACGACCAAATTGCCGGTGCGCAAAGCATACACTATAAAGGTACTGAGCTAACCGTGCAGCAGGCTATGGTATATTTAAAAAGTAACGACCGCAGCCAGCGCGAAGAAGTTTTTAACCTGATTAAAAAGCGTAAACTACAGGATGTAGAAACGCTGGATAATTTATTTACAGAGTTGATACAGCTACGCCATAAAGTAGCGGTTAATGCAGGGTTTAATAACTATTTAGAGTATAGATTTGAGGAGCTTGGCCGGTTTGATTATACCCCTGCCGATTGTCTTCAGTTTCATGCCTCGATAGAGGAGGTATTAATGCCTAAGGTAAATGAGTTGTTTGAAGCAAGAAGAAAAGAATTAGGCCTGGACGTATTAAAGCCATGGGATAAGGATGTAGATACCAGTGGTAAGGAGCCGCTAAAACCCTACAACAATACCACTGAGCTGGTGGAGAAGACTATAGAGTGTTTTAATCGCCTTGACCCTTATTTTGGAGAGCGCATTGAAATAATGAAGCGCATGAATTACCTGGATTTAGACTCGCGTTTAAATAAAGGTACCGGTGGCTATAATATGGGTATGCCGGAAATTGGTGTTCCGTTTATTTTTATGAATTCGGCTAACAGCGAGCACGACCTGGTTACCATGGTGCACGAAGGCGGCCATGCTATTCATACTTTTTTAACCCGCGATTTGGAGTTGAATGCTTTTAAAGATACTACCTCTGAAATTGCAGAAGTAGCCAGTATGGCTATGGAATTAATGAGCATGGAGCACTGGGATATATTCTATAAAAATCCGGATGATTTAAACCGTGCCCGTAAAACACATTTACAATATATTTTTTCGCTGCTTACTAAAACCTGTTTGGGCGATAGTTTCCAGTTTTGGTTATATACCAATCCCAACCATACCGTTCAGCAAAGAAGGGATAAGTGGGTGGAATTAAATAAGCGATTTACCCCGGCAAATATTGATGGAACGGGGAATGAATTGTATTTGGAAACTTCTTATCAAAGCATTCTGCATTTTTATGTGGTGCCATTCTATTATATAGAGTACGCTTTTGCTGAGCTTGGTTCGTTGGCCTTATGGAAAAACTTTAAGCAAAATCCGGATAAAACGATTGCCGATTATAAAAATGCACTTAGCCTTGGTTACACCAAACCAATACCGGTGTTTTATGAAACCGCAGGGGTTAAGTTCGATTTTAGCAAAGAATATATTTCTTCTATCGTTTCATTTTTAACTAAAGAGCTTAACGCGCTTTAGCATAATATCCACTATGCTTATACGTAAACTTTTAACCCTTTTCGTAATATCATTTTTTTTCGCAGCCGGGGTTAATGGCCAGGCTTGTGTAATAGATACTAATAATTACAGTTTAATATCTCCTCCGGCAGAGGAAATGCCCTGCGTGGAACGTGGTGTGCCTTTTGATGGCGTATTGCAGTTTTTTACGCCGCCCGATTTAGCCGGAGTGACCATCGATTCTATACGTGTAACTACGTTTACTAATCTGCCTGCCGGCTTAAGTACACTGTGTACACCTGTAATTTGCAGTATGAAGGGTAATGGAAGGGCTTGTATTAATATTACCGGAACGTGCACCGATACAGCTGGTTATTATGAAATAATATACCAGGGGTTTTTGTACACCAGCCAGGGCACAGCGCCATTTTCATATATACGAAACAGCTATCCGGGCATATTACCGGATTTCTATTTGAATGTAATTAACCCCGGCGATTCGTGCCCCAACAAAAAAGAAGAGTTCCCTACCGGCTTTGCAAGTATAAAAGCAGCCGGCGGCGATATTTTCTCTGTCTATCCTAATCCCAGTAACGGCAACTTTAATTTCAAATTAAATGCCGGCACTGTACCAAGCGGACAGATAAAGGTAATGGATGTAACCGGTAAGGTTGTATTTGCTCAATCTTCAGTGGCCGCTCTTTCGATTACCACCATTGATGTAAGTAATTATTCAAAAGGCCTTTACCTGGTTGAATACCGCACACCAACGGCTGTAGCGACGCGTAAAATTACGATAGAGTAGTAATACCGAATTTTAGTGCTTTAGCGCCCTCTTTTTTATCATGCCTCCTTTAGTATCCTTTACACTGCTCATTACTATAAAGGAGTGAGGGTCTATTTTTTCAATCTCTATATTCAGTTTATTCAGTTCTAAACGGGTTACTACGGTATATACGATATCAATATCCTTTTCGCCGGTTTTGCCAAAGCCACTTTTGCCACTGTAAACAGTTACACCGCGGCCCATCACAGTTATTATCATTTGACGTATTTCTTCACTATGCGACGAAATGATAGTTACCCCGGTGTATTCATCAATACCTTCTACCACAAAATCAAGGGTTTTAGATGCTGCCAAATAAGTAATCATAGAGTAGAGTGCCGCTTCGATAGAAAGAAAGTATGCAGCTGCTGAAAAAATAAGAATGTTAATGATAATAATGATATCGCCCATGGTGGTAGATAACTTGCGACTGAGAAAAATAGCCAGCACTTCTGTGCCGTCTATTACAGCACCACCTCTTACATTTAAGCCAATACCTGCGCCTAAAAAGAAACCACCAAACACGGCTACCAGTAATTTGTCGTGCGTAATCTCGGGAAAATGTACGGTGGCAATACATATTGCCAGGCCGGTTATAGCAATGGCCGTTTTAATGGCGAATTGCTTGCTAATTACAATTGACCCCAGAAAAACGAAGGGTATATTTATTATAAGCAACAAGATGTAAAGCGGAATGCCGGTTAGCTCGGTAGTAAGGAGCGAAATGCCGGTTACCCCCCCGTCAATAAATTTAGAGGGAAGTAAAAAGCTCTCCAGGCCAAAAGCGGCTGAGCCAATGCCCAGTGAAATGAGTATGATATCCTTCAATAACCGGATGGTATGTATACGCAATTCGCGTAATCCCTTGGCCATCTCAAATGTGCTGAAGGACGGTACTTGCCCCTGTTTTTTTTTGCGATTGCGCAAAACAGTTTGGGTAACTACCTGTACAAGAAAAGGGTTCATATTGTTTAAAGTTAATTAAACCTCCGGAAGAAAATAAATTTCTTCCGGAGGTTATGATTACATAAATAGTTTTTGCAAAAGCAACAATGCTACTATTGCCACGGCAATACCGCCGCATACAATGCCCAGCGATGCAGCCGGGCCATAGCCTTTTTGTTGTTCGTTTTTATTCAGTTCTTCCATGTTATTTGATTAATAGTTAAATAATAATGCCACCGGCTATGCTGTTGTAGCACGCCGTTAAGCCAAATCAATAAAACAACAGGAGATTCTAAATAAGCAACAGACGCACCATTATGTATATGGGCAATGAGTGTTTTGCCTTACAAGGCTGCAAAGTACTTTGATAGTTACTTAAAGGGACTGTAACCTGTGTGTAGCTTTTCAAGCTATGCAGGGTTAAATCTTTATTGTAAGGATAAGGTAAACTACAATTTGAAAAAGTATTTGCTACAACCTCCGGCAATATGGGCAAAAGGCCTTCTGCAGCACCCGAAAAACAATCTGCCACCAACGAGGATTGCGGTGTGTTATTTGCATCGTATCTGTTTCCGGTTGCGGCAAAACCCGATTCGCACATGCCCAAAAGCATGCAGAACAGCAACAGTAAGCCGGATAACCTCAATTTCATTGCGGTAAATATAGCATATATGCTTAGCCCTTTAACCATGCAATAGCTAAAAACTCTTAACGGTTTATTAGTGTATGTGTTTCGAAACTTTGGTTAATAAACATTACAAGCCACGCCTTTTAACTCTATTTCAAATTAAAAACTAATTCATACAACAAAAAATTTGTTTTTACCGTAATAACAGATAACGAAATTGTGAAAAGCCGAACCGGTGATGCGCAATCTACGTAAACGACCCTGACTGGCAGTTTGAGTGATGATGAAGGTTTTGTTAATGCTAATCAACGTGGTCTATGAAGAATATATACTCAACCCTATGTTTAATGTTGCTTGCTCAACTGTTGGTTGGGCAAATTACGGTAACTCAAAATGGCAACTCGCAGGCGCTATCTCAATTGTTGGCAGGGAGCGGTGTTACTATAAGTAACTATACATTAAGTTGCTCTGCCAATGGTTCCGGCACCTTTACCAATGTTAATACTAACCTGGGTATGCCGGGTGGCGTGGTGCTCGCCTCTGGCCGCGTACAAAACATTCCCAATAATGCAGGTGTATTTGCCTCCTCGCAGTTTTCGGCTACCGGCGACCCACAGCTTTCTACACTTACCGCCGGCACTATATATGACCCTTGCATTTTACAATTTGATGTGGTGCCGCAGGGGCCGCTTTTAAAGTTTGATTATGTATTTGCATCGGAAGAATACCCGGAGTGGGTATGTTCGCAGTTTAATGATGTGTTTGGTTTTTTTATAAGCGGACCAAATCCTGGTGGAGGTAATTATGCCAATCAAAATATTGCGCTTATCTCCAATACCAACTTGCCGGTGGCTATTAATACGGTAAACCCTGGTACGCCGGGTGCTAACGCTAACGGCGGCCAATGTACCGGTGTTAATCAAACGCTTGGTTACAATTCAATTTATACCAATAATCAGGTGCCGCTTAACACCAGCATTGTATACGATGGTATGACGCACCTGCTTACAGCCACCGCCGCTGTTACACCCTGCCAAACCTACCATTTAAAAATTGCGGTAGCCGATGTAGCCGATCGTATTTACGATTCGGGCGTTTTTCTTTCGGCCTACTCGTTTAACTCTAATCCGGTAAGTATATCGGCCAGCAGTAATTTAAATTATGCTGGTTTCTCTTCGGCTTATGAAGGGTGTGTGGGAGGTACATTTACTTTAACCTTAAGCCAGCCACAAGCTGTAGATTTATATGTACCACTTTCCATAAACGGAAGCGCTGTAAACGGAGTGGATTATACAACTATACCAACTACAGTGGTAATACCGGCCGGGCAAACATCGGTTACAATACCATTAACGCCGCTTGCCGATGGAATTACAGAAACAGTGGAGTCGGTAACTATTTCAACCCTAAACCCTTGTACGGGCGCAGTTTCTGCTACTGCTAACATCAACATCCGCGATGATATGGGCAAACATCGGTTACAATACCATTAACGCCGCTTGCCGATGGAATTACAGAAACAGTGGAGTCGGTAACTATTTCAACCCTAAACCCTTGTACGGGCGCAGTTTCTGCTACTGCTAACATCAACATCCGCGATGATATAGCGCCTACCTTAACAGTAGGCGATTCTACTTTATGCCCCGGCCAATCAACCCAGTTGGATGCTAATGGCGGTGTAACCTATAGCTGGACTCCAACTACAGGCTTAAGCAACCCCAATATTAAAAACCCGGTGGCTACACCCGCTGTTACTACAACCTATGTATGTACCATGATTTTTGGAGGATGCACTAAAACAGTAGCTAAAACTATTTATGTGAGTAACCCTGCCAATGCTATTACCGCCAACCCCAATGGTGTTGTTTGCAATGGGGGAACAGTGCAGTTAACATCGGCACCAACGAACGGGGTTGCGCCTTATAGTTATTTATGGAGCAACGGAAACACATCGGCAACTATTACAGCCGTTGCAGGCGGTACGTTTAATGTTACCGCTACTGATGCGTACGGCTGCTCGGCCTCTGCTACACAAGCCGTTACTATTTCAAACCTGGCAATCACTGGCACTTCTACCAATGTATCGTGCATGGGTGGTTTTAACGGGGGTATTGACATTACCGTTACCGGTGCTAATGCGCCTTTTACTTATAACTGGGGCGGAGGGGTAGTATCGCAGGACCGAAATAACCTTTTGGCTGGTACCTATACGGTTACAGCCAGCAATACTATTGGTTGCTCGGTTACAGCATCTTATATCATTACCGAACCTGTCAGC